>CAYOXM010000001.1:0-26553 GCA_964407925.1 uncultured Gammaproteobacteria bacterium
GAGCGCGCCGACGTAGGTGCGCCGATGCCCGCGGATCTCCGCCTCGTCGCGGACGCCGCCGAGGCTCATGCGGAAGAACTTCCGCCCGAGCGCCTTGGCGATCGACTTGCCGAGCGAGGTCTTGCCCGTGCCCGGCGGCCCGACGAAGCAGAGGATCGGTCCGCGGATCTTGCCGACGAGCTTCTGCACCGCGAGGTATTCGAGGATGCGTTCCTTCACCTTGTCGAGGCCGTAATGGTCGCGATCGAGGATCTTCTTGGACTCGACGATGTCGATGACGGAATCGTCCTTCACGTTCCACGGAAGGTCGCACAGCCATTCGAGGTACGTGCGCAAGTACGAGATTTCCGGACTGAACGACGGCATCGCCTTCAGGCGGTCGTATTCCTTCATCGCCTTCTCCTTCGCCTCGGGAGGCATGCCGGCCTTGCCGATCTTTTCCTTCAGCTCGTCGGATTGGCCGTCCTTGCCGCCGAGGTTCTCGAGCTCCTTCTCGATCGATTTCATCTGCTCGCGCAGGAACACCTCGCGCTGCATCTTGTCGAGTTCCTTGCCGGTCTCGGCGGAAATCTTCGACGCCATCTGCAGCAGCTTCACCTGCCGGGCGAGCGCGCGCGACACGGCATCGAGCTTGGCGTCGACGGACTCGGCCTCGAGAATCTCCTGCTTCTCCGCGACCTTCATCTCCATGTTCGCGGCGACGAGGTCGCCGAGCAGCCACGGCTCAGAGACGTTCAGGATGACGAGCAGCACGTCGAACGGCACGTTCGCGCCCATGTTCACGACGCGGCGGAACTGGTTGAGCACGCTGTACATCACCGCCTCGACGCGTTCAGTCTTCTTCGTAAGCGGTTCGGGAAACGGCTCGACGTGCGCCAGGAAGAAGGGGTCGGAAGAGACCATCTTTTTCGTGCGCACGCGCGCGACGCCTTCGACGAGCAGGCGGACCGAACCGTCCTCCTGCTTCACGAGCTCGCGCACCTTCGCCGCGGTCGCGACCGGATACAGGCCGTCGGGACCGGGGTTGGCGTCATCCTCGGAACGCTGGGCGGCAAGGACGATGACTTTGCCCTTCTTCATCGCCTCCTCGATGGCCTTCAGCGACTTCTCACGGCGCACCACGATCGGCACGGCGATGCGCGGGAACACGACGGTGTCGCGCAAAGGCACGAGCGGCACCTCGCGCGAAGGCTTGCCGCCGAAGAATTCACGCATCGCGTTCGTGGCGTTGTCGGAACTGCCCATAGGAATGCGGTTATGCGGTCAGTGTACCTGAAAACAGGTTAAAAGGTGGAAAGGTCGAGAGGCCGAAAGACGCTTTCAACCTTTGAACCTCTTAACCTTTCAACCTCATGAGAAGTAGCCGATGTCGATGAGCGCGAGGATGAGCCCCGCCACCGAGCTGACGGCGGCGATGATCCAGAACCGCATCACTATCTTCGGCTCCGACCAGCCGATCGCCTCGAAGTGGTGATGGACGGGGGCGGAGAGGAAGACCTTTTTCTTCCGAATCTTCTTCGACGCGACCTGGATGATGACGGAAACGGACTCGAGCACGAAGACGATGCCGATGACGGGGAGCAGGAACGCGGTGTTCGTGAGCATCGCGACGATGCCGAGCGTCACGCCGAGCGACATCGCCCCGGTGTCGCCCATGAAGAACCGCGCGGGGTTGATGTTGAACCAGAGGAACGCGAGGAGCGCGCCGACGATCGCGCCGCAGAAGGCGGCGAGGTCGGTCTTGCCCTGCAGGAACGCGATGGCGGCGTACGTCGCGAACGACGACAGCAGCACGCCGCCGGCGAGGCCGTCGAGGCCGTCGGTCTCGTTGACCGAGAACGACGTCGCGACGATGACCAGGATGAAGAACGGCACGTACCACCAGCCGATGTTGAAGCTGCCGACGAACGGCACGCGGAGGAGGTCCCAATGGAGCTTGTAGAAGAACCAGAGCGCGCCGACCGCGGCGATGGCCGTATATAAGAGGAGCCTGTGACGCATGCGCAGGCCGCCGCCCTTCGGCCCCATGCGCCGGATGTTCCAATAGTCGTCGACGAGCCCGACGAGCGCCGACGCGACGAGCGCGCCGAGCGGCAGGAGCGTCTGCTGCCGCGACAGGAAGGTGAAGGCGGAAAAGAATTTCCCGCCGACGAGCGCGGCGCCGTAATGGAAGAAGAGGATGAGCGCGAGTACCGTCCCCCACACGATGATGCCGCCCATCGTCGGGGTCCCCGCCTTGCCCTTGTGGAGCGCGGCGAACACGGGCGCTGACGCCTCGTCGCGGATCTGCTTCCCCAGCTTGAACTTGTAAAGGAAGTGCGTGAGGATCGGCGTCCACAGCACGGCGACGAGGAACGAAAGCGTCGTCAGGAAAAATATCTTGATGATGGCGAGGAGTTCCATGCGAAAGGCGGTTCGGTCACTAACTGTTCAGGAGGACGGCGAGGAGCGCGCCCGCGGCGAGCAGGCACTCGACGGCGACGGTCGCGCCGAGGATCAGGAGCCCGAGCGGCGGGTGGCGTCGCGCGAGGATGCCGGAGAGCCAGACGTTCACGAGGAGCGACGCGCATCCGAGGGCCGGAAACACGAAGAGATACCACCATTCGCCCACCCAATCGACACCGAGCGCCGCGGTGTAGTGCAGGCGGAGGAACCCGAGGGTTCCCGCGCGCGCGGCGAGGAACGCCACGACGACCGCCCAGTGGAGCGCCAGCACGGCGACCGCGACGTACCCCATCGCCTTGGCGGCGGGTTCCTGCGGCCCGATGAGCGCGCTCAGTTGCAGACGCGAAGTCTTCATGCTTTGCGGATTCGTTTCGCCTGAAACATAACACCCCGCCGCACTCGCCACAAGCGGCATTTTCCACCGCCTTATTTAAGGAGCGGCATCGCGGCATCCGCGCCCCTGTATGCAGCGTCACCGTTACGTGGTACTATAATAAGGTCAAAAATGGCTATGCCCAGCGTATGTTGAACAACGACCTCCTCAAGAAAATCCTCCGCGAGACAGGGACGTTCGATATGAAGGGCATCAACCAGCTCCTCAAGGAAGCGCGGGAGAAGAACGGCGACATGACCCTCGAACAGTACCTCCTCAAGGAAAAGAAGATGCCGGAGGAGATGCTGTACCGCATCGCCGCGCAATTCTACCGCCTGCCGTTCGTGAACCTCCGCGAGCAGCCGATCCGCCAGGACATCCTGTTCCTCATTCCCGAACCGATCGCCGTCTCGCACAAGCTGATCGCTTTCGAAAAGACCGACGACGAACTCCGCGTCGCGACGCTCGAACCGACCGACCTCCAGACCTTCGAGTTCGTGAAGCGCAAGACGAACCTGAAGCTGAAGGTGTACTACACGAACCCCGGATCGTTCGAGTCGGCGGTGAAGCAGTACAAGCAGAGCCTCTCGGCGGAACTCGGCGCAATGACGTCGATGCCGAAGAAGGGCGGCGGTGGCGAGGAGCCGTCGCCGGAAGAGGAAGAAAAGCTTTCGAAGCTCGCCGAGGACATCCCGATCGTCCGCGTCGTCGACTCGATCCTCGAACACGCGATCCTCGAAGGCGCGTCCGACATCCATATCGAGCCGACCGAGACCGAAGTCATCGTGCGCTTCCGCGTCGACGGCGTGCTGCGTCCGGTGATGACCTTCCCCAAGATCGTCGCGCCCGGCATCGTCGCGCGCATCAAGATCCTGTCGAACCTGAAGCTCGACGAGCACCGCCTGCCGCAGGACGGCCGTTTCAAAATCGAGAACCCGAACTACAAGTTCTCGATGCGCGTGTCCATCCTCCCGGTCTACGACGGCGAGAAGATCGTCATGCGCCTCCTCTCCGAAGGCGCGAAGCCGCTCACGCTCGAACAGCTCGGCTTCCAGCCCAAGGCGAAGGAGATCGTGCTGCGCAACATGAAGAAGCCGCACGGCATCATCTTCGTCACCGGCCCGACCGGTTCCGGAAAATCGACCACGCTGTACTCGGTACTGAACATGCTCAACACGCCGAAGGTGAACATCTCGACGGTCGAGGACCCGGTCGAGTACCGCCTGCCCGGCGTCAACCAGAGCCAAGTGAACGCGAAGATCGGCTTCACCTTCGCCGGCGGCCTGCGCGCGCTCCTGCGCCAGGACCCGAACATCATCCTCGTCGGCGAAATCCGCGACGAGGAGACGGCGAGCATCGCGGTCCAGGCCGCGATGACCGGCCACCTCGTCATGGGCACGCTGCACACGAACGACGCGGCCACGTCGCTCCCCCGCCTCCTCGACATGGGCGTCCCGCCGTTCCTCATCGCGTTCACGGCGAACATGATCGTCGCGCAGCGTCTCGTCCGCAAGATCTGCCAGAACTGCGTCCGCTCGTTCAAGATGCCGTCGCACGTGCTCGAGCAGCTCCGCGCGCAGATCGACGTCGATTCCATCTGGAAGAAGCTGCGTGCCGAGGAAGTGGTCGGCCCCAACCAGAAAATCGAGGACACCACGTTCTGGCGCGGCTCCGGCTGCACGCAGTGCAACAACGAGGGGTACAAGGGCCGCATGGGCATCTACGAGGTGATGGAAATCACGCCGGAAATCAGCCGGCTCATCAACGCCAAGGCGAACGCCTCCGAAATCAAGGCTGCCGCGCTCAAGGAAGGCATGATCACCATGGTCGAAGACGGCTTCATGAAGGCGGTCAAGGCGGTCACGACGATCGAGGAAATCCTGCGCGTCACGAAGGATTAGCCCGGCAGCGCCTTCCTATGGCCGAATGGACGAAAAAAATCGACACCTGGCTGCTCTACAACTCCTCCGTCCCCCTGACGGCAAAGGTATTCTTCACGGAAAACCTGAAGGTCATGGTGCACGCGGGCCTCTCGATTTCCGAAGCGCTGAACACGCTCGCGCTCCAGGCGGAATCCAAGACGTTCAAGCGCATCATCGCGACGGTGAAGGAGGACGTCGAATCCGGCCGGTCGCTCTCCGCCGGCCTCGGCAAGTTCTCGAAGGTGTTTCCGCCGATTTTCGTGAACATGGTGCAGATCGGCGAGGTCTCCGGCACGCTCGAGGACGTCCTGAACGAACTCACCCAGCAGATGAAGAAGGACTACGAGCTCCGCTCGAAGGTCCGCGGCGCGATGATGTACCCGATCGTCGTGCTCGTCGCGATGCTCGGCATCACGACGGGACTCCTCGTCTTCGTGCTTCCGAAACTCCTCGCCGTCTTCAAGGAGTTCGGCAACGTGAAGCTGCCGCTCGCGACGCGCATCCTGATGGCGCTTTCGGATTTCACGCAGAATAACGGCTTCCTCGTCTTCATCGGCTTCGTCACGCTGATCGTGCTCCTGGCGCTCGCGGGAAGGACGAAGTCCGGCCGGTCGCTGTTCCACGCCGCGGTCATCAGGAGCCCGATCATCGGCCCCATCGCGCGCAAGGTGAACCTCGCGCGCTTCTCGCGCACCGTCTCCGGCCTGCTGCGCACGGACATTCCCGTGGTCCAGGCGTTCAACGTGACCTCGGACGTGCTCGCCAACGTCCATTTCCGCAATGCGATCAAGGACGCGTCCGAACGCATCAAGAAGGGCGAGACGATTTCGCGCGCCCTCGGGGCGTATCCCAAGCTCTTCCCGCCGCTCATCGTGCAGATGGTGCTCGTCGGCGAACGTTCCGGCACGGTCGACGACCTGCTCGCCGACATCGCCACGTTCTACGAGCAGCAGGTCGACCAAGTGCTCGACAACCTTTCGTCGATCATCGAGCCGATCCTCATCCTCGTCCTCGGCGGCATGGTCGGCGGCATCGCCCTCGCGGTGATCACGCCGATTTACGCGCTCACGCAATCGATCGCCGAATCGAACTGACATGCGCCATTCCCGCACCGGCACGCAACGCGGCTTCACGCTGGCGGAGGCCCTCATCACGATCGGCCTCGCCGCGGTCCTCCTCGCCGTTTTCACGTCGGTCCTTTCCGCGACGATGCTCCTGCGCCGGGCGCAGTACAACGTCCAGGCGGCGAGCTTCATCCAGGAGGAGCTCGACTCGCTCCGCGCGCTCCCCTACGCGGAACTGCTCACGCGCACGAACGGCAACTTCCTCGGGCTCGCCATGACACGCGGCCCGTGGCAGGTGAAAGTCGTCACGACGCCGCCGTCGGGCACGAAGGCGTACGCGATGGAGACGGCGCAGAGCGCAATCGTCGAGGAGACCGGGCTCGCGGTCCTTCCCGGAGACTACCGCGAGGATTTCACGTCGTTCATCGCCAAAGTGCAGGTCCAGGCGTCGTCACCGGCCGGCTGGGGCGCGGGCGTCGCTTTCCGCTACCGCGACGCGGAGAACCACTACCGCTTCCGCCTTTCCTCGGGCGGCGCGGCGCTCGACAAGATCGTGCAGGGCACGAAGACGACCATCTGGTCGAATAGCACGGCCAACGCGACCGGCACCTGGTACACGCTCGAGGTCGTCGCGTCGGGGAACAGCATCACCGTGAAACGCAACGGCACGACCCTCACGACGCAGACCGACAGCGCGTTCACGACCGGCGACCTCGCGCTCCTCACGCTGAATTCCGCCAAGGCGTACTTTGACGACGTTTCGGTGACGTCCGGATCGACGACGAGCTGGAACTTCGACGGCGACACGGCCGGTTCCGTCCCGACCGACTGGCAAAGGATGAGCTTTTACGACCTGCCGTCGGGCGCCGGGACGCTCACCGTCGCGAACTACCTCGGTGACGCGAACGTGAAGCAGGCCACCGTGAACGTCTCTTGGAACGACGCCGGCCAGACGCGCAGCGTCTCCGGCACGACCCTCATCGCCAAATGACCATGCGCCTCCCCCGCCGCAGCCAATCCGCCCGCCGCCATGCGCCCGCCCCGGGCGAGCGCGGCTTTTCGCTCATGGAAGCGCTCACCGTCATCGGCATCATGACGATCGTCCTCGTCATGGTGACGCAGATTTTCGCCGTCACCTACGACGTGTACGTGAAGCAGTCCGCGCGGACCGACAACGAGAACGGGGCGGTGCTCGCGGCGCGCAACATTTCCGACATGACCCGCGGCGCGTCACAGGTGATGACGAGCCAGGTCATCAACGGTACGACCTACACGACCGGCTCGGACGTCCTCGTCCTCAAGATGCCGACCGTCGACTCGTCGAACAACGTCGTCGCGTCCACCTACGACTACGTCGCGTTCTACCGCCACGGCAGCATGACGACGAAGATCTACGCGGACACCGACGCCGGGGCCGGCTCGAAACGCGTCGACGGCCAGAAGCTCGTGACCGCGTTCAACCAAACGATGAAATTCCGCTACAATGACCCCACGCCGTCGAGCGCGACGCGCGTGCAGGTCTACCTCGTGAACCAGCAGACCGTGCGCTCGACGACCATCACCACCAAAGGGTGGACGGCGATTTTCCTCCGCAATAACGACTGACGCCCATGCTTCCCGGACTTCATCGCGCGGCGCGGAACCGGCGGCGGGGCTTCACCCTCGTCGTCACGACGATTCTGCTCGGCATCGTCATGAGCCTGTCGATCATCGTCCTCGATACCACGCTCAATTCCCGCCGCACGGCGGAATACAACGAAGGCGCGCAGGAGGCCGTCCTCCTCGCCGAGGCCGGCATCCACAAGGCGATGTACTGCCTGAAAGCGACGAACGGCGCGAACTGCGGGGGGAACTACGGTTCCTCATACACGGGCGAATCCAACGTCGCTTTCGGCGGCGGGAAATTCACCGTGGCGGTCGCCGGAAGCGGCGCGACGAAGACCATCACCGCGACGGGTACGTCCGGATCGGGCGTGCTCATGACGGTGAAGACGTCGACGTCGACCGCCGCGCCGAGCGTCGCGCAGTCGGGATTCGACCTCGCCGTGCAGGCGTCGGACCTCGGCGTGAACCTGCAGAACAACGCGTCGGTCAACAACGGTACCGTGTACACCGACTCCGACGTCGTCTGCGGCAACAACGCCGAAGTGAACTACGACATCTACGTCTCGCGCTCCGGCGGCAAGATCGACAACTGCGACGGCGTCATCAACGGCCATGCCGACAAAATCCTGAATTCGCAGGTGCTCGGCAACGCGTACTACAAGGTGAACCCGACCGACATCGCCGGAACGTCCGTCGCCGGCACGAAGTACGCTAACCAGATGACGCCCGCGCCGCGCCTCCTGCCGACGTTCGACAAGGCGTTCTGGGAGGACGTCGCCGAGACCGGCGGCATCATCGCGGGCGGCTACACGCTCACGAACAACGCGAGCGGCGCGATCGGCCCCGCCAAGATCACGGGCGACCTGTCGCTCTCGAACAACGCCACGCTCACCCTCAACGGGCCGATCTGGGTCGTCGGCAACGTGACGATCGGCAACAACGTCACCATCCAGCTCGCGACGGGGTTCGGCTCGTCGAGCGGCGTCATCATCGCCGACAACCCGGCGGACACGGCGAACGGTGGCATCATCGACATCTCGAACAACGCCGTCGTCAGCGGCTCGGGGAGCGACGGGAGCTACATGCTCATGTACACGACGAACACGCGCACGTCGGATACCAGCCCGGCAATAAAGGTCGCGAACAACGCCGCCGGCGGGATCTTCTACGCGCCGAACGGCAGCGTGCGCATCCACAACAACGGCTCCGCCATCGCCGCGCTCGGCCGCCGGGTGTACCTCGACAACAACGCCGCGATCAACTACGACAGCAGCGGCGTCACGCCGGCGTCCATGACGCTCGCGACCGTCGTCGGCGGCACGTGGCGGTTCCTCGCCGGCGCCTGGAGGCAATTCAAATAACCCGCACTATGCAGAACGAACGCAACGGCTTCGCCGTCATCACGACCACCATCCTCCTCGGCATCGCCTTCGCGTTCGCCGTCGTCCTCGTCGACGTCGTGCTCACCGGCCGGCAGGTCGGGAGGAACCTCCAGGAAACGATGGGCGCGTCCCAAATCGCCGAAGCGGGCGTCCATAAGGCGATTTACTGCATGAACGCCACGAGCGGGACCAACTGCGGCGGCTCCTACGGCTCGTCCTACGCCGGCGAGGCGAACGTCGCTTTCGGCGGCGGCAAATTCACGACGACGATCTCAGGTTCCGGATCGACGAAATCGGTCACCTCGTCCGGATACACCAACGCGGGACGCAAGGCGATCATTTATACCGACGTCACGACGCTCCCCCCGACCGATTCGCTCGGTTTCAGCTACGCGCTCCAAGCAGGCGCGGGCGGCGCGCAGATGGACAACAACTCGACCGTGAACGGCACCATCTACGCGAACGGTGACATCACCTGCCAGTCGACGAACGCGAAAATCACCGGTGACGCCTATTCGTCAAAATCGGGCGGCAAAGTCCAATCTTGCCGCGTCGATTACCACGCGCATGCCGACAAAATCCTGAGCTCGTCGGTCGGCGGCAACGCCTACTACAACGTCAATCCGACCGATATCGCCGGCACGACGGTCACGGGCACGAAATATTCCGGCCAGACGACGCCGGCGGCAGCCCCGCTCCCGACGATCGACTTGCAGTTCTGGCGCGACTCGGCCGAAGCCGGCGGCGTCATCAACGGCGACTATTCCCCGGCCGACAATAGCACGCTCGGTCCGGTGAAAATCGTCGGCAACCTCACCATCGGCAACAACGTCGATGTCAACATCGGCGGCCCCGTCTGGGTGGTGGGCGACATCACGACCGGAAACAACTGCAGCTTCACGCTGCCTTCCGGATGGGGCACGTTCAGCACGGTCATCCTCGCCGACGACCAGGCCAACTTGGCCACTAAGGGAAAAATCGACATCTCGAACGGCACCAGCATTTACGGTTCCGGAGACCCGAAGAGCCACATCCTGTTCGCAACGACAAACAGTTCGACGAGCGACAGCTCGCCCGCGCTCTACGTCTCCAACAACGCCTCGGGCGCCGTGTTTTACGCCATCAACGGCACGCTCGCGATCAACAACAACGGCGGCGCGAAATCTCTCGCCGGCTACCGACTCTACATCGACAATAACGCTACGGTGACCTACACCGCGAGCGACTTCACCGGCCAGTTCTCGAACAGCCCCGGAGGAAGCTGGGGCGTGAAGGAAGGGACTTGGCGCGAGGCGAAATAAGCACTCCTCCTGCCCCCGGAAATAGGCTATACTAGCCGGGAGAATCCCCATTCCGGTATGGCCTTCAACCCCCTTTCCGACGCCTTCGGCCTCGATATCGGCGACCGCACGTTCAAGCTCGTGCAGGTGGTCCGGCGTCACCATGGAAAACACAGCCCCTACCGCATCGTCGGCTGGAACAGCGTTGACGTACCCGAAGGGATCATGGAGCGCGGCGAAGTCAGGGACATGGCCAAGGCCGTCGAGCGCCTGACGCAGCTCCTTCGCGCCCCGCACGGCGCCGTCCGCGGCCGTGCGGCGGTCGCCTGCCTCCCCGAGGCCAAGACGTTCATCAAGATCATCGAGGCGGAAAGCGGTTCGAGCGACGACACGCTCCGGAAGGCCGTGATGACCGAAATCGAGCAGAACATCCCGCTGCCGCCGGAGGAAATCTATTTCGACTGGCAGAACATCGACGAGCTGACCAAGGCGGAAGCCGCCGCCGCGCTGAAGGACGAAAAGAAGAAGGCCGAAGCGCGCGCCGAAAACGAGGGCAAGGAACCGTCCGAGGAGCCCCCCGCGCCCGAGGAGAAGGTCATGCACCGCATCCTCATGGGCGCCGCGCCCAAGCAGCTCGTCGACGACTATACCGCGCTCCTCGAGGGGGCCGGACTCGCGCCCATCGCGCTCGAGATCGAGGCGACCGCCATCAGCCGCGCCATCGTCCCGGAAAAGGAGACCATCGACGAGGCCGTCGGCATCCTCGACATCGGCGCGACGCGCTCGAGCCTCGTCATCTACGATTCCGGCGCGCTCCAGATGTCGATCAGCATCCCCATCTCCGGCATGGCAATCACGAAGCTGGTCAGCGAGTCGCTCGGCGTGAGCATGGACGACGCGGAGCTCCTCAAGCGCGAATGTGGGCTCGATGCCAACCGCTGCGAGGACAAGATGTGGAAGATCCTCCTGCCGCTCATCGACGACATGACGGAGAAGATCCGCAACGCGCTCCGCTTCTACAAGATCGGCTTCCCGTCGGGGAAGAAGATCGAGCGGCTGTACCTGTGCGGCGGCGGGGCGCAGTTCCACGAGATCGACAGCGTGCTCTCGCGCAAGCTCGCGATCAAGGTCCGCCGCGGCGACGCGCTCGCGAACGTCGACACCAAGCTCCCCAAGGACTTCCCGAAGGGAGAGGCGCTCACGTATGCCACCGCGATCGGCCTCGCGCTCCGCGCCGCGGACGAGAACGAGAAATACAAGAGCGCGCTTTCCTGACCGCCATGCGCATCACCCTCAACCTCCTTCCGCCGAAGAACAAGGCCGCCCTCCGCTCGGGCTTCCTGTTCGCGTACGCGCAATCGATGCTCCTCGTGGTGTTCTTCCTGACGGCGATCGCCTCGAGCACGCTGCTCGCCGTCCGGCTGCTGCTCAAGGGGACGTACGACGACCTCGCCCAGCGGTCGACCTCGACCTCCGAGGAATACAAGACGATGACCGGGGAGATCAGGAGCATCAACGAGTACCTGAAACGCGTGGACGGCGTGCACCGGCGCTTCGTCCCGTGGTCTTCGGTACTCGCGACCGTGACGGAGCTCGTGCCTGACGGGACGCAGATCGTCAGCCTGCGTCTGGACAAGACGGGAAAAATCACGCTTTCCGGCATCGCGGACGACCGCGCGGGGGTGCTTGCGCTCCGCGAACGGCTGGTGCAGTCGAACCTCTTCAAGAACGTGAGTTCTCCGCTCTCCAACATCCTCCAGCAGAAGAACGTCCGCTTCGACTTCGAGATGACCTACGCGCCGACGGCGCCGAAATGAGTATGCTGGTGAAGAAAAGGATGCTCATCACGATCGGGATTTTCGGCGGGCTGACGCTCGTCGCGCTCGGCGTCGCCGCCGTCCCGTCCATCGTCGCCATCCAGGACCTCAAGAAGAAGATCGCCGAGGAGCAGGCGAAAATCGACGTACGGTACGCGCTCCGTCGCTACATCCGCAATTCGGTCACCAACCTCGCCGACACCAAACGGCGCATCGGCGCGCTTGCGGCAGGTGCGCTCCAGGAGGGCAAGGAGCTGGATTTCATCACCGCGCTCGAGTCGGCCGCGGCCGCATCTGGCGTCCGTCAGGAAATTTCCCTCGAAACGGCGAACCAGAAGGACCTGTCGTCCTGGGAACGGGAAATTCCGCTGAAGCTACGCGTCACCGGCCCGTACGACCGCGTGCTCCGCCACCTGCGCGGCCTCGAACGCCTGCCGTACTTCATCCTGGTGGAAAGCGTGACCGCGGACGCGCCGCGACCGTCCGGAAATCCCGCGGACGACGGCGACGTTGAAGCGCTCATCACCGGCATCGTGTATTGGCAGGGCGCGGGCGCGCCGGATTTCGTCCACGGCGAGGACGCCGGCGCCATCGACGCCACGAACTGACCTGACTATGGCCGTCAAGAAAAAAACCGGAAGGAAGATCGACTTGCGGAAGGCGACGCGCCTCGCGACGCTCGCCATCGTCATTTTAGGATGCGCGCTCCTCGCCTTGACCGGCTGGTTCATCTCGAAGACGCTGAACGACATCGCCACGGTCCAGGACGGCGGCACGAGCCGCGACTTCAAGATCGAAGGCATCAACATCCAACTTCTCGATCGCCTGCTGCAGGAACAGCAGGACAAGACCGCTTCATCCGACGCGTTTCCGAAGGAACTGCGCAATCCCTACAAGAGGACTGCGGTACCGGTGCCGCCGGCGCCCGAACCCGCCCCTCCCGCGCCCGCGCCGGCTTCCGCGCCGCCGGCGCAGTAAGAAAAAAGCCGCCCTCGAGGCGGCTTTTGCGTCCTAGCGCTACAGCTTGGCGATTGCGGAAACGAGACGGCGCACGTCATCCTCGGTCGTCTCGCGGCCGAACGAGACGCGGATGCCGCCCGGGAGCGCCGCCTGCTCGCCGACCGCCGCAACGAGCGCACGAGGGGGTTTTCGCTTTCCCGAGTCACAGGCAGAACCGGCGGAAACGGAAAATCCCGCGGCATCGAGCCGGAGCGCCGCCTCGTCGCCGTTCATCCCGCGAATCCGGAGGAATGCGACGTGCGGGACCCCGCCCGGCGCGACCGTTTCCGCCCTCGGTGCCGAGGCGCGGACGCCTTCGGCGAAGACCGCGCGAAGCGACGCGAGCCGCATGGCCTCGCCGACCCGCTCCTCGGCGAGCCGCGAGACGGCCGCCGCGAAGCCGGCTATGCCCGCAACGTTCTCCGTGCCGTTCCGCGCGCCGCCCTCCTGACCGCCGCCGACAATGAGCGGATCGAAGGTCACGCCCGCGCGCGCGACGATGACGCCCACGCCTTTCGGCCCGCCGATCTTATGGCTGGACGCGGTCACGAGGTCCGCCTGCGCCGCGCGCGGAAGGACGGGCTGTGTGCTCACGGCCTGCACGGCGTCGCTCATGAAAAGCAACGGCAACGCCCCGACGCCGCGCGCCGCGCGTGCCGCGGCAACGGCCTCGCCGATCGCCGCGACGGGCTGCAGGGCGCCGAGGACGTTATTCGCCCACATCACCGTCACGAGAACGACGTCGTCGCCGAGACGCGAAACGACGTCCGGCGCCGACACCCGCCCGTCCGGACCGGACGGCAGGCGTTCGACGGTCACGCCGAGGTCGCGCGACGCGATGGCAAGCGCCTCGGCGACCGACGCGTGCTCGAACGGCGACGAGAGGACGCGGAGCGCGGCGGACGGCGAGGCCCTGCGAACGGCGCGGAGCGTACCGAGGACGGCGGTGACGTTCGCCTCCGTCGCGCCCGAAGTGAACGTCACCTCCCCCGCCGAAACGCCGAAAAACCGCGCCACGTCGGCGCGGGAACGATCGAGGACGGCGCGGAGCGCCCTCCCCTGCTCATGGAGCGAGGACGGGTTGCCCGGCATCGCCGCGACTTCGTCCATTGCCGCCCTTGCCCGCGAATCGAGCGGCGCGGATGCGGCATGGTCGAAGTAGAGATTCGGCTTCATGGCCGTACCCTACCAATGCCGAAGCGTCGAGGTCAATCGGCGATTGACCCGGGACGACGTCCGGAGTATGCTGGCATGTCAGCCCTTTTAACGGAAAGGCCCGTCATGATGATCGCCCTCGGCATCGTCGCGGCCTTTGCCTGCGGCTTTGCCTTCGCCCTCCTTCTTCGCCGCCCGCCGGCTGCGCCCAAGGTGGTCACGATGGTCGACGGGCGGGAATTCCTCGACCGCGTCGCCATCGAACGGCCGGCCTCGGTCGCCGTGAACGCCTTCGGCGAACCCGACGCGCGCGACACGCGCTACCGTCTCCGCTTCCGCAGCCCCTCGACACGGAACGAGTTCTGCGAGACGGAATTCGTCCGCAGCACCGAGAGCGCCGAAGCACGCCGGATCACCCGCCTCATGGGCGACCTGCTCTCCCAGACCCGCTGGTGCGACCGGTGCGGCGACCACGGCGAGGATCCGCACGGCTGGATAGAATGCCCCGCATTCGTCCTCGAGCGTGCCGAAGCAGCCCTCCCCCGCCTCGTGCGGAACCGCTGAGCCCCCGAAAGGGGGCTTTTTTACCCTCATTTTGACCGAGAGCGGCGGTCACCATACGGGGTTGACAAGGTTACCCGCCTGCCTTATACTGCCGTTATCTTCAGCTAAATATCCTCAGATATGGCACATAAGAAAGCCGGCGGGTCTACACAACTCGGCCGGGATTCCATCGCCAAGCGCCTGGGCGTGAAGCTCTTCGAGGGCCAGACCGCAAAGACCGGCGCCATCATCGTCCGCCAGCGGGGCAGCAAGTTCCGCGCGGGCAAGAACGTCCTCCGTGGCGGCGACGACACGCTGTTCGCCAAGACCGAAGGCGTCGTGCACTTCACTCGGAAGAAGGTCCGCAAATTCCACGGTGCGCTCGAGGACGCGAACTTCGTCTCCGTCCTCCCCGCAGGACAGGCATAAAAAAACGCTCCGCCATGGCGGAGCGTTTTTTGTCAGGTTAAAGCTGCAAAGCCCCAAAGGTTAGAGGGATTGGGCCTTCACCTTTGAAACTCTAACCTCTGAAGCATTAACCCTTCCTTTTCTTCCCAAGGCAGGCCTTCACGAAAGCGACGAACAGCGGATGCGGTCGGAGCGGGCGTGATTTGAATTCGGGATGGAACTGCGTGCCGACGAAGAACGGATGATCCTTGATCTCGACGATCTCGACGAGCAGGCCGTCCGGCGAAGTGCCCGCGAAGACGAGACCGGCTTCGCGCAGGCGTTCGCGGTAGGCGTTGTTCACCTCGTAGCGATGGCGGTGGCGCTCCCTGACCTGCTGCGCGCCGTAGGCTCGTCGGGAAACGGTCGACTGCGCGAGGACGCAGGGGTATTCGCCGAGACGCATCGAGCCGCCGTACTTCTTGGCGCGCACGATCGCTTCCTGTTCGGGCATGATGTGAATCACCTGATGCGGCGACTTCGGGTCGACCTCGGCGGTATTAGCGCCCTTGAGCCCGGCGACGTCGCGCGCGAACTCGATGGTCGCGAGCTGCATGCCGTAGCACAGGCCGAAGTACGGGATTTTCTTCTCGCGGCACCACCGGATGGCCTTTATCTTCCCCTCGACGCCGCGGCTGCCGAAGCCGCCCGGGATGAGGATGCCGTCGTATTTCGACAGCTCCTTGAGCTTTCGCGGGTCCTTCTCGTACTCCTCGGCGTTCAGCCACTCGAGCACAGGCTTCACCTTCTGGTTCCACGCGGCATGCTTGAGCGCCTCGATGACGGAGAGGTAGGAATCGGCGAGCGTGAAGCTCCCAGTCGCGAAGTACTTGCCGACGATGCCGATGCGCACCGGCCGCGTCGCGCCCTTCACGTTCGAGACGAGCCGCGCCCACGCCTTCATGTCGTGCTTGCGGGCGCGGAGTCCGAATTTCTTGAGGATTTTCTGGCCGAGCTTCTCGCGCTCGAAATTGAGCGGGATTTCGTAGATGGAATCGACGTCCGGGGCGGAGACAACGTCGTCCTCGCCGACGTTGCAAAAAACGGACAGCTTGCGACGCCGTGGCTCGTCCATCGGACGTTCGGCGCGGGCGAGAATCATGTCCGGCTGGATGCCGGCGGAGTTGAGCGTGCGGACCGCGTACTGCGTCGGCTTGGTCTTCATTTCCCCCGTCTTCGACGGGATGGGCAGGTAGCTCACGAGCACCGTCAGCACGTCCTTGGGCCGCTCGAGCTTCATCATGCGTGCCGCCTCGAGGAACAGCACGTTCTGGTACTCGCCGACCGTGCCGCCGATTTCGATCATCGTGACGTCGGCCTTTGCCTTGCGCTGTGCCGCCTTGATGCGCCGGATGACCTCTTCGGGGACGTGCGGTACCACCTCGACGGTCTTGCCGCCGTACTCGAGGTTGCGCTCGCGCTCGATGACCGTGCGGTACACGCGGCCGGTCGTCATGTAGTTGACGCTCGTGATGTCCTGGTCGAGGAACCGCTCGTAATTGCCGATGTCCTGGTCGGTCTCGTCGCCGTCGGCGGTCACGAACACCTCGCCATGCTCCACGGGGTTCATCGTTCCCGCGTCGACGTTGATGTACGGGTCGATTTTTATCGCCGTAACGGAATAGCCGCACCCCTGGAGGATGCGACCGATGGACGCGCAGGCCGCGCCCTTGCCGACGCCGGACATGACGCCGCCGACGATGAAGATGAATTTCGGCATGAGGAGTCTGTGAGGTTCGTGAACGGGCTCACTTTACCACCGGCGCGGCAGGTCGTTCAACGACGTGCGGCATCGGCGGACGGGGGGCCTGCGGCGGATGCTGCTGCGGCGGCCTGCGCCGCTCGCCGCCGAAGTACGCGATCGCCTTCTGCAGGATGGGACGGACGTCGTCGTAGCTCGAGGTCTTCATCGCGCCCTTGAGGCCGACCCAGATGATGCGGCGGATCTTCTCCTTGCGCTGGGGGCTCCCCTTGGCGCGCGACGGCGCCTGCATCAGGAAATAGTGCACGTACTTGTGCACGAGCACGCCCTTCGTTTCTGCCCGGTAACGGTCGCGGAACCAGAAGTCGATCGTGCCGAGCGGCGCGATGACCTTGAGCCGGCCGAGCCCCATCTCCTCGCGCGTCTCGCGCACGGCGGCGTCGACGACCTTCTCGTCCTTCTCGACATGACCCTTCGCGAACGCCCACTTTCCGAACGGGTCCATGATGAACGCGATGCGCACCCCCTTCGGAGTGCGCTTGAAGACGATGCCGCCGGCGGAAATTTCGACTTTGACCCGCTCGCCCGGCTCCTTCTTCTGAATCCTCGGTCCCCTGCTCATAGCGGCGGCGTTACTTCTTCTCGTCGGCCTTCTTCTCCTCGGCAGGGCGCGCGGCGGCGGCCCCGAGCGCCTTGTCGTAGGCGCCCGCGGTCGTCAAAAGCTCGTACGCCTTGTCGAGCTGCGGATCCTTGTCCGCATCGTAGTCCTCGGGCGTCATCTTGACCTCGACGTCGGGAGCGATGCCCTCCTTGTTGATGGTCCGTTCCTTCGGCGTCAGCCACAGCGCGACGGTCAGCTTGAGCGCCGAACCGTCATCGAACTCGACGTAATCCTGCACCGAACCCTTGCCGAAGGTCTTTTCGCCGACGAGCACGGCCTTGCCGTCGTCCTGCAGCGCGCCGGCGACGATTTCGGACGCCGAAGCGGATCCGCCGTTCACGAGCACGACAGTCGGGATGCCGGTAAGGCGCGCGAGACCGTCCGAGGGGTAGGCCTTCTTCTGCCCGTCGCTGAACTTCTCGATGACGACGGTGTCCTTGCTGATCCACTCGCCGCTCACCGCGACCGCGGTATCGAGGAAGCCGCCGGGGTTGTTGCGCAGGTCGATCACGAGCGCGTCGGGGTCCTCGAGCAGGACCGCGCGCACGGCTTCGTTGAACTTCGCCTCGGTATTCTCGCTGAAATGGCTGATGACGATCTTTCCGATCTTCTTGCCCTTCACGGCTTTGGTTTCCCACTTCACCGACTGCACGGTGATGGTGGCGCGCGTGATGACGACCTCTTTCGCGTCCTTGAGCCCGTCCCGCGTGATGAGCAGTTTCACCTGCGTGCCCTTCGCGCCGCGGATGCGCGACACGGCGTCCTCTACGACCATGCCGGTCGTGTCGACGCCGTCGATGGCGAGGATGCGGTCGCCGGCCTTGAGTCCGGCCTTTTCCGCCGGCGTTCCGGAGAGCGGGGCGATGACGGTAAGGACGTCCTTCTTGATGCCGATTTCCGCGCCGATGCCCTCGAACTCGCCGGCGAGCTCGTTCGAAAACTTCTCCGCGAACTCGGGATCGAGGAAGACGGAGTACGGGTCCTGCAGCGAACCGACCATGCCGGCGACGGCGCCATAGAACATCTTCACGTCGGACGTCGGCTGCTCGACGTACCGTTCCTTGACCATCTTCCACACGTTCCAGAACGCCTGGAAGTCGATGTCTTCGAGCGCCTCGGGCGGCGGGGCGTCGACGTTCGTCAGTTTCGTGTCGGCGGTGACGGTCTTGCGCGGCGCGAGCTTGTTCGTCGACTTGAGTTCGCCGAAAAACACGCCGGCGATGAAGCTGACGGTGACCGCGAGCGCGATGAGCACCCCGAGGCCGTACCTGCGGGATGCCTTGTCCGGAGCCGTTTTCGGGACTCCGGCAGGGGTCGTTCCAATCTCCATAATCACCGTCACGATAGCAAAAAAGTAAGGGAACGGTCAAAACCGCGCTGAGGACTCCCGCGGCGAGCGCGGCAGGCCTGCAAAGGGCCGAAAACGGGGGTCAAACCCGCTCTATGTCGGCCCCGACCGCGGCCAGTCGGCGGTCGAGGGATTCGTACCCGCGGTCGACGATTTCCGCGCCATGGATGACGGTCTCCCCCTGGGCGACGAGGCCGGCGACGATGAGCGTCGCGCCGGCACGGAGGTCGAGACCGCGAATTTCGGTGCCGTAGAGCGGCGTCGGTCCGGAGATGAGGACGCGGTGCGGGTCGCAGACGGTGGCGTTCGCTCCCATCTTTTGGAGCTCGCCGACATAGCCGAACCGCCCGTCGAAGAGAGGGTCCTGGATCAGCGTCGTACCGACGCATTGCGTGGCGAGCAGTCCGAACGGCGCCTGCGCGTCTGTCGGAAATCCCGGATACGGCATGGTCTGCAGCTTGAACGCGGAGAGCGAGGCGGGCTTCAGCATCGTAAGCACGTCGCCGTCGAGCTCATAGCGGACGCCGGCGCGGCCGAGCGCGAGCAAAATCATGTCGAGGTGGTCGGGTTCGACCCCCACGATGCGGAGCGTCCCCTTGGTGAGCGCGCCGATGACGGCGAAGGTCGCGGTCTCGATCTGGTCGGGAATCACCTTGTGCGTCACGCCCCGGAGCGCGCTGACGCCGTCGATCGTCAGCGTGTGCGTGCCGATACCCTGGATCCGCGCCCCCGCGGCGACGAGGAAGGCGCAGAGGTCCTGCACGTGCGGCTCCATCGCGGCGATCTTGATGACGGAACGGCCCTCGGCGAGCACCGCGGCCATCACGGCGTTCTCGGTCGCGGTCACGGAGAAAACCGGCATCGCGACGCTGCCTTTCAGGCCCGTCGTCGTGAGCCGGACGTTCGCGCCGTTCCGCGTGACGTTCGCGCCGAGCGCCTGGAGGACGTTCAGGTGGTCATCGATGGGCCGGTTGCCGAGGTTGCAGCCGCCCGGTTCGGGAATCTCGACTTCGTGGAAGCGCGAGAGGAGCGGACCCATGAGCAGAATGGACGAACGCATGCTCTTCACGGCCTTCGCGTCGAGCGAACCGATGTCGGCGGCGGTCGCGTCGACGGTAAGTTCGTTGTCGCCGGTCCATTCCACCGTCGCGCCGAGCGAACGGAGGATGTCGAGCATGCGTTCGACGTCGGAGAGGCGCGGCACGTTCCGCAGGACGCAGGTCCCGCGGACGAGGAGGGTCGCGGCGATGATTGGCGTCGCGGCGTTCTTCATGCCGCCGACGCGGATTTCGCCGTCGAGCGGCCTTCCGCCGCGGATCAGGAGGCGCGCCGAAGCGGGCGCGGGGCGGGTTTCGGCGGTCTTCACGGGGCTGGTTTTGGTCAGGATTTGTGGCATAATTCAGGGGAATCGATGGGGCAATCGTCCCACGACGCAACGCCTTTTGGCAACCCTGACATGCATCGCCGCGCCCGCACGGCAATCGCCCTGATTTTCGTCCTCGGCTTCTTCGCGACGGCCCCTTTCGTGCTGCTCTACACGGCCGGTTACCGCTGGAACGTGCGGAAGGGCCGCGTGGAAAAGACGGGACTCATCCAGACGTCGACGAAACCCGAGGGCGCGCGGATTTTCCTGAACGGCATACCGCAGAAGCGCGTGACGCCGGCGGGATTCAAGCGCATCCTGCCCGACGACTACGTCGTGCGCCTCGAGAAGCAGGGCTACTTCCCGTGGGAAAAAATGCTCGAGGTCAGGAGCGGCGAAACGGCTTTCGCGACGGAAATCGTCCTGATGAACGACTCTCTGCCGCGCCTGCGCAACGACGGCGCGTACGCATCCGCGACGTTCAATGCCGCCGGAACGGCGTTCGCCTTCCTCCGCGACGACGCCGAACTGACCGAGCTCGGCATCGTCGACGCGCGAACGGGAACCGAGACGCTGCTCGCCCGTTTCGCCAAGGGCACGTACCGGAACGCCGCGGCGCAGTGGTCTCCCGACGGGGCGACCCTCCTCTTCGCTGGCGACCTCGCATCGGGCGCGACGCGCGCCTTCGCGTACCCCGCGGCCGATCCGCAGGCGGTCCGCGCCCTCCACGAGTCGTTCCCCTCGGGGAAACTCCGCTTCCGCTGGGCCGGCGACGGCAGCCGCGTCGCGGCCGTGACCCCGGACGGCGCTTTCACGGCCGACGCGGCCGGCGGCGCGTTCGCTCCCGAATCGCTCGCCGCGGGCGTGCAGGACGTCGACGTGCGCGACCGGACGGCCTGGATACTCCGCTCGTCGCCGAAAGGGGGCGACGTCGTCCTCGAACGCGGGCCGATCGGCGCGGTCGATGGCAAGAAACAGACCGCGGCGTTCCCGCCGGGATCCTATCGCTTCCTGGAAGGCAACGGGCCGTCGCTCCTCGTCATCGACGAGATGCGCGACAAAATCGCGCTCGTCGATCCCGACGCCGGCACGGTGCAAGGCACTTATGACGCCACGGGAGCGGCTTGGTACGGAAAACCGCGCGACGCGCGGCTGCTCGTGTGGAACGATTTCGAAGTCACCGTCATCGACACCGCGACGAAAGAACGGACGGTCGTGACGAGGCTCGGCGAGGCGCTCCGCAAATGCGCCTGGCATCCCGAAGGGCAGGCCGTGCTCTATGCGACCGACGCGGGCATCTTCGCCGCGGAACTCGACGACCGCGACCACCGCAACGTCTACCCGCTCGTGCGCTACGGCAACCTCGACGACTTCGCCGTCGACGCCCGCGACGGCATCCTCCGCTTCGTCGGCGCCGTCGGCAGCCGCAAGGGGACGTACGAGAAGGAACTGTAACGATGAAAAAGCCGTCCCGCAGTACTGCGGGACGGCTATGCCGTTCTGCTTCGCGCCTTCGCGGACCCGCGACGCCGCGACTGGCGGACCAGCTTGCGGATGAGCGCGGGAACCTGCGTGATGTCGTCGACGACGTGATACCGTTTCGGATCGAGGTCGATCTTGGCGTAGGGCCACGTCTCGCTTTTGACGAGGATGCCCGTCATGCCGAGCTCGATCGCGGGCAGGATGTCGCTCCGCGTCGAATCGCCGACCATGATGCCGCGGTGCGGCTCGTCGGCGACGAGCTTCGCGAGCACGGGCTTCTTGTCGATCTTCACGATGTGCGTCGAGTCGAAGAGCGACTTGAGCCCGCAGCGGTCGATCTTGCGCTGTTGGAGCCGCTTGTCCCCTGCCGTGACGAGGTGCAGCATGTGGCTCGCGTGCTGCAGCTCGCCGAGCGCATCCTTCGCGCCGTCGAACGGCACGTACGGCCCCGACTTGAACCGCGCCGCCGTCGCGAGCAGCCGTTTCGCGACCGAGCGTTCGACGGGGACGCGGGCGCGCTCCGCGAGGATCTCGTACGTGCGCAGCCAGCTCTTCGGATACCGGTCGACGCCGTAGCCGTGCGTCTTGACGAGTCCCGCGTCGGTCTCGTACTGCAGCCTGAGCACTTCGAGCGGGTACGGGCTCTTGTGGCCGAGCGCCTTGCTGATGATGAGCCCGCACTTCCAGGTGGGGCCGTGGTACAGACAGGTGTTCGGGATCAGCGTGTCGTCGAGATCGAGACACACGATCCGCCGGTCGGGGTTTTCCACGTTTTTACCCTTTCGTCGGGCACAGGGGAAAAGAGCGCAGTCATCCTACCGCCCTCGGACGAAAAAGCAAATCCGCCCTTTTGGGGCGGATTTTGGCTTTATTCGGATTCTTTCTAGAGTTCGACGACGGCGTTATCGCCGATGATGAGGCGATTTCCGAGCGGCAGCGTCGCGTGCGCGGACAGTACCGTCGCGTTCTGGCCGATCATGCTGTCGACGATGCGCTTCGAGCAATTGACGTCGACGTAGTCGAACAGCACGGAATGCTCGACCTCGGTGTTGTAAATCTCGACGTTGTTGCCGATTGCCGTGTACGGACCGATGTAGCTGTTCTCGATGATGCAGTTCTCGCCGATGACGACGGGACCGCGGATGAGGCAGCGTTCGCCGATCTTCGTCCCCTTGCCGATCTTCACGCGGCCGTGGATGACCGCGCTCTCAGCGACGTCGCCCTCGTTCTTCATCTCCTCGGGCTTCATCTCGGTCATGAGCAGCTGGTTGCCCTCGAGCAGGTCTTCCGGCTTGCCGGTGTCCTTCCACCAGCCGGTGATTTCCTCGTACCCGATGGCGAACCCGTTCTCGATGAGCCAGGTGTGCACGTCCGAGATCTCGTACTCGCCGCGCGCCGACGGCGCGATGGCGTCGACGGCCTTGAAGACGTTCGAATCGTAGACGTAGATGCCGGTCACGGCGTAATTGCTCTTCGGCTGCGAGGGCTTCTCCTCGACGCGGACGATCTTGCCGTCCTTGAGCTCCGGCACGCCGAACCGTTGCGGATCGCGGACCTTCGAGAGCGCCAGGAGGCCGTTCAGCTTCTCCGCCTTGAATTTCTCGACGAACTTCACGATGCTCCCGAGAATGATGTTGTCGCCCAAGTAGAACAGGAACGGCTCGTCCCCGAGGAACGGCTTCGCCATCTTCAAGATGTGGGCGAGACCCTTCGGTCCGCCGACCTGCTCGATGTAGGTGATCTTCACGCCCCAGCGCGAACCGTCGCCGCAGGCCTTCTGGATCTCCTCCTCCCCCACGTTCACGTTGATGCCGATTTCACTGATGCCCGCCTCGGCGATCTTCTCGATCGCGTAAAACAGCATCGGCTTGTTGGCAAGCGGGATGAGGTGCTTGTTGATGGTGTACGTGATCGGCCGGAGCCTCGTGGCGCGGCCTCCGGCCGTGATGAGCGCTTTCATAGCACCCTTGAGTTTCCCAAATGAGGCCCCTTCAGTCAAACCTCGCCTAAAAGAAAAGCCGGCCCTCCGAAGGGGGCCGGCCGAGCTCACGCGAGACGCGGGAGCTTGTCGATGTAGTTGAGCGCGAGGCAGAGCGCCGTGATGGTGTGGTTGTCGCAGAGCCGCTGGCCGATCTCGGCGCGGACGGTCTCGGCGTCCCACAGCTTCACCTTGGCGACCTCGTCATCCGAGCCCTTGAGCCCCTTGGCGAGGACCGCCTCGGGAACCTGGAGCATGATGAGGAAGTACGACGGGGCGACGTTGTGCGTGCCGGAGTCCTGCGCAACGTTGCCGAGATGCGTCACGGACGTCACCTTGGCGCCGGCCATGACCTCTTCGCCCAGCTCGCGCGAGAGCGTGCCGAGCGGGAGGTCGCCGATGCCGACGGTGCCGAGCTTGCCGCTCAGCTTCGCGTTGTCGAGCGTCTCGGAGAACCCGCGCGGGACCTCGTACATCCAACGGCCGAGCGGGAGACGCCACTGCTTCACGATGGCGAACTTCCCGTTGACGACCGTGACGAACACCGCGCCGTCCGAGTTCAGGCCGTTGGCGTTGAAGCGCACGGTGAACTCGCCGACCTTCCCGCCGGGGAAAAGCACGCTGAACTTCACGTCGGTGAAGAACCGCTTCGAGTGCTCGTGCAGTTCCTTGATCCGGACGATTTCGATTTCGCCCTTGGCATGGTCGCCCAGCTTGGGAATCGGCTTGAGGCCGCGTTCCGCGAGCGTACGGTTGATCTCGTCCAAGAGCTGCTGCCTCTCGTTGTCAGTGAGCATCGTATCCTCATCTCCCGCCTCTGCGGGTTCGGGGTTGCGCGTCATCCGTACCGCCTCTGCGGCGCGAATGACGGAGGATCGTGCCATGATTCCGGGAACAAGTCAACCCCTGAAGCGCGAAAAAACCCGGCGGAAAGCCGGGTTAGCGTGCCGTTACAGGCCGAGCGCTTCGAGGTGGCGCTCGAGCCGATCGAACGACGTGAAGTGATGGACGTCGATGCCGAGCTTCGCGGCAGGCTTCAGATTGTCCTCGATGTCGTCGACGAAGAGCGCTTCCTCGGCGGCGCAGCCTGACCGGTCGAGTGCGCGGACCATGAGCTCCTCGTTCGGCTTGCGGAGCCGTTCGCTCCACGACATCACGTGATGGTCGAAGAGGTCGAGCAGGCCCATGTCGCGCACGGCCCGCTCGCGCAACGGGTCGATGTTTGACACCGCGGTGAGCGTGACCCCTTCCCTCTTGAGGGCCGCCCAACGACGGACGACGGGATCGTTCGGTGCGAAGCCGGCCTCGTTCCATGCCGCGTCGAACGCGTCGTCCGAGGGAAGTTCGCGCTTCGTCAGGTTGAGCCGCGCGCAGACCGTGCGGCGGAACTCCGCGACGGAAACGGCGCCGCGCTCGAAGCGGCGGATGAGCGCGCCGCCCTTGCGGAAGAGCAGCGCGTCGACTTCGCTCTCGGATTTGCCGCAGAGCGCCGCGAAGGCGCGCGTCGTGCACCGATGGTCGAACAGGACGACGACGTTGCCGAGGTCGGAAAGGATCGTGGTGACCGCCATGTGACGCCTCCTTCGTGCGGGCATGAAAACAGAAAAAGGACCGCTTGGCAACAGTCCTTTTCCGCGACGGGTTTCAGGCCGCCTGCTTCTCTTCCGCGAAGTACGCCTTGAGCGCCTCGATGCGGTGGCGCAGCGGCGGAAATTTCGTGTTCAGGAGCGGCGCGTGGAGCGGCCGTTTGGCCGGACGCGGGAAGGCCGACATCGGGACGGGCTTCCGCGGCGTCGTGATGCCGAGAAGGTCGAAAAATTCTCCGGCAAACCCGTGCCAGGTGACGCCAGGTCCGTCGTTCACGAGGTGGTACGTCCCGGGCGCGAAGCCGCCGGACACCAGACGCACCGTCGCATCGGCGAGGTCGCGGGTGTAGGTCGGCATCCCGACTTCCTCGTCGACGATGGAAAGCTCGGATTTGGTCTTGGCGAGGTTCGTCATGACGGCCACGAAGGACGGCTTGGCGCTCTTCGACGTGCCGGGCTGGCCGAACAGCTTGCTCGTGCGGACGACGTAGGATTTTCCGCCGGTCGCGAGCACGGCGCGCTCGCCGGCATACTTGCTCTCGCCATAGACGGAGAGCGGCCGGGGTTCGTCGTGCTCGGCATAACCCTCGGGCTTCGTTCCGTCGAACACGTAGTCTGTCGAAAAATGGACGAACGCGGCGCCGGTGTCGCGCGAGGCTTCCGCCATCACGCGCGGCGCGTCGGCGTTCAGCGCAAAAACGAGGTTGCGGTTCGCGGGATCCTCCGCCGCGTCGACGTTGTTCCAGGCGACGGCATTCACGACGACGTCGTACGCGCCGCCGGCGATGCGACCGAGTACGGCGGCGACGTCGGTGACATCGAGGCCGTCGCGGTCGAGGCCGACCGCTTCATGCCCCGCGTCCGCGAACGCGCGGACGAGGTCCTGACCGAGATTCCCTTTCGCGCCGAAGATGAGGGCTTTCATGCGTTTATCTTCATCAGCGAATCCTCCGGCGCCTCGGCGAAAGAGGACGGTTCGTAGACGAACGGCGTGCTCTCGACCGTGACGAGCGGGAAGGTGCGGTCCCGCTCGTTGACGAGCGGCATGCCGGCTTCCGCCGTGAACGGCCAAGCGATGGCGATGGCGGGGTCATCATAGCGCACGCCGCCCTCGGCGGCCTTGGCATAGCCCGACTTCCCGACGAGGTACAGCAGTTCGCATCCCTCGGTCAGCGAATAGAACCCGTGCGCGAATCCGCTCGGGACGTAGAGCATCTTCTTGTTTTCGTCGGACAGTTCGAGCCCGAACCACTTGCCGAACGTCGGCGAGCCGCGGCGAATGTCGACGGCGACGTCCCAAAGGCTCCCCCTCACGCAGCGGACGAGCTTCGTCTGGTCGAACGGCGGCGCCTGGAAGTGCAGGCCGCGCAGCACGCCCTTCTTCGACGAGCTCTGGTTGAT
>CAYOXM010000001.1:26653-82808 GCA_964407925.1 uncultured Gammaproteobacteria bacterium
GCGCCGAGCGTCGCGCGATAGTAAGTATCGTAATATTTCTGGTAGTCGCCGGACTTCACGCGCTGCCACCAGGCCGGATTGTCGCGGTACCACCCGATGGTCGCGGCCATGCCTTCCTCGAAGCCAATCTTCGGCGTCCAACCCAGTTCGGTGCGGAGCTTGGTCGAGTCCAGCGCATAGCGGCGGTCGTGTCCGGGGCGGTCCGGGACGTAAGACTTGAGCGTCTGCGGCTTGCCGAGCGTGGCGAGGATGACGTCGGTGATGTCCTCGACCGACTTCTCCACGCCCGAGCCGATGTTATAGCACTCCCCGATCCTCCCCCTCTCCAGGATGACGTCGACGGCGGCGCTGTGGTCGTCGGCATGAATCCACTCGCGACGGTTGAGGCTGCTCCTGAAGAGCGGCAGCTGCCTGTCCTCGAGCGCGTTCGTCGAAAAGAGCGGGACGAGCTTCTCGGGGAACTGATAAGGACCGTAGTTGTTGCAGCAGTTGCTCATCGTCACGGGCAGGCCGAAGGTGTGGTGATAGGCCATCACGATGTGGTCGGACGCGGCCTTCGAAGAACTGTAGGGCGTGCGTGGCTTGCGTGGCTCCTCTTCGGTCCACGTGCGGGGCTCGTCGAGGCCGAGGTCGCCGAACACCTCGTCGGTGGAGATATGGTGGAAACGGACGTTGCCGGCCTTGCGGCATGCCTCAAGCAGCACGTGCGTACCGAGAACGTTGGTACGGACGAAGATGCCCGGATCGAGCACGCTGCGGTCGTTATGCGTCTCGGCGGCGAAGTGCACGACGGCGTCGACGCCGTCGAGCGCCTTCACGACCGCGGCGGCGTCGCAGATGTCGCCCTTCACGAAGGAATACCGCGGATCGCGCTCGACGTCGCGGAGGTTCTCGAGATTGCCCGCGTACGTGAGCGCGTCGAAATTCACGACCGACACGTCCTCGTGCGTCTTGAGCATGTGCCGGACGAACGCCGAACCGATGAAACCGGCGCCGCCGGTCACGAGTATTTTCTTCATGGCACTAGGCGTTAAGCAGCGCGGCGATGTCGGCCGCCGCCTTTTCGGATTGCTCTTTCGTGACGTCGCGCTTCGGCCAATGCTTCAGACCGTCGCCGTCGAACCGCGGCATGACGTGAACGTGCGTGTGCATCACGACCTGTCCCGCGGCCTCGCCGCAGTTGATGCCGACGTTGAAGCCCTGCGCCCCCGTCGCCTTGAGCGCGGCCTCGCCGATGCGGCGGACGACGGCCATGACTGCGGCCAAATCCTCGTCGGGCGTCACGAGGCAATTCTCCGCGTGCGCCTTCGGCACGACGAGGGTATGCCCGACGTTCACCGGCTGGATGTCGAGAAAGGCGAAAACGCGGTCGTCCTCGTAGACCTTCAAGCTGGGGATTTCCCCGCGGATGATTTTGCAGAAAATGCAGTCAGACATAGGCAACGCTTCAGAGTTCGTCATCGGCCGCGGAGGCGGCGAACGCGAGCAGGACGGCACCGGCGATTGCCGCGGCAAGCGGCAGGCGGGCGTCGGGAACGGACGTAAAATACCGCCATGCGGCCCAAAAGGCAAACCCCCCTGCGGCGAGAGCGGATAAGGCGAAAACCGCCTTCTGGCGCAGTGAACGCGGGGCGGGCGTCGGGACGATGACGGAAACGGTTCCCGCGACCGCGCCGACGAGCACGAGCGTCTGCGGCGCGAGAAAATTGGCGGCGAACCCCGGGCGGAGCGTCTCGGCCATGAGCACCGCCGCCGTGACTCCGGCAACGGCGACATACGCCGTCATGCCGACGTCGGCGGCATAAGGCAGGAATCGCCTGAGGATTGCGAACACGCGGGTCATGAAAGCAAGTGTATCATGGCAGCGACTCGCCGTACGACGAGCCGTCATGCAGGATCCTCGGCGGCGATGCGGGTTCGGACGGCGTCCGTCCGAAGAGCTGGCGCAGGAGGGACACCGGCGAGGTCGGCGACCGGCGGAGGACGAAGCCCACCGACGCGATGCGCACGTCGCTGTGCACGTCGCCGATGCCGGGCGCGGACAGCACGAAGCGGTACGCGCCCTCCTTCGTCTTCGCGAGTTCGGCCAGCGCGAACGTCGTTTCCGCGACTTTCAGGCCGTCCTTGTCCGCCGGCGGTTCGTAGGAGGTGAGCACGTAATCGATGCCGCGGCTGTCGAGGTCGGCGGCGGTGGTATGCCACTCGATTTCCATCGGCAGGGGGTCGAATGCGGCGTCCGCGTCGAGCGCGAACATGCCGTCCGTCTCGAGCAGGACGTCGCGCTTCGGCGACGTGACTGGGACGAAACCGGCGCGCTCCCCGAGCGGGGCGAAGTACCGCACGTTCGGCTGGTCGATGACGGTCTTCGCGCCGCCGACCGTGACCGTCTGCGTCGATTCGCCATGCGGCGTCCGTACCACGACGAGCTGGCCGAGCACGAGGACCGACGCGGGGTCGGTGCGGTCGCTGTAGCCGACATGGTCGCCGAGATACAGTTTCTTCGCGAATGCCAGCTTGCGCTGCCGCGTGACGATGCGGCGTATGAAGACGTCGGGATTCGCGGTGAACTCGATCTCGTACAGGCCCGGCGACGGCTTCGGCACGTTCACGGCGACGGCGCGGAGCTTCGATGACTTCTGGTCGTCCTTCGCGTTGCCGTCGTCCTCGAGCACGGTGCGCGCCACCGGCGCGTCATCGCCGTCGCGGTATACCGAGAGCACGACGGGGTCCGCGCCCGGCTGCCGGTTCATGTCCTGTACCTGGAGCGTCATCTCGAGCGGCTCGTCCTGCACGTACACGAACATGCGGTGCTGGCCGCGCAGGGAGATCTCGATGTCGCGCGGCGCCACGGCCGGCACGTAGCCGGGAAGCACGTAAGGGAACGACGCCGACGCGTGGTACGTGGCGACCGCGGCGCGGTCAGGCGGATTGCGGAGGAACTCGTCGACCGACGCGTACGTGCGGCGGCGCTGGAGGAGGGTCAATTCGCCGCTCGACACCCGCGGCCAGGAGAGCGCGTCGACGAGACGGTTCTCCGCGGGCCGACGCACGTACTGCTCGTCGATCGCCGAGCCGAGCGCGCCGAGCTCGATGACCGGGTGATTCGCGTTCACGTACCGCACCGATACGGTCGCGGTATCGAATTTCCCCGGCGGCGCGAGGTCGATGTACAGCGGATCGCCGACGAGCGCGGACGTGACGCGGCCCGAACCGTCCTTCTCGGCGGGCGCGAGTCGGCCGGACGGCTTCGGCTCGGAAACGAACGGCGCGGGCCGGACGAAATCGGTCGACACGGACAGCCGCCCGTCGAGAACGAGCGCCTTCGACGCGACGAACCCGACCGTCGCGACCGCGGCGAGCGCGGCCCCGACGCGGACGGCAGCCTTGAACGCGGGATGGACGTCCTTGCTCATGGTTTTGCCTTTTCGATGACGGTGAAGCGGTAGAGCGTCTCTTCGCCGAACTCCTCGACGGGCTCGATGCCCAGGCCGAGCGGCGGGAGCTTCGTCTCGTTCAGCCAGCGCAGGTCGCCTTCGGGAAAGGTGATGCCGAAGTAATACGCGGGCGTCGTAGCGGCGACCTTGGCGAGCGCGGCGTACGTCCCCTCGTCACGAAGCGGCTGCATCACGCGCCGCTCCGGCCAGAGGAACTTGTCCGCGCGGTCGACGACGACGAGCGCCTTGTCCTCGGTCTTCGCGACGACCGCCCTTGCGACCGCGTCCTCCGCGAAAAGCGTCCGGCGCAGGGCGAGAAGGCCTTCCTGCGGCGACATGAAGGCGGCGAATGCCCCGTACGCCACGTAAGCGACCGCCATGAGGAGCAAAAACGGCCGACCGACCTTGGCGCGCAGCGCGCAGCCGGAGAAATCCCTCACGGCCCACGCCACGGGTACGACCGACGCCATGAAGACGGGAAGCCAGTACCGAAGGTACGACGATCCGATGGTCACGGCGCCGGGGTCGGGGTTGTCCTGCACGCTCCAGCTTCCGTAAAAGAAGATGAGCCAGACGGCACCGACGACGGAAAACGCCGCGAATGCGCGGACCGCGGGCGAGAGTGCGCGAACGCCGCCGAGACGCTTGCGCGCCGAAAAAAGCCACGCGAACGCAGCGGCGACGGCGAACGTCCACGCGGGGAAGAACGCCGCGAGGTACGTCCAAGCATTCGCGAGCGCCACACGTGGCGCGAAGCCGAGCGGGAAGAGGACGGGCCGCAACGGTCCGAGCAGCCGCGCTCCCCCGCCCTGCGGCATCGCTGCCGTGGGAATGCCGGTCGGCGCGTCGCCGTAGCCGGTCGAGAACCAGCCGCCGTAGACGGTCTTGTTCAGGAAGAGGAACGGCGCGATCGCGAGCAGGACGAACGCGAGGAAAACGGCGAGGCGGATCCAAGGAACTTTGCCGCGAAGCGCGATGACGGCAGCGACCGCCGCGGGCGCGATCCAATAGGCTTCGGACGGCCGGACCGCGAGCGCGAGGCCGAACGCGATGCCGGCAAGCGGCGCGTCCGCGCCCTTAAGCAGGCGAAGTCCTTCCCGGTCCGCGAGCGCGGCGCGGATCGGCGTGACGACCAGGACCCAGGCGGCGATAAGGGCGAGCGACGCGAACAGGACGTTCGGCTGAAGCGTACGCGCGGTGACGTACCACCATGCGGGATGGAACGCGAGCAGGACCGCCCCCGCCACCGAGGCCCTCCACCCGAAAAGCTTGCTGAGCAGGTTGGCCCACGCTATGACGCCGAGCACAGCGAACGCCGGCGTCAGGTACGGCAGGATTCCGAGCCCGAACGACTTGGCGAGACCGCCGTAGACGACGGGCAACCCGAGAAAACCGCCAGGGACGACGAAGTCGTCGACGTACCGCGTGCTTCGGGGGCGAACGCGACCGTCCGCGTACAGGTTGAGCGAATCGAAATGCCAAAGTTTTCCCTCTTTCGCGAACAACGCGGCAAAAAAACGGTTCGAGGATTCATCAGGCGAGGCATAACGGTGGGGCGCGGCGAGCGGCAGGAACGCGTACGCGGAAAACAGCGTCGCGAGGAGCGCGAGGAAGAGGAGCGCGGCTGCGGCCGGCCGGCGGAAGTGCGCGAGTGCGGGCTTCATCATAGTCAGCGGATGCGCCAGAAGACGCTTACGAGGGCGGCGACGAGCGCCACGGCGAGCGTGCCGTTCGAGAGGTCGACGAACAGGTCGATGCCGGACCAGAGGGCGGCGAGCAGCAGCATGATCCCGGCGACCTCTGCCACCATCTTCACCTTGCCCCAGACGTTCGCCGGCTCGATGACGCCATCATGGACCTTCTTATACCACCCGACCAGCACGAAAGAAAATTCGACGAGCAGGAGGCACATGCCGAGCACGAAATTGATGTGCCGCAGGACGATGACGAAGAGCACCGAGCCGATGAGCAGCTTGTCGGCGATGGGGTCGTACAGTATCCCCCACTCGGAAATCCGCCGCCGCGTCCGCGCGAGGGCGCCGTCGAACCAATCGGTCAGGGAGGCGAAAAGGAAAAGCGGCACGCCGACGGCGTACTGTTCCTTATAGAGGAAATAGACGACCGGGGGGACCAGCAGCATCCGGAACACCGTCAGGTGGTTCGGCAGCACGGCCGAGGGGATGAGCGGGGCGATGAGCTTCGCGAAGATGCGGTCGGTCGGGTAGCGCGGCACGTCCTTGTTCCAGCGGTCGGGGAAAACCTGCATATGCTACAATCCCAATGATGCGCCTACGAACACTCCGTCAGTATACCGTCTTTCCCCTTATCCTGACAGCCGTCGGGCTCGCCGCACTGACCCTCCCCGCGGCCGCCCCCGTACGCGCGGCTGCGGCACTCGTCTGGCTCCTCGGGTCGGGAACGTTGCTGGGCGGCGCGATGCTCCCCGCGGAACGCGCTCCTTGGCGCGCGTTTTTCGGTTCGCTCGCCTTCGCCTGTGCCACGATCGTCACCGCGAGCGTGGCCTACCTCCTCGGAAACCTCGGTCCGGCGATGACCGGCCTCGTCGTAGCGGCGATGCCATGGCTCGCCGCCGCGGCGGCGAAGTTCATGGAACGGCTCCCGCCGTTCTCGATGGGCGCCGCGGAGGAACGCCCTCCCCGCGAGACCGGGCTGCGTCCGCTCCTGCGCGCGACGTTCGGCGCGCTCGCCTGTGTGGCCGCGCTCCTGCTCATCGCGTACGGATGGTCGATCCTCGCCGCCGCGGCGACGGGGGCGGCGATCCGTTCGCCGTGGGACGTCGTCCCGCGGATGTTTTTCATCGTCTTCTGCACGACGGCGACGCTCGCCTTCGCCGCCGCATTCGGCAAGCTCGCGCCGCGGCTCGCGCTGGCGCCCATCGCGGGACTGCTCGTGCTCGCGACCGGCGTCGCCGCGGCCGTTTACAAGGTAGGATTCGGCTTCGACCCGTTCATCCATCAGGCGACGGAAAAGATGATTTTCGCCGCCGGCTCCGTCGACCCGAAGCCGCTGTACTACATCGGCCAATACGGCGCGGTGACGGTGACCGCGCGGCTGCTCGGGGGTCACGTCGTCGCCATCGACCAGGCGCTCGTGCCGCTCGCGCTCGCGCTCGTCGTACCGTGCGCGTACTGGAGCATGCGCAAGGCGTTCGGCTGGTCCGCCGCCGCTGCCGCCGCGTCGACCGCGACGCTGCTCCTCCTGCCGCTTTCGTCCTTTGCCGCGACGACGCCGCAGGGATTCGCCGACGCGCTCTTCCTGATGACGGCGTTCCTCGCGCTCCCCGCGGTCGCGAACGGCGGGTTCCCGAGGCGCGGCATCCTCCTCCTCGCGCTCGCCGTCGCCGCCATCCACCCCCTCGCCGGCGTACCGCTCCTGATGTTCGTGATGATGCTTTTCGCGCTCACGACCTACGAACGCGCGCGCGGCGCGAAGGGGGTCGGCCGCAGGCTCGTGCTCGTGCAGCTTGCCCTCCTCGGCGCGGTCGCGCTCCCCGCCGTCTTCGTCCTTAACTCCGTGCTGTCGGGCGCGAACGTCACCGTCGACACCGGAACCATCCGCTCGGCGTCGGCCGTGCTCGAAGAACTCCACGTCCCGCAGGTGGCCACGCGGCAATTTTCGGCCGCGTACGACTTCACGTACTCATGGAAGGCGATTCGGTCGTTCGCCATCCTCGCGGCCGCCGTGGCCGGCATCTGGCTGTTCCAGCGTCGCGCCAAAGGCGGACTCGCCTACCTCGTCGGCGCGTTCATGCTCCTGTCGAACTTCATCCTGCTGAAGTCGGTCATCCGTTTCCCGTTCCTCATCGCGTACGAACGCTCGAACTACGCCGACCGCATCTTCGAACTGACGCTGTTCCTGATGCTGCCGGTCGCCGCGTACGCCTTCGGGAGCGCGCTCTCCCGCGTCCGCCGCGCGTATCCCGCGCTCAAGGTCGGCGTCATCCTGCTCGTCGCCGCGACCGCGACCGCGTCGCTCTACCTCGCCTACCCGCGACGCGACCGGTACGAATCGAGCCGCGGCTGGTCGACGTCCGCGAGCGACGTCGATGCGGTACGGCTCGTGGACAAGGACGCCGGCGGTAGCACCTTCGTCGCGCTCGCGAACCAGTCCACGTCCGCGGCCGCGGTGAAGGAATTCGGCTTCAAGCGGTACTTCGCCTCGCGCGATCCGAAGCATCCCGGCCCGGTCTTCTACTACCCGATCCCGACCGGCGACCGGCTCTACCAGCTTTACCTCGACATGAACGCCAGCCGCGGCTCGCGCGGCGACGCGCTCAAGGCGATGGACCTCGCCGGCGTCGACACGGCGTACTTCGCGGTGTCCTTCTACTGGTGGGACGCCCAGCGCATAGTCGTCTCGGCGAAACGGCAGGCCGACAAGTGGTGGTCGGTCGACGACAAGGTCTGGGTGTTCAAGTACGTCCGGCACAGGGACGAGCGTTGACTTTCGCGCCTCCCGCGGCTACCATCGCCGCAACGTACCTTTTCGGAGAAGGAGGAGACGCATGACGACGAAGGACACCGTACGCGCGTTTTTGGCATCGTGGCGGCCGCGCACGGGGCGCGACGCCATCCTCGATTCGCCCACGGCGGAGCTCGTGACGGACGCGCTCGTCGGCCGCGGTCCGGGAACGCCGCATACCCTCTTCGAGGACTGCGGCAGGGCCGTCCGCTCGTCGCTCGGCATCGACCGTGCCAAGGCCGTCATCGACGCGCCGGGCGAACGATTCGCGTCGATCCGCTACTCGGTCGACTATGCCGCCGGCTTGGCCTTCCGCCTCCGCGAACGGCATTGGTCCCGGCTCGACGCGCTGCTCGACCGCGCGTACGGCGACCGCCGCGCCGCGTTCCAGGACAAGGCCTGGGATATGATCGGCTGGAACGTCCGGCCGCAACTGTCCGCCTGGACCGACCCGTTCGACCCGCCGTCGCATGCGTCCGTCGGCGACGGCCTCTGCACCGCGACCTTCTACTTCCTCGGCTTCGCGGCCGCAGGCGACGGGATGGGCGCCGAGCAGCTGGCCAACCTCGTCCGGCTTCTGCCGTATGCGGTTCCCGTCGGTGAACGACCTGCCGGCAGCGGCGAGTGGCTGATTTCCCTCCGACCAGCCATCCGCTGAAGCGAAAAAGCCCCCTTCCGGGGGCTTTTCTTTTTACTTCGCTCCGTATGCGTCGAGGAGCGCCGAGATATGCGCGGGGAGCATGTTCGCCTCGGCGAACGCCGCGGCACGCCTCCCGAACGCGACGCGGTCCTCCGCGGGAAGCGCGGCGGCGCGGCGGAGCGCGTCGAGGAGCGCGGCAGCATCGCCCGGCGGAAAGAGGAATCCCGTCCGTCCGTCGGCGACGATCTCGGGAATGCCGCCCGACGACGAAGCGACGGCCGGTACGCCCGCAGCCGACGCTTCCATGAGGACCGCGGGCGCGTTCTCGACGACGAGCGAGGGCACGATGACGAATGACGCGCGAGCGAGCGCCGCGTCCATCCCCTGCCGGTCGAGTTTGCCGAGCAGGCGGACGTCCGTGAAGGCCTTCGCGCGATCGCGGACCGCGGCGTCGAGCGCGCCCGCGCCGGCGATCTCGAGCGTGGCGGAAAAATCCTTTTTCGCCCACGCGTCGAGCAGCGTCAGCACGCCCTTGTGCGGCTCGAGCTGGCCGGCGAACAGGAACACGGTCGCGGACGGCACCGGCCGCGGCGTCGCGGGCGGCGCGGGATTCGGCAGGACGATCCGCCGCGACCCCGCGAAGAAGCCGCGCTTCTCGTGCATGTCGGCGAGCGCGCGGGACGGAAACAGCACGGTCGCTGGCGAACCCATGAGGCGACGCATGAGCGGAACGTACGCCGCCATGGCGAGTCGCGAAACGAGCGGCGGCTTTCCCGCTGCGGGGAGGAGTCCGGACGGATGGAGCAGCTGGACGTCATGAACGGTGTGCACGTGACGCAGGCCGAGCCGGCGCAGGAGCTCGGGAATCCGGAAGCCGAGCCCCATCAGGTTGTGCGTATGCACGACGTCGGGTTTCTCGAGGCGCAGGACCTGGGCGAACGTCGCCGCGCTCTTGGCGTTCGTCATGTCGACGAGATGCCAGAAAAACCGCGTCACGAGGCCGTGCTTCGCGCCGTCGGAATAGAAATACAGGTTCGGCGCATGGTAACGGATGACGCGCGGCTCGCCGGGTTTCGCGGCGCGTCGCGCGGCCGCGGCGTACGCGGCGGCGACGTCGTCCGGACCGCCGGAGGTCGGGCAGAGCCACGGTTCGCCGGGGAGGCAGACGCCGGGCGGAACGTCGCGTTTCGGTCCGCCGGTCACGATGACGACGTCATGTCCCGCTTGCGCGAGGGCGCGAGCCTCCTGCTCGGCGACGCGTTCGGCGCCGCCGCGAGCGAACTCGCCATACACGTTCGAAACGAGGCAGATCTTCATAGCAGACCGAGTTCGGAAAGAATGCCCTTCAGGCGTTCGGCGCGGCGCTCCTCGGAGTACTCCGTGACCGCCATGCGGCGTCCTGCCGCGCCCATCGCGCGGCGCGCGTTCTCGTCGCCCAGCAGTCCGGCGAGGCGGAAAGCGAGCGCGGACGCGCTCCCCGGCGGCACAAGCAGTCCGGTCTCGCGGTCGCGGACGACGGTGCGCACGCCCGGAAGGTCTGACGCGACGACGGGCACGCCGCACGAGAGTGCCTCGAGCGCGGCGATACCGAACGCCTCGGAACGGTCGACGGACGGGAAGGCGAAGACGTCGCCGAGACGGTAATGGTCGGCGAGTTCGTCCTCGGTCACGGCGCCCGCGAAGACGACGCGGCCCGCGATGCCGAGCGCGCGCGCCTGCGCCTCGAACGAGGGGCGGAGGCCGCCTTCGCCGACGATGACCGCGACGACGCCGTCGAGCGGACGCGTCGCGAGCGCGGCGAGCAGGCGGGGCACGCCTTTGAAATGATGGGCGCGGTCCAAGCCGCCGACGAAGACGGCGACGCGGCTGGCGGGCGCGATGCGGTATCGCGCGAGCAGCGCCGCGGACTTCGGCCCCGGCGAAAAGCGGCGCACGTCGACGGACGGTGGCAGTTCGCGGAACCGTTCGGGTTCCTCGGCGAAGAGCGGGCCGACGAGGGACGAGCGCGCGTAATCGAAACTGGTCACGAGCACGCGGTCGGCGAGCCGGACGATCGACGGCGTCACGAGCCGCGAATGCGCGGCGATGAACGGCCGAAGAAATCCCGATCCGGCGACATCCATGTGGTACGTGAGTACGAGCTTGCCGCCCGTTCCGCCGAGACGACGCCGCGCGGCGAGCGGTTCCGCACCGCCGAAGAACGGGTAGTGCAGCACGGTGAGATCGTGCCTTCCGGGAACCGCCGCCGCGCCCGGCGCGAACGCGCCGTTCCCCCACCGGAGCGGGGCGGCGAGCCGGCGGACGAGGACGTCGCCGCGCCGACCGGGCGTCGCACCGGGCGAATAGACGGTGACGTCGAAGCCGAGCGCGGCGAGCTGCTCCGCGTCCGTTTCGGCGACCTTGCCCATGCCGCCGCGGTACGGCGGATACGTCGACGTGATGATGGCGGCGGACTTCGGCATTTCCGTCAGATGACGAGGAATCGGAGCACGGCCCAGGTGACGGCCATGAGCGGATTCGCGACGTACGTCACGAACGGGCTCGCAACCTCCTGATAGCCGATGGTCGACGTGAACAGGCGGACGATTTCGCGGTCGCCGACCTTGCGGAGCTTTTTCGTCGCGGCGCGGTCGCGCGCGATGCGCCTCCAGACGCGCGCCGAAAAGAAGTAGGCGTAGACCTTGAGCTTCTCGCGCCACCAGCCGCGGACGACCGAGATCAGGAACAGCGCCGCCTCGGAAACGACTAGGAACGGGGCAAGGAGGAGAAGCGTCCAAAGGCGCAAATTCTTGAACAGGACGACGTAGCGGTTCCTTTCCATCCAAAAGTACTTCTTGATGCTGCGCGAGAACTCGTACTTGTGGTAGATGACCGACGCGGGGGCGAGGACGTTGCGCCAGCCCGCGAGCCGGAGACGCCAGCCGAGGTCGAGATCCTCGTGGTACATGAACAGCTCCTCGTCGAGGAGCCCGACCTCGCGGAGCGCGGCGGCGCGATACAGCACGCCGGCGCCGGACGCGTAGGCGATCTCCGGATTCGCCGGACGCGTCCACGAGGCGACGGTTCGGCGGTAGTCGTTGCAGTAGCCGAAGCCCAGGAAATGGATGGCATTGCCGGTGCTGTTGATGCGCTCCTTGTCGGGCGAGAGCAGGATGAGCGACTGCACCGAACCGACGCGCGCGTCGGCCTCGGCGGCCTCGACCGCCTCGACGAGGAAGCCCGGCGTGACTTCGGTGTCGTGATTCAAAAGGTAGACGTAGTCCGCGCCCGCCTCGAGCGCGTGGCGGATGATCACGTTATTGCCGCCGGCGAAACCCTTGTTCTCCCGGCTCTGCACGACGGTAACGAACGGCCACGCGGCGACCTTCTCGGCCGTCCCGTCATGCGAGTCGTTGTCGATGACGACGATTTCGGCCTCGAGGCCGTCCTTCGCCATGGAAGAAAGACTGCCGAAGCAGTCCTCCAGGAACCGGGTCGAATTGTAGGTCACGATGACGACCGCGACCTTCACGGTCCGCTGGCTCATTGCCGTTCGCGCGGCTCGGCGTTCCGTTCGGCCATGAGGCTCACCATGCGCGTGAGCGAGGTGATGTCCCGGTCGAGGCGGTCGAGACGCAGGAAAATCCTGAAGACGAGGTAAAACAGGGCGATGACGGCGACGTACATGACGGCATCGGCGCCGCGGCCGACGCCGAGGAATCCCGCGAACGCGGTCGCGAACTCGGGACGGAGAACGACGACGCCCGACGCGAGCCAAAACAGGCTCCAGAGGAGCGTCGCCGTGCGGCCGAGCGCCCCCTGCTTTCCGCGACGCCACGTATGGACGAGCACGGCGAGAAGGATGGCGATGAGGACGTACTGGATCACCATATGCGTTATCGCTGCAACGAACCGAGGAGCAGCTGCCAGACGATCTTCGCCGCGTCGGCCGCCTTCTGCCCCTTGGCGAGGGTATCCTTCGTGTAGACGACCTTCACCGGCACCTCGACGGAACGGAACGGCGAACGCGCGACGAGGCGGAGGATTTCGGAGCAGTGCGCCATCCGGTCCTGGCGGAAGTCGATGCCCGCGGCGGCCTGCGCGGTCATCGCGCGCATCCCGCTCTGCGGGTCGGTGAAGCGGTGCGGAATCCCGAGCGCGAGGCCGCTGAACTGCCGCGCGGCGGCGAGCAGGAGGCGCCGGGACGCGGGCATGCCTTGAGACGCGACGCCGAGGAAACGCGACCCGAGCACGACGTCGGCGCGGCCCTCGACGATGGGCGCGAGGAGCGAAGGCACGGCATCGGGATCGTGCTGGCCGTCGGCATCGAAATGGATGACGACGTCGGCCCCGTCGCCGATCGCCGCGACGGTACCGGTCTTGAGCGCGGCGCCCTGACCGCGGTTGAGCACGTGCCGGATGACGCGCGCGCCCGCCGCCACCGCCTCCTCGGCGGAACCGTCCGACGAGCCGTCATCGACGACGACGACGCCGGCGACGCGCGGCAAAAGCGCGCGGATGACCGCGCCGATGCGACCGGCTTCGTTGTACGACGGGACGACGGCGATGACTTTCATAGGGTTTTCGTGCGGAAATGCGCGACGGGGAGCGGGTCGCGCCGCCTCGGGCCTGCGAAAACGGCCCGAATCGGCACGACACCGCTCCCCGCGCTGGCGCTACGCCCCCTTACCAAAGTCCGAACCGATAAGGCCTTTGTGGGCGATGGTGTACTCGATCGATTTCTTGAGTCCCTGCTCGAGCGGCACGAGCGGAATCCAGCCGAGCTGCTCCTTCGCGCGGGTGAGGTCGGGAAGGCCGAGCTGGGTCATGAACATGAGCGCCGGCTCGAAGACGATTTTCGACGAGGAGTTGGTAAGCTCGATGATGCGCTTCGCGACATCGACGAGCTTGATGTCGTAGTCGCTGCCGATGTTCACCGGACCGGGATCCTTCGGCATGCGCATCAGCTTCACGATGCCGTCCACGACGTCGGACACGTAGATCAGCGACGAACGGAAATTCTCGTCGCCGTAGATCACGAGGTCCTTGCCGTCGAGCGCGTTGGTGATGAAATCCGGAATCATCTGCCCGTCGTACAGGAGCATCCTCGGGCCGTAGGTGCGGAAAATGCGCGCGATGCGCACGTCGATGCCGTGCACCTGCTTGTACGTCCACGCCATGGTCTCGGCCCAGCGCTTGCCTTCGTCGTAGCACGAGCGCGGCGTCAGGTGGTTCACGAGGCCGTACTCCTCCTCCTTGAAGAGGTGGCCGTCCTCGGGACGCGGACCGTAGATGACCGACGTCGACGCCTGGAAGAACCGCGCGCCGTACTTCACCGCGACTTCGAGCACGTTGCGCATGCCGACGGAGTTCGCGAGGGTCGTGTCGCGGCGGTACTTGTCGAACTGCTTGGCCGACGTCGGGCAGGCGAGATGATAGATTTCCTGGATGCCCTGGAACTTCAGCTTGAAACGCTCGAGCTCGGGGTACTGCTCAAGATCGAACGGCTCGTTGATGTCGGCGCGGAGGTATTCGAAATTCGGGTCCTTGAGGAGATGGTCGATGTTGTTTTCCGCCGAGGTCAGGAAGTTGTCGATGCAGATGACCTTGCTGTCCTTGAGCAGCCGTTCGCAGAGGAACGAACCGATGAAGCCGGCGCCGCCGGTCACAAGGACGTTCTTCCTCTCAAATATCGGTTTTTCGGGCATAGCGAGCCTGTCAGGTGGGGTGATTTCCGCCGTAAAGCATACCGTCCCGCCCCTGAAAACGCAAAAGACGCGCCCTTTTCGGACGCGCCTTGGAGGGTTTTTACGAGGAAAATTCGGTCGTAACCTGCCGCCGCGTCCCTTGGACGAACTCGATGGTGCGCTCAAGGCCGCGATCGAACGGCGTAATGGGAGCCCACCCGAGATCCTCGCGCGCCTTGGTGATGTCGGGCAGCGACGAGCTCGTGACGTTGAACGGCGCCTCGGCGAAGACCACCTTGGACGTCGACCCCGTGAGGGCAACGACGCGCTCGGCGACTTCCGCGACCCGCATGTCGAGATCGCTGCCGATGTTGACCGGACCGGGATCCTCGGGGAGCTGCATCAGCTTCACGATGCCGTCCACGACGTCGGTGACGTACGCGAGCGTCGTCGAGAGTTCGGGGCCGCCGTAGACGACGACGTCGTCGCCGTCGAGCGCCTTGGCGATAAGGTCCGGCACGAGATGGCCGTCATCGAGCCGCATCCGCGGACCGAAGGTGCGGAAAATCCTCCCGACGCGGACGTCGATGTTGCGCACGCGGCGGTAGGCGTCGCCCATCGTCTCGGCCCAGCGCTTCCCTTCGTCGTACGTGCTCGGCGTGGCGCGGCGGTCGAACGTGCCGTACTCCCCCTCCTTGAAGCGGCGATGGCCGTCCGAGGGGCGGCCGTACACCGCGGCGGACGAGGCGAGGAAGAAGCGGGAATCGTACGCGCTCGCGATTTCGAGGACATTATGCAGGCCGACCGAGCTCGTGAGCATGGTCTGCAGGCGGAGCTCGTCGAAACGGCGGCCGGTGCGCGGACAGGCCAGATGGTAGATGTCGTGAAAGCCGTTGAGTTTCAGGTTGAACAGTTTCAGCTCGGGAAGGTCTTCCAGCTCGATCGGGTCGTTGACGTCATGACGGATGAACTCGAAATCCTCCTCCTTGAGGAGGTGCGCGATGTTCTCTTGGGTCGACGTGACGAGGTTGTCGATGCACAGCACACGGCATCCCTCACGAAGCAGCCGCTCGCACAGGAACGAACCGATGAAGCCGGCGCCGCCGGTGACGAGGACGTTCTTCTTTCCGATGACTTGTCGTGCGGCCATAACGTTGAAAATCAGTTTATCCCATCGTACCCCATGCGCGGCGTACCGAAAAGTGGAGAGTCGAGAGTTGAGAGCGGAGAGTTGGATGCAATTTCACGCTTTCCACACTCGACTTTCGACTTTCCGCTATGCGTCGAACGTCCACTTCTTGTGCATCGTGAAGTTCCAGAACGTGACGATGCCCGTCGCCGCGAGCTTGGCGAGGATGTCGTGCAGGCCGAAGGACGTCAGGGTCCAGAGGACGGCCGAATTCAACGCGAGGCCGGTGACGGCGACGAGGAAGAACTTCGGCATCCTGCGATGCCAGCCGGCATCGGCGCGACGGAACGTCCAAAAGGTGTTCAAGAGGAAGCTCGACGTCGCGCCGAAGCAGAACGAAATCGCGGCGGCCGCCACGAAGTGCTCGCGCCAGAAGGGAAACCCCCGCGTCAGCCCGACGTAAATCGAAAAGTCCAAGACGGTGTTGCACGCGCCGACGACGCCGAAACGGACGAACTGCCCGGCGGTCTTCCGGTGCGTGACGAGCAGGCGGTAGAGCGGGCCGAAAAAAGGCATGACGGTCAGCGGGTCACCGCGGCGGAAACGCCGCCGGCGAAACGGTTCTCGTACGCCTGGAACCGGACCGGCGTCCGGTTCCCGGCCGCGTACGCGCCGACGACGGTCGGCGTGCCGAGCGCCGGCGAACCGAACCAAAGGGCGTCGCCGGACGGCGCCGGAGGCAAACCGCCGGCGGCGGCGGCAAACGCCGGCGTCGGGGCGTCAAGATCGATTTCCGCGTACGTGCCGCCGTCCTGCCGGAACGCCGTCGCGAGCGATTTGCCTTTCTGGACGCGAACGGTCGTGATTTCCTGCCTGCCGTCGCCGTCGACGTCGGCGACGCCGAGGCCGAGCATGCCGCGGTACGCCGTGCCGTAGGGATGGAATTCCCGCTTTCGGCCGCCCTTTGCGTCGAAGACGCGCACGACGCCGGCGGACGCGACGACGATCTCGTCCTTGCCATCGCCGTCGACGTCGCCCGCGGCCACCTCGATGCCGGCGCGCGACGTCGGTTCGAAGGCGAAGAATCCGCCGACCGCGACGCCGTTCGGACGGAACAGGCGCACGTGCGGGCCGCCGCCCGGACCGGCGCCGGTCACGATCTCGTCCTTGCCGTCGCCGTCGACGTCGCCCGCGGCGACGCGGACGCCGCCGGAGAACCGCTGGTCATAGGCGTAGAAACCGCCAATGGCGCGCGTGTTGATGTCGAACACGCGCACGTGCGGCGCGCCGCCCGCGAGCGCGCCCGTGACGACCGTCTGACGCGCGACGCCGTCGAAGTCGGCGAGCGCGAGTGAAATGCCGCCGCGGAACCCCTTAGGATATGCCTCGAAGCCGCGGACGTACGTGCCGTCCTCGGTGAACAGCCGGACTTCGGGCGCGCGGCCCGGTCCGGGCGCAGTGACGACGTAGCGCTTCGTCCCGGCGGGCGAAAGCGAAGCAGTCGTGACAGGAGCCTCGCCGCCGCGCCGCAGCGCCATCGCCCGTTCCACCGCCTTCGCCGCGTCGACGCGTCCGCGTCCGACTTTGCCGAAAAATCCCGGGTTCACGACGTCGATGTTCGCGCCGGATTCGGTCAGAATGTTCATCACCTGCTTCGGCGTGAGGTTGCGGTCGAGCGCGCGGATGAGCGCGACGACGCCGGAGACGACCGGGGCGGCGACGGACGTGCCGTTGTAATAACCGCCGTACGGCTGACCGAACTCCGCGTCGCCGGGAACGTAGTACTGCGTCGAGAGCACGCGCGTCCCCGGTGCGGCCGCGTCGATGCAGCCCGCGCCGTAGTTCGAAAAGTCGGCCTTCTTGTCGTTCATGTCCGTCGCTGCGACGCCGTAGATGAAATTCTCCGACGACTCGCGATCGAAGCAGACGGGGTACAGCGGCCGCGTGTCCAGGTTGACCGCCTCTCCCCCCTCGGGAGCGTTGCCGGCCGCGGCGACGACGAAGACGCCCGCGTCATAGGCCCTGCGCAACGCGATTTCCAGTTCCTTGCTGTACGTGGGGCCGGCGAAACTCAGGTTGATGACCTTCGCGCCGTTGTGCACGGCATACTCGACCGCACGGATGACGCGCGTCGGGTCGCCCTGGCCGTTCGAATCCAGCACGCGCAGCGGCATCACGGTCGTCTGCCACGTCACGCCGGAAATGCCCTTGCCGTTGTCGCCGCGCGCGGCGATGACGCCCGCGCCGACGGTGCCGTGGTTCGTGCCGAGCGTGGTGTGCTCGCCCTTCGCGTCGGGACGGGGGTCGGCGTCGCCGCCGACGAAATCCCAGCCATGCACGTCATCGACGTACCCGTTGCCGTCGTTGTCGATGCCGTCGCCGGGAGTCTCGCCCGGATTGCGCCAGATGTTGTCCTTGAGGTCGGGGTGATCGACATCCACGCCGCTGTCGATGAGCGCCACGGGGACGGTCTCGAGGCCGAGGCTGGTCATCCACGCCTCCGGCGCGTTGATCTTCCGCAGATACCACTGTTCGTTGTAATAGGAATCGTTCGGGACGCGCGAAGCCGCCGACGCGGGAAAGGCGACGGCGAAGGCGGCGACGGCCGCAACGGCGCGGACGATTGTCCGAAACGGTTTCTGGCGCATCGGCTTGCGTTATCGGACTACGGCGGGGGCGGGATTCTTCGCGATGACTTCGGCGTTCAGCCGTTCGCAGGCCTTGAGAAGCTCCTGCTCTGCGCCGACGGCGTCGCCAAGCTGGATGAGCGCGCGGACGTCCTTGGGAAAGCAGCTGCCGCCGTAGCCGCGGTAGCCGTCATGCACCACCTGCAGGTGGCTCGGCCCGATGCGCGGGTCGGCCGCGGCGCAGTCCTTCACGGCGTCGTACTCCGCGCCGACGGCGCGGCAAAGGTCGTACAGCTGATTGGCGAACACGACTTTCAGCGCGAGGAAGCAGTTGCCGAAGTACTTCACGGCTTCCGCCTCGGTCGCGCCGAGCGTACGGACGAACGGCGCCGAGGGAAGCACGGCGAGCACGTCGTCCGCGACGCCGCGGCTCGCGTCAGTCACGCCGACGATCTGCCGGTCCGGCGAGCGGAAGTCGGCATCTGCGGTCGCTTGCCGCAGAAATTCCGGATTGAAGACGAAGCGATGCTGCGGATGCTTCTTCTGGAGCGACTCGGTCGTGCCGGGGAGAACGGTCGACTTGATGACGACGGTCTTGCCGTCCGGCAGGAGCGCAATCCCCTCTTCTATATATGAAAGATCGAAGCCTCCTTTCGCGGAATCGAACGGCGTCGGCAGGCAGACGAAAACGACGTCGGCCGCCTCGAGGTCGGCCGGCGTGCCGAGTCCCTTCGGCGGATCGAAGCGGCGCGGTTCGAGGCCGGCGTCGTCGAGCCAGCGTGCGACCGCGCCACCGACCCACCCCACGCCCATGACCGCGATTTTTCCTCTTAACCGGCTGTCCATATTTAACGCGATGATTGTAACAGGGGGTCCGGCTACCGTCCACGCTCCCCCTCAAGGTGATGCAGGGCAAGCCCTGCCACTACATTTTTTATAGCGTGTAGTTGCGCGGCTTGCCGCGCTTCACCTCGACGTCACTTGAAAACCAAAACGACGGGCTCGAGCCCGTCGTCCGTGATTCACGATATTGTTCACTTCATTCCCTTCATCCGCTCGAAGAAGTGGAGACCGACCGCGAGGAAATCATGACTGTCGCTCTGGACCGGAACATCGCCGTCCTCTCCAAGCGCATCCTCGATGCCCTCGAATGCCGACTCAAAAATGCTGTCAGCAGGCGGCGGGCCGCCGGCAGAGCCTCCCATGAAGGAGCCTCCGCCCGCGTCGAACGGGGCGCCGAATTGGTCGTTCTGTCCAGGGAACATAAGCTCGCGTTTGTTTTTTGTTTCCGCCCTTTTCACTCGTAAATACAGTATAGCATTTTTTCGGCTGCCCGTGAAGCGGCACGCGCCGCGCCTTACGGCTTGACCGAAATCGAATTCGACGCGCTGACGCCGACCGCCTCTGCGCCGGTGAGCGGCGGATAGTTTCCCGATGTCACGTCCGTCCACAGGAAGTCGCCGGCGCCGAGGACGGCGGCTTCGACGGACCACTCCTTGCTCGGCGCGAATTTCGTAGTATCGAGGTCGAACGCGAACGTCACGGTCGAATCGGCGGCGACGGTGAACTCGTTCCCCTCGAGGTCGTACTCGAGCAGGCCGTAGTCGCCGGAAGCGGACGTGAGCGTCGACGGCGACGTGTTTTTCACCCCTCCCCTGACGATGGAGTACCGGACGTGGCCGGCCGACCCCTCGCCGAGCTGCGTCTTCGCGTTGCCCGACACCGCCGAGAAATTGCCGATGAAGTCGTCATCCTCGAAGTCGCCGTTGACGCGCGCCCATTTCTCGAGCGCGTCGTCGTTCGCGGCACCGACGCCCACGTCGGTCGGCGTCAGCCGGAAAGTCACCTTCCCGATGCGGACGATGCCCGGCCCCGACTTCACGGTGAACCGCAGCACGTCGACGGCCGTGTCCCGGTAGAAGCTGCCCGAGGGATTCGTCGCGGCCTTCGCGACCTCGATCGTGGAGTAGCGCACCGTGTTGTACGAAGGCGCGTTCGCCGCGAGCGTGAAGTCGCCGTCCTTCGCGACGAGGTTGGACTCGTTGAAGGACGTCACGTCGGTCTTCGAGACGAACGTGAACGGGTCGGTCATGCCGATCAGCACCTTTATCGACTCGCCGTACGCCGCGCCGCCGTCGCGCGGACGGATCTTCCCGTAAATCTTCAGTTCGGTCCGCTTGTCCTTGTCGAGCGGCACGTTCAGGTCGCCGATGACGGCGATGTTGCCGGAGAAGGGCTTCGTGACCGAGGCCTTGGCATCCCCGACGCCGGTCGGATATTCGACGCGGACGTCGGTGATCGACGCGGCCGGCGTCCCTTGCTGGCGGACGGTGAAGGCCTTCAGCGTGAAGGCGTCGTCCTTCGTGTCGGCCGAGAACGTGCCGAGCAAGACTTCGGCCCCGGCGACGGCGGCGTTGCCGGTGCCGGCGAAGTTCCACGCCACGCCGCCGTTCTTCCGTATGGTCGTCGAGTACTTCGCGTTCGAACCGCCGTTCGGCAGGAGGCCGGACGCGTTCACTTTCGTGCCCTTGTCGTCGACGACCTCAACGTCCTGCAAGGCGTCGGTGACGTCGAACGTCACGCGCTTCGGATTGCCCTCGAAGGGGAACGACGAGGAGATGTCGCCGCGCACGACGAGCACGACGGACTGGCCGGCGGGAATCGGCACATTGATGCCGGGGAACTTCACGCGGCCGTCGATGTCGACGAAGACGGGGCCCGCGACCTTCGCCGCGTTCGCGCCCGACGTCCAGAGGGACACGGAGGGCACCATCTCGCGCACGCGGGATTCGCGGCCGTCGTCGGCGTCGGCGCCGGGGAGGAATCCGACCGCGCCCTCGTCATCGACGTATCCCTGCAGCGCGAGCGACTTGATGACGTTCGGCGCGACCGTCGTGGCCTTGAAGTTCAGGCCCGCGATCTCCGCGTCCTTCGCGCCGCGCACGTACGACTTGTTCCCCGGCACCGACGAGGCGACCACCTCGAGATTGGCGTTCAGCGTGGCGAGCGTCGGTCCGGCGAGATCGGTCGCGGGAAGGAACGAGGCCGCGGCTCCCGTCAGCCCGTCGGCGAGCGCGATGCCGGACGCCACGACCGTCGCCTTGTAGCCCTCCGCCGCGGGAACGAAGGCGTTCACGTTGGCGCGGAGGTAGAGGACGACGTCGGAATTCGCCGCGACCGACAGGGCACCAGCGAAGCCGAACGTCTGCGACTGGTCCTTCGTGACGTCGAGCAGCACGTCCTTGCGGCCGAACGGCTCTCCCCCGTTGGCATCGACGAGGCGCAGGTTGCGGAAGTTCGGCTGCGCGTTGTTCAGGTAGATGAGCCCGCCCTTGTCGTCGTCGGTCGTCGCGTCAGTCGGATTATTGGTCGTCGCGTCGAGCTTGACGATCAGCCCCTTGAGCGTCAGCGCCTTCGCGGTCGCGAGGTGCAGTTCGAGAAGCGTCGCCTCGCCGCCGATCGCCACGTACCCCGTCGGCGGGTTGCGCACGCTGAACGTCGGGATCGCCGGGTACGTGGCGCCTGCCTTCTGCGAAGTGTCGGTGATGCCCGCCTCGGCGGTCGCGATGTCCGTGCCGTCCGGATAATCGGACAGGTCGCCGGAAGCCGCGAACACGTAGGCGTCCTGCACGCGGAGGCCCGCGAGCACGTCCGCGGAGGCGATCTTGCGCTTGTTGCGGTTTTCGATGCGGAAATAGGAGCCGTCGCTCGTGCGCTTCACGACGGAGCCGTCGGGATAGACTGCCGCGGCGAGCGGCGATCCCGAAACGTAGTTGAAGAAGAACGCGTCAGGCACGTCGTCGACGCGCTTCGCCCAATCGTTGCCGAAGAGCGCCTTGGCGACCGCTTCGGACTGGATCCAGCGAAGCGTTCCGCCGGGCTCGACGGCGTACACGTTCGGGTCGGACGTGATCTTCACGAGCCTCGTGCCCGGACGGTACGTGACGTTGCCGCCGATCGGCAGCGACGAGAGTTCCGACGGCGAGACGACCTTCACGGTCGAAAAATCCTTGTACCAGGTGAAATACGTTTGGCTGTTCGGGAAGACGTAGCGCTTGCCGTCCGCGCCGTAGAAGTACACGGCGCTGTCGGCGGTCGTGTTCGGGTCGCCGTCGTCGGCGAGCTTGACGAGGTCGCCGGACGAGGCGGCGGCAGCGACGCCGGGCGATGCGGCGAAAGCCGCAAGGGCGATGGCGAGCGAAGGAAGGAAGACGAGGAGTTTGCGCATATGACCGCAGTATAGCAAAAAAGGCCTCGGGTTGGCTTGCGGGGGGTATGGGGGGCTACTTTCTTCAAAAGACCGCCTTGGCGGGCGGTCTTTTTCATTCGGTGATGCAGGGCAAGCCCTGCGGCTACAGTTTTATTGCCGTTGAACGGCGTCGACGTTTTTTGAACGTGTAGCTGCGCGGCTTGCCGCGCTTCACTTATTTCACCGTCGCCGTGACCGTGGGCAGGGAGGACGTCCTCGGCCAAAAATCCGCGAGATTGTTGCCGTTCGTCGCGTCGCCGATGACCATCGCGGCCCGATCGAACGTGACGGTGAAGACGCTCCCCTTCGCGAGCGGCGACGTCGGCGTGGCGCGCAGCTCGATGACGCGCGCGACGTTCTGCGGCATCGTGTACGCGCCGGAGAACACGTGCGTCTCGGACGCGGCGTCCGGCGTCTCGAGCTGCCTCGTGCCGAAAAGGTTCTCGCCGAGCGTGTCCACGAGCTTCAGGTCCTTGAGCAGCGGCGCGCCGCCGTTCCACAGCGGTCCCGCGACGGTGAGTTTCATCCTGCGGACGATGACCGGCAGGCCGCCGGTGACGCGGAACGACGCGAGCGCCTGTTCCCCGGTGGCCGCGAGGTCGCGCGTCGTCACCGGAACGTCGACGACGGGCGGAGGAAGCGTCTCGACGCGGTCGAGCTGCGCCGTGTCGCGGTATACCGGGTCCGACGCTTGCACCGTGCCGACGTCGGGATACTCGGACAAGTCCGACGCAGTCCTGAGCACGTGGCTCTCGACCACGCGGAACGCGTCGGCGGCGTCCGACGGGACACTCCGCTTGCCCAGGCCGTCGATGACGAAAAGCGCGTTGTCGGACGAGCGGCGTACGAACGTGCCCGTCGGCAGGAGCGGCGCGACGAGCGGCGCGCCCTCGCGATAGCCGACGAAGTAGGACTCGTTCACGTCCTCGACCTTCTTCGCCCAGTCGTTGCCGTAGAGCGCCTTGGCGACGGCTTCGGTCTCGATCCAGCGGAGCGTGCCGCCGGGCTCGACCGCGTACACCTTCGGGATGGACGGAATCTTCACGAGCCGCGTCCCCGGACGGAAGAGGATGCTCGAGCCCATGCGGAAATCGGTCATGTCCTGCTTGGAAATTTCCTTGACCTGGAGGAAGTCGCGATACCAGGTGTAGAACACGCGGCTGTTCGGGAACGGGTGGCGCTTCCAGTCCTTGTCCAAGTAGTAGACGACGCCGTCCTCGACGGTCTTCGGGTCGTTGTCGTTCTTGAGCTTGATGAGGTCGCCGGCGTTGATGCCGATGACGGTGGCGCGGACGGGGGCCGCATGCGCGAACAGGACGATGAGCGCGGCGAAGGCGAGGAGTTTGTTCATACGTCGGTCAGTTTTTCATTTTTTGTGTCGGTGGGTCAAGGCGCGGCCGTCCGCGCTAAAAAAGCCGCCCGGAGAGGGCGGCCTTTCGGACTAGGACGGATCGTGAGGATTCTTCGACTCCTGCGCTTCCGCGGCATGCCCCGCCGACTTGAGGTGGCGGTGCGACGACCAGAACGCGAGGCCGACGATGGCGACGGTCGCGACGGTCGGCAGCCATTCGGGGAGGTGGACACCGAGCGATTCGGCGATCATGAACCCGCCGAGGAAGCCGATGGACGTCATCGCGCCGTTCTTGAGCCAGCGGTACTGGCTCACCTTGTCGATGCCCTTGATGGTCAGCTCGCGGACGACGAGCGCGCCGATGCCGTTGCCGATCAGGATGAGACCGACGTTCGTCGTGAAGGCGAACGCGCCGAAGATGCCGTCGATGCTGAACGAGAGGTCGAGCACCTCGAGGAACAGCAGCTTCGACAGGTCGCTGCCGCCCTTTTCGATCTCGTGCTCCTGCTGTTCGGCGGTCTGACGGAAGCCGTACAGGATGAAGAAGACCGCGTTGCCGATCGCGGCGGCGAGCATCGCCATGGGACGCTCGCGCGAGACCCAGAGCAGGCCGACGAGCAGGAGCGCGGCGACGGCGAAGAACCACACGCCGTGCTGCTTCTTTACCAGCCGGTCGACGAAGAAGTACGGGTCCTTCTTCTCGAGAAAGAGCCAATGGAAGTACAGAAGGAGCAGAAACATGCCGCCGCCGATGAGCAGGATGTACGCGTTCTGCTCCATCGCGGCGCTCGCGAGCGGGTCGCTGCCGAACGTCGCCTTGGTCGCCTGCCAGAACGTGATGCCGGGCGCGGTGAGCCAGACGATGACGAGCGGCAGGAGGCCGCGGACGAGGAAGACCGCCGTGAAGATGCCCCACACGAGGAACCACTTCCGGGCGCGCTCGCTCATCGTCTTGAGCATGTGCGCGTTGACGATGGCGTTGTCGACGCTCTGCACGATCTCGAGGACGAGCAGGCCGACGATGGTGACTATGGCGGACAGGATCATGATGGCGTCCTTTAATGCAACAGGCGGAAAAGCGAAACGCGCCTCGCGTGTCAGGCGTTGCGGCGCGGCTCCCAGCGGCCCGACCATCGGTCGGGCCCTCGCTCCGACTCGGGTTTACCCGCTGGGAGCCGCGTCGCATCGCCTTTCGGTTTACCTCACGCGCGACCGCGGCGCAACCCTGCCGCGTCATCCCGGGCCGTGACCGGGGATCCGGTCCTCAAGGGGGAAGAAATCAGGTGAGCGGTTCGCCGATGACGTAATTCGCGAAGAACGAGTCGGGCACGTCATGGACCATGGTCGCCCACTTGGTGCCGAAGAGGGTGATGGCGGCGGATTCCGACGTGACCCAGCGGAGCTTGCCGCCCTTCGAGACGACGTACACCTTCGGGTCGGTCTGGATCTTCACGAGCGTGCCGGGCTTGAAGGTGACGTTGCCGCCGATGCGGATGGCGGCCATGGCGTCGGGCAGGAGGGTGAAGACGCCCGTGAAGTCAGGATACCAGCTCAGGTACGTCTCCCTGTTCGGGAAGACGTAGCGCTTGCCGTCCTTGCCGCAGTAGTAGACCGCCGCGTTCGTCGCGACCTTCACGAGCGTGCCGGCGACGCAGGCGGGTTTTTCGGCGGGCGGAAGTTCCTTGTCCTTGTCGATGGTCGGCGCCGGTTCGACGGCGTTCGCGGGAAGGATGGCGAAGTCGGCGTCGCTCGCGTCCGTCGCGCCGACCGCGCCGCCGAGGACGAGCGCTTCGATCTTGAAACGCGCTTTCGCGGTCGGCGCGGCGGGCACGGTCCACGAATAGAAGCCGTCATTCGCCTCGCCGTCGGCGACGACCGCATACGTCGCGCCGCCGTCGAGCGAGAGGAGGAGCCGCACGGTGACGATGCCGCCGGAGCCGGACCAGAAGACGTCCTGCCTCGCGCCGGCGACGACCGCTTCGCCGCCGTTCGGCTTGGCGAGCGTGACGGCGGCGGGCGTTGAACTCGCCGAGCCGCCGCCTCCCCCGCCGCCCGGGCTCGACACCGCGCCGCAGGTCGGCGACGCGGCCGGCGTGAAGAGGACGGTCGTCGGACCGGTGACGGTGACGTCGTTATTGTTGCCGACGACGTTGCAGGACTGCAGGCCGCCGTTATTCGCCAAATCGCCGGCGTTAGGGCCGGGATAACGGAGGGTGAAGGTTTCGGCCGCGCCCACGGTGACGCTGAGCGTGCTCGCCTGGATGTCCATCTGGTTCGCGGACGAGCCGCTGACGATATGGACCGTGATGCCCGAACCCGACAGCGTCACGGGGACGTCGGTCGAGAAGGCGTAGACGGCGGCGTTCGCCGACGAGGCGGCGACGAGCGCGATGACGACGGCGCCGAGCGACGCCGCGAGGCGCGTCAGCCAGACGGCGGGCGGCCAATGACGGTGGTGCATACTTCGGCTAGTGCTTCCAGACGTCGACGCGCCACGTGCGGTCGTTGCTCACGACGTTGCCGGCGGAAGGATTGCAGAGACGGACCTCGACGGTATTCGCGCCCGAAACGAAGGCGATGAAGTTGAGAAGATTTTCGAGCCCGTTAACTGGGGTCGCGACGACGGAATCGCCCGTCGCGGCACCCGTAACGCTAATATTATCGCTGATGCAGTTCCCACTGGTGATGTTCGTCCCCGCGTTTCCGACCGCCCCCGTGCCCGACAGGTGTTTCGTTATCGCCGCGCCGCCGCCGATCGAGAGCGTCGGGACGGAGAGGTTTCCCGCGGCGCTCACGGAGGCCAGCACGGTCGAGCTCGAATCCTGCCACTCCGTCAGGTTGCCGCTCTGCGACGCAAGCCCGCGCACGATTTCCGCCTGGTTCGAAGCGGACGGTGCGACGATGAGCGGCTGCTGAAGGGTCTTGCCCGAGAGCGTCTGGGTCGCGCCGGTCAGCGTGACCGTGCCGTCGACGTCGGGGAAGGTCCACGTACGGTTGCCGGTGAGATCCGCCGTCGTCAGCGTGCCGATGAACGAGTTCGAACCGGTCGACTGCGGCTGGAGGACGAGATAATCGGCGTTCGCGGTCGTGTTCTGGATGAAAATGTTGCCGCTCCCCTTCGCTTGCAGGCGCAAATCGATGTTCGCGTCCGTGCCGGTTGCGGAGAATACCGGATCGGCGGTGGCGACCGCGTTCATCGCGGTGAACCCGTTCACCGCGGAGGAGACCGCAGAGAACGAAATCATCCCCGAACCGTTCACGTCCTGAAGCGTCCCGTTGATCTTCGGGTTGAGATACGTCTTTTGTTGAAGCGTCTGAACGTTGCTATCGAGAACGATGGCCCCCGTCACATCAGGAAACGTCCACGTCCTGTCGCCGGTGAGATCTCCGGAAGTGAACGTGCCGGCGAACCCCGTCGAGCTGGACGTGTTGGCGATGAGCGCAAGCTTGTCGGCATTCGCGGACGTCGAAGAGACGACGACCGAGCCCGTCCCCTTCGGGAAAAACGTCATGCTGACGTTTCCGTCCGAACCTTCGGCGCTGAGTGACGGCGAGTTTCCGGCGACGGCGTTCTTCACGGTAAGCGCGTTCGCGGGCGAGCCGATCGGCGACAGGTTGAGGATCGCGTTGCCATTTGCGTCATACAGCGCCGTGCCGATCTTCGGCGTGGTGAGCGTCTTGTTCGTGAGCGTCTGGACGGCGGTATCGATGATGACGGCGCCGGCCGCGTCCGGAAACGACCACGTGCGCGCGGCGGTAAGGTCGCCCGACGTGAGCGTGCCGATCTGCGTGGCGCTGCTCGAGGTGTTGGCCGAAATCGTGATCTTGTCCGCGTTCGAGGCGCTGGAAAACGCCGAGAGCGTGCCGGTCGTCACGAGGTTGCCGGAAGAGTCTACCTGCAACGCCGACGAGGTGCCGACGGAGAATGCGGCCGCGGGCGTCGCGGTCCCGACGCCGACGCGGTTGTTGGTGGCGTCGACGAACATCGTGTTAGTGTCGAAGGTCGAATTGCCGTCCACCTGGAGCGTACCGGTCGTAGTGATGCTCGACGTACCGAAGGTGGTCGCGGCGGAGACGATGCCGGCGCTCAAGAGGAGCGCGCCGACGCCGGAAGCGAGCCCCTTGAGGGCGCGTCGCGCGGCGGTCCGAAGGCGTGGGGCCATATATTGGTGATAAATAAGGCCAAAAATGGCCGAAGGAAGGCTAAAATCTTGGTTAGCATACAGTATTTCTGGGGTTTTGAATGTGTGGATAACTAAAACGGACGGCTTCTGGCCGTCCGTTTTTTGGTGATGCAGGGCAAGCCCTGCGGCTACAGTTTATTGCCGTTGAAAGGCGGCGGCGTTTTTTAAACGCGTAGCTGCGCGGCTTGCCGCGCTTCACCTTGACGGTGGCGCAGGGCGGGCCCCGCGGCTATTCCATTATCGGATCACCGACGTGGTAGTTGGCGACGAAGGCGTCGGAGAGGTCGTCGACCTTCTTGTTCCAGTCCTCGCCGTACATGCGCTTCGCGGCCTTCTCCGAGACATAGCGGAGCGTGCCGTTCGGACCGATGGCGAACACTTCGGGGGCGGTCTGGATCTTCACGAGCTTCGCGCCGGGGCGGTAGGTGACGTTGCCGCCGAGCGGAATCCTCTGGATGTCGGCGAGGCTGAGCTCGATGACGCCGTTGAAATTGTCGTACCACGTATCGTGCGTCTTGCGGTTCGGGAAGACGTAGCGTTTCCCGTCGACGCCGCAGTAGTACACGGTGTCGATCCCCTTCGCCTTGATGCGGCTGTCGGGGTTGCAGACCTGCTTGCTCGGCGCGGCGACGAGCCCGCGGTCGATGCCGATGGTCGCGGCGTCGATGAGTTCTTCGGCCGGATCGTAGTCGTACGGCGTGACCGTGACGGCGGGCGGCGGGGTCGGCGGAGCGGGCGGCGCGGTTCCGGCGATGGCGAAATCATAGTCGGAGACGTCCATCGCGGTGACGCGGCCGGCGTCGATGCCGTCGATGCGGACGCGCGCATTCGCGGTGGTGGTCACGAGGGGGACGGTCCACTGGTAGAATCCGTTGTTGATGACATTGTCGGCGATCACGGTCGGCCACGTCTGCCCGCCATCGGTCGAGAGCGAGAGTTTCACCGCGCCGACGCCGGTGCCGCCGTACGTCCAGAACTGCTGGACCTTGTCCCCTTCCTTATAGGACGCGCCCATGGCGGGGCCGGAGAGCGTGAGTTTCGGCGTCTGGTTGGTGGAGGCGTTGGCGGTGGCGCAGAACTGGTCGTTCGGGGTGACGGTCGCGGTGACGGGACCGTTCAGCGTGAGCTGGTTATGGACGTCCTGCGTCACGTTGCAGGCGGGCTGCAGCGCGTTATTTTCGAGCGCCTTCGGGCCGGGGCCGGGGTAGCGCACGATGAACGTCTGGCCGGCGGCGAGGGTGACGGTGAAGTTCGTCGACGTGGCGGCGAGCGATTCGGCCTGCGAACCCGCGGCGATCTTCAGCGTGACGGCACCGACGACGAGGTCGGTGTCTTGGACGTACGAGGTCGTCGCGGCGGTCGCGGCGAGCGGGGCGAATGCGGCGGCGAGGTAGGCCGTCGCGACGGCGATACGGAGGAGTTTGGTGGGCTTCATACGCGGGTAGTATAGCAGGATTGCGGCTCTGGGGAAGTTATCCACATCGGGGACAGTCCCCTGTTGTGGATAGGTGATGCAGGGCAAGCCCTGCGGCTACAGTTTATTTTACGAACGTGTAGCTGCGCGGCTTGCCGCGTTTCACCGCATACGAAAGACCCGCCGGAAGGCGGGTCTTTTACGCGCTACGTGCGCGTCATCGTCTGCGGGTCGGCCGGGAGCACCTTCACGTAGAGGCCGCTCGTCCAGTCGTTGGAACCGGCGCCGTCCGTGCCGTTGCCGTTGGCGTTGACCGTGTCGTTGTGCGGCACCTTGCTGTTGTCCGACCAGACGAAATTGTACTCGCCGTTGTTCGCCGTGCCGTCGTAGTCGTCGATCGCGAGCGCGGGCGCGGCGGTCTCGAGCTCGCCGGTCGCGAGCGTGGCGTCGCCAAGCAGCGTCGTCGAGAGGGTGTCGCCGGAGTTGCCGAAGCCCGAGGTCGTCACGCGAAGCTCGAGCGTCTTCGACGTCCCTGCGGCGATGACGTACTCGTTCTTCAGGACGACGCGAACGCAGACTTGGGACTGCGAACTGGTGAAGCCGCAATTCGTCCCGCCGGCGGCATCGACGTTCACGCCGCCCGGCGAAGACGTATCGAGGTCGGAACCCTGACCGACTTCGCGCAGCGCGGGGCTGGCGACGGCGCCATTCGCGCCGGTGTCGGAGACGGAGGCCTTGAACGAAAGTTTCTTGAGCGAGACGTTCTCCGCCGCGTCGGCCGAGACGGTGAACCGCGCGATCACGACGCCGCCCGCGTCGCTGAGCGCGGTCGTCGGGAGCGCGACGAGCGAGACGGTCGGCTTGGTGCGACGGACGACTTTCTGGCGCGCGGCCTTGTCGCCGCCGATCGTCGTGATGACCGTGGAAGAACCGGCGGAAGTGCCGCGAATCTCGACGGTGCCGGCGGTGTCCTTGAAGGTGACTTTCACGTCCGCGCCCGAGGCCGCGCCGCCAGTGCCGACCGCGGTAAGCGCGCCCTTCACGACGAGGTTCTTGGCGCCGTCCTTCGGGATGACGAAGTTCATGCCCGAGAAGTCGGCGTTGCCGGAACCGTCGACCGAAACCGGTCCGCCGACGAGCGTCGCGCCGTCGTAGAGCGAGAGGCCGGTGACACCGGAGGCCGTCGCGACGTTCATGCGCGCCTTGGTCAGCTTGAGTTCCTCGTTCTGCGCGGTGAGCTTGTATTTGGCGAGCACCGCGTTCGAGGAACCGCCGACGAGGTGGCCCGCTTCGGACTCGGTGTCATCCGGGGCGAGCGAGACGGTGACGGCGCCTGCGTCGGCGACGCGCATCACGGGACCGGTGAGCGTGCCGCCCGTGGCGGTGACGGCATTGCCATCGGGGTCGGTCGCGGTGACGCCGGCGTTCGCGAGCTGGAAACGGATGTCATCCGGGAGGTTTGCCGTCGTGAGGCCGGCCGCGAGGTTCGCGGTGACGAGGAGCGTGAGCGTCTGCCCCGCGGGGACGGTGAGGTTCATGTTGTCGAACGTCACGAGGCCGCCGGTGCCCGACGTCGGGGACTTGGTCGCGGAGACCTGCGTCGAGCCGTTCCAGAGCTTGAGGGTCTGGGCGACGTCAGCGAAGGAGGAACACGCTGCGTTCTCCTGCCCGTTCGCGAACGTGCCCTGCGGCGTGGCGGCGCATGTGGCGGTGCCGTCGTTCGAGTCAATCTGCCCTTGGAGCTGGAGCGTGGTGACCTTGATGGCCGACGCGTCCCCCGCCTTGAGCGAGATGCCCATGAGCGGCGCGCCCTGTGCGCCCTTGATGTACGTCTGGGCGACCGGCGTCGACGCGGCCGTGATGGCAAGCGACGGGTTCTTCACGTTGTTCGTGTTCCCTGCGATATCGGAATCAGGCGCGTAGTCCCCCGCGCCGAGGTCCTGGTTGCTATCGAGGTTGCGGATCGCGGACGAGAGCGCGCTGAACTTCTTGAGGGTGACCTTGAGGGTCGTGAGGTCGATCGTGCCGTCGGCGTTGTTGTCGAGGTTCGCGGCGTTGCCGATGTCGGCGGTCACCTTGAAGGTGCGCGCCTGGCCCGCGGAGAGCGCGAAGGTCTCGGTGAAGTCGAGGGTCGAGGAGTTGTTCAGCGTCGCGTAGCCGGTGCCGTTCGTGGAATCTTTCGGGCCGGCGACGGTCGCGCCCGTGGCGGCGTCGACGAGCTTGATGTCGGTGACGCGCGGGGTCAGCGGGTTGTCGGTGTCGTCGAGGTCGTTGTTGCCGTCGAGGAGGAGCTGGAGCTTGCGGACCTCGAGGTTCGACTGCGCGGCCATGGTGAAGTTGAAGAGCTCGACGTCCTTCTGGTTCGCGCCGACGTCCTTGGACGCGGGGCCGTTGAAGGTCATCGTGAGCTGGCCGGCCTCGACGCGGGTGGACGAGCAGTTGCCGGAACCGAGCGCGCAGGACGCGCCGTCGTAGGAGCCCGCGTAGGCGGTCTGCATGACGACCGTCACGCCAAAACCGTACGTCGCGCCGTACGCGGTCAGGTCGGTGGCATCGTCCAAAAGGGTGAAAATCGTTTCCGTCGCGCCGCCGCGCGTGCCGGGGGCGATGTCGGCGAGGACTTCGAACGTCTTGCTCGACCCCTTGTCGATGTGCAGCATCGTGTCGAGAACGAACGTCGCGCGGTCGTACTTGTCGTACCCCGCGGCGGTCGCGACGGCGGTGCCGCCGGTCTTCAGGACGAGGTTCGAGATTTTTTCGCGGCTGACGGCGCCGCGGAGCGTCAGCGCGATGCTCGCGAGATCGACGGCCTCGACCGAGTCGAGCGCGAGTTGGAATTCGCCGATCTTCTGGCTGACGCCGCCGGCGCGGACGTTCGGCTGAGGCGACGCGCCGGACTTGGTGACGGTGACGGTGCCGGCGTTGACCGTCGACATCGTGAAGGTCGGGCCGGTGAGCGGGAGGCCGGTCGCCTGCAGGCTGCCGCTCTTGAGGTCGGTCAGCCGCAGCGCGTGCTGGTCGTTCGCGCCCATGTCGATGTTGAACGAGCCGATGACGGAAATCTGCTCGGTGGCGCCCGGCGCGACGGTGACGCCGATGCCGGTGAAGGACGCCTCGTCCGTCGAGCCGATGGTTCGTACGCTCGTGATGCGGTCGTAGCCGCGGAAAAGGTAGACGCCGTAAAAATCGGAGCGTTTGCCGTTGCCGACGCGCTTCAAGGTGAGCGAGTCGACGGTCGCGGGCGCGGTACCGACGTTCTTCACGGCGATTTCGAGCATCGACGCGCCGATGCCGCCGACGAAGGTCGCGGGCGCGGGATTCGACGCGGCGTACGAGACGGCGAGCGGGCCGGTCGCGGCGGACGTCGCGAGCGAGCGGTCCGCGTTGATGGACGTGGCCTGGCTCGAGACGCCGGCGGGGCTGTAGTCGGAGGCGGAGTTGATGTCGGCGCCCGAGGTGTAGTTCGTGAAGAACGCGTCGGGGACGTCGTCGATCATCTGCGCCCAGGAGGCGCCGTAGAGCGAGACGGCGAGCGCCTCGGTCTTGACCCAGCGGAGCGCGCCGCCCTTGTCGACGGCGTACACCTTGGGGTCGGTGGTGATCTTCACCATGCGGCTGCCCGGCTTGTAGGTGGCGTTCCCGCCGATCGGGAGCGCCGCGAGCTCGGCGTCGGTGATGGTGAGGACGGAGGAGAAGTCGGCGTACCAGGTCTTGTACGTCTTCTCGTTCGGGAAGACGTAGCGCTTGCCGTCCGCGCCGACGTAGTACACGGCGGGGAGGCTGGCCTTGACGATCGTGCCGGACGCGGGGGCCGCGGCGCGCGCCGTGAGGGGCGCGACGAGGGCCGAGAGGCCGATCGACCAGGCGATCGTGGCCGCGACGAGGGCGGTCGTGGCGGTTTTGGTGAGCGCTTGGAGAATTTTATGCATACGACGGGAAGTATAGCAGAGGTATTTGGTGGGGTAGGGTTATCCACAATTCGGGGACAGTCCCCGATAGGTGGACAAGTCACTTGCGTCTGCCCGCGGGGATGCTAAGGAGTCCCCCGCTATGCCACGAGGCGCCCGCACGACGGCCCCGGAACTCCCCCACCACGTAATCATGCGTGGCAACGATCGCCGTATCGTGTTTCACGAAACCCGCGATAAAAAGAAATACCTCGACATCATCAAGGACGTAAAATACTTATTTGACCTCAAGATCTATCACTACGTACTCATGGATAACCATGTGCACCTGCTTTTAGAACCGCGAGTTGCCGCTCACCTTAGCCAGGCAATGCAACGAATCAGCCTTCGATACTCTCTATTCTATAAAAGAAAATACGGATTAGTAGGTCATCTCTGGCAGGACAGATTTAAGAGCTTCATCATCGACAATGACGCCTACCTGCTCACGTGCGGAATCTATATAGAACTCAACCCCGTCCGCGCAGGCATTGTCGACCGTCCGGAAGATTATCGCTGGTCGAGTTATCGAAACTACGCCTTCGACGATAAAAATTCCTTGCTAGATGACAACCCCCTCATTCCACCGTCTACGATGAGGGCAGCAACGTATCAAAACCTTACTAATGAGTGGTTACGTCTTAAATTATCCCCATAACGGGGACAGTCCCCGGATTGGGGATTTTTTTCTTTGCTCGCATAACAAAAGACCCCCTTGCGGGGGTCTTTTGGGCTTTCTCTGGCTTTGGGGTTTGGGGTTGGCTCCGGCCTTTGCTTTTCAGCTCAGGCCGGAGCTTTCCTTACGCCTCGCCGCTTGAGAAACCGGTGACCGTTAGGCCAATGACTAAGACAATTATGTCTTCGTCATCGTCTGCGGGTCGGCCGGGAGCACCTTCACGTAGAGTCCGTTGGTCCAGTCATTCGAACCGGCCGCGTCCGTGCCGTAGCCCAGAGCGTTGACCGTGTCGTTGTGCGGGACCTTGCTGTTGTCGGACCAGATGAAGTTGTACTCCTGGTTGTTCGCGGTACCGTCGTAGTCGTCGATACCGGCGCCCGGAGCAGCCGCGGACTGGTCGATTTCACCGGTGGCCAAGAGAGAGTCACCGAGGATCTGAATCGACGAGGTGTCGCCAGCGTTGTCGAAGCCAGAAGTCGTCGCGCGGAGCTCGAGAGTCTTCGAGGTACCGGCGGAGACGACGTACTCGCTTGCAAGCTGGATGCGGATGCAGTGCTCAGTCGTCGTGGTGGTGAAACCGCAGTTGGTGCCACCAGCCTCATCGACCGTCGCAGCGGTGGACGCGAGGTCCGTGCCCTGACCGACTTCGCGGAGCGCGAGGTTGGTGAAGGCGCCGTTGGAGGTCGTGTCGCTGACCGAAGCCTTGAAGGAAATCTTCTTGATGGCCACGTTGTCAGCCGCGTCGGCCGAAACCGTGAACCTGGCGATCACGACGCCACCCGCGTTAGTGAGGGCAGTGGTCGGGAGTGCCACAAGGGAAACCGTAGGCTTGGTGCGGCGGAGGACCTTCTGCTTCCCGGCGAGCGGGGAGCCAGCGAAGGTCACAATCGTCGTCGAAGAGCCGGCGGACGTACCGCGGACCTCGAAGGCGCTGCCGGCGTCAGAGAGCGAGACCTTCACGTCGACGCCGGAGTTGGCGCCGCCCGTGCCCACCGTGTTCAGGTTGCCCTTCACGGTGAGGTTCTTGGTGCCGTCCTTCGGGATGACGAAGTTCATGCCCGAGAAGTCGGCCGTGCCCGTGCCGTCAACCGAGACCGGGCCGCCGACGAGAGTCGCGCCATCGTAGAGGCTGACGCTCGAGAGGCCGGAAGCGGTGACAGTCGTGACGCGAACCTTGGTCATCTTGAGTTCCTCGTTCTGCGCGGTGAACTTGTACTTGGCAAGCACCACATTCGAGGAACCGCCGACGAGGTGACCGGCTTCCGTCTCGGAGTCATCCGGGGCGAGAATCACGGTAACCGTACCGGCATCAGCGACGCGCATGTTCGGACCGTCGAGGGTGCCGCCCGTGGCCGTGACGGAGTTGCCGTCCGGATCGGTGGCAGTGACGCCCGAGTTGGCGAGCTGGAGGTCGATATCATCCGGCAGGTTGGCCGTCAGCAGAGCGCTCGACAGGTTGGCCGAGACGTTCAGCGTGATGGTCTGACCCTTCGGAATCGTGAGGTTCATGTTGTCGAACGTCACGAGACCGCCCGTGCCGCTGGTCGGCGACTTGGTCGTGGAGACCTGGGTCGAACCGTTCCAGAGCTTGAGGGTCTGCGCGATGTCGGCGAACGAGGAACAAGCCGCGTTCTCCTGGCCGTTCGTGAACGTGGCGTTCGGCGCAACCGTACAGGTGGCCGTACCGTCGTTCGTGTCGACGCGACCCTGGAGCTGCAACGTGTTGACCTTGATGTCAGACGCGTCACCAGCCTTGAGCGAAACGCCCATGAGCGTGGCGCCCTGGGAGCCCTTGATGTAGGTCTGGGCGACCGGGGTCGACGCGAGAGAGATGGTCAGCGTCGGATTCTTCACGTTGTGGGTGTTGCCCGCAATGTCGGAATCCGGCACGTAGTCAGCCGAGGCGAGGTCCTGGCTCGAATCGAGGTTCCTGATCGCCGAGGAGAGCGCGCTGAACTTCTTCAGCGTGACCTTGAGCGTGGTCAGGTCGATCGAACCGTTGTCGGTGTTGTCGAGGGTCAAGCTGTTCGCGATGTCAGCCGTCACCTTGAAGGTGCGGGCCTGACCGGCGTTCAGGTTGAAGACCTCGGTGTAGTCGAGCGTGGACGAGTTGTCGTTGAGCGCGTAGCCCGTGCCGTTCGTGGAGTCCTTCGGACCCATGACGGTGGCGCCGGTCGCGGTGTCGACAATCTTGATGTCGGTCACGCGGGGCGAGGTAAGGGAACCCGTATCGTTGAGGTCCTCGTTACCATCGAGCACGAGCTGGAGCTTGCGAACCTCGAGGTTCGAGCCAGCGGCCATGGTGAAGTTGAAGAGTTCAACATCCTTCTGGTTGGCGCCGACATCCTTCGAGGCAGGGCCGTTGAAGGTGATGGTCAGCTGACCGGCGTCGACGGAGCTGTAGGAACAGTCACCGGCGGACGAGGTGCAGGAGCCACCATCGTAGGTGGTCGAGGTGACCGCGACGCCGTAGCCGTAGGTGCGGCCGACAGCGAGGAGGTCGGTGGTCTGGTCGAGCCAGAACTTCACCGTCTCAGCCGAGCGGGCGGAACCCGCAACGTCCGCGTAGATCTCGAAGGTCTTGGTGTTGCCCTTCTCGATCAGCATCGGGGTCGCGAGAACGAACACCGCGAGGTCCTTGCTGTTGAGCGCGGACACCGAGGCGAGCGTGTTGCCGGCCTGCTTCAGGACGAAGTTGGAGTACTTGTCCCGGGAGACCGAACCGCCGTGGTAGACGGAGATCTTGGTGAAGTCGATGTCTTCGGTCGAACCAGCGGCGAGCTGGAACTCACCGACCTTGGCGGCCATCTGACCGGCCTTGGGGTTGGTGACGGTACCGGACTTCGAGATCGTCACGGTGCCAGCGGTGGCGCCGGAGATCGTGAAGGTCGGACCGGCGAGCGGGAGGCCGGAGGCCGTGCTCGAACCGGCGGACATCGCCGTCATCGAGAACGAGTGCTGGTTGGCAGCAGTCGCGCCCGAGGCGAAGTCGACACCGACCCAGAGGGTCTTCATTTCGCCAGCGGCCAACGCGAGGTTGAGGCCGGAGAAGGAAGCGTCATGGGTGGTGCTGTTGAACGTGCGGCCAGTCGTGAGGCGGTTGTTGCCAGCGTAGACGTACGCGTTGGCAATGTCGGCCGTGAGACCGGAGCCCGAGCGGTGAACGGTGACCGAGTCAACCGTCATCGAGGACGTGCCGTTGTTCTTAACGTCCAGCTTGAGGACGTTAACCGCGTTGGCGCCCTTCGGGAGCGTGCCGCCAGCCGGCTGGCTGGAGGAGAGCATCGCCGAGAGGGAACCGCTGCCGGAGGACGAGCCGAGGTTCTTGTCCGCGTTGATGGACGTGGCCTGGCTCGAGACGCCGGCGGGGCTGTAGTCGGAGGCGGAGTTGATGTCGGCGCCCGAGGTGTAGTTCGTGAAGAACGCGTCGGGGACGTCGTCGATCATCTGCGCCCAGGAGGCGCCGTAGAGCGAGACGGCGAGCGCCTCGGTCTTGACCCAGCGGAGCGCGCCGCCCTTGTCGACGGCGTACACCTTGGGGTCGGTGGTGATCTTCACCATGCGGCTGCCCGGCTTGTAGGTGGCGTTCCCGCCGATCGGGAGCGCCGCGAGCTCGGCGTCGGTGATGGTGAGGACGGAGGAGAAGTCGGCGTACCAGGTCTTGTACGTCTTCTCGTTCGGGAAGACGTAGCGCTTGCCGTCCGCGCCGACGTAGTACACGGCGGGGAGGCTGGCCTTGACGATCGTGCCGGACGCGGGGGCCGCGGCGCGCGCCGTGAGGGGCGCGACGAGGGCCGAGAGGCCGATCGACCAGGCGATCGTGGCCGCGACGACAGCCGCGGTCAGACCCTTCCTGGTCATTTTGAGAACTTCGTTCATAAATCTGTAGATCCTTGTGGGATATGCTCGCGCCGGTTAAATGGGGCGACGAGCGAAGTAGCGCAGGGCGAACCGGCTTTCACCGGAACCCGACCTTTGGTCACGAGACGCTTGCGCGCCGCGTGGCAAGCCTTGCGTTGACGTACTCAGATATATACAGGTCTAGACGACCGCTATGGGGGCAGTCCCCCTTTGCCTGGGGACGGTCCCCTTGGCGGTTGCCAGACCCAGCAGGGGGGCCCGAGTTTGCTCGGGCGCCTTTGCTGGGGCTTGCTTTGTGAAGGTGAGGCGAGGCAAGCCTCGCGGCTACATGGTGATGCAGGGCAAGCCCTGCGGCTACATTAGATTTTTACGGAACGGACGTAGCTGCGCGGCTTGCCGCGCTTCACTTATGGCGCGGCGGGAGGAGGTGTCCCCTGCTCCTTGGGCGCATCATTAGACGCACCTTCGGCGGGGGGCGTTTCAGTGCTGGGGACATTTTGCTGTTCGACCTCCTTGGTGAGTTCGGCGGCCTCGACGATCTTGGAGAGGGCGGCCTCGTAGTTCTCTTCCTTAAGGAGGGCCTTCGCGGCGGCGATGGCGGCTTTGGCCTGGACGGTCTTGGCGGCGGGAGCGGCGACATCCTGACCCTGCGCGGCGGTGTCGAGCTTGGCTTCGGCCTGCTGGAGGCGCTCTTCGAACTTGGTGACGACGATGTTCTTCGACGCTTCGCTGTCGCCGGCGAGGTGGTGCTCGACGATGACGGCCATCGCCTTGATGGTCACGCCGTCGACGAGGTCGCGGGTGGCGACGATGGACGGCTGGAGCGCGGGCGGAAGAAGCGCGGCGGCCTTGCGGAGCGCGTTCTGGTAGACGGCGGTCTTGCGTTCCATGAGCTTCGCGGCATCGATGGCCGCGGCGGGATCGTTCTTGCGGAGGGATTCGAGGCCGTCCTGGAGCGCGGTGACTTCGACCTCGAACGCGGAAAGGACGCCGTTCACCAGATCCTGGCGGTCGGCGGACGCCTCGGCGAGCCGCGCGACCTCGTCGATGCGGCGGTCGGCGAACTCGGTGTGGAGGCGGGTGCGGTATTCGTCGTTCGGGGCGAGGGCGAGCTGGGCGCGTTCGACGGCGACCTTCACCTTGTAGAGCGCTTCGCCGGGGGACGCTTCGCGGTAGACCTGCGCGGAGACGAGGCCGCCGCCGAGCACGGTGCCGATGGCGAGGGCGAACACGGCGAGGCCGCGCGCGGTCATACGGACGGTCTCCATCGGAATGAAGGTAGCAAAAAGGTGGCGCATGTTCTGCACGAGTCCGGGTTTCGCGGTCGAGCCGACCGTGTTGCGCACCTGCATCAGCAGGATGTCGCGGTTGCGTTTAACCCAAACGTCGTGCGGGGCGCCACCCCGCCGTTCATTCTTGATGTCCGAGAAGATGTCCTTGAGCTTCTTGTCGTTCATTGTTGATGGCGCCTTCGAGCGCCTTGGTCGCTCGGTGCACGAGGACCCTGACGTTCGCCGGCGTCTTTCCGAGTACGGCTGCGATTTCTCCGGTCGTCAGTTCGTCGAGATACTTCAGGATGACGACCTCGCGGTACTCGTCTTTTAGACCGCGAAGCTTTTCGAGCACCAAGCTGGTGTCGAATTTGACCTCGATGTCATGGACGATTTTCTCGTCCCCCGCGTCGGCGATGTCATCGGCTGACGCATCGTCGAGCGAGACGTGGGCGCGCTCCGCGGCGTTCGCGCGATACCAGTCGATGACGACTGAGCGCGCGACGCTGTAGAGCAGGGCCTGAAGGTTGGGCACGTCCTTCTTTTCTTTCAGGTAGTGCCACGCCTTCAGGAACGCGTCCGACGTGAGGTCTTCCGCCTGTTCCGCCGACGGGACCTTGAAGTAGATGAAGCGGTAGATTTGCTTCACGTACGCGTCATAGATCTCGCCGAACGCTTCCGGGTCCTTCTTCGCCCGGATGCGGAACAGCAGAAATTTTTCTTTTAAACGGCTTCGCATTGACTCAGACGTGAAAAAGAAAAAAGCGTTACACCTTGGGGTCGCGCTTTTAAGGCGGGGTAAGGCACGAGGTTGGTGATGCAGGGCAAGCCCTGCGGCTACATTTTATTTTCTGGATTCCGGCTCAAGGCAGGAATGACGGTGTAGCAGCGCGGCTTGCCGCGCTTCACCTTTGGCAACTTCATCGAGTATAGGCGCGCGGACAGCACTTTGCAACGGGCTTGCCTGCGGATAAGCGACGGGTTTGTCTTATTACGCTTACAGCGGAGGAAGGTAACTTGTTTCGTTTTCCAACGGCTAACCTGTCCCCACGCCTCCTTAACGGGACCCGGTCCCAACTTACTTGCATCGCTTCACTTTAATGGTGTTGCAAGGCAAGCCCTGCGGCTACATTTACAAACGGTCAAAAATGTGGCTAATTGTCTACACTAGTGTTGACAAATAGACGTATTTTATGCTTGATTTTTAAGGCAGTTTGTGGTAACATTTAAGGGCAATAAAAAAGTTGTCTGTCCCCCTCTCCTGCTTATCGGTAGCAACTACCGGTGACTGACGGTATGAACATCATTCGCGTTTCCATTTCGGAGGCCTCTCGCCTCTTTGGGGTGTCCGGACGGACTATTCGCCGTGCCATCGCCGATGGCGAGTTGACTTACGTCGTGGTGCGAGGAAGGTACAAGGTGAACTTCGAAAGTTTGGTGCGCTGGTCGCAGGCGCGACCGACGGTGCGTAACAAACTGGCGAAGGACGGCATCGGGCAGTTCGTGAACCAGTGGAAGATCAAGAACCGGTTGTACTCGCCGAACCCGAAGGCGCTTGAAGACAAGGGGTAGCTGCAGGGCTTGCCCTGCTTCACGAAAATGGTGAAGCGCGGCAAGCCGCGCAGCTACACGAACCAACGCGAAGCGAGGCAAGCCTCGCGGCTACATTTTGAAAAACAAATGCGCGGTCACCTCTTCCGGAAAATCATCGCGACGACACTGACGCTCATGACGGGCGTGGCGGTTTTCGCTATGCCGGTTCGGGCGGCGATCAAGACGCCGTCGGACAAGTTCGTCCGCACGGCGAATTATTATCTGAAGGCGGGCACGGACATCACGCCGGCGCTGTACCCCTCGCTCGCCAAGTACGACCTGATCGTGTTCCCCGCCGAGGCGCAGGTATACAACCGCGGGATGTTCGCGAAACTGCGCGAGCTGAATCCGAACATCATCATCCTGGCGTACGTGCCGTCGAAGTCATGGAACTACTCCTGGGTCGACCCGCTCCATCAGAAACTGGAATCGGGCATCCAGTCCGAGTGGTGGCTGCTCGACCCGGGCGGCAACCGCGTATCGGTGTGGCCGGGGACGTCGGTGCTCTCGGGCGTGACGCCGTGGAACACGTACCTCCCGAATTTCGTGAAAAACGAAATCATGTCGACCGGGCTGTGGGACGGGGTGTTCTATGACGAATTCTCGTCGAACGCGTCGTGGATGAACGGCGGGAACATCGACATCCACCACGACGGCATCAAGGACGACGCCGGACTCCTCGACGTGGCATGGAAGCGCGGGATGGTGACGCTCCTCAAGACGACGCGCGATCTGCTGGGTTCGGACGCGGTCATCGTGACAAACGGCGACTCGACGGACGAGCTGCAGCCGTACGTGAACGGCCGAATGTTCGAGTCCTTCCCTACCCCCTGGGAGGCGGGCGGGACGTGGAGCGGCGTGATGTCGAATTACCTGCGCCTGCACAAGCTCGTCGGAAAGACGCCGGTGTTCATCATCAACGGCAACACGGGGAACAGCGGCGCGAACGCGGATTACCGGAAGATGCGGTACGGCCTCGCCTCGACGCTCATGGGCGACGGGTTCTTCAGCTTCGACTTCGGCGAATCCGACCATGGGCAGATTTGGCACTACGACGAGCAGGATGTGCGGCTGGGCCGGCCGGTCGGCGACGCGACGAACGTGGCGGCACCGACGGACAAACGGGTGCGCGGCGGGGTGTGGCGGCGCGATTTCGCGAACGGCGTCGTGCTCGTGAACTCCTCCCCCGACAGCCGGACGGTGTCCTTCGACCAAGAACTCGAGAAGGTTCGCGGAACGCAGGCGCCGGACGTGAACGACGGGTCCATCGTGACGTCGGTGTCTCTTGCCGCGAACGACGGGCTGGTGCTCTTGAAGCGGATCGAGAAGTTGGTCGGCGGAAGCTCGTTCCCGAACGGCGCGTACGTGCGGCTGTTCGGCCCGACAGGCGCGAAGGTGCGCAACGGGTTCTTCGCGTACGAGTCGGCGTATGACGGGTCCGCGAACGTGGCGCTGCGCGACATGGACGGCGACGGGTCGCTTGAGAAGGTGGTCGCGGACGCGACGGCGGTCTCTATATATAATGAAGGCGGGAGCTTGCGGACGTCGTTCCGGCCGTATGGCGAGGCGTTCAAGCTCGGCGTGAACATGGCGATCGGCGATTTGGACGGGGACGGCACAATAGAGATAGTAACGGGGACCGGTCCGGGCGCGGGCGCGCAGATTCGCGTGTACAAGGCGGACGGGACGCCGGTCGGGCCGGGATTCTTCGCGTATGACCGGAATTTCCGCGGCGGTGTGAACGTGGCGATCGGCGACATCTACGGCACGGGCAAGCCGGTCATCATCGCGGGCGCGGGCGCGGGCGGCGGGCCGCACGTGCGCGTGTTTACGAAGGGCGGGCGGCTGCTGCATCCGGGATTCTTCGCGTATGACCCGCGATTTCGCGGCGGCGTGCGCGTGGCGGCGGGCGACCTCGACGGCGACGGGAAGGATGAGATCGTGACCGGCGCGGGTCCCGGCGGCGGGCCGCACGTGCGGATTTTCAACGCTGCGGGGAAGGTTCGGGACAAGGGGTTCTTCGCGGCGGATCCGGCGCAGCGGAACGGGGTTGTCGTGGCCGTCGCTGATACTGACGGGGACGGAAAGGCGGAGATTGCCACTTTGACGACGGACGTTTTCCAATTCTCGGCGACGGTGCGATAAGCATATGAATGCCGACCTGAAAGCCAGGCGAGGAGGCACGGCCCCTGGCGGCCAAGTCTCTGGCTTGGCCCTCGCTCCGACTCGGGTTTACCCGCCAAGGGCCGCGCGCTCCTCGCCTTACGGCCACCTCTCGACCGTCCCCCACTCCCTTGAAACGCGTATCCTCTTCCTATGAAGGAAAACATGGAAAAAAAGATTGACGGCGCGGCGACTCCTGGGAAGAAAAAGGGGGCGTTTCATTTGATTACGGCGCCGATCAAGGCGGTGTGCGATCCGATCACGCAGACGTGCTACCCGGTGCTCGAGGCGCATTGGCAGGAGCGGTACCGCAAGCCGTGGCCGACGAAGTACGCGCGGCGGATGTTCATTCTCGACTTTTTCCTGCTGACGACCGTCGCGACGCTCGTCGTGACCTTGATGGTCTACGGCCTGCTTTTGCCCGTCCTGCCGACGGTGTCGGTCGTGAACATCGCGACGGTCGCGCCGCAGGAGATCGTGAGCGGCGAGACGACGACGTTCGCCATTTCCTACAGCAACGACTCGCCGCGCGTCCTCGGCTGCGCGCAGCTGCGCGTGCGCCTTCCCGAAGGGACGGTCGTCACGGATTTCATCGAAACCGCCGACGAGGAACACAAGTACTGCCTCGCCGCGGGCGAACGGCCGCACGCGGAACGCGTTCCGGGCGAGGACGGCATCTACGTCTTCCCCATCGGGGACCTCGCGCCGCACGCGAAGGACACGCTTTCGCTCACGGCGCGGACGTACGGGCCGACCGGAACGCTGAAGGTACTCTCTTCCGAGCTCACCTATTGGGAACTGGCGCAGACCGCGCCCACGCGCGTGAGCGACCGGACGGAATGGCAGGTCGCGCGCTCGGCCTTGCAGCTCGCGGTCGCCGCGCCGAAGGACCTGGTGCGCGGACGGCAGACGTCGGTGACGGTCGCGTACGCCAACCGCGGCGGCGCCGCGCTGCGCAACGTCCGGCTCGCGGTCGCCGCGCCGGAAGACTTCACGGTGTCGGGCGCTTCTCCCGCGCTCGGCAAGGGCCGCGAGTGGCGGCTCGGCGACCTCGCGCCCGGCGACGGCGGGACGGTGACGCTGTACGGCTCGTTCTCGGCGCGGCCGCGGACGCCGCCGACACCGGCGTTCGCCTTCCGCGCGGTCACGGACGACGGCGAGGCCCGGGTGATCGAGGAGGTGCGGCATAACGCCGACCCGCTCGCCGGCGACATCGAATTCTCGCACGACGTGACGCAACCGGGCGGCAGGACCGCGCTCCTCCCCGGCGAGACGGTCGTCGTCGCCGTTCGTTACCGCAACCGCGGCACGACCGCGCTTAACGGACTGCATGTCGACCTTTCAGCCGACCGCCGCCTGCTCGCGAACGCCGAACCCGAAACCCTGTCGTGGAACGTTCCCTCCGTCGCTCCGGGCGAATCGGGAACGCTCACGGCGACGCTTTCCGTGAAAAACGCGATCGACGCCGCGACGCTCGGTCCGGACGGCGAACCGCACCTCGTCATCGCGGCGACGGGAACCTACGTCGTCGGCGACGACACGACGCGGCCCGTGCGCGTGGATTCCGCGACGACCGACTTCCCCATCGCCACGTCGCTCACGGTCGACGCGGCGGGATTCTACTTCACGAAGGACGGCGACCAGGTCGGCCTCGGGCCGCTGCCGCCGAAAGCCGGCGAGACGACGAAGTACCGCGTTTTCCTGCACCTGAAAAACACGACGGGCGGCGCGGACAACGTTCGCGTCGAAGGGTATCTGCCCGCGAACGTGGCATGGACCGGCAAGTACAGCGTGACGTCCGGCCAGGCGATCGACTACTTCCCGACGACGGGACGCATCCGCTGGGACGTCGGCCGCGTGCCGGCGTTCACGGACGGGACGGGCGCGGGCATCGGCGCGAGCTTCGAAGTGGCGCTGACGGCGGGCGTCGACGACGTGGGGACGATGCCGACGCTCATCAAGGACGTGGCGCTGACGGCGGATGACGAGCTGACGGGGCTGACGCTCCATGCGAGCACGGCGGCGGTGACGACGGATTTGGAGTTTGACGCTCGGGCTGCGGGGAAAGGAACGGTAGTGAGGTAAAAAATTGGCGGTGGCCGCAGTTTGAGCCGGGCGGCAGTCTGGCCGTCGGACGCGGCTCGGCCTGAGGCCGAGCCCTCGCTCCGACTCGGGTTTACCCGCGCCGACGGCCAGCCTCCCGCCCTCTGTGCTTTTCAAGACCGAACCCTGCCGCCAGGATAAAAGGCTGGCGGCAGGAAAGGTTCACGGTTCCGTTCAGGGGGTGCCCGCCCGTCGTCGCCCGCCACTAAAAAGAGGAAAAAACTCGCGCGCTCGGCGCGCTCAATGGAAGGGTCGTTATTAAAGATGTAGCGGCGAGGCTTGCCTCGCTTCACGCTAAGGGGTTCGGCAGGGCAAGCCCTGCAGCTACAGTATACGAAAAAGCTCTAATATTAGAGCTTTTTTTGTACTTTTAAGGATTGTCAACGAGGGTTGACAAAGTGGTGGTTTTCTGCTAAGGTGTGTGGTTCCTGAAAACCGCTTATTTAAGGCGGTTTAAGGGGTTGGCGGGGCAAGCCCCGCGGCTACAACTGACGCTATGAAGATCGCAATGGTCGGACAAAAGGGTATTCCCACCCAATTCGGCGGCATTGAGCGCCACGTCGAGGCGCTCGCCGTTCGGCTTGGCGCGATGGGGCATGAGGTCATCGTGTACACGAGGGCCTGGTATGCCGCGCCCAAGACGCGCTTTTCGAAGGGCGTCCGGACCATCGCGACCGCGACGGTGAAATCGAAGAACCTCGATGCCATCGTCCACACGTTCACCGCGACCGTCCACGCGCTCGGTCAGGGCGTGGACGTGATTCACTATCACGGCGTCGGCCCGTCGCTCCTCTCGTGGATTCCGCGCGTGTTCGCGCCCCGCGTGAAGGTGGTCGCGACGTTCCATTGCATCGACCGCAAGCATCAGAAGTGGGGCCTCGTCGCCCGCATCATGCTCGGCCTCGGCGAGCGCGCCGCGTGCCTGTTCCCCCACCAGACCATCACCGTCTCGAAGACGCTCGAAGCGTACTGCGAGAACCGGTACAACCGCGCCGCACGGTACATTCCGAACGGCATCGACACGCCGCCGGCACGCATCGGCGCCGAACTCCTGAAGGGCTTCGGCCTGAAGAAGGACGGCTACGTCGTGATGGTGTCGCGGCTCGTCCGCCACAAGGGCGCGCATCACCTGATCGCCGCGTACCGCCAACTGAAGAAGCGCGGACAGACGGCGGGAAAAAAGCTCGTCATCGTCGGCGACAGCGCGTTCACGGACGACTACGTGGCGCAGCTGAAGACGCAGGCGAAGGGCGAGAAGGACATCATCTTCACCGGCTACCTGAAGGGCAAGGCGCTCGAGCAGGTGTTCGCGGGTTCGTACGCCGTGGTGCATCCTTCGGAATCCGAAGGGCTGCCTATCGCGGTGCTCGAGGCGATGGCCTACGGCAAGACCGTGCTCGCCTCGGACATCCCCGAGAACATGGAGGTCGTGCGCGACCACGGGATGTCGTTCCGTAACAAGAGCGTCGCCGACCTCGCGCGGAAACTGCGCGCGCTCATCGCGAATCCGGAGCTCGCCGCGGCAAAGGGCCGAGCGGCGCGGGCGTTCGTCCTCGAGCATTATCATTGGGACGACGTCGCGAAGGAGACGCAGAGGACGTATCAGGCGCTGATCGCTTCGCCCGCCGCCGCGAAGAAGGCGCGCGCCGCCGCGAAAGCCTAAACCGCCCCACTGGGCGGTTTTTGGTATAGCGGAGTTGCTATCGGCGTCACGGTACCCTCTGACGGAACCCCTGCCGGCGGGGATATATGGCCCGCCGGCAGGAAAGGTTCACGGTTCCGTTCAGAGGGATACCGATGCCGCGCTCATTCGTCCGCGGCAGCACGCATCTCCCGCGGGGAAACTCGCAAAGGAGGCACCATGATCGTTTTGCCGCCTTTGCGAACGGTTCACGGTTTCCCCGGAGAGATGCGGCTGGCGGCCGCTGCTTTTAAAAGAAAAGGATGCTCGCGCGCTTGGCGCGCTCAATGGAAGTTCGTATCCTTTTATCCACAGGTGCCTGGCGATAGTGTGGTAGTATCACTTCTTGAATGACCCTGGGATACGCATCACCGCTGGTAAACAAGCCTGCGCTCGTACACGAGCCGCGAGGCTCGTTTTTTTATACGGCGGAAATCGAACATTGCGCGCGTGACGGCCCCGCGATTCCGCGGGGCTATTTTTTTGCGCGAACGGCGGTGATGCAGGGCAAGCCCTGCGGCTACAAACTTTCTAACTGGATTCCGGGTCTCGGCCCGGAATGACAAAGAAACTATGAATGAAACGCTCAAGCACCTCATCCCCCTCGTCTCGACCATGCATGACGCGGCGCACGGCCACTATCGCGGCCTCGGGTTGGCACACGTGCCGGTGCCGCAAATCGTCGGCATCACGGGCGCATGCGAGAACGTCGACACGCTGTTTCGCGTCGGCAGCCGCATCGACGCGCCGCTGTTCTTCAGCCAGACGGGCCAGCTCACGCTCGAACAGGCGCTGCGGCACTACCACGGCGTGTACACGACGATGATCAGCGGACGCGATGAGGAAACCGAAGACGACCGGCACCTGCGGCAGTTCCTCCTCACCGAGGAGGAATTCGACTGGAGTGGCGTCGGCGGCGCGGCGAAGTACGACGAGGAGAAGATGTACGCGGCGCTCCTCGACCGCATCGAGGCGGCGGTAAAGGCAATCTGCACGGCGGTCGTCCGCGAGCACGCGAACGCGCTCGCGGACGCCTTCGGCCGCGACGTCGCCGCGCTCGCGGAAAGCCTGAAACAGCCGTTCCACCGAATCAGTTACGACGACGCGGTCGCGCTGCTGCAGAACGACGGATTTCCGGGACTGCGCTGGGGCGCGGATCTCGAGGCTCGGCACGAGGCACGCGTGGTGGACGCGCTCGCGGGAGGCGGAACGCCGCGGCCGACGCTCATCATGCGCTACCCGAAGGACATCAAGTTCTTCAACATGAAGGTATCGGAGGCGGACGACCGCGTGGTGCTCTCGGCCGACCTCGTGTTCCCGGTCGCGGGCGAAGGCGTCGGTTCGGCGGTGCGCGAACATAACGGCGAAAAGTTGGAACGCCGCCTGCTCGGCTCGACGATGTACCGCCTCCACCGGGAGCGCGGCGGGACGATCGACGAATTCCGCTGGTACCTCGACATGGTGTCGTCAGGCGAAACGAAGCCGCATGCGGGGTACGGCATCGGCAACGAGCGCGTACTCCAGTACCTGACAGGCGTCGCGGACATCCGCGAATGCTCGCTGTTCGGACAGATGGCGAAGCAGACGGGCGACTGGGCGCCACGGCGCGCGAAGTCCGCAGTGGCGGCCTAGCAAAACAGCAGTCGTGCGTCGGCGTGGCCTGCGTCCCCGGCTCGCGAGCCCCGCGAATGAGCCACGAGTCGTTATGCTCATTCGCGAAAGGTTCACGGTCTCGCGACCGGGGACGCGGCCTGCCGCCGCTTCTTAAAAAAAGAAAAAAGCTCGCGCGCTCCGCGTGCTCAAAAGAAGGACCGCCGTCGGCGGTCCTCATTTTCTCTTTGCGAGCTTCTTGGCCTTTTCGTACACGCCCATGATGGCGGCGTAGTGGGCTTCGGGTGTGAAGTCCTTCTCGACCCACTCGCGTCCGGCGCGGCCCATCTCGACGGCGAGCGGCGCGTCGTCCCAGAGCGCGGACATCTTTTCCGCGAGGTCGGCGGCGTCGCCGACGGAGGCGAAAAGGCCCGTCTCCCCTTCCTTCACGAGCTCGCCGAGGCCGCCCATCTGCGTCGTGACGACGGGTTTTCCCGCCGCATACGCCTCGAGGACGATGAGGCCGAACACCTCGTACCACGCTGACGGCACGACGAGGAACCGGCTGCCGGCATAGGCGTCGGCGAGGTCACGGCCCGCGAGAAATCCGCGGAAGGTGACGTTATGCGCGTCGAGTTTTTTCGCGAGCGCCTTGAGTTTCGCCTCCTCGGGTCCGGTACCGACGATCTGCACGGGCACGGTCTTGGCGCGCGCGGCGGCGGCGATGAGCGCGTCGACGCCTTTCTCCTCGGAGAGGCGGCCGACGTAGAGCGCGTAATTGCCGCCGGCGACGGGCTTCCAGACGGACGCGTCGATGGCGTGCGGGACGTGGACGATCTTCTTCGGGTCCATGCCGTAGTCGGCGAGGAGCGACTGCATGAAACGGCTCGGGGCGATGACGAGATCGACGTTCTTGCGCCAGACGCCGAGGGCGCGATGCAGGGACATCTCGGCCGCGGCGAGCGCGCTCGCGACGGCGGAACCCTTCACGCAGCGGTGACCGACGGCGTTCCAGTAGCGCGCGGGTTTCGTCGCCTCGCATATCGCGCCGTCATGGAAGAGCGAGTAGTTCGGCGCGACGAGCTTGTAGTCGTGCGCGGTCATCACGACGGGGAGCCCGCGCTTCTTCGCCTCGGGAAGGATGGACGGCGAGATCTGGTGGTAGACGTTGTGGACGTGCACGAGGTCGGGCTTGTCGGCATCGAGCAGCGCGCCGAATTTCCGCGCCGCCTCGAGCGACCAGAGCATCCGCCCCGCGGTCTTGAGGCCGGACGGGGAAAAACGCACGCGATCGGTCTTCACGGGACTGACGAAGTAGCGGCTCCAGTCGCTCGGGAGGTCCTTCGGGTCGCGCATCGCGAACGGCGCGACGGCATGGCCGTGGCGCTCGAGGAGCGCGCGCAAATCGAAAAGGTAGCGCTCGGCGCCGCCCTTCAGGTACCAGTATTTGTTGGCGAAGACGATGTTCATTTTGGACGTAGCTGCAGGGCTTGCCCTGCTTCACGTTAAGGTGAAGCGAGGCAAGCCTCGCAGCTACATTTTATTTTCCAAATTCTCGCTAAACGACCACGTCTTCCTTGCGCGCGAGGACGTACACGAACGCGCCGTAGAGCCAGAAGTAGAGCGCGAGCGTACGGACCTCGAGGTAGGTGGCGAGGAACGACTGGAAGGCGACGGCGACGAGCGCGGCGAGGTAACCGAGCGCGAGGCCGCGCGTCATGGGATCCTTCGACTGGCGCCACGTGGCGCGGGCAAGCCGGCCGAGCGCGACGAACATCCAGGCGAAGAACGCGAGGCCGAGCGTGCCGGTCTCGCCCCAAAGCGAGAACCAGTTGTTGTCGATGTATCCCTCGCTTCCGTACACGCCGAACGGCAGATTCAGCTTTTCGTAGACCGTCGTGTTGCCGAGGGCGGCCGCGGCTCCCCCTCCGTACTGTCCGGGGCCGACGCCGAAGAGCGGCGACGAGCGGACGACGACGAGCGGCGTCTGCACGAGCCAGAAGACGCGGCCGAGGCCGTAGTATTCGCCGCGCCACCGCTCGAACGAGAACGCCTCGAAGAACCGTTCGGCGACGGTCTGCTCCGGCGAGTCGATGAGGTAACGGACGGCTATGCCGGACCACGCGAGGTACATGAGCGCGACGGCGACGAACGCCGTGAACGTCGCCCGCACGCGCCAGTCCTTCATGAGCCACGCGCCGATGACGAGCATGCCGAGCGCCCAGCCGAACCACGAGGCGCGCGAGAGCGTCAGGATGAGCGCGGGGAACGCGAGCGCGATGACCGCGCGGATTTTCTTCTTCTCGTCATTGTCGCGGGACTCGTAGAGGAAGCCGGCGCCGATGAGGAAGAAGAAACACAGGAACGTGCCGAGCTGGTCGAACCGGCCGAGGGTCGCGAAGACGCGCGCACCCGGATCCCAGAACTGGGACGTGCCGGAGGTGAGCTGGATGCTCTCGTAGAAGCGGCGTTCGCTCGGAATGAGGAACTCGTCGAGCGGGCCGCCGACGACCGCCTGCGCGATGCCGAGGATGCCTTCGAAAAGCACGATGCCGAACATCATCGCCGTCATCTTCTTCATGTACGCCTTGTCCGGCGCGAGGTAGACGACGATGAAGAAGAGCAGGATGAACCGGATGATCTGGCGCAGGCCGAGAATGCCATAGAGCGGCGGGACGGCATTCACGATGAGCGAGGTCGCTGCGACGAGCAGGAAAAAGATGAACGGCAGGTCGATCGGCGTCGTGACCATCTTGCGTTCCTTCAGGAACAGCCGGACGGCGACGGAGGCGAGCAGGACGTAGATGAGCCCCTCGGAGAAATAGCGGGCGTAGATGTAGAGCTCGTCGCCGACGAATTTCAGGAGGAACGGCTCGAACGGGGTGTAGGCGGCGAGGAAGAGGATGACGTGGAGCGGCTTCAGGAAGGCGAGCCCGAAAATGACTATCGTCACGACGGCGGCGAACGCCTTGAGGGGCGAAGTCGCGGCGACGAGGGCGGAGGCGGCGAGGCCAGAGCCGAGGAGCAGCAAAAGGAAGTTCCTCCCCCGCCGGTCATGCGGATCGAGGTCGACCTCAAAGGCGCGACCGATCTTTTCCATCAGGTGGGCCATATCTTTGGGCATTGTACCCTTAATTGGCTTTTCTGGGGACTGTTGTCCACAGGAGGATGTGTGCGCCCGCAGCAGCTCGCATCTCCCGCGGGGAAACCCGCGAATGAGCCACTAGAGTCGTTATGCTCATTCGCGAAAGGTTCACGGTTTCCCCGGAGAGACGCGGCTGGCGGGCGCCTTTTTGTTTCATGGCGACGGAGGCGGGCGTCGCCTTCGGCCGACCGTAGCGCATGGCGCGAAGCCGCCGCGACATCCGGTCGCGTAGCGGTTCGCGGCTAGCATTAGAGGCGCGTCCGAACCACCATGAAAATAGGAGCATCGTGAGGAGCGCGCGAAATAAGAGACAGTGCTAAACGATTTTCTGTGTCGGAATGGCGGTGTCCGCCCGGCCTCCGACACACTTTAAAAAAAGAAATCTAAAAGGGGCGGCTGACAAGCGTCAGCCGCCCCTTCTTCGAGCGGACCCCGTTCGGTCCCGTACTGCGTACGGGCTTACTTGAAGTCCTTCATGTTCCCGGCCGCCGAGATGGTGCAGCCGCCTCCGACCATGATCCTGATGTTGCAGGACGGGCTGGAGACGGAGACCGTCTTGAGCGCGACGGGATCCCACCAGTTGCAGTTCACGAACTCGCGGGCGGCGGGAGTCATGGCCTTGAGGGCCGTGCTGTCGCCGAGGTTCGCCCAGGTGGAGGGCGGGACCATGTACGTGAGCTCGTAGAAGCCGGCACCGATCGTCACGGGAGCGTACTCGAGGTACTTGTCCGCGTTCGTGTCGGTGATGGCAGGGCCGGAGCTCCAGGTGACGCCCGGCAGGTTGCCGCGGAGCTCCGCGGTGGCGCTGCTCCCGACGTAGGCGGTCGAGAACTTCATCTGGCAGGCGCCGGTCACGACGACCGGAGCGGGCTGTGAAGTCCCTCCGCCAGCGTCGCCGCCGCCGGAACCGCCCGCGTCGCTGCCGCCGGAACCGGCGTCGGCGGGCGAACCGCCGGAGCCCGCATCCGTCGAGACCGGAGGCGTGCCTCCGGAACCGGCGTCCGTACCCGTGCCAGCGTCGCCGATCGGCGTACCGCCACCGCCGCCTCCGCCGCCGGAGTTGGCAGGAGCGCCGACGCTGCCGCCGGACTCTTTGCCGGTATCGCCCTTCTGGGGCGGCGTCTTGTCTGAGGGCGTACCCTCGGCGGTCTCGTCGCCATCGTCGGCGTCGGGACCCTGGTAGCCGCAGGCGGCCATGGTGAGAGCGAGGGCGAGAATCGTCAGAATGCCGTTGAACTTGGTCATGTGTCTTCCTCCGAACGGGTTGCTTGCTATGCGGCTTTGGGCCGCGGGTTGTGGTTGACTGCGCTTGTTATCAAGGAACCTGATACTCTAGCACATTTTTAGGCTTTTGTCAACCCTGCCATGTGCTGTTTTTTGGCTAAAATAACTCTATTTATCCTTGCGTCCGCAACAGCTCGCACCCCTCTGAAGGAACCCCCGTCGGCAGGACCAGAAACCTGCCGACGGGAGAGGTTCACGGTTCCATTCAGAGGGGTACGGCTGGCGGACGCCTCTTAAGTTTCACGGCGCCGGAGGGCGGGCGTCGCCTTCGGCCGACCGTCGCGCATGGCGCGAAGCCGCCGCGACCTCCGGTCGCGTGACGGTTCGCGCCTAGCGTGAGGAAAATCGCTGGAGGCGATTTTCTGCGTCGGTCCGAGGGTGGCGGCCGACCTCCGGCGCCGCTTAAAAAGGAAGATTCGCTTTTATATAAAAGGAAAGGGGCGGCCGACAAGTGTCGACCGCCCCTTCGAAGGCGTTACAGGCGAGCCGGAGCTCACTTGTAGTTCTTCATGTTCCCGTTGCCCGAGATGGCGCAGGCCGGGCCGACCTTGATCGCGAGCTTGCAGCCCGGATCGCCGCTCGACACCACCTTCGAGTTCGCCGCGTCCCACCAGTTGCACTGGATGAACGAGCGAGCATCGTCGGTCATGCGCTTCAGCATCTCCGGGTCGCCGTACAGCGCCCAGTTCGTGCGGGGAACCTCGTTCTTGCACTCGCGGTCGCGGTAGGACAGCACGTAGCTGCCTTCCGGGATCGACGAGTACTTGAGCTCGAGACGCCCGTCCGAGTCGCTGTCCGTGATGTACTGGCCTTCCGACCAGGTCATCCCGGGAAGCGTTCCGACGACGTCACCGCAGGGCGAACCCGAGATGTAGTCGTCGGCGAACTGGAGCAGGCAGGCCGCGGGGCTGATCACCGGAGCCGGGAGGTTCCCGGTGGTGGGGCCGCCGCCGGCGTCGGTCGTGGCGTTGCCGCCCGTACCGGCGTCGTTGGCGCCGCCCGTGCCCGTGTCGCCGCCCGTTCCGGCGTCGCCGCCGGAACCGCAGTGCTCCGTGCAGGGAGGAGGCGGGGCGGCCGAGTGGCCTTCCGACTCTTCGTCCTGCAGGCCGCAGCCGACGGTGACGAGGGACATGAGGGCGAAGCAGATCGCAACCGAGTTCTTGATCGTGTTCATGAGAGACTCCTTGTCTTCTGTGTTTCTGTGATGGGTTGGTGTACCGAGGTACGGAAATCGTGTGAGGGGCGGCGGCGAATTCCGCCGCCCCTCTGCTCGTGCCGGCCGGACTCAGAACGTGAGACCGACCATGCCGGCGCCGCCGATCGCGAGAGACGTGCCGCCCTGCCCGAACTTCGGGCCGACCAGCAGGTTCAGCGAGGCGTCGAAGACGCCGTAGCGGACGCCGATGCCGCCGTCGAACGGCAAGTAGGAGGCCTTCGCCTTCAGCTTGTCGTTGTAGCCGGCCCAGAGCGTCGAGACGCCGCCGGTCACGTACCAGTTCGGGTGGAAGTCGTAACCGACCCCCGCACGACCGTACGCGCCGACCGGCGAGCTCCCGAACGAGAACGACGCGCCGCCGTCGAACGCGATCCAGGTCTTCTTGTTGAAGAAGAGCTGGAGCCGCGCGACGACCGGAACGCCGGTGTACGTCGAGCCGTCGAACGCCGGGAGGACGAGCGCGCCGACGCGCGGGCCGAACTTGGGGCGCGAAGCCTCGAGGTCGGACACGCGGGTGTCGAGCGCCTTGACGTCCTTCTGCAGCTGGAGGATCTGGCCGCCCAGCTTGAGCTCGAGGTCCACGTAGTCCTGGATCAAGAACTTGTACTTCTTGTCCAGGTCTTCGCGGAGCGCGTCGACGTCGGTGCGGAGCTGCGCGATCTTCTTGTCGTGCTCGGCGTCCTTCTCGTCGAGACCGTCGACCCGCTTCTTCAGGTCGTCGTACTTCTTCTGAAGCGCGGCGACCTGGCCCTTGAGCCAGGCGATGTCCGACGCCATCTTCGCGATCTTCGCGTGATCGGCGTCGGAGAGCCCGTTGCAGGTCGGCGTCGCGGCGGGTGCCGCGCCGTTCGCCATGCAGGCGCGCAGGCAGGCCGCCATCTTCGGCGGGAGCTGCGTGCTCGTCTCGGGGATCGTCTGCGCGGACGCGAGCGGCGCCAGCGCGAGGACGAAAGCGGTCACGAGGAACTGGATCAGGATCTTTGCGTTCATCTGGATCTCCTTCCCCTGAAAGGGGCAGTTGCGGGTTTGCCCTTTCGGGGCGGTTGACTGCGACTATTTCGGTGCGATTGCTTCGTCTTCAGTTGTAGAGAACGACCAGCGCGCTTTCGTGAAGCGCTGGGACCGTCTGGCGAAGACGAGGATAAGGAGGAGGTATCATCGCCATCCGCCAAACGGTCCCAAGGCTCTACGGGTTCTTATTGTGCGAACAAAGGACTGTAGCATAAAAGTGAGGCTTTGTCAAGGATGGCTGACAGACTTTGGTCTGCCTTATTTGAGCTTAAGGAGCTTTAAGCCTGACGGTGGCGGCTGCATAGCTCGCATCCGAGTCGGCGAGCCCCGCAAATGCGCCACTAGACTCGTTATGCGCATTTGCGAAAGGTTCACGGTCTCGCGACCCGGATGCGGCTTGCCGCTGGCTTTTGTTAAGGCTCGCGGTTTCGCACAGAGGGTTGCGGCTGGCGGCCGCCTCTTATTTGAGGGGGCAATGCTCGCGCGCTTATGGGCGCGCTCAAAGGAAGATTCGCCTTAAATGGGCTTTTTTGGCTTATTTAAGGAGAAAGCCCCCTCATTTTGAGGAGGCTTAGCCTTATTTACGCTTATTTCCGCTTTTTAGCCGTGGAAGGAGATGAGGGGGCGCTTTTTGGCAGTCGCGAGGACATAGCCCGAGCCGGCGATGATACCGAGGACGAAGCCCATGAAGGCGTTCGCCGGGACGTTCGGCTTGACCGGCCAGCGCGACTGGAGCGGTTCGTCAACGAGTTTCACCTGGAGGTCGCCGCCGCCGACGTACTGCCAGCCCTCGGTCGTGAGGACGAAGGCGATGGCGCGGGCGATCTGCGTCGCCTGGGCGGGATCGGTATGGTAGACGGTAACGACGAGCATGCCGGAACCGCGGATGACGCGGGTCTCGATCATCTCCTTCCACTGCTTGCGCTTCTTCGTCTCGTCAGTCTTGAACACCGACTGGTCGATGTTGAACTTCGACGCCATGACCTTGTCGTAGAACGACGTGGTGTAAACGATCTGCGCGAGGTTGTCGGAGATGCGTTCGGACGCCTTGATGGCGGTGTACGGGTCGGTCTGCGACAACTGCTTCTGGATGATGAGCAGGCGCATCGACGAACTGTACTGGAGCGGAAACAGGAAACTGAGCCCCGCGCCGAAAACGGCGGTGACGAGGGCGAAGAGGACGATCCTCTTCCAGCCGTCCGCGAGCGCTTCAAAATAGTGGGATTCTTGCATGGGGGGCATCGTTTAGTGACCGAGGACCATAGCACGAAATGGGGCGTTTGTCAATCGTAGGAGGTTAAGAGGTTGAGAGGTTTAAAGGTTAAAAGATGCTTTCAACCTCTCGTCTCATCAACGCTGCGGCGCGGTACCGAGAAGCACGTCGACGGTCCTTTCCCCTCCCCCGCGAGAGAACGTCACGGCGACCGTGGTTCCGGGC
>CAYOXM010000001.1:82908-144248 GCA_964407925.1 uncultured Gammaproteobacteria bacterium
GACGGTCCTTTCCCCTCCCCCGCGAGAGAACGTCACGGCGACCGTGGTTCCGGGCGCGTACTCGGCGAGCAGGTCGGCAAGCGGACTCTTGGCGCTCACTTCCTGGCCTCCGACGGCGGTGATGATGTCGCCGGCGGCGATTCCCGCGACGTCCGCCGGACCGCGGCGGTCGACCGCGGCGGCCTTGCCGTCGAGGGCCGCGCTCGCGAGCGCGCCACGGCGAGGGAGGGAGGAATTGCCGGACGCGAGACGGGAGAGGTCGACGTAGCGGAGGCCGAGATACGGACGCGCGACGCGCTTGTCACGCAGGACGCCGCCGATCATCCGCGAGACGGCTTCGAGCGGGACGGCGACGGCGTCATCGCCAGCCTTGCCGTCGAGGATGCCGACGACCTCGCCCTCGCGGTTCAGGACCATGGCGCCGGCCAGCACGCCGCCCGCACCGGACAGGCGCAGGACCCTCTGCATCCGCTCGGAAGAACGGACGAGCCCCGCGAGGTCGGCGGCGGGCGCGTCGTCGTACGCGACGACGCCGAGGCGGCGAAGGCCGCCGGAGGCGTCGAAGGAGAAGGCGGACTCGCCCGGCTGGAGCGCGCGGCCTTCGCCGAAGGCGGTCACGGGGAGGTTGGACGCCTCGACTTTCATGAACGCGACGTCGGAATACGGGTCGCGGATGACGTCGGTGACGGGATACGCCTTCGTCCCCACGAGCGCGACGAGCGATTTCGCCCCCTTCGGCCTGACGACGGCGGAGGCGTGCGACATGATCCAGCCGTCGGACGTGAGGACGGCGCCCGAACCGACGGCTTCGCTCGGCACGTAGGCGTCGGCGAGCGGACCGGCGACGCCGGATTTGGCGGGAAAGAAAACGACGGCCGACCGCTCCGCGGCGACCGCGGCAGGGAGCGGCGCCTCGTCGACGCGCTTGTCCGTCACCGGACCGCCCACGAGCATCGTCGCGCCGCCGCCGAACATCGAGGCAGGGACGAGATACGCGATGACGACGAGCATGCCGGTGATGCCCGCCGCGAGGCCGAAGAACACGCTGACGATGACGGTGGACACGAACGGACGGGAGGTTTTCATGGCGGTTCAGGCCCAACGGGCGGTAGCGAGAACGAGGACGACGAGGAGGCCGGACATCGCGAACTGCCGCCGCAGCCATTTGACCGATCCCGCCTCGTCGAAGACGCGCTCGGCGTAGTGCAGGGCGAAGGCGAGGAAGGTCGTGGCGACCGCGGCGTTCACGACCGCGGACGTCGGCAGGAAGGACAGGCCGACGTACAGCTGGGACGCGACGAGCGCCAGCGCGACGATGAGCGGCAGCTCCTCGCGCGAGGAACGTTTGGCGTGCCAGAGCGTCTCCCACGTCACGAGCGACGTCGCGGCGAGCACCGCAAGCGCGGGAATCCAGACGGGAACCTGCATGAACACGGTGATGCCGAAACAGAAGGCGAGGAAGAAGAACGACGCGACGGCACGGAGGGCGCGGACGAGATGGACGAACCCTTCCGGAGTGAAGCGCGCGGGCGCGCCGCGCATCCCGTCGACGTAGGCGAACCAGGCGTACAGCATGAAAGCCGTCGCGACCACGAGCGCGTAGCGGAAGGCCGCGCCTTCGATCAGAAGGAGGAATCCGGCGGCGCTCGCGGCGAAGAAGGCCGGGGCGATGGCATAGCGCATGGCGATCGCCCTGCCGTAGCCGCCGCGGGCGGCGGCATAGGCGCACGACGCCGCGAAGAGGGCGGCCGCGGCGACAAGGCCGGAAAGCGCCAAGACACGCGTCTCGGTCGACAGGGCCGGCAACCGCAGGGCAGCGACAAGGCAGCCCGTCACGAGCGCGGGACCGGCGAACTTGAGCGGTCGCGAGAGTCGGAGTCGCATGCTAAGGGGCGTTCTTGGGCATTATGAAAAACCGTATCGAGCCCTTGGAGAATTCAATCCGGAAAAGGGAACCGAGGTTTCCGCTTTCGGCGAGAATCGCCTGGGACATCGCCTTGCCGGCCTTGTCAAAGGCGGATTGGGCGAGCCAACGCGGCAGGACGAGGTCGCCGACGCGGACCTCCTGCACGCGGAAGGATATCGTCCCCCGGTCCGCGCTCGGGACGAAACGCGCGCGCACCGTCGTGTCCCCCGCCGCCTGCGGCGAAACCGCGAACACCTCGACCGTCTCGTCATCGAAGGCGACTTGCACGTCGCGGACGGGAAAAGGGAGGTCGCCGTCCTTCGCCTTGCGGACGCCCTCCTGAACCATGGTGGTCAGCTCGGTCTCGGTGAGCGTGAGGGTGAGGAGGCTCGTATGCGGGTCGAATTTCGCCTTGGACACCGCAGACGTGATCACGGTTTGGGCATTCGACCCGACGAGCGGCATCACCCGACGCACGGGCGCGGCGGCCTTGTAGTACCGCTGGGTGAAAAAGGGAATCTTGTAAAACCCGGTACGCGCGAGCGTCGCGGCGACGAAGTACGTCGGTATCGCAAGGGCGACAAGCACGACGAGCGAACAGCCGCCGAACGCGCCAAGACGCCAGCGCAGGTTCTCCTGGCGGATTTCCTTCTTGATCTCGTTCTTGAGCGCCTCACGCTCGCTGGGGCTCGCCGGTTCGATCCTCGTCATAGCAGGCAACAATCGGTCCTTAGCGGCGCTGCACCACCCACGGATTCGCCGTGAGGACGGCTTCGGATTTTTCGAACACCTTTTCCTGGTCGGCGACGGAGCCGCTCAGGGCACGCTTCCATTGGTCGAGGAGCAGCACGAACGACAAATGCGCGTCGCGGTCGTCCTTGGGGACGCGGACGCGCAAGAGGCGTTCCTGCGTCTTTTCGACGATGTCGACGAAACGCGGATCCGGCGCCTTCACGTCAGCGCGCGTCATGCGGGAGGACTGTTCCCAGAAATCGGCCATCACGCCTGACGTTTCCGCGCGGTACTCCTCCTGCGTCGGCGCGACGAGCGGCGCCGGGACGGACGGCGGGAGGATGTCCGCGCGCGACAAGCCGGAAATCGCGCCGTACGCCAAGCCTGCGAGCGTGGTCGCGGCGAACGCCCCGAGAACGATCATTTCTCCGCCTATCCAATGGTGCGGTTTACGGGCCATGTTGGCGTGATTATCAGAGGAAATATACCAACCAAACCCCCGCTCGGTCAAAGAGACGATTTCGTGCTACCATTGGGGCATATGACGCCTCAAAAACTTGGCTATGCCGAGGCCGCATCTCGGAGCGCCGACGATGTCCTCGCCGCTCTCGGCAGCGACCGGGAGCGCGGCCTCGTGGCGAGCGCCGTGGACGCGCGGCTCGCCGCGTTCGGCAGGAACGAAATCGCGAGAAAGCGGAAAACGGCATTCGCCATCCTCGTCCGCCAGCTCGCCTCGCCGTTCATCTACATGCTCGCCGTCGCGGCCGGCATCGCCTTCGCGACCGGCGAACACGTGGACGGCGGGATGATCGTGCTGTTCACGCTCATCAACACCGCGCTCGGCTTCTACCAGGAATTCCGCGCGGAACGGGCGGTCGAGACGCTGATGGCGTTCTGGCAGGACAAGACGCACGTGCTGCGCGCCGGACGCATCGCGCTCATCCCGGCGGCAGGCCTCGTTCCCGGCGACGTCGTGCGGCTGCAGGCGGGCGACAAGATTCCCGCCGACGTGCGGTTCGTCACCGCGAAGAACGTGACGGTCGACGAGTCGGTGCTGACGGGCGAATCGGCAAACGTCACGAAGACGGCCGACGCGGTCTCCCCCGCCCCGCGCGACTATTACGAATCGTCCTGCATCGGATTCTCCGGAACGGCGCTCCTGACCGGCGAGGCCGACGCGGTCGTCATCGCGACCGGCAAGGACGCCGTGCTCGGCGAGCTGGCGAAACTCGCGGCGGACACGAAGACCGTGAGCGCGTTCGAGAAGGAAATCGGCGCGTTCAGCGGCTTCATCATGAAGCTCGTCGTCGTGACGCTCGCGTTCGTTTTCGCACTGAACCTCGGCCTCAAGGGCATCGGGCGCATCGAGGAGCTGATCCTGTTCTCCATCGCGCTCACCGTGGGCGTCATCCCCGAAGCGCTCCCCGTCGTGTCGACCATCGCGCTGTCGCGCGGCGCGCTGCGCATGGCGAGGAAGAACGTCATCGTGAAGCGGCTCTCCGCCATCGACGACCTCGGGAGCATCGACGTGCTTTGCACCGACAAGACCGGAACGATCACGCAGAACGTGCTCCACGTGGCCGACGTGCGCGCGGACGACCCCGACGCATGCGTCCGGTACGCGCTGCTCGGCTCGTCGTTCCTCGGCGAGAGCGACAAGCAGCAGAACAACGCGTTCGACGTCGCGCTGTGGAAGCACGCCGACCCCGCCGCGCGCGCCGAGGCCGCGAAGGCGCGCAAGCTCGCCGAACTGCCGTTCGATCCCGTGCGGCGGCGCAACACGGTGCTCATCGAATCGTCCGGCGGACGCATGCTCATCACGCGCGGCTCGCCCGAGGACGTCCTCGCGGTCTGCGGCGACGACGTCGACAAGCTGGCGCTCGGACGCCACCTCGCGCGGCAGGGGCTCGGCGGCAACCGCGTCATCGCGGTCGCCGTCCGCGCCGACGCGGCGTCGATTGACGACGAGTCGTCCGGCTTCGCCTTCGCGGGCGTCATCTCGTTCCACGACCCGGTGAAGCAGAGCGCGTACGCCGCCGTGCGCAAGGCGAAAATCCTCGGCGTGCAGATCAAGATCCTGACCGGCGACTCGAAAGAAGTCGCGGGCGCGGTCGCGAACAAGCTGCGCATCGTCGACGACCCGCTCGAGGTGATCACCGGCGCCGAATTCGACGCCCTGCCGGCCGAGGAGAAGCACCGCGCGCTCGAGCGGTACCACGTCTACGCGCGGATGAACCCGAAGCAGAAGTTCTCCGTCCTCGCGCTGCTGCAGGAAAAGAACGTCGTCGGCTTCCTCGGCGAAGGATTCAACGACGCGCCGGGGCTCAAGATGGCGAACGTCGGGCTGGCCGTCGAGGGCGCGTCGGACGTGGCGAAGGAATCGGCGGACGTGATCCTGCTCAACAAGAGCCTGCCCGTCATCTTCGACGGCATTGAGGAGGGACGGCGGACGTTCACGAACACCATCAAGTACCTGAAGGTGACGCTCGCCTCGAACTTCGGCAACTTCTACGCGGTCGCGACGGCGTCGTTCTTCATCAGCTTCCTGCCGATGCTGCCGCTGCAGATCCTCCTCCTGAACCTGCTGACCGACTTCCCGATGATCGCCATCGCCGCGGACAGCGTCGACATCGGCGAGCTGCAGAAGCCGCGGAAGTACGACGCCAAGCGCATCGTGCTGATCGCGACCATCCTCGGCGGCGTGAGCAGCCTGTTCGACTTCGCGACGTTCGCCGTCTTCACCCGGTTCGGCGAAGGATACCTGCAGTCGATGTGGTTCACGGTGAGCGCGCTGACCGAGCTGTGCCTCATTTACTCGCTGCGCACGGCAAAGCCGTTCTGGCGCGGCGAGCGGCCGCCGCTCGGGATGGCGCTCCTTACGGCCGCCGCCGCAGCCGCCGCGATCGGCCTGCCGTTCACCGCGTTCGGCCAAGAGGTGTTCCGCTTCGTCCGCCCGGGGATGAACCACGTCCTGCTCGGCACGGCGATCGTCATCGCCTATCTCACCGCGACGGAGCTGACGAAACGGTGGCTGTTGCGGGTCGCGAATGGGGCGGCAAGCCCAGCGACAGGGAAATAACATCAAGGGCGGGACGGCACCCCTCTGGCGGAATGCAAATGCGCCAGCAAGGCTCGCGTCCCCGGATCGCGAGCCCCGCGAATGAGCCACGAGTCGTTATGCTCATTCGCGGAAGGTTCACGGTCTCGCGACCGGGGACGCGGCCTGCCGCCGCTTCTTAATATAAAGAAAAAGCTCGCGCGCTTATCGGCGCGCTCAACGGAAGAACATCTCTCAAAAAAACGTCCCGCTTGGATGCGGGACGGTTTTGTTTTTTGGTCAGAAGCGGACCCTGAGCGAGCCGTCAGTACGGACGTCGGTGCGGAAGAAGCCGCCGCCGTTCCGCCCGTCGTCACCGCGACCGCCGTCTTCGGACGGCTCGTCGTCACGGTCGTCGGGCGCGTCCTTCTCGTCGTCATCAGCAGTCACGGCACCGCCGTTCTTCTCGCCCTCCTCCTGCTTCTTCTCCTGATCCTTCCGACGGTCGCCGTCCTGCCGCTCGCGCCGTCCGGCACGGAGCTCGACGCGGACGCGGAAAGTGGCGGCAGCCTTCACGAGACGCCTGGCTTCCTGGGCATCACGGTGCGCCTGCAGGTAGAGGGAGAACGCTCCCGAGAAATTCTCGACCGCGAGTTCGGTATCTCCGTCGGCGAGCTCCTTCTCGGCGGCGGCGAGGCGCGCCTCGGCGTTCGCGGCCGCGTCCGCTTCCATGCGGCCGCTCGCGGCGTCGAACTGCGCGCGGGCTTCGACGACCGCGGCGCGGGCATTCCGACCGCGCGCCTCGGCGGCGGCGCGGACGTCGGCCTGGGCCTTCACGCGGAGCTTGTCCTCCTTCTTCTCGCGGCGCTCGACGGCGGCCTTGGCCTCGGCCCCGACCTTCTCGGCGAGACGGGACGACCTCGCCCCCGTGTCGGCCTTCGCGGACGCGAGCATCGACAGAATCTCCTGGTGCGCGTTCAACGCGCCCTCGAATTCGGCATCGGCCTCCGCGACGTCGCCGTCGTCACCGTCGCGCTCCTCCTCTTCCTTCTCGGCCTCGGCGAAATGCTCCTTGGCCTTTTCGGCGTGCTTCGCGAAGCCCTTCTCGACGGCGGCCACGGCCTTGGCCTTGAGCCGTCCCTTGGCGGCGAGCGCTTCCGCTTCGGCAAGACGGCGCTCGGCGCGCTCGGTCTCCCACTTCGCCTTTTCCTCCGCGCCGACGGTAGCGGCGGCCCGGACCTCCTCGTTGACGGCGACCTTCACCGGATACAGCACGTCGCCGGGAAGCGCGGCTTCCGCGGCGTAGGACACGCCTCCGGCGGACACCATGAGCGCGAGCACGAGCGCGAAGACGGACGCGGGCTTGACCAGCGGGACGAGGAACGCGAAACCAAACGGCTTCTTCGCCGCGCCCTGGCGGGCGACGCGCACCGGCCGCAGCGCCATGTACGCGCGCAGCATCTCGCGGCCCGCGGCCTTCTCGTCGGCCGTGAGCGCGAGCTTCTTCGCGTCATCGAAAATTTTTTTGATATCGTTTTCCATAGTCATGGTTGCTGCGGCGACGCCATCAGGTCCCGCAATTGGCGGATGCCGCGGTGCAAACGCACCGAGACGACGTTCTCCGACTCGCCGACGACGACGGCGATTTCCTTCGGCGTCATGTCATCGAGGTAGCGCATCGAAACGATCTCGCGGTACTTCTCGTCGATCCGGCCGAGGAGGCCAATCATCTGACCCGCTTCGGCGTTCACGACGGTCTTGTCCCTCGCGTCCGCAGGTTCGAACCCGCCCTCCATGAGCGTCTCGAGCGACGATTCCTTCTTCTTGCGGCTCTCGTCGATGACGAGGTTGTTTGCGACGCGATACAGGAACGCCTTGAGGTTCTTGATGTCCTTCCCCTCGACGACGTATTCCCAGGCGCGAACGTAGCATTCCTGCATCAGTTCCTTCGCGCGCTCGCGGTCGTAACAGCGATAGTAGCAATGACGAAAAAGAGCATCGGAAAGCTCATCGTACGCCTTGAGAAACTCCTCGGTTTTCCCCTGGGCATTCGTCATGCTTCTGCAATCATCGACGGCGGGCCTCGACTTTTCTTACATTGGGCCTATAAGGCGGTCCGTCTGACGACCCACCATCTCATGTTTGGGCGGGGAAATCAAGGTTGTCGCATCCTTTCGGGCGCGTCCTGTGCTAAATAGTGTTGCATTTGTTTTTTGAGAAATTTTCGACCAGAGCCACTTTTAAGAAACCTTTCTCGGCCGAGGGCATCCATTTTGTGGGAATAGGCCTCAAAATAAATCAGTTTAAATGGTCGACGAGCCGAGGTCGACTCGTTTTTACCACAATTATGATCCTGAAGGCGTCGTCGTATATCGGTCGTGTAACCGATGTACCACCCGCCATCTTTCAAACTTTGCAACACGTATACGGCATGCATCGACCGGCAAAATATTTGAGGTGAACATCAATGTCAAATCAACGGCTGCGCTCCCGTTACCGCGTAAAATGGTGGCCGTGCCACGTGAACGCCAGCTCCATCGCGGAAGGTGGCCCCGTAAAAGCGTTGCCGTTGGCAACGCTCACGGGGCACGTAAAAACGCCAGACGAGCTGGCGTTTTTACGTGGTGGAGATGGGGAGAATTGAACTCCCGTCTGGCGAGTCTTCCCACGACACGTCTACAAGCGTATCCCGTTTGGTCTCTCGGCCCGCCGGTGCGAAACGGGACAAATCCGGCGAACCAACCTCAGGTGCAATTCGGCCGTGCCGTCAGAGGCCCGGCAGGCTCTGCCTGATATATGACACCCGTACCCCGCCTATCAGGCGTCGGCGGGACGGATGGGCTCAGGCGTTACGCGAGAGCCGGAGCGAACGAAGGGGAGAACGCTTTCGCGAACGCACCCTTCACCCGCGCGAGCAAGTTTGCACTTGTTCATTTGTCCGTGGGTTTACGAGACAACGGACGTCCTCGGCTTGCATGTCATGAAACGAGCTCCCATCGATGCCGGTCATCCCCGTTTTGGAGATCCCGGAGGTTCAAAGGTTAGAGGTTCAAAGGTTAGAGCGTACGATCGCTCTAACCTCTAACCTTTGGGGCTCTAACCTTTCAATGCCCGCCTGATTTCCCTATCGACGTCGCGGCGTTTGATCTGATCCTTCTTCTCGAACTGCTTCTTTCCGCGACCGATACCGAACTCAAGCTTGATCTTCGAGCCCTTAGTGTAGACCGAAATCGGCACCAAAGTCAATCCTTTCTGCTCCATTTTTCCCGACAACTTCGCAAGTTCCCGCTTGTGCACGAGGAGCTGACGGGTGCGGTCGGGATCGTAGTCGGGCAGCGGTCCGGCCTGCGGATAGCGCTGGATGTGGCTGCCGATGAGCCTCGCACCGCCGTTCGCAATCGTGACGTACGAGCCGAGCAGGCTCATCCGGCCGGCGCGGACGGACTTCACTTCATGCCCATACAGCACCAATCCGGCCTCGAGGGTGTCGAGGATCTCATAGTCGTATTTCGCCCTCTTGTTCACGGCGAGCGTCGGCATAAGCGTGACGATTTCTACTCTACCCCGCCCCGCATCAACGCTCAACCTGCAGCCTCGCCGTCGAGATGCTCGCGCCGAAGCCAGGCGGGGAGGCGCGGCTCCTGGCGGCCCGACCAAGGGTCGGGCCCTCGCTCCGACTCGGGTTTACCCGCCCGGAGCCGCGCCTCCCCGCCTTGCGGCCACCTCCATATACGAGGTCATATCCACCTTGTCGTACCGGACTTAACCCAGAATCTAATCCTGTATTTCTGGATCCCGAGTCTCAGCCCGAGATGACAGTCGCCTTGCTCTGCGGCAGGGCACCTCGTCGTCGAGACCGTGAACCTCTCGTCGAGGCGGTCCGATGATACCGCCTCGATCGGGGCTCGACGACGACGGTGCCCCGCCGCCCATAATTTTTAAAAACCGCCAAGCACCTCCCCCTTGCATATCCCCAAAAAAACGCGTACTGTGGCCTCGTTATCTCTTAACCTCTTACGACCTTGCGAATTTCACGTCGGCGATTCAAACCGAAACCGGTGAAGGTGATGTATCTCGTGAACGAGAACATCCGGTTCACGGACCTGCGCGTCCTAGGCGCGGAGGGAGAACATCTGGGAGTGATGCCGACGGCTGAAGCGCTCGCCAAGGCGAAAGAGGCCGAACTCGACCTGGTCGTCATCCAGTCGAAGTCCGAGCCGCCCATCGCGAAAATCGTCGATTTCGGTCGATACAAGTACGAACAGGACAAGGAGGCGCAGAAGGCCAAGGCCAAGCAGAAAACGGTCGAGGTCAAAGGCATCCGCCTCTCGGTCCGCATCGGCGAGCATGACTTGGACGTCCGCAAGGAACAGGCCAAGAAGTTCCTCGATCAGGGTGACAAGGTGAAGGTGGAAATCATCCTCCGCGGCCGCGAAAAACGGTTCGGTGACCTCGCTAAGCAGGTCATCGAGCAGTTCATCCAGCGTCTGAACGCCGACGTTCCCGTTAAAATGGAACAGCCGGTCACCCGACAGGGCGGACAGTTGACAAGTATCGTAGGTAAGGCATAATACGCAGGAATCAGGCGGGACTTGCCCCCGCGAAGGGGCGAGTTCTGTTATTTACGGCCAATTCGGCTTTCTTATGAAGACCCACAACGCCATCTCCAAGCGGTTCAAGGTCACGAAGGGCGGCAAAATCCTGAAGCGCGCCGCCGGCCAGGACCACTTCAACGCCCGCGAGTCCGGAAACACGACCCGCAAGAAGCGCCGGGATAAGACCCAGCACCCCGCGTTTGCCAAGACGATTAAGAAGCTGGTCCAGCAGCAATAAGCTATGCCGCGCGTCAAACGTGGAAAAACTCACCTCAAGCGCCGCAAGAACCTGCTTGCCCAGACGAAGGGCTACATGTGGGGGCGCAAGAGCAAGATCAAGCTCGCGAAGGTCGCCGTGCTCAAGGCAGGTAAGAACGCCTACCGCGACCGCCGCCTCAAGAAGCGCTCGATGCGCGGCCTCTGGCAGATCAAGATCAGCGCGGCCGCCCGCATGAGCGACATGAGCTACAGCAAGCTCATGGGCAGCCTCAAGAAGGCGAACGTGGCGCTGGACCGCAAGATCCTCGCCCAGCTCGCCGCGAACTACCCTGACGCATTCAAGGCCGTCGTGGCCACTGCCAAGAAATAAGGCGAGAACGTCCTCCGTGAGCGGAGGACGTTTTTGTTTTCTCACGGCCAACGACGACGGTTGACAAACCGGCATTTCTATGCTATGTTGCTTTGTCTCAAGCTCCGCTTGGACATGCCGCGGGAATTCCCCCGCGTCATCAATCCGTTCTGTACAACCCCATCGGCAGCAACCCGACGCAGCCAAGGAGATTGACCATGACCACGAAGGAAACGGCCTCGGCCAACGGCAACGGCAGCACCACGGCCACCCCTGCCCCCGCGACCGGCATCGACACGGACACGCTCCGCGAGATCGCCAATGCGGAGCAGGCCACCGGGTCGGCGGGCACGAGCACCGGCACCGAGCCGATGCCCGCGGTCCCCGAGCCCGTCGCCGTTCCTCCGGCGGCAAACGTCGCTCCCACGCCCTCCGCCACCGAGCCCGGCACCGATGCCGGCGCTCCGCAGCGGGAGTGGGACAACGATCCGCCGGACGGCCACGAGCACGTCCCCGGCACGGCCAACCCGCGCACCACGCGGAAGATCGTGTACGGGGTCATCGCCGCCGCCGTCATCGCCGCGCTTCTCGTCTTCGGCCGACTCCTCACGGGGACGGCCGCCGACACGGAGCAGGTGAAGACGCCGGTGCTGACCCCGGTCAGCCAGCCCGTCGCGCAAGCCGCGGCGACCGTCGTCCCCAAGGACACGGACGCCACGGAGTGCGCGACCATGGGCGTGTCGACCGACACGTTCCGCGACGGCTGGTGCACGGGCCGCGCTCCCGGCGCGTACCTGCTCGCCGACGACACGATGGCCTACTGCTCCTGTGCCAAGCCCAGGAAGGCGGCCGCCAGCGGCAAGTGATGCCGCGCTCGCGACGGGCGGCCGACCTCTTGGTTGGCCGCCCGTTTCATTGCCTGAACCGCACATCCAGAAACGAAGGGAGTCGACCAATGTTCGAACACAAACGTCTGACCGCACGGGTCGAGCACGGGCAGAACCAGCTCGGCGTCGTCAACCGCGAGCTGCGACCGATGGTCATCCGCGTCTCCGATGACGCGGGCGAACCGGCCGCGTTCGTGCCGGTGAACATCCGCCGCCTCGACGAGGGACAGGGACACTTCGAGCTGATCGATCAGGAAACCGATCAGTCCGGGTGCGCCGCGGCCCTCTACGTTCCGGCGGAGATGACCACGCGCTACGAGATCGAGTTCCGCGTCGTCAACGGCGATGACAGCAGCGCCGCGGTGATCTTCCACGGATGCATCACGGATCCCCAGCTCGGCGAAGCCGTCGAGCTGCCCGTGACCATCGGGCTGAAGCGCACGGGGAGGTCCATCCACCCCCGCGCCGACGTCCCGGAGATGAACCCGGTGCTCGCGCCCGTCGCCACGGTCATCGAGCTGCCCAAGCCGGCGCGCGTGCCGACGATGATGCCCGCGGCCGCGGTCCCCCCGCCGCCGCAAGCGCCGTCGGCCGCCGCGAACGGCCTCAACGACCGCTGGTTCTCGGAAGCGCCGTCGCCCGCCGTCATGGCGGCCGCCGACGCGCCCGAGACGCCCGCCGCCGCGGAGACCGAACGGGACCCGTTCCCGGCCGCCCCGCCCGCGCCGCGCAGGGTCTCGGCAGTGCTCGCCGCGCCGGTCGTTCCCTCGACCGTCGCGCGAACGATGCCGAAGCCCAGGCCGGTTCCGACGCAGATGACGGTCGCGAAGGCCGCCGTGGCCTTCCGCCACCGTCGTCCGCCGAAGCGCGCGAAACGCGAGCTGCCGCTCCGGTACCTCATCGCCGCGGCAGTGGCGCTGTGGGTGATCGTCGGCGCGGGTTTCCTCGTGATGATCGTCTCGAAGCCCCCCAGCTTCAAGAGCGGCCAGGTCACGGGAACCCGCCCCGATCACGCGGCGACCGCGTACGCGATGGGCGACACCGCGCCCGACGGCCGGTGACACGACGAGGCCCCTCCTTCTTCCGAAGGATGGGGCCTCTTTTTATCCCCGCAATCGGGATTCACGGGCGGGACCGCCGCTGGTACAGTGCCGCCATGTTCACCAGCACGGACCAGTTCTTTCTCGCATGCCGCCCATTCGTCAGGCTGTTCGACGTCTGGGCGACAAGCGTCGCGCCGAACGCGACGGCGGACCATCTCTGTTACAAATGCGGGAGTCCGCGGGAGTTCGAGGCGCTGCGCTCGCTCTTCGAGGGCGAAAGCGCTTACCTCTACCAGTCCCTCATTTCACGGCGACGCATCGCTGTCATCAAGTTCCTCCGGCCCGTCACGACGGCCCTCGGCGACATCTGGTTCATGGAACTGTCGGACCAGAAGCCGGACGGAGGACAGGTCAGCGGATTCGATCACATCGAAATCTATCCGACGTCGGGCACGGTCGAGGCGCTTGCCGCCGCGCTCGAAGCGAAAGGCACCGCGTTCGAGAAGGTCTTCAGACCGCACCACACGACGTACGACGCGGTCATCGGCGGGACGTTCAAGGTCCGCCTGGAGCCGGAAGCGCTGATTCAAAAAATCGCAGCGACGGAAATGCGCTAGACCCGCCGTCAGGAACGTGACGCGCATGACGAAAAAAGCCGCCCTGCCGGGCGGCGTTTTATTTCAGGCGAGGAGCCGTGGCACGGTCGCCGCGAAAGCGAACCGCTCGCGCCAGAACTCCTGCGTGCCGGCATCACGCTCCCTGACTTCCGAAGCGACGACGAGAAACGCCTGATCGCCGAGCCGTCGGCGCAGGCCGTGAAGATGTCCGTACCCGCATACCGCGATCATCGGACCGTGGCGCAGAATCGCGTCGGCCATCGCGGGCTCGCGACTGTCGCAGTAGCCCTCTTCGGTCTCCCGCATCCAGTTCCAATGGTACGGATCGAAGGCCACGACGCGCCAGCCGAGCCGCAAAGCCTCCTGCATCTGCCAGTACCGGTTCATCCGCGGACCGCCTGCGCCGGGCCTGTCGTCCAGCGAGGAGCGCGGATCGAACTCCGTGAGCGTCCCTTCCGGACCGATGGCACGGAGGTGTTCCAATTCTTCGCGGAGGCCGGAATACGGCCCCTTGCCCACGCTGGCCGTCTCCACGCCAAGCATGCGGTATCCCCTTTCGTGGGCGGCGCGGATGAGGACGAGCGCGGCCTGAAGGCCGGCACGGTCAGCGTGATTTTCGCCGACGATGATCGTCTCGCCGCGGGCGGCGGCAAGAACTTCGTCCGCGCCCATGCCGCCCCTGCGCGGCTTCGGTCGAGTGGCGTACAGGAAGACCGCGGCCGCGATGAGCGCCGCGGCAATCACGATGTGAAAAATGAACTCCATGTGCCACCTCACTCGTCATCGTCGGGAAGCTCGATACTGCAACCGCAACTGCACGTGACGGTTGCCAGCCAGCCGAGGTTCGAGGGCGTCAAGGAATACGAGAGCCGAGCACCGAGCATGCCCACGTCGGGCATCGTACGCTTCACCCCCTTGTCATCAACGACGATCGGACACGTCGCATCATGCCGTCTCAGCCATTCCGCGACGATTCTCTGGTCTTCGGCAGTAAGAACGACGTGCGCCATGCGCCCCTCCTTTTGCGGGTAGCCGCGTCAGTTTTCCACGCCATCGTCGCCACGTCAAGATAATCGCGCCTTATTTTGACCGTTTTTTGATGACACGTAGGGACTTGAAAAGAAATTGGCCTTCCCCTATAATGACCTCACAAAAATTTGGGTCCGTGGTGTAGCCGGTTAACACGCCCCGCAGTCCTGCGGGGAGATCGAGGGTTCAAAAATGCCCTGCCACCTCTACATCCTTGAAAATACGGCGGGAAAGTATTACGTTGGCGTTACGCATGAATTGGAGCGGAGGCTCGCCGAGCACAATCGCGGGCAAAATGCATCGACCCGCGGTCGCGGACCATGGACGATGGTGTACACAGAGCTCTTCGGAAGTTCGGCTGAAGCGAAGTCGAGAGAGGCGGAAATCAAGCGGAAGAAGAGGAAGAGCTATCTAAGATGGCTCGTCAAAAATTATGGGTCCGTGGTGTAGCCCGGTTAACACGTCTCCCTGTCACGGAGAAGATCGAGGGTTCAAATCCCTTCGGACCCGCCACAAAGACATCACCTTCAGGTGGTGTTTTTGTTTTGCGTAGCCCGGTTAACACGCCCCGCGGTACCGCGGGGAGATCGGGGGTTCAAATCTCCCGCAATACTGCGGGATCCCGCCCTACCTTGACCAAAATCAGAGTGGCGGGACCTTCGGCCCCACAATGCCTGTGCTATCATCAAATGAGCGGGGCGCGCTGGTGCCCGCAATTAGCGTCATATGAGAATACGACTAGGGGGCCGGCGGCGGTCCTCCGTAACGACGGCCAAGCCAATCACTCCCGGAGCTCGCATCGTTATCGGGATTTTCGGCGCACTCATGCTTCTCGGCTCCATTTTCTATGCCATCAAACAATGGAAACTGGTGAGCGGCGGTCTCCATGGTCAGGGTACGGTCATCGACATTGCGGAGAAGGAGGGCGGGCAGGACGACAGCACGGTGTACGCGGCCGTCGTCAAATTCACGGCCGAAGACGGCAATGAGTACACCTTCACCTCCGGGATGAGCAGCAGCATTGCGCCGCGAATCGGGTCGACAAGGAAGATCGTCTATGACCGGTCGAATCCGGCGAAGGCCGAGGTCGATTCGTTCTTCGTCCTGTGGTTCGGCCCCTTCCTCCTCGCGTTCATGGGAATCGCTTTTACCTTCACCGGCCTCGTGGCAAAACCGCCGAGGCCGAGCGTTACGGCCGACCCGTCGCCGGGCACGGCCGCCTCATCGGGGGCGACGACTGCGGCTTCCGGCAGCATGGCGCCCGCCCTGCCGCCAGCACTCGTGAACAGGGCGTTCACGGCCCTGTCGCAAGGACAGGACAAGCAGACGATCAAGCAGATACTGATTGCGGAGGGTTGGAATCCCAACGATGTCGACCGCGTGCTCGAATGAACGGACGAGCACATGACGCATGCGCGATGCCCGTCATTTTGAAGGGTTTTGTCATGCCGTCGGCACGCGGGCGTGATGTCCGTAAATGTTGACAAAATGGCTAAAATATGCTATGATTCAACCCGAGTACTTGTAACATTGCCGACCTATGCGTTCCATGGAATCTTCGCGCCACGCGTCGCCCCAAAACGACGGCGGAGGCAAGGAATCCAAGCCGAAATTCGACTTGGAGGAGGTGTCCCAGGACATCACGCCCGAATTGCCGGGCGCGGAGGATGTGGATGCCGCGTTCGAGAATATGACGACCGGCGCGCTCGAACAGGAGCCTGCACGCAAGGACATTCCCCTTTCCGAGCAAATCGGGCCGATCGCGCGGGAAGAGCACGGACGAAAGCTGAGCGTGAACGAAGTCGCGAACAACGAGGCGCTCCGCGCCATTGATGCCCTTTCGCGATCGGCCGGTGCGAAAGAGCTGACCACGTTCAGGGAAGATTTCCTTGAAAAACTGCGTGCAGAACAGCCCGAAGCCGACGAGCAGGCCGCCCTGCGGCAGCTCGCGGCCGACCTCCGCCAGTACTACAGTCTCAACATCGACCTCGAAAAGAAGGAGCTCGCCGCCGACATCCTCGCCCTCCGGCAGGAACTCGGCGTGGACGACATGGAATCGAACGCGGGAAAGGAACTGCTCGCCAAAATCGAAGGCGGCGAGATCACCGACGTCGTCGAGGCGATGAACGCGTACCAGCAGGCGTTCGAGGACGCGAAAAAGGAAGGTTACCTGTCGACCGAGGTGCAAAAGCAGTTTGAAAAAATCCACAAAGCCATCGCCGAACTCGAAGCGGGAGGACGCACGCAGGGCGCCGCGGCCGAGCTCGCGAACATCGAGGAGTCGGAAGTGGACGACCTGTTCGGCGGCCTCGAAGCCGGCACGGAAAAGAAGCCTGAAACCGGCCTCGAGGACGTGACGGACAAGGACGTCGACGACCTGTTCGACAACATCCAGAAGACCGGAACGGAATGATTCCGTTGAAACGAAAAACCGCCCTCGGGCGGTTTTTCGTTTGCGCGAGAATCGCTTACGGCACCATCCGAATCTCGACGAGGTTCGCCGCGCCGGCGCCGGCGGGATCGACCGCCACGACGACGACCTTGTCGCCGGCCTTCACGAGCCCTTCTTTCTTGAGAAACTCCCCGCCCTTCTGCAGGAGCTCATCGATGGATTTGCACTCGGGGAGGAGGAACGGAATGACGCCCCAGGACAAGTTGAGCTGGTTGCGCGTCCGTTCAGAGGTCGTCGCGACGGCAATGGGGAGCTGCGGGCGGTGGCGGCTGACGATGCGGCCGAGATCGCCGTTCCCCGACAGCGCGAGGATGAGCTTGGCATCGACGTCCTTCGCCATGATGGCGGCAGCCTCGGCCATGACCGCCTCGTCGCTCTTCCCCGCCTGCATGTGCGCATGCGGTTCGATGTCGTCGCGTCCCGAAGCCTCCGTTTCCTGGACGATGCGCGCCATCGTCTCGACGGCCTCGAGCGGGAACTTACCGCTCGCCGACTCCCCTGAGAGCATCACGGCGTCGGTATGATCGATGACCGCGTTCGCGACGTCTGACACTTCGGCGCGCGTCGGCCGGGGGTTCCTGATCATCGAATCGAGCATCTGGGTGGCGACGATGACCGGTTTCGCGGCAGCGAGGCACTTCTCGATGAGCGTCTTCTGGGCGAGCGGCACCTCCTCGGCCGGCGTCTCGATGCCGAGGTCGCCGCGCGCGACCATGATGGCGTCGACCGCGGCGACGATCTCATCCATGTTCCTGATCGCCTCGTGCTTCTCGATTTTCGCGATGACCCTGAGCGGGCGTTCCGGCGTGATGCCGAGCTCCTTCTCGTACGCGGCGATAAGCGCGCGGAGGTCGTTGATGTCGTTCGCGGAGCGCACGAAAGAGAGCGCGACCCAGTCGACGCCCTGACCCACGCCGAACTTCAGGTCCTCCTTGTCCTTGTCGGTGATGGCGGGGACGGAAAGCGATGCCGTCGGCAAGTTAAAGCCCTTGTGCGAGGTGAGCGGACCGCCGTTCACGACTTCGGTCACGATGTCGCGGCCGCGGATTTCCTTTACCTTCACCTCGAGCAGTCCGTCGTCGAGCAGGATGCTGTCGCCAGCCTTCAGGTCCTCGTGCAGGCGTTCGTGGGACACGGTGATGCGCGGAAGCGCGGCACCCGGCTCGGTCGTGAACACGGCGTCCTCGCCCTTCATGAGCATGACGCCCTCCTTGGGGAGGTCGCCGACGCGGATCTTTGGTCCCTGAAGGTCCTGGAGCAACGCCACGGGCTCCCCGATACGTCCAGCGACCTCGCGGATAGTCTTGATGAGCTTGGCGTGGTCGTCATGCGTACCGTGGGAGAAATTGAGGCGTGCCACGTTCATGCCCGCCAAGAGCATCTTTTCGAGCATGTCCGGCTCATGGGACGCCGGACCGATGGTGCAGACGATCTTCGTTCGCTTGGCGTTCCTCATAGGGCGTAAGAAATGCCGGCCCTGTGGGCGCGGCGTTCGTGGTCTTATTCGACCTTAATTATAGCAAAAAACGCGGCTCTTGTGAACCGCGTTTTACATCTCCCCTTATTTCGCGCGCTCCTCTTTTTTAACGCGCAATGACCTTTCTCAACGCCTTGCGACCGCCCTCTTCCTTCGCGATCAGCTTGTCGAGCTCCGCCTGGAAGGTTTTCACGTCCGCGAACGAACGGTAGACCGAGGCGAACCGGATATAGGCGACCGTATCGAAGGCGCGCAAGTGTGCCATGACAATTTCGCCAACCTCCTCGCTCGTGATTTCGTCTTTCTTTCGCTTCTGGATGTCGCGCTCGATGCCGCCGACGAGCGTCTTGAGGTCGTCCTTCGAGCACGGACGCTTCTCGAGCGCGCGCCTCAGGCCCGCCTCGAGCTTTTCGCGCAGATACGGCTCGCGGCGGCCGTTGCGCTTCACGACCGTCAGGTCGAGGATTTCCACCTCCTCGACGGTGGAAAAACGGTATTCGCATTCCATGCACTCGCGGCGGCGACGGATGCCCAAACCCTCGGAGGTGATCCGCGAGTCGACGACCTTCGAATCTTCGTGATTGCAGACGGGACAGCGCATCCGAGTGAGGTTAGAGCTTAAAGCGTCAGAGCTTAGAGCTCGCGGGGCGTGCCGCCTACATCATCTTCCTGCGGATGAACGCGGGAATTTCGAGATCCTCTTCCTGGCTGGCCGCGGCGGCAGGGGCCGCTTCGGCATGAACGACTTCCTTGACCGGAAGGACGCGCTTCACGAACGGCGCGGGGGCGGCTGCCGGTTCCTCGATGACGTCGAGGACCGGAGCGGCCTGCTGCGGCCGCGGCTCGGGCTGACGCGCGGGCTCCTGGTGCAGGATGTCCCTCGCCGGAGCCGGGGCCGGCTGTTCGACGCGGCGATCGGGAAACGGCCGGACGCTCGCGGTCGGTGCGGGGGCAGGAGCGGGGGCGGCCTCCTTGCGCACGAAGCGGTTCGGGGTGAAATACCCCGCATCGGCGACGCGACGGTCGCTCCCGGCGGAAGGACGGGTCTCCCCGTCGAAACCGGTCGCGATGACGCAAACCTTGAGCTCATCCTTGAGTGCCTCGTCGATGACCGTGCCGAAGATGACCTTGGCTGAAGGGTCGGCGCTCTGGGTGATGACCTTGGCCGCCTCGGAAACCTCGTACATGGAGAGGCTCGGACCGCCGGTGATGGTAAAGAGAATGCCCTTAGCGCCCTCGATGGACACCTCGAGGAGCGGGCTCGAAATGGCGGCCTTCGCTGCCTCGACCGCGCGGTTCTCGCCGGTGCCGCGGCCGATGCCCATGAGGGCGGAGCCGGTATCGTTCATGATGGCGCGGACGTCCGCGAAGTCGACGTTGATGAGGCCGGGGACGGTGATGACTTCGGAAATGCCCTGCACGCCCTGACGGAGCACGTCGTCGACGGTCTCGAACGCGTCAAGAAGCGAGGTCTTCTTGTCGATGACCTGCAGCACGCGGTCGTTCGGAATTGAGATGATGGTGTCGACGTGCGCGGCAAGGTCGGCGTACGCCTTCTCCGCGATATCACGGCGCTGGGCGCCCTCGAAACTGAACGGCTTCGTGACGACCGCGACAGTGAGCGCGCCGCAATCCTTGGCGATCTCCGCGATGACGGGCGACGCGCCGGAACCGGTGCCGCCGCCGAGGCCGCAGGTGATGAACACCATGTCCGCGCCCTTGAGCGCGTCGCGCAGCTCGTTCTGGCTCTCCTCCGCCGCGCCGCGACCGACTTCGGGATTCATGCCGGCACCGAGGCCGCGCGTGACGCTCTTGCCGAGATGGATCTTCGTGGGCGCCTGCGAGTAGTGCAGCGCCTGCACGTCGGTGTTCGCGGCGATGAACTCCACGCCCTTGATCTTCGACTTGATCATCCGGTTGACTGCCGAACCGCCGGAGCCGCCGGCACCGATGACTTTGATCTTCGCGAACGTCTCGATCGCGGGGCGCACTTCTGGCATAGGAGTGGGATGACGGATTTCTCGAGATGATATCCCATGCGCAGTCGCGCCGGGATGCTTACTGCAAGGATACAGAAGAGCGATAAGGCGCGTCAAGAAAAAATGGCTCTACTGAACAAAAAAAATACTCACTCGGTTGGAAGGTTCAAAGCTTAGAGCTTCAAAGCGCTGGAGCGAAAAAAAACCGGCTCATGCCGGCTTTCAACCTTTTAACCTCTCAACCTTGCCTTAGGGAACCATCGCGCCGAACCACTTCTTGAAAGTGGCAGTCACCTTCTCGACCGGTTTCGCGCCCGCGAACATGCGCATGCCCTTGCCGCGCTTCACCTGGTCGGGCGTCTCGTTGATGCCCCACTGCACGAGGCCGATGGCGGTCGTGAACGAAAGGTCGTTCACGCGATCGGTAATGCTCGTGATGCCGATCGGCGTGCCGAGGGCGACCGGGAGGCGGAGCTTCTGCTTCGCGAGCTCCACGAGGCCGGGGATCTTCGAGCCGCCGCCGGTGAGCACGATGCCCGCGGGCAGGAGTCCGTTGCGACCGACTTTCTTCAATTCCTTGTCGACCTTCTCGAGAATCTCCTCGAGCCGCGCCTGCACGATCTGCGACACGAAACGTCGCGAGACGAGTTCGTCCTGATCGGCGCCGAGCTCGCGCAGGTTGACCTCCTCGGCACGGTCGACGTCTTTCGCGACCGCGTTCGCGTACTGGAGCTTCACGCGCTCGGCGACGTCGATCGAGGTACGCAGCCCGATGGCGACGTCGGAGGTGACGTGTTCCGAACCGACGGGAAGCGCGGCCATGTGCAGGATGTCGCCCTGCTCGAACACGACGACGTTGGTCGTCGCGCCGCCCACGTTCACGACGGCGACGCCGAGCTCCTTCTGGCGGTCTGTCGCGACCACTTCGGCCGCGGCGAGCACGCCGACGACGAGCCGTTCGATGTTGACGCCCGTGCGGTAGACGCACTTGGTGAGATTCTTGATGTGCGCCGACTGGCCTTGCACGATCTGCGCGTCGACTTCGAGGCGGATGCCGTTCATGCCGACCGGATCCTTGATGCCCGGCTGGCCGTCGACGATGAAGGACTTGGGAATCACGTGAACGATCTCGAAATTGACCGGGGTCGCGACCGTCTGCGCCGCGTCGACCGCCCTTTCGACGTCATCTTCGCGGATTTCGCCGTCGGCGCGTGATACGGCGACGACGCCTTTGCTCTCGAGCATGCCGACGTTCGATCCGGAAATGGCGACCCAGGCGCTCCCGACAGGCGCGCCGGTCATCCGCTCGACTTTTTCGATGCACGAAGACACCGAGGATACCGCATCCTCGATGGAGTTGATCGCCCCGCGATGAATCCCTTCCGAGGGGACCTCCGCGGCGCCGATGATATGCACCTGCTCCTTGTCGCCCACCGGGAGCTTCTGACCGACCGCGATTCGGACCGCGGTGGAACCGATGTCGATGCCGGCGAACAACATGTCTTCAGCCATGCGGGCCATACCTATGCTGGGCGGTTACTATGCTTCGAACAGTTTGACGACGTACGGCCAAAAAATCAAGACGCCGATCAGGAACGCGCCGACCGAAGCCACGAGCACCGTACCGGCCATGATGTCCTTGATGTCCTCGACGTAATGGTGGATGCGCGGCTTGAGGATGTCGACCATCCGCTCGAAGATGCTGTTGACCAATTCTAGCACGAGAACAAGCACAATCGCAAGCGTAAGCAAGGCCTTTTCCGGGGTCCGCAGGCCGAGGAGGAACATCAGCGCGACGACCGCCGCGGCGAGGCCAAGTTGGATGCGGAAATTAGGCTCCTCACGGGCGACCGTGACGATGCCCTTGGCCGCGTACCGAAAGCTTTTTCCGAGACGAGCGAGCTCGTTCATAGGGTTGAGCGCTAGAGGATGCCGGCGCGGATGAGAATGTCGTGCTGGAGCGCGAACATCGCCCTTTCCTGACGTAAGGTCTCGTGATCGTGCCCGAGGAGGTGCAGGACCCCGTGGACGACCATGAGGGCGAATTCCTCCCGTACGGTCCGGCCGATGCGCTTCGCCTGGCGGCGGACTTGGGGCAGGCTCACGAAGAGGTCCCCGATGTCGTTTGCGGCCTTTTCCTTGTCGGGCAGGACGAACCCGCGCCGCTCCTTCAGGCCGAAGGAAAGCACGTCCGTCGTGCGGTCTTTTCCGCGCCACTGGCGGTTCAGGGAACGCATCTTGGCATCGCCAACGACCGAAAGCGACATGGATGCCCCTCCCCTCCCTCCGCCCCGCGCATATGCGAGCGTGGCAAGCCGTCCAAGCTCGGCCTTGCCGACGCCGGCAGGGAGCCGCCCTTCGAACGTGATGGACACCATATGGTTCATCATAGCCCAGGGATGACGGTTTGAAAACAAAGGAGGCTGTCCACATTGGAACAGCCTCCATTGCGTGTTTCCGTCAACGATCAGTTTGCCTTGAGGCTCATGATCATCATCTGGAACGTGACTTTATACTGTATTTGGAGCTGTTTGCCGAGGTTATACGTGACGACGGCCACCTTGTCGCCACCGAGCGAGACGTACGCCGTAAACCGGTCAGGACTCAGGATAGCCTCGTATCCCTGCCGCGTCGGGTACGGCTCGACCTGCGAGCTCGTGACGCCTGGGGCCGAAGCAAGGAACCAGTCCATGAGGCTCTGCCCCGGAGCCTTCTCTTCCATGAGCACCTGGATGGATTCGCCAGTCGGCGCCTCGAAGTAGATTTCCTTCTTCTCGGCGTCGCCTTCGCGCACGTTCCACGACGCGGGCTGGAGGACGGCGTACTTCTGCGTCGCGTTCGTGTAGGTGGCGATCTTCGGATTGTCCTTGAGCGCGGACGGCGCGGGTGTCGCGGGATCGTAGAGGTTCAACGCCTCGTTGAGATCGACGTACACGTCCTTGTCGGTATTGGGATCGTCGATCTTCGTCCCGAACACCTGCTGTTCCTCCTGGTCGGTCAGGCCGTCGCTGTCGGAATCGAGTCCCGGCGTCGGTTCCGGCGGCTTGCAATCAGCAACGCATGATTCGATCGTTTCGGTCGGCGCCTCGCACTTGTTGTCGCCGCAGACGGGCGGCGGCGGGCCGCAGTCGGCAGAACAGTTCTGCGGGGTCTCCTTCGGGCTCTCGCACCGGTCATCGCCGCAGACGGGCGGCGGCGGGCCGCAGTCGGATGCGCAGCTCGTCGCCGTTTCCTGCGGCGCCTCGCACTTGTTGTCGCCGCAGACGGGCGCGGGAGGCGCGGTGTTGACCGCGACCACGACGGGTTTCTTTTTCGGTACGAGGAAAAACGCCGCCGCGCCGCCGCCTCCGAGAAGGACGAGCGCGATGATGACGATGAGGAGGACCGGCTTCTTCTTTTTCTGCTGGCCGGGCGGAACCGCGCCGGGGGCCGGCGGCGGGCCTGCAGGAGTGACGCCCGTCTGAATGGGCATCTCCCGAACCCGCTTCTTGAGCGCGGCACCGTAAAACTTATCCGGTATGACGTGAATCACCGGCTCGTCTGCCGACGGCTGCTGCGTACCGGCTGGTTTTTCGAGTTCGTTCGGCGGAGTCGCCATAACGTTTTCGCTGCGGGTGATTCAAGCGCCGCCTACGGCTGACCGGGGACGCCGAAGAGTTTGCCCGGACCCTTGGGATTGTATCCCCCTTTGACTTCGGCCCCGTCGAGGAAGGAGTCGCCGTCGGTGTCGGGATTCTTCGGGTCGGTCGCGTAAATGCGCACCTCGTCGCGGTCCGACAACCCGTCGGCGTCGGTATCGTTCGCCTGAGGATTGGTTCCGAGCGTCGCTTCCTCGCTGTCCGTCAGGCCGTCACCGTCGTTATCGATCGGCTGAGCGACGGGCTCGGGGGGCTGAACGGGCTCAGTGGGCTGCGGTGCGGGCGCAGGAGGTGCGACTGGCGGTTCGGGCGTCGGCGCAGGAGCGGGGGCAGGCTGAGCCGACGGCTGCGGTGCGGGGGCAGGAGCCGGTGCGGGCGCTGCGGCGTCGTTGGTATCGGGAACGACGGCAGGCGCTTCTTTCTTGCCGCCACGGGCGAAAAGGAAGTATCCGCCGCCGCCGAGGCCGAGGATGAAAACGATGATGATCAGCAAGAGGAGTTTGGACGGACCGCTGCGGGTCACCGGCTGCACGGGAGGAGTAATGACGCGCGTTTTGGGCGTGTCCTTATCCACGTCTGCAAAGATATCCACCGGCTCCTTTTTGTCGTCGAACATAAGGGGGAAGCGGTCGGTATTGACTTTATTCAGTATAGCACGTTTTGACCCGCGCGCCTATCGCTCAGGAAGGGAAAAGGCCAGGCGTTGCCGCCCGGCCCCTTCGTCCGCGTCCATCACGTTCCCGCGGCCAACGGATCGCGTTTCTGCTCGACTTCGTCGCCGTCATTGACACGATCGCCGTCGGAATCGACGCGGAGGGGGTCGGTTTTCAGGTCCTCGACCTCGTCTCGGTCACTGAGACGATCACCGTCCGTATCGATCCTTGCCGGATCGGTCCCGAGTTCCTGCTCCTTTTCATCGGACAAACCGTCCTCGTCCTGATCTGCCGGCTGATCGCCCTTGCTGATGATGACGTACTCGGCGAAGAGCTCGCTGCTCCCCTCCCTTTGCCTGGCGCGAATCTGTACGGTCCAGGACAAGGGATAGCCATGCTGCTTCTTTTCATCGTCCGTCAGGTCACGGACCATGCCTGCCGTCAGGCCGTTCGAAGACGATGCAGGCGTTGCCTGTGCGCCAGGAGTATCGCCGCCGATGGTCGTCGCGGAGTAGTCAGACGGCGGCGGCAACGGAGGCAGCGGCGGTCCAGGCGGCGATGCCGGAGCGGAAACGGGGGCGCTCGGCGTACCGCCGTCAGCCACCGCGCCGTCATCGGCGCGCCGCCGAATGATGATGACGACCGTTACGATGACGACGACCAGAACGACCGCACCGATACCGATGCCGATGAACAACCGTTTATTGCCGCCGGATTCTTCTTCGTACCCGTCCATACCCATTGATCAAGGTTTACACGCGTTTCCCGGCCCCGGATCGATGCTGCTGCAATACGCGGGCGTATTCGGCGATAAGGGTGCACCGGGGTAAACGCAGTACGTGTACTTGCTGGGATTCCCGTTGCAATACGTCGGCCCGGAGACGTCCGGAACTGACCAGTAGGCGATGTATCGCTTGCCCGCAGCCGGCGTATTGTTCACGCCGCTGCCGCCGATCGGGTAGTACAGCACCGAGCAATCGTCGTGCCAGCTCTTCGCCGACAGGCCGTAATCGGGGAACCCGCTGCCTCCGCTCGTGTAGTCATACACGTAGTAGTCGTAACGTACGCCCGGCTTACGGTCGATCGTCATGGTTTCGATGCCGCCGGGGTTGAAGTACCCGCTGCTCGAACCGGTGTCGTCGACGTCGAGCACGTAGGAATACGGACCGTCCGTGATCTTCGCCTTCCAGTACGGCATGTTTCCGCCGCCTGCGCTGTAATACAGGTGTTTGGTCTTCGCGGCATCGCCGCCCTCCGATGTCACCATGTGGAAGTCCAAGTCGCGGCCGGCGCTCCATTTTATCGTCGTACGAACCTGGTTCGCCGCAGGCTTGATCGTCGTGTCAGCGAAGTCCTTCGTGCCCTGAATGCAGTTCGTGCCATACGCATTGTTCAAGGGTACGGGCGACGTGTCGTTGCAGAGCGGGGTCGCACCACCGTCCTTGACCACCTTTGCCATCGGCGTCACGCCGTTGCATGGTGTCTTGTCGATGTCGCCGCTGAACGAGTAGGAGCCGTCTCCCGCAACGCCGGCCTCGGCCACGACCGTGGCGCCGCATATGATCTGCACTTTCGCGTTCGCGAGGCCGCCGCCGGTCTGCGGATCGATGATCTTGCCCGAGACGGCGATGCCTTCGTCATAGAGGCCGTCGCAATCGTTATCCTTTCCGTCGCATGACTCGACCGCCGCCGCGACGCTTACCGATTGCGGCGCGCCATTTTCGTCGGTGTATCCCTGCACGTACGCGCCGTGCGTATTGTAGTTCTTGTCGTCGCAGTCCGGCGGGACCGGCACGCCGTCGTTGTCGTCGTCGGGGTCGCAAACGTCCTTGAGCGTCTTCGGGGTCAATTGCCCGCACCACGGCTTCGCACCCGCTTGGCAGGAATCGTTTTCCCAATTGTTGTAGTCGGAGTTGTATTGCGGACAAACCTGCGAATCCTCGGCTGCGCACGTCCGCAGGCAGGTCTTGGCGTCGCAGACGGCGTCGCCGGTCCGCTTGCCGTAAGACCTGTGCTCGGGCTTGTTGCTCACGCAGATGTATTCGCCGGACAGGCCGAGACCGCCATCGCAGTCCTCGGGGCCCGAAGGGTTCGTCAGGCTGCTCTGGACGATGTTGTCGCCGCAGTAACCGCCAGATTTGACCGCGGTCTTGCAGGCGCTCGTGCAGTACGTGCACGTCAGGCCGTAGGCGGGGGTGCAGACCTTGTTGTTGTTCTTGCCCTCGTCGCACTCCTCGGCCGCGCCGGCATACACGAACCCGTCGCCGCACTTGGCAAGCTTGCACATGATGCCTTTGGCCGGATCGATGATGCAGCCGTCCTTGTTGTTATCGTTGCCGTCATCGCACTCCTCGGCACCCTCTTTGACGCCGTTGCCGCAGGAACCGGGAACGGTGCACTTCCAATTCGTCCACGTACAGGCCTTGTTCGAACCCGTATTGTCCGCAGTCGTGGTCGGGTCGTTCGGACGGCACTCGCGCCGGTTCTTCTGCTGCGCCTCGGGACAGAATCCCATGCACTTCACGCCGACGCCGCAATCGATGTCCTTTTCGCAGCCCGTCTGCGCGGGATTGTCGCAGAAACCCTTGGCTTCCTGGAATCCGCCGTCACAAACCTCCGCGCCGCTCACCTGACCGTCGCCGCAGCGAGGACCGGCAGCCGTACAATCCCACGTGCACGACGAAGTACCGACGCCCGCCTTGGTCGTGCCGCAGGCGGCGAAGCCGTCGATGCCGTTCTTCGGCGACCATGCGGGTACGGCGTCGAAGTAGTACTGACCGTTCAGATCCTTGCAGTCGCAAGCCTCGCTCGGCTGTTTCTGGCCGTCGCCGCAGAAGAATCCCTTGCCGGTGCAGCTCGCGCCGCAATACCCGTACTTGCCGTTCAGCGGCCCGTCGTCGCACGTTTCGGGCGGCGATTGGATCACGCCGTCGCCGCACGAACCGCCCTCGCAGACGCCTGAGGCGGGCAGTTCCCACTTGCAGCTCCCGGTGCATTTCTGCGTCTGCATGCCCGCGCGGCCGCCGGCCGTCGTGCACTTGATCGCCTGAGCCTGTCCCGGTTCGCACTCTTCCGTCGCGGGATCGACTTGGCCGTCGCCGCATACGCCGTTCTTGCCCACCTCGGTCCCCTTGCATTGCGGCGACACCGGGTTGACGCGGCCGATGAACACCCTGCCGTCCTTGTAGGTGCAGACGGCGCTGTCCACGACGCATTCAGGATCGGCCGCGCACGTCCCGACGCTCCGTTCGGGGCACGTGCCGCCAGACCACGACACGGCGTTGGCGTAATACTCGAAATCGTTGCGCAGCCGGAAGTTCGGGCCGGCCGTGTCCTGGAAGTACTGGTACTCGTACACGTGCGATCCGGACGGGCAGAGGTACGAACGCTTGGCGTCGGACCAGCACGTCGTACCGTCGCGGTCGGTCGCCTTGCAGAAGCCGTGATCGTTCAACGGATCGACCGGTCCGCCGAAGCCGGCGGCGCTCCTCAACTGGCCGTTCCAGGACGGCCACGTGCTGTTCGACATCGTTACGATGTACGAACCGGCGTCGAGCCGCGGGTACGCCCCCGTCTCCTGCTTCTTCATGACGAGCGCGCGGCGATAACCGTCGATTTGCGCCCAGCGGAGGACGTCGCGTACGAGCTTCGACTTCGGCGCGTCGCAATAGAAGCCGCCTCGGGCGAGCGAACCGTCGCCTTTCAGCATGAATTCGCCGGACTTGTCCTTCTTGCACGTGAGGTCATCGTTGCAACCGACGCTCATGCCGGCGTTCGGAACCGCGACTCCGGCGCCGTCCTTGCATTGGCCGGACTCCAAATCGCACTTGTTTTCGCCATAACCGGGGACGAGCACTCCGGCGATGTTCACCTTGCAGTCGTCGTCGGTAATGCAGCGGACGGTCACGTCGTCGCTCCGCCGGCACACCAGCTGATCCTTCAGTTCTTCCTGATAGTTGAAGTCGACGTTCTGAATGATCTGATTGAAGATATTCGTCGTTTCCGCCGAGGCGCCGTCCGTGTAGGACATGATCGCCACGTTGGTGAAGAGCTTGCTGCTCACCTTGGAACCAGCGCTCACGTACGTGGTACGGCCGTCCTTGAGGGCCTCGTACCCGTCGGAAGTCGAGCGGACCGGATTGCCGCCGAAACCGCGCGATCGATACCAATCCATGATGTCGACGTGCTTCAAGTTCGTCGTCAGGCGGAGGCCGACGGCGTCTTTCGCCCATTTCGGATCTTTGGTGGCGTAGGTGAAGAGGTACTCCTTGATGATGTCCTTGCCGGGGTTGATGATGACCGGCTTCTCGTTGAAGTCGGGCAGCGAGGCGGGCAGCGCGTCGCCGGCCTGTTTCGCGCCATCGCGGCAATAGTAGAACTTCACCCTGGTTTCGGGATCGTAGAAGGGATACCAGATGGTGGAATTTGCCACGCAGTCGCTCTTCGCAGGCGACGGGTCCCACGGCAATACGCCGCCGGACAGCGAGCCGTTCGCCGGACAGAGACGGCGTGCGGGCCACGGGTTGTCGCAGAGGAAGACGGTCACGTCCGAGGTGCCCGAGAATACCTGCTCGTCGGCGTCCTTGCAGCTCGCGCCGGCGCAATCGCCGTCGACGGCGCAGACTTTTCCGGCCTTCGTTCCGCCGTCGCACAGCTTCGGCTTCACGTGTGCCGTAGCCTCGACGACCGCTTCGCCGTTGTGGGCGACGTAGCCGACGGGAAGATCGGTCTTGACGCTGCCGCGGACGCGGACGTCGGCCGTGGCCTGCTGCTTCGCGCCGACGATATCGGGATTCACGATGACGACGGAAGCCGTCTCCTTGGTCGACGCCGGCTGCGGGGTCCATTGCCAATCCCACTCATAGGGCGGCATCGAGGCGATCTGCTCGCCGCTGGACGCCTTGGCGTGGGCGACGACGCCCTGATGGTCGTCCGGCGGATTGGTGGTCCACAGCAGGATCGAAGACGGGATGACCTCGACGTGGTCGATCGTGCAGATGTCCTGCTTGGTGCGGAAATACGTCACGACGCCCTTGGACACGTCGGTTGCGGAGAGCAGCGAGACGCCTTGGACGTTCTTGACGTCCTTCTTGACCAAGAGGCGGACCCACGTGTTCGCGGGAAGGGCAGCGGTCGGCGCGATGGTCGTCTCGGTCACGCCGGACGACTCGATGGAATCGACCGTGATCGGCACGCTGCAGTACGTGTTGGTCACCGGCGGACCGGCGGCGCTGATGTCGCGGAAGAAGAGGCCTCGGAAGAAGTCGATGGTACCGCGAATGACGCGCTGGATGAACGATCCGGGGGCGGACGAGGGGGCGACGACGTTGTCGGCAAGCACCTTCACGGTCCCTGCCGGGCAGGTCGCATTGGGATCGGCCGAGAAGTCGGTTCCGAGAAGGACGTTCTGCGCGATCGAGCCGGCGTCCATGAGCTGGTCGAAGCTCACGGTGTAGGCGGCATTCCGGCAGATGTCGGGCGGCCACGGCGGTTTGACGGCCGTGATCTTCGGCCGCGGCGCGCAGCACCCGTTCGTGGCACAGGCCAAGCTCGCGCCATACGTTTCGCAGAAGGCGTCCTGCTGATTCTCGGGTTTGGTCTTGCAAGTGCAGGAAAGCGCGACCTTCGCGATGCCCGCATCATCGGTCGCGATGCCCGTAGTCGTTGCACGGACTTGGGAGGTGCTGCCGGCGGCGGTCTTCGCGTCGAAACCGACCTGCGGCTGCGCGACCGTGACCTGATACGAGTCGATTTTCGCGTCCGGCGGCTGCTCGCAAAGCGCCTGTTCGCCCTTGCCTGCGGGCGGCGGGAAGCCGTTATCGCCGCAGAACGAGGCATCGGTATAGAAAGCGGACGACCCCTTGAGCAGGCAGCTCGTTGAGCAGAATTCTGAGGCGGCGGGATCAGTCTCGCAGGCGGCGTCTTCGCCGAGTTCGGCGATGCCGTTACCGCAGCATGGCGCGGCGATGCCCGCACCGCAGGCCTTCGTCCCCTTGCGGAGACATGTCGCGGCATCGCATCCGTTCGCCGTGGGCGTCTCGCCGGGATCGGCGATGCCGTTCGGACCGAGCTCGCAGTAGGCGTCTTCGCCGGGTTCATCCTTGCCGTTGCCGCAGAAATTCAGGCAGGCCTGACCGGGAGTCGCGCCCTTGCACGACGGGAGCGTGCCCTCCCTCACGCACTCCTTGTTGCAACCGTCGCCGTCGGAGGTGTTGCCGTCGTCGCATGACTCGCCGTCGCTCACGAAGCCGTCGCCGCAGACCGAACCCTTCGCCGATGACGTGCCGGTGAAGATGCAACCGATGTCATCGGCATACCCGTCGACATGGTCTCCGGGCTTCTTGCAGCCTGGGGCGAAAGTGTCGGCGCACGTGCCGCCGGGGCAGTCGCCGTTCGTCGTGCACGACTTCTCGTCCTTCGTGCCGCCGTCGCACCGCTGCACCATGTCGCACGATTCGCCGGCGTTCACGGTCTTGTTGCCGCACGTGGGGGCGATGGTGCCGACGAGGAGGCACTTGGCGCTGCAGACGGCGGGCGTGATCGCGATGTCACACTCTTCGTACTGCGCGTCGAGAACGCCGTTGCCGCATTGCGGAATCACGTTTTGCGAACCGCGAAGGAGGCATTGCGCGGTGCACTGCTGCTTCGGCACGGGGTTGGTGTTGACGAGCGTCGCTACGGGAGACGGCGAAACAGGCGTCACGGGGTTGCCATCGATAAAGCCGCCGAGCACGTGGTTCGGATTATCGAACGTCCACTGCCAATCGTAATCGTCCGCATCGAGCAGCTGACCGTTCTTGCTGCATTCGTCCGGAGAGCCGAAGGGACTCACCGTGAGGTCCTTGCGCTCACCGACATAGAAAAGGGTCGAAACCGACGGCTTCACTTCGGCACGGCTCGCGAGACATGCCGTCGGATCGTCCTTGGTGCGGAATTTCCAGCTGTAGTACAGGCCGTCATTGAGGCCGCCGAGCGGGACGCTGCTGCGGCTGTAGACGCCCTCGAGGACGGACGGCGTGGCGGGATTATCGCTCTTCACGCGGACGAGGTAGAACGTGCTCGGGAGAAGGTTCTTGCCCGTCTGCTCCTTGAGCGTGAAGTGCTTGAACAGCTTGATGTCCGGCGTCCCGAGAATGGTCTCGTCGGGCGGCATGACTTCGGCCGTCCAGACCTGCCCCCCGAGATCGAGGAAGGGCGGCGTGCAAGAAGCGTTGCGGCAGCGGAGAAGCTCGATGTTGCCCGCCGCGGTCAGGCTGTTCTCGTTCATCGGAACGTTGAACTTGGCCTCGATTGCGGCGTTGATGCACGCCTCCGTGCATCCCGCGACCGGCGTCATTTCGATGATGCGCGGCTCGGCGAACTTCACGGTGATGTCCGACTCCCCCTTCTTCGTGATCGGCGTCCCGATGGCGGACATGGTCGCCTCAAGCGGCGTCGACGGCGTTTCGATTTTCGCCTTGACCTTCTGCACGCACTCGCTTTCGGGCGGGCTGTACGGAGGAGGCAGGAGGGCGAGGTACACGTTGTTCGCGTACCAAACGATCGAGTACACGCCGGGGGTGCACTGCAGGCTATTGCAGTTCACGCCGGTCGGCCTCGCGGCATATCCGACGCCGAACTCGTCCTGGTCGATCGTGTCCTTCGGCGGATCGACGAACACCTTTGAGAGCGCGCACGGCTGACCGCTCGTCTGTACGCGGAACTTGTAAACGTAATCGCCGCCCGGTTTGCGGTCGAGGTCGCCGTCGAGGAAGCGGCCACCGGGGCCGGGCTCCCTGAATCCGAGGTTGCTGCCGGGATTCGAAACCAGGCGTACCTGATACCACATGCCGTCCTTGAGGAAGGTCGACGTCGGACCTGCGCCGTTGTAATTGAACGGCGGCGTGAACGTGATGACTTTGCAAGACTCGTTCGTCGGCCCGTCGCTGCAGTCGGTCTTCGAGAAAATCAGCGGGCTCACGAGGACGTCGCAAGAGCCGGGGGCGGCGTCGTTACCGCACTCGCGGACCTCGACCGAAGCGGAGAGCGAACCGAGATCGGTCTGCAGTTCCGTGCTGAACTGAATGCGGATTTCGGCATTCTTGCAGGCATCGGTCGACTCCTTGTACGGCGAAGGACTCTGCAGGACGGCGGGGGCGGGATCAAGTTTGCAAATCGCATTTTCCACGACGACCGGGAGCGACGGCAGGATGCTCGTGCTGAAAAGCCAGCCGTAGGCGCTGTTCCTGACCGGAGGGGCGCAGAAATTCGGACCGCCCTGACAAGAGCCGTTCGCGCAGCATTCGGTACCGTTGGGGCAAGACGCGCCGGCATCGTTGCAGTCCCCCACCGTGAACGGCACGGCATTCGAACTCAGCTGGTTGTTGGCGACGACGTACACCGGACCCGATGCGGGCCACGTGGACTTGTTCGGGAAATCGCCGGCGACGATCGTGTCGATCTTCGCGTCCGACCACGTGCTGTATGCGCCATCGCCCGTCGTGACGGTCGTGGGCGCGCACACGCCATCGGAGGCGGGGGCACACTGGTCGCCGATCGCGGCGCTGCAGGCCGCCTTGGTATTGATGCACTTGGTGACGTTGCTCTTGAAAAATTCGACGCTATACCGCGGAGCCGAACCCGGACCGGCGTTTCCCGACGAACCGAAGCCTTCGCCGGTGATGGACACGGCCTTACCCGGACGACCGTTGTCCGGCTCGATGGCGCAAAGTCCCGGACGCAACGGCTCGTTCGTCACCCGGAAAAGGATGTCGTCGTTGCTGTATTTTGCCGGCGGAGCGGTGACGATCTGCACCTTATGCGAGACGCCAGGGAGCGCGCCGAAGTTGAGCGGCAAGCCGCCCTGATACTCGCTCGGGACCTTCACGATGACGTAGTTGTCCTTCCAATTGTTGGCGCAAATCGGATCGTCTCCGAGGCCGATATCGCCGGAGCACGAACCCTGCGGGCAGTCGGCATCCTTGGTGCAGGCGGTGCCGTTCTTCGTACCGCCGACGCAATGCAGCGCGCCGCCCGTATTTTTGAACCGTACCGTCCCCTTGAAACCGCCGAAACCGGTACCGATGACGGTGACGTAGGAACCGACCGGACCGTGATCGGGAACGACCTCGAGAATCTTCGGGAGTCCTGCGGCAGAGGGCGGCGCTACGAGGAAGTTGACCGTGTTCGAATCCGTGCCGTTAACGACGACTTTCACCGGGTAGGTCTTCTCCGGCACGGGAGGCACGATTGCCTTCACCGACGCTGCCGTCCATCCGCCCGACGCCACGGTCGCGGCATAGGAACCGAGAGCGACCGTACTAGAGCCGATCACGTCGCCAAAACCCGACCCGTGGATGAGGAAATCGTTGCCTGGCGTTCCCTGATCGGGTTCCACGTAACAAATGCCCGGAAGAACGGTGGCGTTCACCGTGAACGTCCCGTTGTTGCCGGGTTTCGCGCCAAAATCGTCGTCGGTCTGGTCTGAAGGACCGCCGGCGGTAGTAAGTTTCAACGGGCCGGTGACGGCGTTCGCGGGAACGGCGACGACGACCTCGTCGTTCTTCCATGCGCCGGGCGCGCACGCCGCCGCGACGACGTCGTCGGAAGGATCGGGTCCGCCGAGGAACGTGACAGAACCGGGGTTGTCCCCGAGGAAACGGCCCTTGATCGTGATGAGCGAACCGGGACCGGCAGCCTTCGGGTTGAAATCGTCGATGACCGGCCTTTCTTCGCATTTCTTCGTCAGGGGGTTGCAATATCCCGAAGAGCAGTCGCTGTTCGATGAGCAGCTCGAGCCGTTGCATGACCCGCACGCGCCACCGCAGTCGACGCCCGTCTCCCCTTCCGCGTCGTCCTTAACAGCGTTGCAGCAGTGCGGGGGGGTTACGGTGAAGGTCGCCTGCGCCGTAGTGCTCGATTGGGGAACGCCGTCCTGCGCCACCGCGGAAATCGTGTGGCTTCCGGGGGTCATGGTGGCGATATCGACGCTCAGCAGCGAGCTGTCGACGATGAACGGCTTGTCCAAATTGGCGTTGGCGATGCTGCCCGGCGACGGATTAAGCTCGGCATCGAGCAGCTTGTCCGTGCCGCCGTCGACGAGGAAGTCGACGACGCCGACGAGGAAGTCGTCGTCGGCAACGGCATGGACGGAGGCGGGATTCACGCCGCAATATGCCGGCGACGACGTGGGCGAATCCACGCTGACTGTCGGCGGTGCGACGTCACGGAGCGAGTTGAACGCGATCGCACGATCGCAGAGATCGGCCTGGGCCTGCGGCGAAGAGATGTCGCCCGGGGGGCCCGGCGGCAGGAAGGGGCAGAGCAGGGTCCTCCCGTTCACGTCGGTGATGGCGCCGCCTTTCGCGCGAACGACGTACCAGAAATCACCCTCGAAATCGGTCGGGTTGTCGCCCGGCGTCCCACTCGGCTTGAAGAGCACCTTGTTCGACTGGACGGTGAGCGTGCCCGCGACCGTCGTGGTGCAGGAGGCTGACGCGAACGGCTGCGCAGCGCCGCCGCCATCGAGACGCGCGTTGCATTTCTTCACCTCGACATTCGTCGGCGTGATGCTGACGCCGGAAACCGCGGTGTTGAACGTTATGGTGATGCCGTAGTTCTTCGGCCAGCCGGCGGAGCTCGGACCGGGACCGAACGGCGTGATGCCGCCGATCTTGAATCCGCCGAACCCTCCTCCCCCGAAACCGCCGCTGCATACCTGACCGGGAGGACAGTTACCGCTGCCGCTGCCGCCGAGACCGTCATCGCCGGTGATCGCGCGGAAGACGAACTGCGTGATGGCGAATGCGGACATGATGATGACGAGGCCGATCGTCCCGTTGATCATCCACTTCTTCGCGGTGCTGATTTTTTCCTCGTTGCCGCCCGCGGTCATCCACAGGAATCCCGCGTACAGCATGATGCCGACGGCGATGATGCCGAGGAATCCGAGGAAGTAGCTGATGATGCGGGAAATCGTCGTCCGGATGTCGGTGGTCGTGAGGCCGATCGCCGTGGCATAGCCGAGCCCGAGGTCGGGACCGCCCGTGCCCTGCGCCATCGCCGGCAAGGCGACGAGAACGCTCAAGAAAGCGGCAGCGGCCGCTTTCTTCATTCTGGAGAAGAGTGTGGCGAGGATGGGCATGGTCGGTAATTACGGCGATACGGGCGTGCACTTTCCGAGGAACTGCCCGTCATCCTCGCCGTACTTATTGCAACAGGAATTCGGGTTCGGTCCGGCGGCGGCGGAGCAGTCCTGGAAACGGCTGGGGTAGAAGCAATTCTGCTTCGTGTCCTTCAATTTCGCGCGCAATATCGGAAGGTACGCAGGCACGTTCTCGGGAGCCGCAGCCACGTCATCTTCAGTATACCCGAGATCGTCAGCGGTGAAGAAGGGGTATGCGGGATGCAGGATCGACATGCGCGTCACGTATCCTGTGCCGGAGGGGTTCGGGACGAGCATGGAACCCGGGGCGAGGCTGTCGGAATCCTGTCCTCCGATGTAGAAACCCGCGGGCTCGAGCCGGTTGCAGGGGCATTTCACGCCGGGCTGACACGGCGTCTCCCGATCCGTCTTCTCGCACTCATAGGAACGGAGCACGACGGTGGAGTACGGATCCTTGTAGGCACCGGGCGGCGGCAGTTCGCCGTAAGCTCCCGTACGCATGGAACCGACGCTCATGACCTTGCTCCACGTCGCCGAGATGGGCAGCGTCGTCGGTATCTTCGACGGACCCGTCGGCCATGCTTCGTTCGAGGGCGGTGGCGCGAACGCCGGCGGATCGATCGATTTCACTTGAGGAACGGTCAGGTCGACGTTTGATCCGACGTTATACACCCAGAATGAGGAGTCGCTGACCGTCGAGAGGTCCGCCGGCGGATCGTTCACATAGTACAGCTGGACCTTTCCTCCGGGCTGCGCGCCCTGCGGCTCGATTTGCGGACCTTCGGTCGTGCCGTTGCCGTTGCCGTCGAGCGAATTGCCGACCATATCCTCGACGCCGTTATCGAGCGCGGCGGCGGGCGGTTCGGGCTCCTTCGGCGGCGTGAGATCGACGGTCGCCGCTTTGGAGGTGACGGTGAGTTTCACGTTCTTCGGGAGGCAGTAGACCGTTTCGCCGCAGGAATTCTCGGTGATGCCCTCGCAGGGGGCGGCAGGCATGAACTCCGCAGTGCGGTAGCGGTTGCCGAGCACGAGCGTGCCGTCGACCGTGCCGCCGGGGAAGACGCAGTTCGGCGCAACGACGCCCGGAAGGCATTCGGCCTTCACCTCGATGTTGTTGAATCCCCCGCCCGTGCCGATGATGCCGCTTGCGGTCGTCGGGTCCACCGCTTCGTCGAAATAAATCTGGAGCAGCTGATTCCGGTCCAAGACGCTGTCGTCGGGAGTTCCCGGAATCGGCGTCGTGGTCGGAATGACCGCGATGATCTTCGGCGGCGTCACGTCGATCGTCGTGTTGGTCGTGAACGACCAGTAGTACCCGCCGTCGACGGACAGGGACCCCTGGAACGCGTCCTCAATCTCGGGCGTGCCGTCGTCCTTTTCCGCCCAAACCTTGAGGCCGTTCTCTCCGCCCCGGATGGCAACGCGGTAATTGATGTCCGTCACCGGGCTGCCCAGATAAGTGAGCGGCTTGATGGTAATCGTCTGCATCTGCCCGCCCTTGTACGGCATCACGACGGCGGTCACCGCGGCCTTCGGCGCGGGCGTGATGACGGCGCCCGAATCGGGATAACGGTTGTTGAACTGCTCGTCGGCGGTTCCCGAGCCGGGCGTACCGAGCGACTCGTTGGGGATGATCTTGACGTTGTCGGTATTCAATTCGAGCGGCGTGTTCGCCGTGACCGGAGTGCCGCCGCTGCACGGCGGCTTTGACGGGCAAATCTCGTCATCGGCCTTGTCGTACGTCCCCTTGTCGTCGTAATTCTTGAGGATGCTCGAAAGCACGAGCGGCTTTTTGAACGTGATGGCGATCTTGGTGTTCCGGGGCACGTCAATCTGCCCCGGTTCCGGATAATGATACTCGATGATGCCGTTGCCGAGCGCCGTACCGCGATTGCCGGTGAAAAGCGAACCGAGCTGCGTGCCGGAACCGCTGCCGCTGCCGCCCAATCCCTCGCCAGTGAGGGCGCGGAACAGGAAAGCGACGATGGCGTACGCGGACGTGATGATGACGAGGCCGATGACCGCGTTGATCATTATCTTCTTGCCCTTCTCGACCTTCTCCGCGCTGCCCGCGGCGGTCATGATGGTGTACCCGGCGTACATCATGAGACACACCGCGATGAAGCCGAGCAGTCCGAGGAAGTACCGGATGATGCGGCTGACGAACGTCCGGATGTCCGTCGTCGTGAGCCCCGTCGTCGTCAGGTACTGAAGGCCGGTGTCGACCGCATGCGCGGCTTTCGGCGTAAGCGCGAAAACGGCGAACAAAAGAAAGGCCGCGAGCACGATGTGCACGGCCTTTCCCCTCTTTCTGTTCACGCACCCTCCTAGCATGGAAGAAGTGTTTGATGAACGAACCTCCGTTCTTCGGTTTTTACTTACTGCGGCGCTGCGGAGGCGATCGCTTCCTTGAGGACTTGGCCGACTTTCGCCCCCTCGGCCCGCCCCTTGGCGTCCTTCATCACTTCCGCCATCAGCCTTCCGAAATCCTTCGCCGTGACCGTACCCGCCGCCGCGATTTTTTCTTTCACTATCGCGCGGAGGGCGTCGTCATCGAGCTGTTCCGGGAGGTAGGCGCTCATGGTCGCGATTTCCGCCTCCGCCTGGGCGACCAGGTCGGCCCTGTTGCCCGCTTTGAAGGTTTCGAGCGCATCCCTGAGCTTCTTCACTTCCCTCCCGACGAGATCGACGACTTCGTCTTCTTCGAGCGTTTTCATTTTTTCGATGTCCGCGTTCTTCAGAGCAGCGCGAAGCATCCGCAGCGTTGAAGCGGCGGACGCGTTTCGCGCCTTGAACTCCTTGGCGAAATCATTGTCGATTCGCTCACGGGTAGTCATCGATGGTTCGCTTACGAGCGGGAACGGCCGCGCTTCGGACGGAAATCCTCCTCAGTCGCTTGGCCCGTCTTGATCAGGAACTCGCGCTTCGCCTTCAGATATTCGCGCCTGAGCGCGGCGTCGCGCTGGGCGTTCTTGCTCTTCGGACGAGCGAAGTAGCGAATCTTTTTGGCCTGCAGCAATTTGCCGCTGTCCTGGACCTTCCTGCTGAACCGGCGCAACAGACTCTCAAAACTTTCTCCCTTTTTTCGTTTAACTTCAGCCACAAGGTTTCACCTCTCTTTCAACGTGCAGTGATGCACTTAGGGGTTTGAATCCCTCCTTCCCGCATACTATCGGACTCGGGAAGGCGCGTCAAATCGAAATAAGCGTAAGTTGTGGGCAAAACCAAGTCCGACTCAGGCTCGGCCCAGTTTCTTCTTCATTTCGACCGCCGCCTTGTCGTAGAGGACGATTTCCTGCATGCCGGACTCCATGTCGCGGATGAGGATGGTGCCGTCAATGACCTCTTTCTGGCCGAGGATGACGGTGTATTTTGCGCCGAGACGGTTGGCGATCTCAAGCTGTCCCTTGAGCGAACCCTTGGAGAAGTTGGCGGTCACGGGGATGCCGGAACTGCGCAATTCTTCGAAGAGCACGAACGCCTTTCGGCGGGCGGCATCGCCAAGCTGGGCGAGGAAGATGTCCGGCCGGCGGTCGTCTTTGGGCTCAATCTGCTGAGCCTTAAGCTGGAGAATGACGCGCTCGATACCGATACCGAAGCCGCAGGCGGGGGTCGGACGACCGCCCATCTGTTCGACGAGAGTGTCGTAGCGGCCTCCCCCGCCGAGTGCGACCTGGCCCATCTCGTTCTCTTCGGCGAGCATCATCTCGAACACGGTACGGTTGTAGTAGTCGAAACCGCGGACGAGATGCGGATTAAGGACGTAGGGAACCTGAAGATCGTCCAAATACTCAAGGACGCGCATCAGGTGATTCTTGCACTCGTCATCGAGGAAATCGACGATATGCGGGGCGGATTCCTTGATGGGCTGGCAGCCGGGCTCCTTGCAGTCGAGCAGTCGGAGCGGATTCTTGGCGAGGCGGCGCTTGCAGTCCTCGCAAAGCTGGGAGCGCTTGCTGCGGTAGTACGCGACGAGTTCGGCCGAGTATCCCGGTCGGCACTGGGCGCAACCGAGGCTGTTGATGTGGATGGTGGTCTTGATGCCGAGCTCCTTGTAGAACAGGTGCGCGAGCAGAATGACTTCGGAATCCTGGACCGGATTGGCATCGCCGAACACCTCCACGCCGAACTGGTGATGCTGGCGGAAACGGCCGTGCTGCGGCCGCTCGTAACGGAACATCGGTCCCCAGTAGTACATCTTCACCGGCTGGGGCTGGTTGATCATGCCGTGGTTGATGTAGGCACGGACGAGCGGCGCGGTGCCTTCGGGACGAAGCGAGACGTTGTCATTACCCTTGTCGATGAACGAAAAAAGTTCTTTTTCAACGACATCGCTCTGTTTGCCGGCGGAGCGGACGAAAAGCGAGGTCTCTTCGAGGATGGGCGTGTCCACGCGTTCGTATCCGTAGGAGCTGGTGAGCTCCTCGGCCTTCCTATATATATAGCGCCAGTACTTCTGCTCGGACGGCAGAGTGTCGCGCATGCCGCGCAACGTCTGCGGCGTGGAAATGGTCCTTCCCGAAGGCTTCGCTGCCGCCTCAGCCGAAGGGGCCGCCGCCTGACGCGGGGCAAACATCTTCTTTTTCGCGGGCGGCTTAGCCTTGGCGGAAACCTGTTTTTTTGGCTTTGTTGACATATATTCTTGCTTACTGGGACTTCTCAAGTTCGGATTGCGCCGTAAAAAGCTTCACCTTTTCCGGCGGCCATCCGCGGAACCAAACCTTACCGACGATGAACGAACGAGGAACGGCACCGAAGATTCGGGAATCGAGGCTCGCGGCACGATTGTCGCCGAGGAGGAAGTATTCGCCGGTATCAAGCCGTTCTTCCTTGTCGCCGTGAGTGTAGATGGTCCCGAGATACGCGTTTTCATCGAGCACGGTTCCTTCGGGATGCTCGTCATTGTACACCGTGACCTGTCCGCCCGACACCTTTACGCGCTCGCCGGGGAGACCGATGACCCGCTTGATGAAGTACTGACGGGGATCGTTCGGATAGCGAAAAACCACGATATCTCCGCGCTTCGGCTCGTTGAACCGATAGCTGATTTCGTCGATGATGAGGTACTCGTGGTCGTAAAAGTTGGGCTCCATCGAAGCCCCCTTCACGTAAAACGGCTGAATTAAAAAATACCGAACGGGGATGATGATGGCGAGCGAGATGACCACGACGTGCAGGAGCTCGCCCACGAATTCCATCGCTTTCGCGAGAATCGTCGGTTTTTTCTCCTGCGCCTCGTCGGTCGAACCACCCGTTTCCGTCGGCAATTCTGGCATAGTCGATGCGCGATTTTTTGCTTGAATGAAGGCGCCGACGGCCGCTTAGCGTGGCTAGCCACCCGAAGCTTCCCGTGCGATAGCCGCCCCCTTCGCCGCTGCTTCGGGGGGTCACCCTCCGCTCACCTCTTAAAGTTGGCTTTAAAAGGGTAGCGGAGGGTGGTGGACGATGGTGGGATCGAACCACCGACCTCTGTCGTGTGAGGACAGCGCTCTAACCAGCTGAGCTAATCGTCCGCGTTGCGGCGCGTGAAGTAAAGCAAAAATAGCACGTTCGGGTCAAATTGCAAAGGATGGCGGCCGACAATCCCCAGTTGGGTTGCGTTTTCCCTCATTTTGAGTATGCTTAAGGAGAATTTCATACGACGAGCATGAGACTCCCCAAGGTCAATCTGCTGTCAGGCGATCGTACCGTCGCGACTGCCGACCGCACCGGCCGTTCGCCGGTGGCGTTTTTTTTATCACCCGTGCTCATCGGCCTTATTTTCGTGCTTTCGTTCGGTTTTGGCCGCCTGACATTGTCCGAATCCGCCTCATTCGCCCTCTCCGAACTCGACGGCATCCCCATCCTCGGGCAGATGCGGCATCTCATCGGCAGCCCCGACCGGAAACTTCGCGGGGAGGAGGATGACCGCATCAACGTGCTCCTGCTCGGCATGGGCGGCGAGGGGCACGAAGGTCCGAACCTGACGGACACGATCATGGTCGCGAGCATCAGGCCGTCCGAGAAGAAAGTGGCGCTGCTGTCCATTCCCCGCGACCTGCTCGTGCCGGTACCGAAGATCGGCTGGCGCAAGATCAATTCGGTGAACGCGTTCGGCGAGCTCGAGACGCGCGGCCGCGGCGGCGAGCAGGCGCGCGCGATGATGGAAGGGCTGCTCGGCCTCGACATCCCCTACTACGTCCGCGTCGATTTCGACGGCTTCCGCGAACTGATCGACGGCGTGAACGGCGTCGACATCCACGTGGACAGGAAATTCAGCGACTACACGTATCCGACGAACAATTTCGGCGTGCAGACCGTGTCCTTCAAGGAGGGCTGGCAGACCATGGATGGCGACACGGCGCTCCGGTTCGCGAGGTCGCGGCACGGCAACAACGGCGAGGGTTCGGATTTCGCCCGAGCGAAACGGCAGCAGAAGGTCATCAACGCGCTGAAGGAGAAGATGCTTGCCGCGAAGACCTACCGCAACCCCGCGACGGTGGCCAATACGCTCGCCGCGCTCCAGGCGAACATCACGACCAACCTGCAGATCGGCGAAATCCTCCGTCTCGCAAGGATGGCGCAGGGCGACGGCAACTTCGAGATCGTGCACCGCATCATCGACGACGCCCCCGGCTCCCCGCTCGTCAACAGCTCCTTCGCTGGCGCGTACGTGCTCGTGCCGAAAAACGACGATTGGGGCGGGCTGCGCAGCGTCGCGGCGAACGTCTTCGCGGAAGCGACGCCCGAAACGCCGGCGCCGCCGAAACCCGAAGAGAAGAAGGCCGTGGCCGTCGAAGAGAAGGCGCGCGTCGAGATCAGGAACGGTACCGGCAAGTCCGGACAGGCGCGCGTCGCGGCGACGTCGATCGCCGGCGCGGGATTCGAAGTCGTGAAGATCGGCAACGCCGACGCGTTCTCCTACACGAAGACCGTCATTTACGACCTCACCAAGGGAAAGAAGCCGCTCGCGCTCGCGCGCCTGCGCAAGACCGTCGGTGACGCGGAAGCGTCCGCCTCGCTGCCGAAGTCGCTCAAGGTGACCGGGGACGCCAACGTGGATTTCCTGGTCATCATCGGAAAAATCGCGGACGAAGCCGCGCTCTAAGCCGGCGGAAACCAAACCTTATGGACGAACGGATGAAAACGACGCCGGTCATCGCCCTCGTCGGTCGGACCAACGTGGGAAAATCCACGCTGTTCAACCGGCTGCTTGAGACGCGCAAGGCCATCACCTCCCCCGTTCCGGGCACCACCCAGGACATCAATTTCGGGCACTGCCATTGGCGCGGCAAGACGTTCACGATCATCGATACCGCCGGCCTCGACCTGACGTCGAAGGCGGCGACCGACGCCAGCCTCAAGCGCCAGGCGGACCTCGCCATGACCAAGGCGGACGTCATCCTTCTGATCGTCGACGTGCGCGACGGCGTGATGCCGCAGGACCGCGCGTTCGCCGCGCACCTCCGCAAGGCCGGCAAGCGCGTGATGCTCGTCGCGAACAAGGCGGACAACCCCGGCGCGCGGCGCCTCGCGGAAGCTCCGGACTGGATGAAGCTCGGCATGGGCAAACCGCACGCGCTCTCGGCCGCGAACGGCACGGGCGTCGGCGACCTCCTCGACGAGGTTTATGCGGCGCTCAAGGCCGACAACCTCGACGAGAAGGAGATTCCCGCCCCCGACGTGCGCATCGCCATCATCGGCCGGCCGAACGTCGGCAAGTCGTCGCTCCTCAACGCGCTCGCCGGCGAGGACCGCGTCATCGTGAGCGAGGTCCCGCACACCACGAAGGAACCGCAGGACACGCTGCTCACGCACGAACGCGAGGACGGCGCGACGAAGCGGCTGCTCGTCATCGACACCGTGGGCATCCGCAAAAAGTCGAAGGTGGCGCCCGGCATCGAAAAGATCGGCGTGCACATGAGCCTCGAGGAGCTGAAGCGCGCGGACGTCGTGTTCCTGTGCATCGACGCGGTCGCGGGCATCGACCTTCAGGAAAAGAAGCTCGCCGGTTTCATCGAGGACCACAGCTCGGCGGTGCTTGTCGTCGTCAACAAGTGGGATCTCGCGTCCGACAAGGAACTCGGCGACACCGACGCCTACCGCGAATACGTGCGCATCCAGCTCCCCTTCTACAAGTGGGCGCCGATCACGTTCATCTCGGCGAAATCGGGACGCGGCGTCGGCAGGCTGCTCGGCTACGCGACCGAACTCGCGGAACGCCGCGACCGGACCGTCAGTCAGGAGGACCTCGACGCGTTCGTCTCAAAACTGAAGAAGCAGCACCATTCGATGTTCGCCGAGGGGGGCGACCGGTTCGGGAAGATCGGCAAGCGCCCGAAGGTGTACGGCATGACGCAGATCGCGACGAAGCCGCCGACGTTCATGGTCGTCGTGAAGGACAAGGACACCCTGAACAAGGGGTTCCTGAGCTTCATCGAGAACAGGATGCGCGAGACGTTCGAGTTCGAGGGGACGCCGGTGCGCGTGCTCGCGCGCGAAATCGGCAAGGGGAAGGACGAAAAATGATATGAAGCTCATCGTCGGCCTCGGCAATCCCGGCAAGGAGTACGAGCGCACGCGGCATAACGCGGGGTTCCGCGCCGTCCGTGCGTTCCATACGCTGCACATCGAGGAATTCGACGGGTGGAGGCGGAAGTTCAACGCGGAGATAGCCGAGGGCCGCATCGCCGGCGACAAGGTCGCGCTCCTCCTGCCGCAGACGTACATGAACGAATCCGGAACGTCGGTCGCCGAGGCGGCGGGGTTCTGGCATGTCGATCCGAAGGACGTCATCATCGTCTACGACGAGCTCGACATCCCCGTCGGTTCCCTGCGCATCCGCCCCGAGGGTTCGGCGGGCGGGCACAACGGCATGAAATCGGTGCTCGCGCGGCTCGGCACGGCGGACGTTCCCCGCTTTCGCATCGGCATCAAGGGCGAGCATGCCGCCGGCGTACCGTCGGAAGAGTACGTCCTCGGGAAATTCACCGCGGAAGAGGAGACGCTCCTCGGACAGGCGATTGGCAAGACGGTCGAGGCGCTCGATGTCCTGCTGAACGAAGGCATCGACGCGGCGATGAACCGGTACAATTAAGCGGCGGGAAAACGGCCTCCGGGCCGTTTTTGATTTGACACCGTCCCGCGGCCTCGTCTATAGTCCGGCCCCATGGGAACTGAGCGGACCCCATCGCCGACGACGGACGTCATCGCCATCCCCTTCGGGGACGGCCGGTATCCTCCCCTGCTCCGGCATATTTCCGATCCTCCGGAAACGCTCTATATAAGAGGGAGCATCGAGGCGCTCCGGCGCGGGACGACGGTCGCCGTCATCGGCACGCGTGCGGTCACGCGATACGGCGAAGCCGCGGCAGTCTCGATCGCCGGACCGCTGGCGCGCGCGGGGGCGTGCGTGGCGAGCGGCCTCGCGCTCGGGGTCGACGCCGTCGCGCATGCCGCCGCGCTCGACGCGAACGGGACGACGGTCGCGGTGCTCGCCTCGGGCGTCGATGACGCGTGCGTGGGTCCGAAGACGAATTTCGGACTGGCAAGGAAGATTCTCGCGTCCGGCGGCGCGCTCGTCTCCGAGTTCCCGCCCGGAACGCCTGCGGCAAAGCACCGCTTCCCGCTACGTAACCGCATCATCGCGGGGCTGTCCCAGGCCGTCGTCGTCATCGAGGCGGCGGAACGCTCGGGCGCGCTCATCACGGCGAAGCTCGCGCTCGACGCCGGCCGCGACGTCTACGCGGTGCCCGGACCCATCTTTTCGGAAGCGTCGAAAGGCACGAACGGCCTCATCGGACAGGGAGCGACGCCGCTGCTCGACGCCAAGGACCTCATCGTCCGGCTCGGCCTCGACGCGCCGACGCCGAAAAAACGCGCCGAGGGCGTCGCCGGCATCCTGCTCGCGCGCCTCGACGCCGGCCCCGCGACGATCGACGAACTCGCGCTCGTCGCGAAACGTCCGGGGCGGGAAATCGCGGAGGCGATCGCCCTCCTCGAGATCGACGGGCGCGTCACGCGGCGCGCCGGACTCTGCATCAAAAATTGACAGGCCGTCGGAACGACGGCTACGCTGTTGAAGAATCTATGAAAAAGAAGACGCAACGCTCGCTCGTCATCGTCGAGTCGCCTACGAAGGCGAAAACGATATCGAAATTCCTGGGGAAGGGCTACGAGGTCCTTTCTTCTTTCGGTCACGTGCGCGACCTCCCGAAGAACGACATCGGCGTCGACGTCGATCACGACTTCGCCCCGAAGTACGTGATCCCCACCAAGGCCAAGAAGGCCGTGAGCGAACTCAAAAAGGCCGCGGCGAAGGCCGACGTCGTGTACTTCGCGTCGGACGAAGACCGCGAAGGGGAAGCCATCTCGTGGCATCTTCGCGAAATCCTCAAGGTCGATGACGAAAAGATCAAACGCATCACGTTCCACGAAATCACCGAGGAGGCGATCAGGGAGGCGCTCGAGAAGCCGCGCGAACTGGACGTGAACCTCGTCGACGCGCAACAGGCGCGCCGCGTGCTCGACCGTCTCGTCGGCTACGAGCTCTCCCCCTTCCTCTGGCGCAAGGTCGCGCGCGGCCTTTCGGCGGGGCGCGTGCAGTCGGTCATCGTGCGCCTCATCGTCGAACGCGAACGGGAAATCGGCAAGTTCGTCCCGCAGGAATACTGGTCCATCGAGGCGATGCTCGCGAAGCGTGCGGGCAAGGACGCGGCGTTCCTCTCGAAGCTGGTGAAACGGGACGACGAGACGCTCGACAAGTTCGCCGTCCCCGCGGCGGCTGATGCCGAGAAAATCGTCGCCGACCTCGGCGGCGCCGAATGGACCGTCGAATCCGTCGAGAGCAAGAAGGTCCACCGGAGCCCACAACCGCCGTTCACCACCTCGACGCTCCAGCAGGAAGCGAACAACCGGTACGGCTTCTCCGCGAAGCAGACCATGATGATCGCGCAGCAGCTTTACGAAGGCGTCGAGCTCGGCGAGCACGGGTCGACCGGTCTCATCACCTACATGCGTACCGACTCGGTGAACCTTTCCGAAAAGTTCATCGCCGAAGCGCGGGACTACGTTAAAAAGGAATACGGCCCCGCGGCGTTCCCCGACGAGGCCCGCAAATACAAGACCAAGGCGAAGGGCGCGCAGGAGGCGCACGAGGCGATCCGTCCGACGGGCGCGCTCCGCGTTCCCGACGACATCGCGTCGCACCTCGACGACAAGCAGTTCAAGCTCTACGACCTCATCTGGCGCCGAGCCGTCGCTTCGCAGATGGCGGACGCGGAACTGCTGACCGTCACGGTGAACGTCGACGCCGAGAAGGCCGGCGCGCCGAAGTACGGATTCCGCGCGACCGGGTCGACCATCGCCAAAAAGGGCTTCCTCGACGTCTATGAAACGGACACGAAGGAGACGCTCCTGCCCGAACTCGAGGACGGCGAAAAACTCGACGCCGAATCCGTCACGCCGAAACAGCATTTCACCGAACCGCCGCCCCGGTACACCGAAGCCTCGCTCGTGAAGACGCTCGAGGAGAACGGCATCGGCCGCCCGTCGACCTACGCGCCGACCATCGGCACGGTCGTCGACCGCGGATACGTGGAAAAGGACGGCCGCAAGCTGAAACCGACCGAGCTCGCCACCCTCGTGAACGACCTGCTCGTCGCGCACTTTCCCGACATCGTCGACTTCGGCTTCACCGCGTCGATCGAAGAGGACCTCGACGACATCGCCGAGGGGAAAAAGAAGTGGGTCCCCGTCATCAAGGCGTTCTACGACCCCTTCAAGAAGAACCTCACGGCGAAAGACAAGGAAGTGAAGAAAAAGGACGTCACCGAAGAGACGACCGACGAGGTCTGCGAGAAGTGCGGCAAGCCGATGATCATCAAGTTCGGCCGTTTCGGCAAGTTCATGGCCTGCACCGGTTTCCCCGAGTGCCGCAACACGAAGCCGGTCCCCGGAGCCGAGGGTGCGGCTCCCGCGCCGGTCATCGACGAGAAATGCGCGGCCTGCGGCGCGCCGATGATGGTGAAGCGCGGACGCTTCGGCGAATTCCTGAGCTGTTCCCGCTATCCCGAATGCAAGACGGTGAAGCCGCTCCAGAAGAAGGTCGGCGCGAAGTGCACCGCCTGCAAGGAGGGCGACATCATCGAGAAGAAGACGCGCAAAGGCAAGATGTTCTACGCCTGCTCGCGGTATCCGGACTGCACCTTCGCCCTCTGGTCGAAACCGAACGGCGAAATCTGCCCGAAGTGCAGCTCGCTCCTCGTCTTCGCCAAGGCGGACACCATCCGCTGCTCGAGCAAGGAATGCGACTTCGAGAAGGAAGCGGAAAAGAAGCCGTAGCCGCGAAAAAGGCCCGTCACGACGCGTGAGGGGCCTTTTGTTTGCCGAAGAAGGCCGGCGACGGCGATGCCCCCTTTACGGAATTGGAGTACAATGCCAGCATTACGGGTCAGCCGCCCTATGCCCAATTCGGTCAACATCGAAAACCTCCTGCGGAAGATCCGCACGTACAATCCCAAGGCAGACCTCGACATGGTCCGCCTGGCTTTCGATTTCGCCGAAAAGGCGCACGAGGGGCAGCTGCGGACGTCCGGCGAGCCGTACTTCGTCCACCCCGTGAAGGCGGCGGAGATTCTCGCCGACATGAAGCTGCCGACCCCCATCATCGTCGCCGGTCTCCTGCACGACGTCCCGGAAGACACGAAGGCGACGCTCGCCGACATCCGCAAGAACTTCGGCGACGACGTCGCGTCGATGGTCGGCGGCATCACCAAGCTGGGCAAAATCAAGTACCGCGGACTCGACCGGTACATCGAGAACCTGCGCAAGATGTTCGTGGCGATGGCGTCCGACGTCCGCGTCATCCTGATCAAGTTCGCCGACCGCATCCATAACCTCGAGACGCTCGACGCGCTCCCCCCGGAAAAACGACGGCGCATCGCGCTCGAGTCCCTCGAGATCTACGCGCCGATCGCGAACCGCCTCGGCATGAACGAGATGCGCACGCGCATCGAGGACCTCGCCTTCCGGCACGCGATGCCCAAGGAATACGAATGGGTGAATCAGCTCGCGGCGACCACCATCAAGGTGAAAAAGGGGTACATCGAAAAGGTGAAGCGCGCGGTCGAGGACGACCTCAGGACGGCGAACGTCGCCTTCGTGGAAATCGACGGGCGCGTGAAGCACCTGTACAGCCTGTATAAAAAACTGCTCAAGCACGAGCGCGACATCGTGCAGATCCACGACCTCGTGGCGCTCCGCGTCATCGTCCCGAACGTCGCCGACTGCTACGGCGCGCTCGGCATCATCCACCAGCGCTGGAAGCCGCTCTCCGGCCGCATCAAGGACTACATCGCCCAGCCGAAACCGAACGGCTACCGGTCGCTCCACACGACGGTGTTCTGCGACGGCGGCGAAATCGTCGAATTCCAGATCCGCACCCTGCAGATGCACGAGGAGGCCGAGCGCGGCATCGCGGCGCACTGGCAATACGACGAGGAAGGAAAGGCGTCCGCCGTGCCCGAGGACCTGCGCGGCCTCGAGTGGGTGAAGGAACTCGCCGAACGCCAGCGGCACATCCGCGACAAGGCGGCGTATCTGGAATCGCTCGAGTCGCTCAAGATCGACGTGTTCCAGAACCGGCTGTTCGTCTTCACGCCGAAAGGCGACGTCATCGACCTTCCCGAAGGGGCGACGCCGGTCGATTTCGCCTACGCCATCCACTCGCAGATCGGCGACACCTGCGTGGGCGCGCGCGTGAACGACCAGATCGTCAGCCTCGATTCCAAGCTGAACTCCGGCGACTTCTGCGAAATCATCGTCGACAAGAACCGCAAGGGGCCGAACGCCGACTGGCTGACGTTCGTGAAAACGTCGAACGCGCGCTCGCACATCCGGAGCCAGGCGAAGTCGAAGCTGACCAAGTGGCTCAAGGACATGTCCTCGGAGGACGGCGACGGAAAGGACGACGAGCAACCGAAACGCCGGGCGAAATAGCCCGGCGTTTTCATTTCTCCGGATTGCCGCCGCGCTACTCCTGCAGCCGGCGGACGATGTCGGCGTACTCCTCGTCGGAGTAGAAGGCGATGGCGACCGCTCCCCTGCCGTTGCGCTTCTTGATCTCCACGCGCGCGCCAAGCGCGTTCCTGAGCTGTTCCTCGACGGCGAGGATGGCGGGATCCTTGCTGCGGCCGCTCTTGCCGACGACGCGGCGCACGCCGGCTTCGGCCTCACGGCTCGTCATCCGGTCGGCGACAAGCTTCTTGAAGAAGGCGAGTTGGCTTTCGGTATCGGGAAGGCTGAGCATCGCGCGGGCGCTGCCGGCGGGAACGATGCCGGCACCGATCGCCTCCTGCACCTCCTGCGGAAGGTCGAGCAGGCGCACGATGTTCGCGACCGTCGAACGCGCCTTGCCGACCTGCTTCGCGACGATCTCCTGCGTCAGGCCGAACTCGCCGAGGAGACGGCCGTACGCGCGCGCTTCTTCGAGCGGATTGAGGTCCTCGCGCTGGATGTTCTCGATGAGGGCGAGTACGAGCTTGTCCTGAAGGTCCGCTTCGCGCACGAGCGCGGGGACGGTCTCCATGCCCAGCATTTTCGCGGAGCGGAACCGCCGCTCGCCGGCGATGAGCTCATATCCCCCGTCGGGCCTGCGCGTGACGGTGATCGGCTGAAGGATGCCGTGCTCGCGGATGGAATTCATCAGGTCCTCGAGCTCCTGATGCTTGAAGACCGCGCGAGGCTGTTCGGGGTTCGCCGCGATGTCGCTGACGCGAATCTGCAGCACGCCGCCTGACGCCTGCGCCCTGCCGTCGGTCGCGGAATCAGCCACGGCGACGGCGGACTGCGAAACCGCCTGCGCCTGCTGCGGCGCGGCGACGGGCTTTTGCGGGATGAGCGCGCCGAGGCCCCTGCCGAGGCCGGTGAACTTCTTCGCGGACATATCTAGAGGGAATGCTCGAGCTCGATGATTTCGTCGGTCAGGCTCTCGTAGGCCTTGGCTCCCTTCGACCACGGGTCATAGTGCGTGATGGGGTTGCCGAAGCTCGGCGCTTCCGCGAGACGGACGTTCCTCGGGATGACCGAACGGAAAATGCGCTGCGGGAAGAACTTCTGGAGTTCGGCCATGACGTCGGCGGACAGCTTGTTGCGGCCGTCGAACATCGTGATGACCGCGCCCATGACCTCGAGGTCGGGCCGCAGGCTGTTCTTCACGAGCTCGATCGTCTCAAGCAGCTGGCTCAAGCCTTCGAGCGCGTAATATTCGGCCTGCACGGGGATGAGCACGCGGTCGGCGGCGGCGAGGCCGTTCACCGTAAGGAGGCTGAGCGACGGCGGACAGTCGATGATGACGTAATCGAAATCGTTGCGCACCTCGAGAAGCGCGTCGGACAGGCGGTACTCGCGCCGCTCCATGTCAGCGAGCTCGAGCGCCGCGCCGGCAAGTGCGGCGGTCGCGGGCGCGACCTTCATCCCCTCGACTTTGGTGGGGACGACCACTTCGCGGAACCCCTTGGTTCCGATGATCGCTTCGTACACTCCCTTGTCGAGCGCGCGGTGGTCGACGCCGAGTCCCGACGTCGCGTTCGCCTGCGGATCAAGGTCGACAAGCAGGACAAACCGCCCCTTGGATGCCAGATAGGAGCCGAGGTTGACGGCGGTGGTGGTCTTGCCCACGCCGCCTTTCTGATTCACGACAGCGATGATGTAGGCCATAACGGCCTTACTGTACCCCATTTTTCCCCGCTTTGACAAGGCGGGTGCTCGGGGGTACGATGCCGCAGAGGTCAGCCAAAAATCGACCCCGCCGGAGTGGCGAAACTGGCAGACGCACACGACTCAAAATCGTGCGGGGGCAACCCCATGAGGGTTCAAGTCCCTCCTCCGGCACCACGTAAAAACGCCAGCTCGTCTGGCGTTTTTACGTGCCCCGTGAGCGTTGCCGACGGCAACGCTTTTACGGGGCCTCCTCCCGCCCTGCGCCGGCGTTCACGTGGCGCGGCCACCAGCTTCAGTCCAAACCTTTTACATGACCACAACCGGCGCGGCTCACGTGGCGCAGCCCGTAAAAAAAGACGCCTCCGGTGAGGAAGCGTCAGAGGGCAGCGAGCAGGGAGCGGACCCACTCGACGGCGCCGAGGTAAACGGCGACCCAGAACGCGGAGCTGATGAGGGTGGTGACGAAGGCGTACATCCACGCCTTCTGCTCGCGCAACCCGAGGAAGCGGATGACCAGGGCCCCGAAAAACGGACCGACGAGAAAGTTCGCCGCGAGCGCCAGAACGAACGGCCCGCGCTTGCGGAACCACGGCCAGACGCCGCCCTGGAACCTGCCCTCGTCGAGGGTGAGCTTCTTCGCCCATTCCGCGGCGAACAACGCCTTGCGTTGGGGCGGCAGCAGGACGATCAGCACGAGCCCGGTGAGCAGCATGCCGAGACCGAAGTGCGCGGGCAGCGCCCACCAGCCGAGAAGCCTGACGCCGGCGATGATCACGCCGGAAAGCGCGAAATTCGCAATGACGGCGCCTACGCCGCCGAGCGCGTAGCCGATTTTTGCGAGATGTTTCAACGAACGCCTCCTCCTGAAGCAGGTTGATCGTACTTCTTGCTTATCAGATTTTCAGCAACCGGGCAAGAGTCGGGGAAACGAAAAGGCGCCCTTTCAGGCGCCTTCGTCGCGGGGAATTTTACAGGATGACCTTCACCAGAATCACGAGCACGACTGCCTGCATCAGCAGGCCGTAGCGGAACGGAATGTCCCTCTCCTTGCGGACGTGCTTGATCATGAAGTGATGGTTCGCCATGTGGAACCCGTGGAACCACGCGAGCTTGCGGTTGAGCCACGTGCGCTGTTTCGGCTTGAGGACTTCGCAAAGCCCGACGAGGAGATCGGGCAAGAGGCCGCCGAGGATGCCCATCGCCACGTTAAGCGGGTGGAAAAAATCCTGCCTGAGGAAGAACAGCGCGATAAGGACGACGGTCGCGAGGGCATCGAGACCGACGTACAGCAGCGCGCGGCCGACCTTGTTACCATTCTTATAGCCTTCGTACATGTGCTCATCCCCATGCGGAACCATGTCCGTAAAGAAATGGGAGATGAACCCGAGCGCGAAAGCCGCAGTCGGACTTCCGACGGCGTTGCCCGCGAGGGCGCCGATGGACGCGTGGACGGCTAGAAACATATGACGAGGACAGCATAGCAGGGTGTGGCCCGCGCGGCAAGACGGCAAATAAGGCTAAACGAGGTCGAACCCTTGCCTTTTTTTAAAAACCTGTGCTAAGGTGAGTCCGTTGAGGGGGATAAGCCAGAATTTCTGCAAGAATATGCGAAAAAAGAAGCATAACGCCGACGAAATCCGCTTCTGCCAGTCAAGGATGCACAAGCGCATTTACGAGTTCCGTAACGGCGAAACTTCCTTTCTCGTGAACGTCGAATGGGAAGGCGGCCGTCCTCTCCGCATGGTGGTCTGCAAGGACTGCTACGGCAACAACTTCGGCAGTCTCATCAAGGAAATCGTCATCGACAACCCCCGGGTGGTGGCGACCGCCTAACGGCCCTCTGGCCTGCTAAAAATCCGCCGATAAGGCGGATTTTTAGGACGGTCGGGACTTGTCAGGGCTGAGGCCTTCATATATATTGCCTGCATTCGGTCGGAAAAAATGCATATCGTGGCGAGGTAGCTCAGTGGTAGAGCAAAGGACTCATAAGCCTTGGGTCGAGGGTTCGATCCCCTCCCTCGCTACCACGTAAAAAGCCTGCGCGAAAGCGGAGGCTTTTTACGTGCCACGTGAGGCTCGCCGCGCGAGCCTTTTACGTGGCTACCTTGAGATAGCGCACAGGCTTCACGCGGCACAGCCATGAAAAGCGCCCCATCATCGGTGGGGCGCTTTTCTATTCCGCGGATGGCATCTCTTCGGAAGCGGGAGCCGGCACGGGCGGTTCGGGACTCGATTCCTGTACCGGCTCCGTGGAGGGCGGCTCTGGAACGGGAGCCGGCGCAGGTTCCGGCGCGGGCGGCGCAACGACAGGTTCGGGAACGTCGCCGTCGATGCCGACAATCCAGTAGGTAAACGTCGCATTCTGAGTAGCCGGTGCCGAGAGCTTAATGACGAACGAGCCATCGTGCCTCTCCGAAATCCACCAACGCGAACCCGGATCGCCGTCGAAAGTGACGACGACGAGCGAATTCGCTCTCATACCGAGATTCGTGACGACCTTGGCATCGGAACCGGCCTCGATGATACCGCGACCGACGGTCTTGTCGTTGCCTTCGGCATTGATGACCGTTTCACGGGCTTTCACCCTGTCGGCAACGACTTCGTTCACGGTCAGTACGCCGTTGCCGTCGACACCGAGCCTGCCGGACAGTGCCGTGATGCGGTTCTCGTGGTCCTTGATCGCCGCCGCCAAGTAAGCGGTCAGCAACTTATATTCGATACCCTCGATCTGTCCGTTCTTATACGTGATGACTTCCGGGATGATCTGCGCGACCTCTTCCGCGATGAAGCCGACGGAGCGTTCGTCGCGGTCCTTCCACTTGAAGTCGACGGGACGGAGCGCGAGCACTTTCTGCATGTCAAACGCGAGGTCGTGCACGTCCTCCTTGTAACGGAGGGACGAGGAGCAGGTGGAGAAGGAATTGAAGCCAAGTATCGGAGAGGTATTGTAGCAGAGGGAGGTCGATGTCGCCGAAGCAAGGACGGACACGCCGACGTTCCCGGAGTTATTGACGGCGAGTCGCGCCGAGCCGCCATTCGCCAAGTACAGATAGTCGTTTGAATTATCGTATGACAGGGTCGAATCGTCCGCGCCGCCGGTCGTCTGGAAGACGATTTGCGGAACGCCCGCATCCGTTCGCTGAAGCACGATCATGTTGTTGGTCGCCCCTTCGATTTCGAGCGGGCCCGCGGGAGCGTTCGTGCCGATGCCGACCCTGTTATTCGTCGCGTCGATGGAAAGCGTATTCGAATCGAAGTTGATGCCGTCCACGCCGCCGGAGAGCGTCACGGCGGTATCGTTCGCGAACGTCCACGACGCGGCGTTCGACGTGGCTGAATCGCCCGAGCCGTCGCCGAAGGTCACGGCACCCGACGTGCGGAACGACCCGCCGACGTCAAGCGTCGTGTTGGGTGCGAGACAGTTGACGCAGAGGCTTCCGCTCGTAAGGTGGTGCGGCCCGGTGGAACCGCCGACGAGTCCGCGGCTCGTCGTCGTAATCGCCGCAGTCGAAGTCTTGACGTAGATGCCAGCGGTCGACTGCTGCTCGAGCTGGGCGCCCCACATGACGACGTTCGTGCTCGTGCCGCTCTCGATGCGGAAGGTCGCGGTTCCCGTGGAGCCGCCGGTGAACGTCTGGGTGACCTTGAATCGCTGCCAGGACGTGGTGACCGAGGCGGCCGAGACGGTGCCGGTCTCGTTGCCTGAGCTGATGCGCAGGTTCACAGTCGCGGATCCGGTCGACATCTTAAGCCAGACGGACCCAGTCCAGGTCGTCGAGGCTGTCGCAGGCGAGCCGTTCGCCGCCTGAGTGACGCCGTTCGTGGCGGACGCGCCGGCCGTCGAGACTCGCTCGGCCGCGCTCGCGACGCCATCCGGCGACGTCTGGTCGGAAGTCACGACGATGGTCGACTCCTTGGTCCAAGAAGCGTTGTCGAACTCTTCCGAACGCAGTAACCAGTTCTCGTACCTGCCGAAACCGCCGAACGGCGACTCGACGTATCCCGCCTGCACCAACACGTTACCGCCGTCGGCAATCGTGAGCTTCTCGCTCGGAGTAGACGTGCCGACGCCGATCAGTCCGGTGCAGGTCATCGTGCCGTCCACGCCCGTGATGGTGCAGCCGTTGTTCGAGAAGCCGCCCATGAGGTTCAGCACGGAGGATGCGGTAGAAGGCCCGAAATTCAATGCCGTGGCCGGCGATGAACCGATGAACATGTCGAAGGTGCCGTCGGTGGTCGTCATCTGCGACGAGAAGTTTCCCGAATTGATGTCGGGAGTGCTGAGGCTGGGGCTCGTCGCGAAGACGAGCGCGCCGGAACCGGTATCGTCGCTGAACAGCGTATCGAGATTGGCCGAAGACGCGATGCCGGCCGCGGTAGAAAGCGCGCCGGAACCGTCCGTCCCGATGATGTAGTTCGGCGCAAACGAGCTCGAGCCGAGCACGACCGTGCCAGTGGCGTCAGGGAACGTGATGGTCTTGGACGTCGTCGTCGGATCGGTAATGACGAATTTGGTATAGATGTCGTTGTTCGTCGCGCCCTCGAATTCCAAGGCGTATCCTCCCGACGCGTTGAGAATTTCGGACGTTACGGTCAGCGTGTCAGTGGCCGCGTCACCGACTGAGACGTTGCCGGTGAAAGAGACCGTGCCCGAGCTCGTTATGCCGGTCGCGCCGGAGATAACGCCCGCGCCGGAGATGTCGAGCGCGGGAGTTTCGAGGATGAAATCCCAGCCCGAACCTGCCTTAAGCACGGTTTCCGTGGCATCCGCGCCGCCGTTATGGTCGCCGACGCTGAACGCGTTCAGGTTCATCTGGGCGTCACCCGTGAAGTCGTTGACGCGGAAAAGGTTCGTCGTGTTCGTGCCGCCGGAAGCGTTGTCCATGGAAGTCGAGACGGCGATAAGGTTGTGCACGTTCGTCCCCGTCGTATCGGCGGGGGTGGTGAAGGGGTAGGAGAACGCGCTCACCGTCGTTCCGGTGTCAGCCGCCTGTGCCACCGTGAAGGAGGTGGTATTCGCGCCCATCGAGAGCGACAGGTTCGTGGAAGGACTGGTCAGGTTGCTCCACGAGGGGCTGGCACCGGCGCCGATGCAGTCGGTCCACGCGCCGTTCTGGTAGCAGCGGAACTTGTTGCTCGTGGTGTTGTAGTAGGTGAGGCCGTTCGTGCCGGTCGGGTCTGCCCCGGAGAGGTTGGCGAGCTTCAGGGGGCCGTTCAGCACGCTGTTCGAGGTGCTGTTCGAGGTGATGGCGCCCGTCACCGTGAGCGAGCCGCCGAGCGTCACGGCCTGGCCGCCCGCGGCGTTCACGGCGAGCGTGCCGCCGGACTCGATCTTGTTGTCGCTGAAGTAGGTCGACCCGTTGCCGGTGACGACGCCGTCGATGAAGTAGCCGCGGCCGTAGCGGTTGGCGAGGGCCTGGCTCGTGTCGACGCCGCCGATTTCGGGCACGTGGACCTCGGTGACGGCGTCGGCGTTGCTCCAGGTGAGCGCCGGGCTGATGGTGAGCGTCGTCGTCCCGCCGCCCGCGGTGATCTTGGCGAAGCAGGGGTTGGCGACGCAGGAGGCCGAGGCGACCTGGACGTAGTTGCCGTTGTCGAAGTTCGTGCCCGAGTTGACGACGAGGCTGGTAGAATTCGACCCTCCTCCGTTCGCCGTCGTCGAACCGTCGAGCGTCGTGAAGGTGCTCGTCACGTCGCCCGAGGCGTTCACGTTGAACCGGTCGCCCGAGCCGACGGTGAGGAGGCTCGCGGGGGATCCGTCGCCGATGCCGACGTTGCCGGAACTGGCCAACACGAGCTGCGTCGTGCTGGAGTTCGTGCCGAGCGTCAGCGGCACGGCGGCGTTCGTGGAAATCTGCGCGGAACCGCTCGCAGTGTTCGATATGACGAGCGAGTCGACGGGGCTGGCCTGTGTCGCGACGAGCGAACCGCCCTTGGTCCTGATGTTGCCCACGGCCTCGAGTTTCGCGCCGGGACCCGTCGTCCCGATGCCCACGTCACCTGCCGCCGTGATAGTCATCTGTGGCGTCGGTGCGCCACTGAGCGCGTCGGTAAGCGTGCCGAAATTGATGCCGAGGGAGTCGACGAAAATCGATTTGTATTTTTCGTCGGACGCGCCGCCGGTGTAGCCGATGACAAGGTTCGTCCCGATGGACGAATTGCCGTCGACGATCCGCGCGGTGTAATTGGACGTTCCGCTCGTAGCCGCGTTGAGATGCAACGGGCTCGCGGGCGAAACGGTGCCGATGCCGACGCTGCCGTTGACGAAGAGGTGCGGACCGGCCGAATCAACGACCAGGCCCCGGCCCGTCGTCGTGACTGCCGATGCGACGGTCTGCACGTACGACCCCGTTGAGGCCTGCTTTTCGAGCTGGGCGCCCCAGATAAGGACGTTCGTGTTCGTTCCGGATTCGACGCGGAGCGTGGCGGTACCGGTCGACGCGCCCGTAAAAGACTGGATGACGTTGGCTCGCCGCCAGAAATTGCCGAGCGTGTACGTGGCCGCGGTGCCGGTCTGGTTGCCCGAGCTGATACGTACCGCCACCGACGGCGTTCCCGTAGTCGCCTTGAGCCAAACCGAACCGGCCCAAGTCGTCGATGCCGTCGCGGGCGCGCCCGATGCCGCCTGCGTCACGCCGTCCGTCACGGCGGCCCCGCCCGTCGTCACCTTATCCGCGGTCGTGGAGCCGTTGGGCGCGGTGTCCGTGTTCGCGGTAATGGCGACTGTGCTCGTCTTCGTCCACGCCGCATTGTCAATCTGTTCGGAATACGTCAGGTAATTTTCATACCGACCGACGCCGCCGTACGCCGTCTCGAGATTTCCGGTCGTGATGAGCAAGTTGCCCGAACCGAACGTCGCGCCGATGGCATCGCCGATGGTCAAGCGCTCATTCGGCGTCAAGCCCGTATACAATCCGAAATAGCCGTTGCCGTCGATTCGTCCCGCGTCGACGGCATTGCCGTCCTGAAAACTCAGGATCGGAATAGTCGTCAAATTGGTGCCGAGATTCGTCCAGGCAGGCGCAATGCTGGACATCACCTGAAGCCCCGTCGATTCCGCCGCCTTCATCGTGAAGGTGTTATCGGACAGGTGGAATTTAACGGCCGGTCCGGTCGTGCCGATGCCGACGTTGCCCGACGAATCGATCGTCATCCGCACGTTGTCGTTCGTGCCGAACTGAATCGGCGTCGCATCGCTGTTGCCGACGAAAAGCGCATTTGCGAGCGTGCCGGTGTATCCGCCATTTGCCGGATCGGCCGCGGCGTTGCCGACGATGCCGACGAAAGCCTCGCGCCCCGTCCCTTGGTCCTGGGTCATCTGGATGTAGGCGTTGTGGTCCTCGGTAAGATTGTCCATGTCGGCATAAAGCTGGATGGCGGCGTCGTTCTGGCCGGTGATCCGGAGAATTTCGTCGGCCGTCGACGTGGTGGACCCGACGGCGAGGTGCGTGGTCGTGGTCGTGGTACCGAGCGCGACATTGCCGTTCGGGTCGATGAAGAACGTCCCCTGGCCAAACGCGCCGGTGGTCGGGGAAATCCAAAACCCGTCGGGAGAGGCATCCGAACCCGCTTCCCATGTCCTCGTCACGTTCACGAACTGCATTTGCGCGGCAGCGCCGGCGGACGTTTCCTCGATGATAAAATCCGGCGCGCTGCTGAGCCGAATGTGCAGAGGCGCCGAGGGCGCGTTCGTGCCGATGCCCACGCGGTTGTTCGTGGCGTCGATGGAAAGCGTGTCGGAGTCGAAATTGAGACCGTTCACGCCGCCGGATAGCGCCACCGCGGTGTCGTTCGCGAACGTCCAAGCCGCCGCGTTCGAGGTGACGGTGTCGCCGGACGCGTCGCCGAAGGTGTTGTTGCCTACGGTGCTCACGTTGCCCGACGCGTCGATCGTCATGCGCACGGCGTCGTTCGTCGCGAACTTGAGCGGCGCGTTACGCCTGTTGCCGATGACGCCCTGGTTGTCGGAGTTGACCTCGAGGCTCGCGATGCCGGCCTGCGTGCCGAGTCCGAAGACGGAAAGGCCCGAGCTGCCGCCGATGGTCATGTAGAACGAGGCATTGCTCGTCTGCGTCGTGTTGGAGACGCTGACCGCCGTATAATCGGTCGCGGCGCTTTCGAACCTGCCGAGCTGATTGTTGGCGCTCGATCCGAGCACGTGGAAACGATAGCCCGGACTCGCGGTACCGACCGCGAAGTTGCCATCGAACAGGCCGAACCCGGTCACGCCTTGCCGCAGTACCTCGAAACGGTCGGCGGCGCTGCTGTCCGTGTCAATCGACAGGCGAAAATTATCCCACGCCGACGTCAGGTTGAGGTCTCCCGAGCTCGCGCCGTTATAAGACCACGTCCAAATGCCGTTCCCTACCGCACCAGTATTGTTGAACTCGAGGATGTCGCCGCCGGCGGTGTTGAGGAGTTCGAGCTTCGCGGACGGACTGGATTGACCGATGCCGACCAGCTGTGTCGAGGTGATCCGCATCGCCTCGGTCATTGCGGCGGCGGCGGTCTGCGTACGGAACGCCATGTAGCCCTGGAAGCCCGTACCCGCGCTCTCGATCTGCGACATGATTGAACCAAGCGCGACGTCGACGAAGCCGATACGTACCGGGTTGCCGCCGGTGCCGGTATTCTCGACAGAGAATGTTTTGTCGTATTGGCTGGGCGACGATCCGATGTTTCCTTGAATCGCGGCGGCAGGCGTCAGTGAGGCGAGATTGCCGCCCGATACGACAAGCTTCGCGCCCGGTGAAGTGTTGCCGATCCCGACATTGCCAGTCTGCGTGATGCGCATGCGCTCATTTGTCGTGGGAGCGCTGGCGCCGGTATAGAATGTTATCGGCGCCGTGGATTTTTCCGTGCCGATGGAAAGACCGTCAGCCGTGGATAATGCTTGGACGTACACGCGGTTCGCAAGAAATTCGCCCCCGCTGCTGTAATTGACGGCAGTTCCTGCGATTGAGCCAAGTTCGGATGCCCCTGAATTTCCGACGGCGACCCTCGAATAAAAATTCCCTGTTGCCGTGGTCGTGACCACCGACCTGATGACCGAAACGTTGGCATTTGAAACCTCGAGATTGACCCCGGGCGTCGTGGTCCCGATGCCGACGAAACCCGCGCTCGAGATGCGCATCCTTTCAGCAAGCGAATTGTCCGCCATCGTCGCGAAGGAGAGGTAGGAATCGCGGCTGGTCGTGTCGTTCGCCTGCGCCGCCTCCCACGCGCCGCGGATGCGACCGGCGAGGACGCTGGAATTATTGGTGAAGCCCTCGAGGCGCCAGGTGCGGTCGGCACCGAAGTCCGCCGCGCCAGGGGCCGTGGAATCGGCGCGGGTGCGGCTCGCGGCCTCTACTTCGAGAGCGGCGTTCGAGTTCGTCTGGTCCTCGACTTGGAGCTTGGTGCTCGGGGAGGTGGTGCCGATGCCGACGTTCCCGCCCGCGAGCACCGTCATGCGCACGACGTCCGAAGCAGTCGCTATATTGAGCCCGGCCGTACTGTTATCGTACTGAATGAATGACCTTCGTGTGCCATTCTGCCTGAATTCGACGAAAGGATTTCCCGTCGCGTCACCATCTATGCTGAAGATGCCGTTCGGCGATGCTTTTGACCTGACCGTACCGGCGACATCCAGAAGCGCGCCCGGCGTCACCGTCCCCACCCCCACCCGATGGTTCGTCGAATCCACGAAGAATGTCGGCGAGTCGAAGGTCACGTCCTTCGTGAGCGTGAAGTTGCCGGAGGAGTCGGTGACCGGCACGAAGGCGTTCGAGCCTCCCGCGGCCGAGGTGTCGAGGTCGTCCAATCTGTCGGCGTTCAGCGCGTAGCCGGCGGCGACGATCCTCTTCCTCGGGGTCATCTCGGCGTCGGCGTTGACCGTCACGCCGA
>CAYOXM010000002.1:0-78030 GCA_964407925.1 uncultured Gammaproteobacteria bacterium
AAGGAGTTTATCGATACTGTAGTCGATATGTTCTGCGACGAACTCGGCATCAACCGAGGAATCTCGTTCGATGACAAGAAGAAGGAGTTGGAAAAACACCGTGTCTTTATCGCAGCTGCCGACGACGTGATGGTTTTTGGCACCAAGCGCCTCACCGAGCTGGAGCAATTCGATGCCATCTTCGATCAGCTCGATATTTCAGCGCACGTCGAACTGCTTGGCAAAGCTATTGAGATGGAGACACCCCTCAAGAAAGTCATTCGAGCAGATGAAGAGTTGTGGATGAGGGACATCGCGCAAACGGTCGTCAGCCAGTTCTTCAATGGACGAGATCGAGACAAGGCGCTTGCCGAGGCGGAAGAGGAAATCCGCGCGCAGCACCCAACCACCGATGTGGTCCGCGCGACGGGGACATCTGGCGTACTTTTAGAAATCAAGTTTCGCGTGAGCAGGAACCGGGAACTTTACCTCACTGTCTGCGAGGACGTGTCCAAAACGACCTTCGGGGTCAGGTAGCATTTCGAACTATGCCACACGTCGAGAACAACACCCTACTAGGCCTGGCCATCGCATTTCTCGTCGGATGCGCCCTTGTGGCGTTAAAAAACGAGACGACACGGCGACTTGGGGCATTCTTCCGGCGGCACCTCAAGAAGATCTGGATTCTTATCATCCTGGTTGGCGTCTGGTTCGTGACGCCGGAGAGGTACCGCGCAATGATTTGGGTGTGCGCAAAATATACCCTTATCGCCATAGCCGCTCTCGTGGCGGGCCTCCTCATTTTCGGCGTCACGAAAACGCTCATTGAGGACGTTCGGCGTCGGCAAGTAGAAAAGGCTGGCAGCGATGAAGGGGTATGACCTGGGAAGAAAAAATCCGGATGGCCAAAGAGGTCGACCCGTCCCTGACGGACGAGAAGGCGGCCGGGGTGGTGCACGACCTAGAACAGCTGGCGCACCTGGCGATCGAGGACTTCATGCGCCGCAAGCAGGACGGTTCCGTCCCGGCGACCGTCACACCCGAGCAGCGTTAGGCGACTCTTGAGACACTTTTCGATCAGCCCATTTTAGTCCAAACCTGTCTCAATTTTGCCGACCGGAACACCTCCTCAAAGGGAGGAGAAAGCTGCCTCAAAAAGGCCTAAGGTGCTTGGTGGACGACCGGACCACCGAGCCATGAGCAGGCGTGTGGGGCGTCCCACGTGCCTGATCAAAAGCCCGTCCCGAAAGGGGCGGGCTTTTGTTTTGGTTGTGGGCAGCCATACTGCTGGCAGCGATTCTAATTACTGCTAAACTATCAGTGGATATGCGAGCAATCACCGTAATCATTTCCATTCTGATGGCCGAAGGCGCCGGAATCCTCGGCTCGGTGTTTACCGCTTCAAGCGTCAAAGGTTGGTATCCGGCTATAGTTAAACCAGCCTGGAATCCGCCGTCGTGGGTCTTCGGTCCTGTCTGGTCGATGCTTTACGCCCTCATGGGAGTTGCGGCTGCCATGATATGGAATCAGAAAACCATGCCCGGAGCGAAACTGGCGCTTTGGACTTACGGGATACAACTGGTACTAAATGCGATGTGGTCGGTTCTCTTTTTCGGTCTTAAGAATCCAGGTCTGGCTTTCGCGGAAATCATCAGCCTACTCGTTTTGATTACGGTTACGACCGTGCTCTTTTGGAAAATCAGGCCGTGGGCTGGCGTGCTCATGCTCCCTTACGTCGCCTGGGTTTCATTCGCCGCGTGTCTGAACTACGCTATCTGGCGATTGAATTGAACGAATCGCTCGAGATTTGTCGTGGATGACCTAAAGTAGCTCCATTCGAGGATTTGATACGGTAAAAACCCACTATGGCAGCAATCAATCCCTACGTTAACTTCAATGGAAATGCCGAAGAAGCGTTTACGTTTTACAAATCCGTTTTCGGTGGGGAATTCGCCGGCATAACCCGTTTCAAAGACATCGCGAGCGCCGAGTTTCCCGTACCCGAAAACGAGGCGAATAAAATAATGCGCATCGCCCTGCCCATTGGCAACAGCGTCTTGATCGCGAATGACGTACCGGAAAGCATGGGGCGGGTAAACGAGAACGAAAACAGGTCGAAAATCGCCGTGACGACGGAAAGCAAGGAAGAAGCCGAAAGGATTTACAACGGACTTTCGGCGGGCGGCACGGTTGAAATGCCGATGGCGGAAAGTCCCTGGGGTACTCACTTTGCGATGTTCAGGGACAAGTACGGCATTGAGTGGACCGTGGAATTTGCCCCAAAAAAATAAAGCGACCGCGCATCATCCCGACGCCATGAACATGTTCAAGAGGGTCAAAGCCACGACCGTCGCGAGCTACCTCGCCTCGGTGCCGCCCGAGCGGCAGGAGCTCATCCGTTTCCTGCACGGGTTCATCCGGAAAACCGCGCCGAAACTGAAGGCGCATTTCGCGTACAACATGCTCGGGTACGGTTCCTTTCCCTACAAGAACTACAAGAACGATACGCTGTCATGGCCGGTCGTCGCGCTCGCGAACCAAAAGCAGTACGTCAGCATCTACGTCTGTTCCATCGTGGACGGCAAGTACGTTGCGGAGGCGCACAAGCGGGAGTTGGGGAAGGTGAGCGTGGGAAAGAGCTGCATCCGGTTCAAGAAGCTGGAGGACGTGAATCTTCCGGCGCTGGCGAAGGTGATTCGGATCGCGGCAAAGCGTCCAGGACTGCAAGGAGTCGGGAAAAGCAAGACACTATGAAAAAAAAGAACCCAAAACCGGCCGGAGCATCATCGGGGCCGACCGCGCCGTCGGACCTCCGCAGGGCGCTCGCGGCCGCTCCGAAGGCGAAGGCGCAGTGGATGACGCTCACGCCGATCGCACGGCGGGACTTCATCAACTGGATAAATTCCGCCAAGCAACCGGAGACGCATCGGCGCCGAATCGAGATTGCCTGCTCGAAACTCGTTGCCGGTCAGCGTCGTCCCTGCTGTTACGCCGTCGTCCCGATGCCCTTCTACAAAGCCCTCGGGGCCGCTCCGAAGGCGAAGGCGCGATGGAGCGGGCTCACGCCGGACGAACGCCGCGACTTCGTCGACTGGATCGACGCGGTCAAGGAGCCGGAGGCGAAGAAGTCACGCATCGACAAGGCATGCGCGATGCTCGCGGCCGGCAAGCGACATCCCTGACGGTTATCAACGAACCCTTATGCTCGACAAGAAAATCATCAAGCAGAGCCTGACCTTCTCCGCGCTGGCGGTGGCGTACGTCTTCGTCGTGGCGACGGTCATGCGGAACGCGGCGAAGATATTCGGGCCGGATGAGCCGGATAACGTGCTCGCGCCGGTCGCGCTGCTCCTCCTGTTGGTCGTCTCCGCCGCGACGATGGCCGTATTGGTTTTCGGCAAGCCCGTCATGCTGTATATCGACGGAAAGAAACGCGAGGCCGTCGCGATGGCGATCTGCACCATCGGCAGCCTCGCGGCCTTCACGATCCTGCTGCTCGTCGGCGTGGCGACGTTCCGTCCGTGACGCATCCATGCCGAAATACCTCGCGCTGCTCCGCGGCATCAACGTCGGCGGGAACAACGTCATCAAGATGGCCGACCTCAAGGCGTGCTTCGAGGGTATGGGTTTTTCGGACGTGACGACCTACATCCAAAGCGGCAACGTAGTTTTCGCTGCGAAGGCGGGAGACGCCGTTCGCCTCGCGGTGAAAATCGAAAAGGCGCTCGCCGCCCGTTTCGCGTATCCCGCGAAGGTCGTCGTCGTGACGCATGGCGAACTCCGCAAGGTCGTGCGCGGAGCGCCGAAGGGATTCGGTTCCGCGCCGGCGAAATTCCGTTACGACGTCATTTTCCTCAAGATGCCGTACACGGCGAAGGCGGCGATGAAGCACGTAAGCGCCCGTCCCGGCGTCGATGCGGTGCATGCCGGAAAGCGCGCGCTGTACTTCTCCCGGCTCGACGCGCGCGCGACGCAAAGCCGCCTTTCGAAAATAATGCAGACGCCGGCATACGCGCACATGACCATCCGCAACTGGAACACGACGACGAAGCTGCTCGCCATGATGGACGGTCAATGAGGGATGGCGGCATCCTCGGGGTGGCGGGTTGCGTGTTTTTTCAGTACAGTTATCGCATATGAAGAAGCACTCCGCCATCGCCTACGCGATCATTGCGCTTTCCTTTCCGGTGGCGGTTTTCGCGCAGACGGACGGCGGAACCGGCAGCGTCGAGCCCGCCCCGGCGGTAACGGCGCCGCGAGAGTCGGCCCTTGCCCCCGCGCCGTCGCCGCAAGAAGCGCCGCCTGCCGCGCAGCAGCAAGCGGTCGCTTCGCCGTCGCCTACGCCGTCGCCCAGTCCCGCTTCTGCCGCTGCGGCCCCCGCTCCGCCGCCTTCGCCCGCGTTGATGCCCGCCGCGCGACCCTCTCCTTCGCCGTCTCCGGCCGCCACGAACGCCGCTCCCGAGGCCGTCGCCGCGCCGACGTCGCAGCCTGATGAACCGCCCTCGCTCGAGGATGTCCAGGGCGCGGTCGAGGAGATCGCCGAGTACGCGCCGGAACCGATGCAGCCCGTCCTTGCGGCAGTCGCCGGCGCGCTCGGCGGCATCGTCTTCATGCTCGGCCTTTGGGAGTTCCTGAAGCGCCTCAAGCATCGCGGAAAGAAGGACTGCGACCACTGCGGCGGGACCGGCACGCAATCCGACGACGGTAAGTGCGGCTTGTGCGGTGGGTCGAAAAAAATTGAAAAAGAGGTGGAAGTGACCATCGCCTGCACGCACTGCAAGGGGAGCGGAACCGACCCCTGCCACCACTGCAGCGGTACGGGAAAAATGTCCCTGCCTAATCCTCCACAGAGCCAGGAAGAGCTCGAAGGCTGGCCGCCCTGCGATTTCTGCGGCGGAAGCGGGAAGAAAAAAGTTGGCGCGGGTCGCGACTGGGGAGAGGCGAATGACGCCATGAAGGGCGACTTCGCCTGCTGCTTCTGTCACGGCAAGAAAACGGCGACGTTCAAGCAGAAAGTGCAGATCGATTGCCCGCTCTGCGCGAAAAAGTAAACACCGACGCCATGCCGAACAGGACGAAAGCGCGGCTTGAGGAGCTGGCGCAAAATCTGGTATCTTCGACGACGCCGATTCCGGCGGTATTGAAGCTCAAGACTGCCGAGCTGGTTTTGCGCGTCATGGAACAGAAGAAGCGAAGGCACTTCGGCCTCTTCGTCATTCTCGGCTGGCAGAGGAAGTGGCAGGACTATCTCGACATCTCCGACAGCCAGCAGGACATCTTCGTCGGCCGCCGCGTCGACATCGAGCGAGCCGGATCCGGCGGGCGTTTCGACGTGGGCACGACCATCGACTTCGACGGGGCGATCCTGATCGACCGGCGCGGCAACGTCCTGCATTCCGGCGTCTTCATCGAGGGGCTGCGGCCGAGGGCCGTGGCGCAGAAAGTGAATCCCGGCCGTTTCAACGACCTGTCCGAGCAGTTCGGCTTCGAGACGAAAGTCCACGCTCGTCACCTTGCGGCGATCGCGGCGTCGTACGTGTTCAAGGGAACCACGGTGTTCACGGTCTCCGAGGAGACGGACGCGTTCCACGTCTTCGAGGGCGGCCGGATCGTTCATCACTTCTGAATTGCGGAAAATTTGACAGCCGTTCCGCCGCCGCCTATATTCGCGGCCGCGATAAATCATTACCGACACCGCCATGATCACGAAGGTCTGCGAAAAGTGCGACAAGGAGATGCGTCTCGTTCCCGCCGGCTTCAGCAAGGCGAAGAACAAGCCGTACTCGGCGTTTTGGTCCTGCGATACGCGGAACGGCGGCTGCGGCGCGACTGCCAGGGCCGAGGGCGAAGCCGCAGGTCCGGCGCCGGAAATGATGGGCGGGAGCAGTCCTGACCGCCTCGCGTCGATTGAGCGGAAACTCGACGAAATCATCGGCCTTATCAAGGCGATGTAACGGCGCGACGCCGGATGGCGCGGCCGCGGTAAACCTGCCATACTGTTGGCATGTGTTTTTCCGCAACGGCAAGCTTCATCGCGGGCGGCGCGCTCACTGCCGCCGGTGCCGTCACGCTTCGAGAGGCGAAGGATAGGTCCCATGTCCCGCTCGCGGCGATGCCGCTCCTTTTCGGGATACAGCAGTTGGTCGAGGGCGTCGTCTGGCTCTCGGCCGACCATCCCGTGGTGCAGAGCTGCGCGGCGTCCGTGTACGTGCTTTTCTCGCATCTGCTCTGGCCGCTCTACGTGCCGCTCGCGGTGATGCTCATCGAGCCGAAGGGCCGCAGGCGGTCGATTCTCAAGGGGTTCACCGTCTTCGGCATTTCGCTCAGCGTGTGGCTCGGCTGGTTCATCATTCACGGGCCGGTCAAGGCGTCGCTCGGCGCGCGCGGCATCATCTATTATCTGAATGTTCCGGAAATTCCGTATGGTCTCGCGGCGTACGTTTTCGTGACCTGCTTCGCCTGCTTTTTTTCGAGTCACAAGTTCATCCGGCTGTTCGGCATCTCCCTTCTCGGCTCGCTCGCCATCGCGCTCATGGCGTACCAGCAGGCGTTTTATTCGGTCTGGTGCTTCTTCGCTGCCATCCTGAGCGGCATCATCTACGCGCATCTGAAGCAGGGCGTGCGGTTGTGGCCGCAGGCGGTGAAGAAAGCCGCTGCCGCGCTCGATAAGAAACTGAAATCGGTCTAGTCCCCATGTTTTTGAAAAGCGTCGTCAATTTGGAAGGGCTGCCCGACGACGAACGTCCGCACGTCGCGCTCGCCGGCCGCTCGAACGTGGGAAAATCCTCGCTCGTCAACGCGCTTTCGGGAAAGGCGAATCTCGCTCGCGTCAGCGCCGAGCCGGGGCGGACGCAGGCGTTGAATTTTTACGACATCGATCCGGCGTACTACCTGGTCGACATGCCCGGCTACGGCTTCGCGCGCGGACAGAAGGGAAAGCGCGCGGAACTTACTAGGCTCATCACCGACTACCTGCAGCGCGCGGCACAAGTGAAACTCGTCGCCGTCGTGATCGACTCTCGCATCGGTCCGACCGACCTTGATCGGACGATGCTCGCGTTTTTGGAGAAGGCGAAGCTGCCGCGCGTCATCCTCGCGAGCAAGGTCGACAAGCTGTCGAACGCGAAATTCGCGGAAATGAAACGCACGCTCGCGAAGGAATATCCGGACGTGCCGCAGTACTACCACTCCACCGCGTCGAGCAAGTACCGCGGGGAAATCAGGCGCGTGTTCGCCCTCGCGGCGAAAAGCGGAAAGTGACGCGCGCTATGAAGATGCGGATGCTTTTCGCCGTTCTCGCGATGGCCGCAATGATCGGCGCCGTGCTCTTCACGCGTCCCGCGCCGGTAACGGCGCCGACGCGCAGCGCTGGCGCCGCGCCGTCGCCGTCAGCGGGAAAAACCGACGACGAATGGCGGAAAATCTTGACGCCGGAGCAGTTCCATATCCTCCGCGAGAAAGGGACCGAGGCGCCGTTCAGCAGCCCGCTCGATTTTGAGACGCGTCCCGGAACGTACGTGAGCGCGGACTGCGGCACGCCGCTTTTCCGCTCTGAACAGAAGTACGACTCGGGTACCGGATGGCCGAGCTTTTGGGCGCCGATCGACCCTTCTGCCGTCACGCTCGTCCAAGACGACTCTCTGGCGTTCGAGACCCGTATTGAGGTGCTGGACGCGAAGTGCGGCGGCCACCTCGGTCACGTCTTCGACGACGGCCCTCCCCCGACGGGAAAGCGGTACTGCATGAACGGTGCCGCGTTGAAATTCATCCCCGACGAACCGGGGGCGAAACGCTGAACGACCAATGCTGTACTCCGCCTTCATCAAAAAAACCAGGGCATGCCCGTTCTGCACGCCGACGCAAAGGGTCTTTGCCAAGAACGCCAAGGCGTACCTGACATATTCGATAGCGCCGTATGCCCGCTACCACCTGTTGGCGATTCCCAAACGTCACGTCGAGTCGCTGTCCGACCTCACCGCCGCCGAGGCGCGGGATATCCAGGAGATGCTGGGCGCGGGCGTTCGGGTCCTTTCCGCGAAGGGCATCGACGACTACACCATTCTTGCGAGAAACGGCCGCGCGTCGGGCAAAAGCGTGCCGCATGTCCATTATCACGTCATACCCAAGCATCGCATGGGCGACCTGGACCGCGAACAGCAGTTCCGCAAAGTCATGGGCGCGGCGCAGGTCCGAAAACTCTCCCGTGAAGTGCTTGCCGCCCTGAGGAAACCGGCCCGCCGGACGCGGGGCGGGAAGGCTTGACTTTTTCGCTAAGATATGTCAACCTTCGCAGATTCCTATGAAGACATTTTTTCGCGACAATCGCGGAGGAGGCAAATCCTTCGGCAAGAAGTTCGGCGACGACCGCGGTCCGCGGAAATTCGGCTTTGGCGCGCGCGGCAACGGCCCCGCGACGCTGCATGACGCGACCTGCGCGGAGTGCAACAGCCCCTGTCAGGTGCCCTTCAGGCCCAACGGCAGGAAACCCGTCCTCTGCGGCAACTGCTTCAAGAAGGACGAAGGCGGAGAGCGGCGGAGCTACGGCCGCCCGGCGTTCGGCGAGCGGCGTACGTTCAGCAAGCCGTTCGAACGGCCCCAGGCGCAGCAGGCCGACCTCAGCCGCGTCGAGGCGAGGCTCGCGGCGATCGAAGCGAGGCTTGACGAGCTGCTCAGCAGGACCGCGGAATAACCAATAAAAACGGGCCTTCCACAGGCCCGTTTTTGCGACTATCCGGAAGTTCCTCTATACTTCCCGCCATAATCATTCACGTATCGTTATTGTTATGGCGAAGCTCACGAAGGCCCAGATCATCACCTCGCTCGCGGACAAGACCGGCCTGACGAAAAAGGACGTCATGGCCGTCCTCGACGCCCAGCACGCGCTGGCGCTCAAGGAGGTCAAGTCCAAGGGCCAGTTCGTGGTCGGCGATTTCGGCAAGCTCGTGAAGGCGCACCGCAAGGCGCGCATGGGCCGCAACCCGGCGACCGGCGCGGAGATCAAGATCCCCGCGAAGACCGTCGTGAAGTTCCGCCTCTCCAAGGTCACGAAGGAAGCGCTCGCGTAGTCGATTCCGGTCAGAGCCCCCGCGAGAACGTCCGCGGGGGCTCTTTTTTCCTCGGCATTTGACGGCTGGTCGCGGCGCACGTATATCCTGCACGTAACCGCTCATCGAACCGCCATGACGCAAGAACAGGCGATAGCCATTCTGAAAACCGGCGCGAGCGTCTTTTTGACGGGCGAGCCGGGGTCCGGAAAAACGCATACCGTGAACCGGTACGTGTCTTTTCTGCGCGGGCACGGCATCGAGCCCGCGCTCACCGCGTCGACGGGCATCGCCGCGACGCACATCGGCGGGATGACCGTGCATTCGTGGTCGGGCATCGGCATCGCGGACGCGCTGTCCTCGTACGACCTCGAGCGCATCGCCTCGAACGAGCGCATCTGGAAGCGGCTGTCGAAAGCGAAAGTGCTCGTCATCGACGAGATTTCGATGCTCGACGCGCGCACGCTCGACATGGTGGATCAGGTCTGCCGCGCCGTCCGCCGCAAGGATGAGCCGTTCGGCGGCCTGCAGACCGTGCTCGTCGGCGACTTTTTCCAACTGCCGCCTGTCGCGCGGGAGGGCCGCGTCGCTTCCTTCGCGTTCCGTTCGCGCGCGTGGCAGGAACTCGCGCCGCGCGTCTGTTACCTCGCCGGCCAGTACCGTCAGGACGACAGGGCGTTCATGTCCGTCCTTTCCGCAATACGCGCGAACGTCGTCGGCGAGGATCATTTTCGCGAGCTTGAATCGCGCGTCGCGAATCCCGAGGACGCGCCGAAAGACGTCGTAAAGCTTTTTTCGCACAACGTCGACGTCGACCGCATCAACGACCGGGAGCTCGCGAGGATTTCCGGCGTCCCGCGCACGTACGAGATGCAGGCGCACGGCGCCGAGCGCCTGTTGGAATCGCTCCGCCGCAGCTGCCTGTCGCCGGAGAACCTCGCGCTCAAGGTCGGGGCGGCGGTCATGTTCACGCGCAACAACCCGCAGGCGGGGTTCGTGAACGGCACGCTCGGCACCGTCGAGGGGTTCGATCCCGATTCGGGATTTCCCGTCGTCGCGACGCGCCGCGGCGCGAAGATCAAGGCCGAGCCGATGGAATGGATGATCGACGATCAGGGAAAGTCGCTCGCCTCAGTGACCCAGGTGCCGCTCCGTCTCGCGTGGGCGATGACGATTCACAAGAGCCAGGGGATGAGCCTCGACGCCGCGCTCGTCGACCTCGGTGCGACGTTCGAATACGGGCAAGGGTACGTGGCCCTTTCGCGCGTACGGCGGCTGTCCGGGCTGTACCTGCTCGGGTGCAACGAACGCGCGACGCAGGTCCATCCCGAAGTCCTCGCCCAAGACATCGTCTTCCGCGACGCTTCGCGAGGAGCGGAAGAGCGGCTTGCAAGTCTCTCTGACGAAGCGCGGCTCGCGGCCGAGGAGGCGCACGTCGTCGCCTGCGGCGGCACGTTGGCGGTGAAAAAGGAGAAGAAAAAGCCCGCGCAGCAGGCGGCGCGCGAGCAGCATGCCAACGCCTACGCGCGATGGACGCCGGACGAGGAAGGTGTGCTCGTCAGGATGTTCCGTTCAGGTTCCGCAGTGAAGGACATCGCCAAGCAGTTGGACCGCCAGCGCGGCGGCATAACGTCGCGGCTGAAGAAATTGGGGCTCATAAAGGACTAGCCGTGGCGGGGAAAAGGCGGCCAAAATCTGCTATACTGGGCGCATGATCGCCCTGCACATCCTCCTGATGGCCTCGCTGTCCCTCATCATGGGACAGGCGGCGCACCACGTCGTGAATGCCGTCAAACACGCAGGCAAGCGTTTCGGCATAAGCAAGTTTCTCGTCGCGTTCGTGTTTCTCGGGATGGCGACCTCGACGCCCGAAGTCTCGGTGGCCGTGCTTTCCGCCCTCCGGGGCACGCCTGGCCTGTCGCTCGGCAACCTTCTCGGCGCGAACATCGTCATCCTCTCGCTGCTGTCGGGTCTCGCGGCCGTCATCGGCGGTCGGCTTCATCCCGGTGAAATCTACCGGAAGCGCACGCTGCCGCTTTTCCTGTTCATCGTGCTCCTGCCCGCCTTCGCCGCGCTCGACGGGCGGCTGACGCGCGCGGATGGCGTCCTCCTCGTGACGGCGCATTTCCTTTTCATCCTGCACCTCTATTGGAGCAGGGAAACGGGCACGCCGAGAGTTGAGACCGTCACGAAGGGCCCATTCAGGAGGCAGCTTGCCATTGCTGCCGCGGCGGTTCTCGTCCTCCTCTCGTCCTCGTATTTTCTCGTGAACTCCGCGCTCATCGTCGCGCGTTCTCTCGGTGCGACGCCGCTGCTCATCGGCCTCCTCCTGTTTTCCGTCGGTACCAACCTGCCCGAATTTTCGCTCGTCCTGACGCAGGCCGGGGGCCGTCAAAAAGACGTCGTCCTCGGCGACCTCTTCGGCAGCCTGCTCCTGAACACGCCGACGCTCGGCCTCCTCGCGCTCATCAGCCCTTTTACCATCGCCGATCAGGCCGCCGTGCAGGCATCGGCGGTTTTCCTCATCGCGCTCGCCGCCATTTTCGGCGCTTTCCTGTGGACCGGCCGTGCGCTCGAGCGGCGTGAGGGGTACTGCCTGCTCGCGCTCTACGCCGGATTCCTCGCGTGGTACGCGCGGTTCCTGTAGCGGCGCGCTCGCGGATGCGGGCTTTGACGTGGTATGCTGCATATGCCTATGCGCGACGAGAAACGCTTCCTGCAGGTTTTCGCCATCGGTCTCGCGGCCCTTGTGGTCGGCGGGGGCTTTTGGACGTCGTGGTCCGTGCGGCAGATCACCGCGCAGGTCAGGGAAGACCTGTCGTTCGGGGTCGAAATAACGGGTGCTGGCGTTAACGCGGCGCGCGTCGAACAGCTGACGCTGTCCCCGGCGGACAAGACCGCGGAGGACTACCTGCGCCTGCGCGCGTTCCTCGGTCGCGTGCAAAAGATGCTCGACCGCAAGCACGTCCGCGGCGTCTACCTGATGAAGGTGACCGGCGACGACGTCCGGTTCGTCGTGGACTCGGCACCGGAGACCGATCCGTGGCACAGCGAACCCGGCAAAAAATACGAGGAGCCTCCGGCGGCGGTATTTGAAACGGCGCGTCTCGGCGAGACGCGATTCGTCGGTCCGTACACCGACGAATACGGGACGTTTTATTCCGTTTTCTCGCCCGTGCGCGACGTGACGGGGCGCATCGTGGCCGTCGCCGGCGGCGACGTGGATGCCGCGATGTACGACCTTCTGGTGAACCGACGGTTGCGTCTGCTGTTGGCGATTGCGCTCCTTGCGATGGTCGCCTATTGCGCGCTCGGATTCGCCGTCGTGAGCGTGCTGCGGAGGCGGCACGAGCGGACGCGGCGTCTTGCGGAGCAGCTCCGCGGCGCGAGGGAGCGTGACGCCCTGCTCATGAACATCAACGAGGGGGTCGTGGCGGTCGACGAAAGCGGCATCGTGACCTTCGTCAACACGTACGCGGCGAAGGCGGTCGGAACGCGGCGCGAGGACGCCATCGGCAAGCCGTTCGAGCAGCGTTGGCTCGTCACGGATGAAAAGGGCGTTGAGCTTCCCGAGGAACGGCAGCCGCTCATGGCGGGCCGCGGCGGAAAGACGAAGGCGCCGAGCGGCGGATACGTGTATCTGCGCGGTAAAAACGGCACGTTCCCCGTCATCGTCGCCTCGGCGCGCGTGCGGGGCAAGGACTTTCCCGCCATGACGGTGATGACGTTCAGGGATTACGCCAAGGAGGCGGAAGTCGACCGGATGAAGTCTGATTTCATCTCCGTCGCCGCGCATCAGATCAAGACGCCGCTCACTGCGCTCAAGTGGATTGTCGGAACCTTGACCGGCGCGAAAACCGTCCGTCCTCCCGAGGAGGCGGAAGTCATCGGCCAGTTGTCTGACGTCGTGCGGCATCTCGACGAGCTCGTTCACGCGCTGCTGAATGTGTCGCGCATCGAGTCCGGAAAGTTAGTGCTCGAACCGCGGCCCGTGGCGCTCGCGCCGATCGTCGAGGATGCGATGAAGGAAGTCGAGCTGAAGGCCAAGGAAAAAAATCTCCACCTGTCGCTCGTGGTCGGCGACGACGTCGCCGAGGCGATGGCGGACTCGCGAATCATCCGCGAAGTGTACAAGAACCTGCTCACGAACGCGGTGAAGTACACGTCAAAGGGGGGTCACGTCCATGTCGAGATCGCTGGTGACGGGGAAAGCGTGCGTTCGTCCGTCAAGGACGACGGGTACGGCATTCCCGACGCGGAAAAGGACCGCGTGTTCGCTAAGTTTTTCCGCGCTTCAAACGTGGTCGGTCTGGATGAAGAGGGGACGGGCCTCGGGCTGTATTACGCGAAGCAGGTCGTCGAGGCGTCCGGCGGCGAAATGTGGTTTGAATCGACGCAGGGCAAGGGCTCGACCTTTTATTTCAGATTGCCGGTCGCGGAGCTGAGGCCGAAGAAACACGCGACTCGAGCGCGCTAGCCTGCCGCCCCATGCGCACGACCATCACCGTCGCCATCCTCTCCCTCCTCCTGGCCGGTCCCGCGCTCGCCGCCCCCGCATCGGGGTCGCTCGTCCGCGCCTCGCAACCATCCGTCTATTATTACGGACCTGACGGCAAACGGTACGTCTTCCCGAACGAGAAGACGTACAAGACGTGGTATGCCGATTTCAGCGGCGTCATCAAGATTTCGGACGCGGACCTCGCCGCGATTCCGCTCGGCGGCAACGTGACGTACAAGCCGGGGAGCAGGATGGTGAAAATAACGTCCGATTCCAAAGTTTACGCGGTCGACGCCGGCGGTACGCTCCGGCCGATTCAGGACGAGGCTGCCGCGAAGGCGTTGTACGGTTCCTCGTGGAACACGATGGTCGACGACGTGCCGGACGCGTTTTTCGTGAATTACAAGACGGGGGCCGCGGTCGCGACGGCGGCCGATTTCTCGCCGTCCGCCGCAACGGCGAAGGCGGCGTCGATAGCGGCCGACCGCGGTCTTGCCGCCGTCTCTTCCCTCGACATCCACGCCCTGCCGATAGGCGACGGAAAATATTCAACGGCGTCAAAAAGGGGGTACGTGTATTCTTGTCAGACTGCGTTCAGCGGCGGCGGCGCGTTCGCGTCGGGGAGCTGGATAAGCGGCGCGACGTGGGATGCGACGAAAAAGCCGACGGTCGACGGCAGCGTGACCTGGCCGAACGCCGCGTTCGCGATCGCGAAAAGCGGTGTCAGCCGGACGTTCACGAGCAACGCCCTGCCGAAAAATCACGCGACGGGGACCTTCCCGATTTCCGCATCGGATGACGCGTACATGTACGACCGTAATCCGAATTCGATCGCCGCGCAGTCGCTCTCGTTCACGCTTCCCGTCAGTCCGGTTGTCGCCGCGAACCCGTCCTGCGTCGGCGGCGAGGTCGGCATTGCGACGTCCGGCGTTCCCATTTTTAACGGATTTGACGCCGGCGGACGCGACGCGGTCGCTCATGAAATCCAGGATTCGTGCGGCGGCCATCCGCAGGTTTCGGGCATGTACCACTACCATGGGCCGAGCGCGTGCGTCGCGACGGGCGATTCCGAACTGTTCGGCTACGCCTTCGACGGTTTCGGCATCTTCTCGAACGTCGAGAGCGGGAAGTCGCTCACGAACGACGACCTCGACGAGTGTCACGGGCACAGCCACGCGATATCGTGGGACGGTGTCATGACGACGATGTACCACTATCACCTGACGAAGGAATTCCCTTACACCGTCGGTTGCTTCCGCGGCCAGAAGTACGTGAACGGTCCGCTTGGCGGCGGTGCAGGTCCGGGCGGCATGCAGGGGCCTCCCCCGATGTTCTGATGCGCGCGAGGTCACCGATGACGCTCGCGAAGAAGAAGCGTGAAACGAACCTCCGCGGAGGTTCGTTTTTCATTCGGCCGGCGGCGTCAGCGCCACAGGCGCTTCGGGCCGAGCACCGCGTTGTGGAGCCAAAGTTCGAAAAGCGACGCCCACGTGGGATCGATTTCCGGTTCGGCGAGCAGCGGCGTCGAGAAGTTCACGTTGAACCGCCGCCATGGCGACCACATCTGCCAGCCGCGCCTTCCCCAGTAATGGCGGGCGCGCAACCGGTAATGGCCGTCCGGCAGCACGCGCCGGATGACGCCGGTATCGCCGAAGCAGTCGATCCTGTCGTCGCTGCACCGAACGGCGGCGTGGGAAACGTCCTTGGCGCGGGAGATGACCACGGTTTCCCACGTCCGGGCGGCGTCATCCCACGTTTCGAGGTGGTACTGGCTGTAAAAATGCTCGTCGTCGTTCGGATCGTCCTTTTCCCCGATGTCGAGCGGGTGACGGGACCGCGTGACGTCCGTGTAGAATTCGAACGTGATGACCGGCTCGTGGCGGTACAGCCCCTCGTACGGCAGTCTGACGAACGTGCGTCCGAGGGCGGCGGGGGCCCCTCGCGGCTTCCGTACGAGGTCTTCGGACATGATTTTGAAATACGCGTCCAGTTCCGGCGTGCCGTAATACGACTGCGGGGCCGGCAGGGGGTTGTTTCTCGTGAAGCGCACCTGGAGCTGGTTGTTGCACTGCAGGTGCATGTCCTTTCCCGTGTGCAGCAGCACGATTTGCCCAACGGTGATGTTCGTCTCCTGCGTCAGGTCGTAGTAAACCTCCTTGGTTTCGTAGCGCTTGAACGAAAAAGTTTCGGGGTCGCCCCAGACCCACCGTCCGCCGTCGAAAACCCCGGGGGACAGCATCGCCTTGCATGGCCGCTCGCCCTCGTTGCGGATCAGGACGGCGAACCCCAGGAAGCGCGCGTCCCGGTTGACGAAGCAGTCCTCGTTGTTCGCGAAGTGGATGAAGTTGCCGCCGTCGCCTTCCTCCTGCTCCTCCTGCGCGCAGTTGACCATCGCCGCCTGAGCGGCGCGCGGCGCAGTCGAGAAGCATGCCGCGGCGACGAGGGCCAATGCCGCGGCCCGTCGCGCGTGCCGTGCTGTGGCATCTCCGTTGTGGCGGAAGAGGGCCATGTCAGCGGACCGCAATGACGCGGTAGATGACCATCTTCGCCGGTCCCTTCACGGCGGCCTCGTCCCCCGGTTTTTTTCCGAGGAGCGCCTTGCCGAGCGGCGAAAGGTGCGAGATGCGTCCCGAAGAAGGGTCGGTTTCCTGCGAACCGGTCAGCTGATACCGCTTCTCCTTGCCGTTGACCTCGACGACGACCGTCGAGCCGATGCGCGCCCCGCCTTCGGCGTCGGCTCCCGGACGGATGACGACGGCGAATTTCAGCCGTTCCTTCATTTCGAAAATCAGGCTGTCGATTTTCATGAGACGGCCCTTGGCCTCGGAATACGCGGCATTCTCGGAAAGGTCGCCCATCTCCCTCGCGCGCGTGAGGTCCTCGAGCGCGCGGGGTCGCGAAACGTCCTCCAGCCGGCGGAGATCTTTCTCGATTTTCTGCAGGGCAGCCGGCGACAGGAAGTCGTCGGCAGGGCCGCCGTACTTCCTGCGTTCCGCCGAGCGCCGTTTCGGTACTTGCATAGCGGGGGATAAGGGCATGGTAGCGGTACGGGCTCGGCGGTGGCAAGGCCGCCTTAAACGTGGTATACTGTCTTACATGAACCTCTCGAGGAAGGTCAGTAACGAACAGCACGACATTACCGCGCTTTTCGTCCTTAACGTGCTTATCGTCGCGGCGGCGCTCCTCGCCGGCGACGGCAAGTCGTTCTTCCAGGACGGAACGGTATACGGTTTCGGCCTGCTGTTTCTCACCCTCGCGTCGGTACGCGCCGCGACGCTCTATCGGCTGTTCGACCCGACGCTGAAGAAGTACATCGCGATGTGCTCGGCGGGCATGATCATCTTCGCGGGGTCGCAAGTGTTCGAAATCGCGATTGCCGCGGCCGGCACGCGGACCTTCATGAACATGATGCACGTGACGAGCCTGTATGTCATGGCGGTGCTCGTGATGACGTGGGCTTCCGCGAGCCTTCTCGCCGAGGCGAAGCTCGAAAAGAGCTACGGTCCGTTCACCAAGAACGCGGCCGTCGGGCTCGCCGTCCTCGCCGCGGCCGGCTGGTTCACCGCCGACGTCTACCTGCAGAAAATCGATCCCACGTTCCACTTCGACAGCAGGATGATGATGCTCATCGCCCTGCTCATCGCCGTCATCGCGGGATTCGGATTGCACGCCATCCTCATGGTGAAGCGAAAATTCAGCGTGCTCAGCGGCTTCGCCGAATACCTCGGCATCGCGTTCATGCTCATGGTGCTTACGGGCGCCGTCTCGATGCTCGAGGCGGTCCGCAGTTACGCGTTCTTCCGCGAGGGCATCCACACGACGTCGTACGCGCGGTACGTGCTTTTTTACGCCGCGCTCAGCTTCCTTTTCGTGGCTTTCGGCAAGATGCGGAAGCTTGGCGGCATCTACAGCGACTTGGAAGCGGAGAGGGAAAAGGGGGCGTGAATCGCGGGGGCGGATTGACGCGTGGACCCGCAAGGTCCATGCTGTTTTTATAGCCTACGAACTCCTATGCGATCAGCAAATCCGTTCGAAAACGCGTTGTTGCAGATAAGTCGCGCCGCAGCCGTCCGCGCGTTCGCGCCTGCATTTCTTGAGTCGCTACGGCACCCGAAGCGCGAAATTCGCGTCGCCATTCCGGTGCGCATGGATGACGGCAGTCAGCGCATTTTCGAGGGCTACCGCGTGCAGCACGACAACGCGCGAGGGCCGTACAAGGGCGGCATCCGTTTCCATCAGGACACCGACATTGACGAAGTCCGCGCGCTCGCGCTCTGGATGACGATGAAGTGCAGCCTTGCGGGCCTGCCGATGGGCGGCGGCAAGGGCGGCGTGACCGTCGACCCGAAAACCCTTTCCAAAGGCGAGCTCGAACGGCTTTCGCGCGGGTTCGTCCGAGCGCTCGTCGACGTACTCGGACCGGAAAAGGACGTTCCGGCGCCGGACGTGAACACCACGCCGGAAATAATGGCGTGGATGGCCGACGAGTACGCCAGGCTCACCGGCGACGGTTCCGGCGCGGTGATCACCGGCAAGCCGCTCGACAGGGGCGGATCGGAAGGCCGCGGCAAGGCGACCGCGCTCGGCGGTTTCTACGTCTTTCAGACGCTGCGTGCGCGGCTCGGTCTGCCTGAACGCTGCCATGTGGCCGTCCAGGGTTTTGGCAACGCCGGACGGCACGCGGCCGAGCTGTGGGCCGCCGCGGGACACCGTGTCGTCGCCGTATCCGATTCGCGCGGCGGCGTTCACGACGAGGGCGGCCTCGACGTCGCGGCAGTCGCCGCGCACAAGGACGCGACGGGTTCGGTAGTCGGTTTCCCCGGTGCGCGGACGGTGACGAACGAGGCGCTGCTCGAACTCGCCTGCGACCTCCTCGTGCCCGCCGCACTCGAGAATCAGTTGACTGCGGCGAACGCCGGCCGGATCAGGGCGACGGCGGTGCTGGAGCTCGCGAACGGGCCGACGACGCCCGAGGCCGACGACGCCCTGTTCGCTTCGAGAGTCCACGTCGTGCCCGACATCCTCGCGAACGCGGGCGGCGTAACCGTTTCGACTTTCGAATGGGAACAGAACCTCAGGGGCGAGCGTTGGTCGGAAGAAGAAGTCCTCGAGAAACTTTCCGCGAACATTCGCGCGCAGGCTGAGGCCACGTGGGCTCGTGCCAAAGAACTGCATACGGACATGCGTCGCGCGGCGTTCGCACTCGCACTCGAACGGCTTGAGGAGGCGAAGGCGCGCGCGGAGGAAAGAGCGGCGGAGCGTCAAGCCGTTGCCGCGTGATGGCGGAGAAAAGGGCCGAAAGGCCCTTTTTACTTTTTCGTGAGCGTCATTTCCCACCCGGGAGGGTTGAGCGGGATGGTGGCGGTTTCGCCGCGGGACAGGGCGTCGAACGTCGCCGCGTGGCGAATAAAGCCGAGGTCGGGAAGTGGCGGATCGCGGAAGTCGGCGGCGAATCCGAAGGCGGCAATGCACAACGTCACGACGCCTATCGCGCGGGTGATGCGGGCTTTTTTGCGTGTCGCCGCCCATAGCGCCGACGTGACGAGCGCGAGTACGGGAAGGAACCAGTAACGGGAACCCGACGACGACGAAAAAAGCACGGACCATGCGCGGGCGGCATAATCGGCCGCCCCCGCAGTCCGGCCGATGTTTGGCGCGATGAGCGATGCGGCGAAACTCGCGCCGGCGAACGCGAGGAGATAGCGGAGCTGCCAGGATCCCCGGACGGCGGCGTAGGCGATGGTCGCGACGGCGGCGAGGGAGATGAGGTGCGGCAGAAGATCGTGGTTCGCGAGCATGCGGTAGCCGCGCATGCCGACGAGCCCGCCGAGGAGAATCTGCTTTTCGATCATGCCGACGAGCAGCGCAAGGCTGAACTCCGGGCGATACCCGAACCTGCTGCCGGCATTGAGCGCGAACAGCGCCATGAGCTGCAGCGCTCCCGTCACCGCAAGCACGAGAAGCTGCCGAAGACGTCGGCCGTCGTTTTCCTTGCGCCACCGCAGATAGGCGAGCGGCGCAAGGAAAACCGCGTAGGGTCCCGAGAGTCCCGCGAGCGCGAGCGTCGCGACATCGACCGCGTTTCCGCCGCGCGTCGATGGCGGGCGCGCGACGACGATCATGAAGGCGATGAGCGCCAAGTACCACTGCGCGTTCGTCGCGTTGCCGTGTATTTCGGCGGTATTGGGCAGCAGCAGATAGGCCGCGGCGAGCGCCAGCCGCGCTCGGAAGTCCGGTATGGCGTCCTTGAATCGCGGCGAAAGGAGGAATGCCGCGGGCACTGCCTGCAGGACGAAAGCCACGCCATTCATGAAAAGCGGCGCGAGAGCGAGGGGCAGCGCCTGTGCGGCGAGGCCGACGAGGCGCAGGTACGTGGAGAAGTACCCGTCCTGCGTCATGAGGAACGGACGGAGCGCGCCGAACTCGTGCGCGTGCCGATACCAGATCGCGCCGTCCTCGGCCCAGAATTGCGCGTTCAGGAGGGCGTCGGGCCGGCGGAGAACAACGACGGCGAGCGCGAAAAGAAAAGCCGCCACGTACGGCCGACGTCCTTCGGCGAACGCGCGGCGCATACGTCAGCGGCAGGCGGCGACGGCGGCCTCGATGGTAACTTCGGTAAAGCCGAGCGCCTTGAACAGCGTTTCAAGCTGCCGTTTCGCGCTGTCCGTGGCGACCGCGAAAATGTCGCCCGCGCATGCCGCCGCGCGGATGGCGATTTCCGCCTGCGACCGCGCATCGGCTTCGAGGTCCTTATCGCCCTTCGTGAGCAGGCCGAGCTTGCGGTCGTACACCTGCGTTTTTTCGGCGTCGAGCGAGGCGACCAGGATTTCCGGGGCGGGCAGATGCATGGTAAGCGAAGTGCCGGTCACGGTCACGTCGTCGTCGCGCAACTTGGCGAGGTCGAAACCGGCTATGACGCGGCCGTGCGCGACGAGCAGGATGCGGTCGCCGAAAAGGAAGTCCTTGAGCTTGCTGCCGACGGTTCCCGCTTCGATTACTTTTTCCACGGTGAACGACGTCGATTCGAGCCGGCCGAGGCGTTGGACCTCCTTCACGACCGCCGTGCGGCTCAAATCGAACGCGGGACCGGCGGAAGGCCGGCTGACCTTGAGGGCGATGGCGGTGACGACGCCGCCGCCGAGGACGATGCCGACGGCGAGTGCGATGATCGCGCGTTTCATGTCGTTCAGTATACCGGCCTCCGGCCGGTCGCACAAATGAAAAACCGCCCTTTCGGGCGGGTTCGTCAGACGCCCTTCCCGAAGACGGGAAGTTCACCGTGACAGACGAGCGGGAAGTCGTGAAAGGCCTCAGGATGCTTCGCGAGGATGAAGCGGTCGAGGAGCAGGTAGCTCTGCGGCGCCATGACCGCGGCCAACCGCCGCAGGGCGAGCGCGACCGTGCGCGGACGGAAGTAGCCGAGGAAGTTGCGGCAGACGATGAGGTCGTACGGACCGCCGAGGTGGTCCTTGAACACGTCGCCGTGCCTGAACCGCAGGTGGCCCATGACGACGGGATCGACGTAGCCGTGGACGTACTTCGGCATTCCTGAGAGCGGGATGATGCCGCTCCTCGCCGTGTCGATGCACGCGGGCTGGATGTCGATGCCGTCAATCAGGAAGTGGCCGCAGCCGCCCTCCAGGCATTCGATGGCCAGGCTGACCGCCTCCTCGCCGTGCGAGCACGGGAGGCTCAGGATGCGCCCGCCTTCCGCATTGTCCCTGAGGAACGGGACTATTTCCTTGCGCAGGAAATCGATCTCCGGTCCATCGAACCGCATCAGGGTCGTCTCGTTCGTGATGAGGTTCGCGCGGAGCTTCTCTTCGAGGCTCATGCGGGCGAACGTCCCGGCACCCGCCCAATACGCGCCGCGCGAATCGGCGGCGAGCAGGCGCTCGAGATCGGCGACGTCCTTGGCGCGATCGACCGCGTAGAGCAGCTCCGAAACGTATCGCGAATCCTTGTCGAGCACGCCGGATTCCTGTCGAATGAACGAACGAACGGCATCAAGATCATTCAGCATGGCATCGTCCTCCTTGTCCCCTCCGATAAGGAACCGCGCATCTTTGCAGAAAAAACGCGTTTTGTCAACCGTGTGACCGCCGTGCTACGATTGCGTCCGTGCTCATCCGTTAACGCGTTCCCCATGACCGACAAGATGCTCAAAAGCGAGGAGGAATGGAAGCGATCGCTCACGCCGGAGCAGTATCGCGTGCTGCGCGAGAAGGGAACCGAAGCGGCTTTTACGGGGAAATACTGGGATGTCGACGCCGACGGGATGTTCCGCTGCGCGGGCTGCGGCGCAGCGCTGTTCGCGTCCGACGCGAAGTTCGACTCCGGGACCGGTTGGCCGAGCTTCACCGCGCCTGCGGCAAAGGACGCGGTCGAGTTGCGAACCGACGACAGTCATGGCATGCGCCGGACGGAGGTCGTCTGCGCGAAGTGCGGCGGGCATCTCGGGCACGTCTTCGACGACGGTCCGGGACCGGACGGCAAGCGTTTCTGCATCAATTCCTGCTCGTTGTCGCTCGACGAGAAGAAAAAAGGATGAGAAAACCCGCGGTTCGCCGCGGGTTTTCGTCACGCGATTTGGATCGGCACGCTCACGACCGCGACGTTCTCGCGGAGCAGTTCGTGCTTTATCCACGTCGCCGTCTGGTTGTGCAGCAGGAGCTGCCACCAATGCGGACAGATGAATTCCGGCAAAATGACCGAAATCGCCGCCTGCGGATGCTGCCGTTCGATTTCGCGGATATAGTGCAGGAGGATGTCGACGATGCGCCGGTACGGCGACGGCGCGATGATGAGCGGGATGTCGAGGCCCCAGGTATCCCATTTCTCGCGAATCGTCGCCGCGTCACGGTCGTCAAAACTCACGTGGATGGCCTTGATGACTGTCGGCTGAAGCGACTTGGCGTAACGGGCGGCCGCGACCGTTCCCTTGTGCACGGTACCGATGAACAGGATGGCGACGCGTTCCTCGGGAATCGGCAGCTGGCGCTCTTCCGAAAGCGTCAATCGCGTCTTGAAGTGTTCGTAATGCCGTTTGATGCCGTAGGAGGTCGCGACGATCGCGGGAATGGCCACGAAGACCGCCCAGGCGCCGTGCGTGAACTTGGTCGCGGCGATGACGGCGAGCACGGCGACGGTGACCGCGCCGCCCACGGCGTTCATCGCCATGTTGCGACGCCATCCCGCCGTGCGCTCCCTGAGCCACTTGCGCACCATCCCGAACTGCGAAAGCGAAAAGCCGAGGAAAACGCCGACGGCGTAGAGCGGGATGAGCCGGTGCGTCTCGCCAGCGAAGCCGATGACAAGCAGCGACGAGGCCGCCGCGAGGAGCATGATGCCGTTCGAATACACCAGCCGGTCGCCTTGATTCACGAGCTGGGCCGGCAGGTAGCGGTCGCGCGCCATGAAGAACGCGAGGCGGGGAAAATCGGCGAAGCTCGTGTTCGCCGCGAAGAGAAGGATGAGCGCCGTCGAGAATTGGACGAGGTAGTATCCCGGACCTCCGGCGAATACCGCGCGGGCGATTTGCGATACGACTGTCTCTCCCGCGACAGGCAGGACGCCGAGACGGTCCGCGAGCACGGTGATGCCGACGAACAACACGGCGAGGATGGCGCCCATCGCGAACAGCGTCCGTCGCGCGTTTTTCGACTCCGGCTTTTTGAATGCCTGTACGCCGTTGGAAATGGCCTCGATGCCGGTGAGCGCGGTGCAGCCGGCGGCGAACGCGCGCAAGATCAGGAAGACGCCAAGGCCCTCGTGCGCGAGCGGCACGGCGGCGGTGAGCGGCGGCGTCCCCGCGGCGGTCCGGATGAGTCCCGTGACGATGAGCGCGGCGATCGAGGCGATGAAGACGTACGCCGGCACCGCGAACGCCTTGCCTGACGCACGGACTCCGCGCAGGTTCGTGACCGTGATGAGCGTGATGGCGGCGACGCCGAGCGCGATGCGGTGCTCGTGCAGGGCGGGAAAGGCCGACGTGAGCGCCGCGGTACCGGCGGTAATCGAAACCGCGACGGTCAACGTGTAGTCGAGGAGGAGCGACGCGCCCGCGACGAGCGCTGGCAGTTCGCCGAGGTTTTCCTTCGCCACGACGTAGGCGCCGCCGCCGGTCGGATAGGCCCTGATCGTCTGCCCGTACGACAGGACGACTATGAGGAGCAGGACGACGATGGCGGACGCGAGCGGCAGGGTAAGGTGCAGGCCGGCCGCGCCCGCAAGCACCAGGACCAGAAGTATTTCTTCCGTCGCGTAAGCGACCGAGGAGAGCGCGTCCGAGGAAAAGACGGCGAGCGCGGTGCGCTTGTCGAGCCGCTCTTCGGTCGCCTGTGCCGTCTTCAACGGCTGCCCTATGAGGAGCCTTTTGAGGGCGTTGGGCATAGCAAATGACGCTTCAAGCATACCCCCGCGTTCGCCGGCGTGGCAACCAATCGGCGAGTCCCGTATACTGCGTCCATATGCAGTCCGCACTCCCGAATCCCAAGGACAAGCGCAAGAAGAACCGTTACGAGGTCGAGCCGCAGCTCGGCAGCCGCGCCGAACGGCCCGAAGAGAAGGAGACGCGTCCTGACGTAGAGGCGATGGAAACCGAGAAGGGCGCCGTATCGAACGTCGACGCCGGGTATGCCGGCGAGGTTTCGTCGTACTTCAACGAGCGTCGAAAGGTCGCCGACGTCACGGACGCGCAGGACACGGAGTATTTCGACTACGACGCATTCCTTGCCGAGGAGCAACGTTCGCTTGAGAAACTGGCCAACCCCGAGACTGCGGCGAAACTCCAACCGAAGGACGTCGCGTTCGCGCTCGGCGATCTTGCGGGCACGATGAGTGCCAAGAACCCCGAACGGAAAGTGAACGTCACCGGCGACGACGCGAAGGACGCGGCGGCGCAGCGCGAACACGACGCCAGTCGCAGGCTCTTCATGGATTCGGCGAAGAAGATCTTCCCGAACGTGAGCGCCGACGCCGGCGACATGGGCAACGAAGTGGCGAGGACCGCCGAACGGCTGAGTTTCGCCGCCGACGCGTCCTTCATTCCCGATCTTGCGCCGGCCGACCTGCAGAGGATGTTCGACGACGACCCCGAGGCGCTCGCCGAAAAGCTCGACGAGGTCCTGGAAAAGACGGGGGATCTGATGCAGACGCGCGCACGGATGTCGTTCGACCTCCAGGACGGCAAGCGGCGCGTCGAGGCCGACGCCCACCTTGCCGCGGGGACGGAGATGTACTACAAACTTCAGCTCCTTCGCGACAAGGTGCGCGAGAAGCAGTATGGCCGGCCGGACATCGCCGCGAACGAGCAGCGCAAGGTCGACGAGATGCGCCGCGCGTTCGACGGCGGAACCGCGGAGGAGAAGAAGGATGACGCGGTCGCGCAGCGCGCGCTCGAGACGGCGAAGGCGGGAGGGGCCGGCGGCGAGGCGCTCCGCGACGCATGGAACGGCGACGGAGCGAAGCTCGCGGCGCGCATGGACCGTCTCACGGAACGCGCGAAGGCGATGACGGAGGAGAAGCTCAAGGACGACCGGCATCCGCTGTCACGCACGGACGCCGTCAGGCTTTCGCTCAGGCAGTGCTACGGCGACCTCCTTCCGGCAGAACGCAAGGCGTTCGAGGATGCCGCGAACAAGGAGACGGCCGAGAGGGAACGCGATGAAAATCCGGAGGTCGTTTCCGGCGAAAAGCTGTACGTCGAGTTCATGGCGAAGCTCGTTCGGGAATGAAAAAAGAAGGCCTCGGGCCTTCTTGCGGAGCGCGGGTCACGGCGTGCGGTAACGGATGATCCGCCAAGCGTGCATGCCACCGTTGCCGAAGTGGAACTTGAGCATGAGGTAACCGCCCTTTGCGACATCTTCTACTTCGGCGGTCGGCGCGACCGCCTTCAGGATTTCGGTCGCGCGGGCGATGGACATGACCTTGCCGTCGAGGCCGTCGGCCACGACCTTGAGCTGGAGCGGGAGCGGTACGGCAGCGCCGCCGATGCCGGGATGCGGGGCGTAGAAGTACTTCCGCGTATCGTCGTTCATGGAACCTCCGAGAAAGGGCCGCGATCAGCCTAGCAGCGTGTCATCACTTCTGTCATCACCCCTCGTCGCATGTGGTTATACGAAAGGAGGAAGTACGCCTCCGAAAAGAACGGCAAAATCACCTGTCGGAAGCTCTTCGGCCGCTGGGAGATTTTCGTCGGCGGCTTTCATGAGACGTCGCGGTACCTCCGCGCGGTATGGCGCGACGCCTATGCCAGGCTGCCGGCGGACTTTTCCCCCCGCAGAATACTGATTTTCGGACTGGCGGGAGGGGACAACGTCGTCCTTCTCAACGAACGGTTTCCCGCCGGGCGCGTTACCGCGGTCGAGTGGGACCCGGTGATGGTGCGCATCGCGGATGAACTGCAAATCTTTCCGCCCGAACTTCGGCCGGACGTGATCGTCGCGGACGGCCGTGACGCCGTCGCGACCCTCGCGGCCGGCGCTTACGACCTCGTCCTCGTCGACATGTTCCGTGGCCCGCGCGTCGCCCAGACCTCGTATTCCCCGGAATTCCTGTCCGGCTTACGACGCATCGTCGCGCCGGGCGGCTTCATTTTTGCGAACGGCTTCGCCGAACCGCAATTGTTCGAGGCCGTCGGTCGCCATTTCACGGCCGTGGCGACCTGGAAGACGAAGAACAACAGGATGGCATTGTTCCGCAAGCCCCTTGCGGAGGTCGGGGAGGGCGCGGTACGCTAAATGCCTATGGTGCGCACGACCCGAAACGCCATGACCGGCGAGTATTATCCTCACGGAGGGCTGGCTTCGTATTGAGCGACTCGCATCGCCTCACGGAGACGGCCCCGGACTACCGGGGCTTTTTCATTCCATCCATGCCTCAAGAAATCGTCGAAAGCATAGTCCTCCTCGATCTCGACCACCCCGGCGCGAACGATCCCGCGTACCGTCGTCGTCGTGACGACATCGCCGCGCTGACCGGCGCGTGGCGGCGCGACCCTTCGCGCATCCCTGACGTGGCCTACACCGACGAGGAAAGGGAGACGTGGCGTTGCGTCGTGTCACGGCTCGAAGCCAAGCATGAGGGTCGGGCGAGTGCCGCGTACCTGCGCGCAAAACGGTCCCTCGACATCGTTCCCGAGCGCGTACCGCAGCTTTCCGAACTGGATGCCGTCCTCGCTCGTCGTCACGGTTTTCGCCTTGCGCCCGTCGAGGGACTCATCGAATCGCGCGCGTTCCTCGGCGCCCTCGGTGACGGTGTCATGCGCTGCACGCAGTACTTGCGGCATTCCTCGCGGCCGGAGTACACCCCCGAACCCGATCTCGTGCACGAGGTCGTCGGGCACGTGCCGACGTTCACCGATGCCGAGTTCGTCGCTTACACGAAACTTGTCGGCCGTGCCTCACATTCGGCGACGCCGGCGCAGCTCACTCAGCTCGAACGGCTGTACTGGTTCACCATCGAGTTCGGGCTTGTCAGGGAACAGGGCGAACTGAAAGCCTTCGGCGCGGGACTGCTCTCGTCGCTCGGGGAAATCGACCACTGCCTCGGCCCCGAGGTCGAGCGGCGTCCGTTCGCGATGGCGGAAGTGCTCGATACGCCTTTCGATTTTTCCGCCATGCAGCCGAAGCTCTTCGTCATCGATTCTTTCGCTCAACTTAGGAAAGAAACGGAGGGGCTCCTCCGGTCGTTTCGATGATGGTATACTGTCATGCGTATGAGAAAAATCATCCTCAGGCGGGCAATCCCCGTTATCGCAATCGTCGTCATTGCTTCGGTCGTCATGGCCCTGCAGTCGGTGCGTCGTGCCGAGCGTTCTGCGTCCGTTCCCACGAACGCAGCCGCCCTCAAGGGCGAGGCCGGCAACCCCGACATCGTGGCGGAAATGGTCACGTACCACGGAACGACGCGCGGCTTCTACGCCGCGCCGAACGGCTACGGCGACGAACCCGGCGTCGTGATGATTCACGAGTGGTGGGGCTTGAACGACGGCATCAAGGAACAGGCGCGGACTCTCGCAGCGAAAGGATTCGCCGTCTTGGCCGTCGACTTATATGACGGCAGGGTCGCCGCGACCCCCGAAGAGGCGCGCGCGTACGTTTCCGGCGTCAAACCCGAAGCGGCGGTCGCGAACATGCGCGACGCCGTGGCCTTCTTGCGCGGCAAGGGCGCTTCCAGGATCGCATCGCTCGGGTGGTGTTTCGGCGGCGGACAATCGCTGCAACTCGCGCTTTCCGGCGAAAAGCTGGACGCGACGGTCATTTACTACGGTTCCCTGACCGATGACGAGAAAAAGCTTTCGGCGATGAAGTGGCCCGTGCTCGGCATTTTCGGCGACAAGGACCAGTCGATTACGGTCGATAGCGTGCGCAAATTCGAAGGTGCGCTCAGCCGTCTCGGCACCGAGAAGGAGATATACGTCTTCCCCGGCGTCGGCCACGCTTTCGCGAATCCGTCCGGGGCGAACTACGCGCCGAACGAGACCAAGGAGGCCTGGGACAAGACGGTGACGTTTCTCATGAAGCATTTGAAGTAGCACGATGGCACGCATTGAACGAGGAAATCCGTTCGCCACGCTGACTGCGGCGTTCCTGGGGCTGTCGCTCCTGTTTCCGGCATTGCCGGCGGCCGCGCAGGAAGTGCCGTCCGCGGAACCTCCTCCGGCGGCGGCCGCGCCGGTCCGTCCGCCGTCGCTCATGGACGCGGTCCGTCGCGCCAAACCGCTCCTCGAGGAGCGGCGGAAGGAGCGTGTGGCGCTGCAGAAGCAACCCTACGTCGTCGCCGCTCGTCCCGCGGCCGTCGACATCGTGCTTGCGGTATGGGATCGCGACACGGACCAGATTACGCTGGTCGATGCGGAAAAAAGCGGTTCACGGCTCACCGTTAAACCTCCGTCAGCGCTCAGGATAAAGGTGACGTTCGACAGTCGCGTCTACTCGCAGTATGCGCTTCCGCCGGAAGACAACGCCGTCGTCGTCGGCGTCGTTTACCCCAGTTTCACGAAAGTTACGGTAAAGAAAAAAACGGCTTATGAGGGGCGCGACGTCGTGTACGTCCCGTATACGAAGGAGTTTTTCGTGCCTGAAGTGCTTTCCGCCGGCTCCGACTACCTGTCATTCCTCATCCAGGACGCGTTCGACGAGCTTCGTGCGAAGGGCATCCGTTCCCGCGCCTTTCCGGACAAGCTGGTCGCCGACGTCATCGATCCGTACCTCATCAAGTCCATCGTCGTCATCGAGCATACCGATCATGCCTCGCTCCTGCGCGAAGACAATCCCGAACGGACGCTCGGCATTTTCCTCGCCAAGCTCGCGCTGAACGGCGATGACGCGTTCGGCGTCGATCGGTCGACTGCGGGCGCGGTCGGCCTCGTGCAGTTCATACCGTCGACCTATTCGCTGTACGTGAAGAACCGGAAGGACCTCGAGCTCATTCCCGACTTCGCGCGCGGCATGGCGGACCACAAGAACGCCGTGAAGGCGGAGGTAGCCTATCTTGATCAGAGCTTGGCCGAACTGCCGCAAAAGGTCCGGGACACCTACCTCGGCGACAAGGTGAAGGCGGCGGAGTTCCTCGCCGCGGCCTACAACGGCGGTTCGACCCGCGTGAAGAGGGCGATTGCCGCGTTCGGGGAAGACTGGGCGAGTTCGCGCGCCGCGCCGCTCGCCTCGGCACGCGCCGAGTACGACCGGCTCATCGTGCGCGGCGAGGCCGTGAAGGCGAAGATGCGCAAGGCGGACGCGAAGTCCCTTGCGAAGCTCGAGGCCGAGCTCGCCGACATCCGAAGGACGTACAAGCCGATCAAGGCGAAAATCGCGCAATACGAGTCCGCGGCGCTGAGGACGGAGACGGTCAATTACGTCGCCAAACTTCGCGCGACCTACGGCATGTTCACGGCGGGGATGTTCGCGACGCCGAATGCCCCGTCTGGCGCCCTGCCGGCCCGCGCGGTATCGACGGATCGGCCCGCGCCATTGGCGCTCGTCCCCGCCGCGCAAATCTGTTTCGGCGACGGCGGCTGCGCGGCAGCGCAATGACCTATGCGACCCGTGGGCAGGGGATTCTCGCTCATCGAGATGCTGGTGGTCGTCGCCATCATCGGCGTCCTGTCGACCGTCGTGATGTTTGCGGTCTCCACGGTGACGAAGAAAGGGCGGGACGCGAAACGCAAGGCGACGGTTTCTCAGATCGGGCGATTTTTCGCCGGCGAAACCTGTTTTATGCCGGAGAGCGGGCCGGGGCAATACGACATCGCGGACCTTTGGATTGAAATACAGGCGAAAAATCCGCAGTACGCGCAATTCCTCGCGGCAATTCCCTATGATCCGCTCGCGCGGACGTCGGGAACGTCGAGATACGGATACACGGTAAGCCAAGACGGAGACGCGTGCGCGCTCTACGCGAACCTCGAGTTCGGCGGGGAACCGACGACGCTCGATGGTTTGCCGGGGCCCACACCGGGCGCCGGCTCCGGAGTGCTCAAGGGCACGACGGACGGTCCGAACGGCACCCCTGTCTGGTTCCAAATCACCAATAAATAAAATAACCCCCACACCAATGCATTGGTGTGGGGGCGTTCGTTTCAGGGATTGACGCCCATCTCCTTCGAGAGCGCCTCGGCTTCCGCGACCATGCGGCCCATGCTCACCTCGATGCCGGCCGCCCAGAACTTCGGGTCAGTCGGATCGAGGCCGAAGGGCGCGAGGAGCGCGACGCAGTCCTTGGTGCTGCCGGCGCGCAGCAGGTCCAGGTAGAGCGGCTCGAACCGTTCGCCGAGCCGCTCGCGCGCCGCGTAGAGCGACTGCGTGAGCAGCTCGCCGAACGCGTAGGCGTAGACGTAGAACGGGCGGTGGAAGTGCGAGATGTACGCCCAGAGGTGCTCGGTGTCCTCGTAGGTGAACACTTCGCCGGATTCCCCGTAGTACCGCCGCGTCACTTCGGACCAGAGCTTGTCGAGGTCTTCGGCGGAGCGCCGCTCGGTCTCGAGGCGGACAAACGCGTCCCCGTCGTGGCCGTGAAGCGCGCGCTCGAAGTCCGAGAAGCTGATCTGCCGGACGACGGTGTTGGTGATGCCGTCGAGCTTGTCCATGACGAGCGAGAGTACCGCCTTCGCGTCGCCCTTCTTCGCGAGTTCGGCCTTCAGGAAGTTGAAGGTCGTCATTTCGCCGAAGACCGAGGCGGTTTCGGCGTACGCCATCGGCGCGTGCATCTGGAGCTCGCCTTGCGTTTCGCCGGCCAGGAGCCCGTGGACGCCGTGACCGAGCTCGTGCGCCAGCGTCATCACGTCATCGCTTGTCCCCAGGAAATTGAGGAAGGTGAACGAGACGGGCTTGCCGCCGGGGAGGCAGATGGAGTAGTTGTACGCGCCGCCCTGCTTGCCCGGCTGCGCGGGCGCGTCGATGCGACGGGCCGCGATCGTTTGCTCGACGAGAGATGCCAGCGTCGGACTGAAACTCCTGTACGCGGCGACGACCGTCGACACGGCCTTGTCCCAAGGGACGATCGTGGCGTCGGCGAACGGCATCGGGGCGTTACGATCGCTCCAGCGGAGCGTCTTCATGCCGAGATGCGCGGCCTTCAGGCGGTAGTAGCGGCGCGCGAGCGGCGCGGCGACGTCCCGTACGGCGGCATGGAGCGACTCCACCACCGCATCCGGGATCCTGCTGCTCTTGTTCCGCGACTCCATCGGGTGCTTGTAGCCGCGCTCGCGATCCTCGACCTCTTTCGAGGCGGAAACCATGTGCAGCGTCTGCGCGGAATACTTGGCGAACGCGCCACCGAGCCCCGCGTTGACCGCCTTCATCGCTTCGGCGCGCGTCGCGCCGTCCGGATCGTTGTTCATGAGACTCACCATCTCGGTGAGCGTCTTCGATTCGCCGCGGAAGGGGAACCGGAGGTCCGCCTCCACCTCGTCGAAAAACTCCGACCAGGCGCCGGCGCCGAACTGGCCGCGCTTGGTGAGCGCGCCCTCGACCTCCTCCTTGAGCAGGTGCGGCTTGAAGACGCGAGCAAGCGAAATCCACGGCGCATGGCGCGCGACGGTCGCGTCATTCGCGACGAGCGACGCGACCACGTCGTCGCCGAGCGCCACGAGTTCGTGATCGAAGAAGTTGAGATACTCGCCGGACGCGAGGTTCATCGCCTTCTCGGTTTTCGCCATCGCCTTCTTCACCGCGTCGTCCGCGGTGTTCACCGAGGAGCGCAGGAACAGGTACACCTGGATCTTGTTGCCGAGCGACGCAAGGTTCGCGTAGTCGGCGATCGCCTTGCCGAGCGTTTCGGCGAGGCGTCCCTTGTGTTCCGCGTGGAACGCCTTCGCGGCCGCGACCCACGTCTCAACGTCGGAAAAGAGCTTGGGGTCGGTCGGTCCGGAATACAGGAAAGAGAGGTCCCAGCGGACGTCCTCGGCACCGGTACGCTTGTCCTTGTCGGTCATCGAATCCTCCATGACGGTCGTTGAGAAAAGACCATGGCGGCATGGTCGTGAATATGCGTCATTGTGTCAAATCCGGCGGTTTGCGCCAACCCGTCGTTTTCCGACGCCGCGATTTGGGGTACGCTACGCGCATGAAGGACGTATTCGTCATGGGGGATGGCAGCAAAAGCATCGCCATCGAACGGAAGCGAAACCCCCGCGGCCGGCGGGCTTGGCTGACGGTGCATCCCGACGGACGCGCCGTGTTGTCGCTGCCGCGCTGGATGGACGACGCCGAGGCCGAGCGGTTCGTTCGCGCGCAGGAGGCGTGGCTGCGGAGGCAGTTGGCTCGCGTCAGCCGGTTCAAGCATGACACCTTTCTTCCGCACGACCGGCGTTCGTATCTCGCGCGGAAAGAAGAGGCACGGGCGCTCGTCCACGCATGCATAGAAAAGGTGAACGCCGCGTACGGCCTCAGTTTCGGACGCGTGTTCATCAAGGATCTGCGACGGAATTGGGGCAGCTGCTCGGAAAAGGGGAACCTGAATTTCAATTACAAGCTCGTATACCTGCCCGTTCGGCTCGCGGAGTATGTCGTTGCGCACGAATTGTGCCACCTCGCGCATTTCGACCACTCGGAAAAATTTTGGACGCTCGTGGCGCGGACGTTCCCCGATCACCGCGAACTGCGCCGGACGCTTCGGACGTACCACTCCTGACGGCAAAGAAAAAAGCCCGCGTGCGGGCTCGGTTTCAGCGCAGGGCCGCGCTGCGGGCGATCCTGTCGATGTCGGCGGTCATCGCGGCGCTCGTCTCGGGCGGCCAGATGCCGGAGACGACGATCATGCGTTCGGGCTGCGTCGGGAACCGGACGAGCACGACTCTTCCCTGCGCGGCGACGGGCCGCAGCTTCGCGGGGTGGCGCGTCCATGAGAACCACGCCATATCGCCGCTCGCCGTCGAGACGATGAGCGATGTCGTGACGTTTCCGTCCGTTATGGCCGCGACCATGCGCTCGGCGTGATCCGCGAGCGCGACGTCGCCGGTATTCCGGAGCGTGACGGCGATGAGCGCCTTGCCCGACTCGTGGACGTAAACGATGTCCGCGCCCGGCGCCTCGTCGCGGGAGGCGGATTCTCCCCATGCCGGCGGCGTCCACGCGAGAATCTGCGGACGGCGGTACGGGTCGGCGGCGAAAGGCGAATCGACCGCCGTGGTCGCGGGAATGAGAGGCGGTGCGGCAGTAACGGCGGGAGCCGGCGGGGTCGCCGCGCAACCGGCAAGAAACAGGCAGGAAATCGCGGTAGCGGCTTTCGGTCTCATCGCGTCGCTCCTCTAAAAGGACAGGTTTGGCCGCACGCTAGCACGTCGTCGCCGTAAGGGGAAGGGGGGATGGTTCGACCGGCGGCGGCGTAAAAAAAGGACCCATCCCGAAGGAGGGGTCCGTGACGCGGAGCGCCGGTCACTGGTAGCTGAAGCTCGCGGCGGCCTCGTCGAGGTCTTTCGCGTTCTCCTTGTTGTTCGCCTTGTCCCACATGCCGAGGAGCTCCACGGTGACGTCCGCGGTGTCGGCGGTCTTGGGGATGTGCCGGACGACGACCTTGCCGCACTGCGGTTTGCCCTCTCCGGCGGCGGGGTTGTTCCAGGTGAACCAGGCGAGGTTGCCGTCGGCGGACTTCTCCACCTTGCCGGCCTTCACACCCTTGGCCTGAGCGACCGCCTTGCGCGTCTCCTCGGCCTCTTCGGCCGCGGACTTCTCGCGCGTGGCGTAGATGTCCACCAGGATCATGCCCTTCTTCGGCGGGTTGAGCAGGACGGCGTCGATGTCCTCCGGGGCGCCGACCATGCTCGGGGGGATCCGCGCCCAGCCGCCGGGGATCTTCATCTGGAGCGTCTTCTTCGCCTTGGGCGGCGGCGGAGGCGTCTCGTTCTGATGCGCGGGCGGCGGTTCTGCCGCCGGCGCGGGTGCGGCGGGCGCCGCCTTGGGGTCCGCCGCAGGGGGCGGCTTGGTGCTCGCGCAGGCGGCGAGCAGGGTGGCGGCGAGAATCAGTGCCGGCGTATGACGCATCGGTCTCTCCTTGTCTGGAAAATGAACGGGCATGCCATGGTGGCGCGCCGCTTTGACGATAGCATAGCGTCAAATGCCGTCCACTCCGAGGCATGGACCTTGATTTTTTCGCGAAAACGTGTACGGTTTACGCGGAGGCCGTCATGAACAAGACGCCGATCTTTTTTGCCCTCATGCTCGCCGTCGCGCTCGCCTTGAGCGGTTGCACCGTCTATACGACTTCGCGTCCCGTGTACGTGGAACGGCGGATCGCGTGGCAACCGACGTACGTCCACACCTATGCGCACGGCTGCTGGGCCGACGACATCTGGTACGCGCCCTGTCCGGTCGCGCCTGGAGCACCCTACGGTTACTACGTCTACGTCGACGGCTGTTACCGCTGGCACAACCACGTCGTCTGGGAGTACCGACTCGGACATCCGCCGCCGCGATGGGGCCACCACCCGCCACCCCCGTCCCGCGGCCACCGCCGATACGAGCCGGCACATCCGCACCGCACCCCTCCGCCACGGAGGTTCTAACGTCAGAAGCCGCTGCAAGCGGCTCTTTTTTTATTTGGAGCATGACGGGCGTCGCGGCTCCTGCTATGCTATGGACATTGATTCATCGACATGCATCAACATGTACACCACGTTCCTGCTTCAGGCGCTCTCCGCGGTCGTCGGCGTCGCGGCGACCTTCCTCGTCGTAAAGGGAATGCTCAGTATCCGAAAAAGGGCTGACCGCGGCACGCGGACAACCATCGACATCGGCGCCGGCGCGCTCATCGTCGCGGCGGTCGTGTACCTCGTTGCTGGCATCCCATACCCGTTGCACTTCGCCATGCCGCCGACGATGCACGCGATGACCAAGGACAAGCTGCCGGCATCGTTGCCGGTACCGTCCGTAATCCGCTTCCTCTGGAACAAGGATCGGTTTGAGAAAGTCGCCGACATCGGACGTGATCCGAACGCCGTGCCTGCGCCGATTGCACGACGGGAACCGTCGACGGTGAAAATTGACGTTCGCGCGAAGGAAGTCGTCGCCGAAATAGCGCCGGGAATTTTCTTCAACTACTGGACCTACGACGGGCAGGTGCCCGGACCGATGTACCGGGTGCGTGCGGGCGATACCGTCGATCTCAGTTTGACCAATGATCCCACCAGCCTGCATTCGCACAACATCGATCTGCACGCGGTCACGGGACCTGGCGGCGGCGCGGCGGTGACAGACGTCGCGCCGGGCGAGACCAAGTCCTTCCGCTGGCTCGCGAAGCATCCAGGACTGTACGAATATCACTGCGCGACCGCGAACGTCAGCACGCACAACGCGCACGGACAATACGGTCTCATCCTCGTCGAGCCCGAGGGCGGCCTCCCTCCGGTCGACAAGGAGTTCTATCTCGTGCAGGGAGAGTCCTATACCGCAGGAGGGATCGGGAAGAGGGGGATGCTGGCATTCGACACGCGCGGCCTGATTGACGGCGAGCCGACCTATGTCACGTTCAACGGCAAGGTGGAACAGGCGCCGCGGATGAAAGCGCGCGTGGGCGACCGCATCCGCATGTACGTCGGCAACGGCGGCGTCAACCTGGTATCGTCGTTCCATGTCATCGGCGAGATTTTCGACACCGTCTACCCCGAAGCTGGGATGGGCGAAGGTTCGGCAGTCTTTAAGAACGTGCAGACGACAGCGGTGCTTCCTGGCGGCGCGACCGTCGTGGAATTCACGGTTGATGTTCCGGGCAAATACACCATCGTGGATCACGCGCTCGCGCGGATGAACAAGGGTGCCTGGGCGGTTCTCGAGGTGGAGGGCGAGCCGAATCCCTCGGTTTTCCAGCCCTTGTAGGCGGCACCGCTCCCGAGTGGTACACTCGGGCATATGAAACGACTGGTCGCCGCATCCATCGCCATCGCGCTCGTTTTAGGCGGAGCGTACGCGTTTTATGCGCGCATGCCGGGAAAATCGCCGACTGCAACGCCCGATGCCGTTATGCGTCAGTCAGACCCGCCAGCGCCGATTCAAGACGCGCCTCCCGCGGAGGTCGCCGCGCTGCCCGAACCTCCGGGCCAGCACGACGAGACGACCATGGCGCAGCCAGTCGCGTATTTTCCGCCGCCGACCGTCGACCTCACCGGCTCGAAACTCGGCAACCAGCGCGTACCGGGCACGGATGCCATCGGCGACATCCATAAGATCGTCTTTCATGATCCGACACAGTCGCTTTTCATGACCGTCATCGAGCCGGACGGGATGCGTTCGGTATGGCGACTTAACGAGCAGGGGAAGACGGAGCGCGTCTTCGCCGCGAACCCCTATCAAGGGGAAATCGACATCCAGGTCGACAGCAAGGGCATTCTCTACGTGCAGTACGACAACCCGTGGAGGCTGTACCGTTCGAAGGACGGACTCAAGACGTGGACCGAAGTGATGAAGGATGTCGGCATGTTCTGGCAGATCGCCGATGACGGGAAGGGAAACGTCTACGGCACGATGCACGAGTACAACCGCGCCATACTGTACCGAAGCCAGGACGACGGTTTCACGTGGGAGGCATGGCGCGATTTTCAGAAGATTTTTCCCGAGTACGCGACGCGCTACGACGATACAGATACGCGGTACAGGCTGCGCCACCTTCACGGTCTCATCGTGAACGACAAGACGGGAGCCATCATCGTGGGCACGGGCGACGTCGCGCGGTTCGCCTTCCGTTCGGACGACGACGGCGCGACTTGGAAAAAAATCTGGGACGAAGGGTTTACCGCATCTGTCGCGATGTCCGGCGGCAACCGCTACCTGCTCGGCCCCGACCAGCTCCACGGCCACGGCATCGCGTTGTACGACGTGGCTGCGGACACGGTGAAGGAGGTCTGGAACCCGATTCCGCACAATTACGCCGGGTACACCTACAGCATGATCAACGTCGACGGCATCTATTACGCCGCGTTTCATACCGAAGCGAACGAAGTGGAGAGCGTCGTGCCGAAGTCCGGCCTCATCGCGTCGCCCGACGGCATCGCGTGGTACCCATTCCTCGAGTGGGCGCCGTTGTCGCATCACGCCCGGACGAACTTATGGCTTGCCTCGGCGCCGTCACGCGTTTACGCGAGCCTGAACGGCCTGTTGTATGCCTTCACTCCGCTCGACCGCGAATGGTTCAGGACTCGCGACCCGTTTCCCGCGAAATGACGGGACGAAAAAGCCGCCCGTGCAGGCGGCTTTTTCGTTTCAGGAGGCGAGCCGCGTGGCGACCGCGTCGATGAATCCTTCCGTGGTCGCCGGTTCTTTCACTTCGAGCGTCGTCAGCTGCACGAGATCTTTCGTCATGATGCCGGCGTCGACGGTGTCCATCACCGCCTTCTCGAGGCGCTTCGCGAATGCCGTCACGTCCGGCGTCTTGTCGATCTCGCCCCGCTTCGCGAGCGCGCCGGTCCAGGCGAATATGCTCGCGACCGAGTTCGTCGAGGTCGGTTCGCCCTTCTGGTGCTTGTACCAGTGCCGCTGGACCGTGCCATGCGCGGCTTCGTATTCGTACACGCCGTTCGGGCTCACGAGCACCGAGGTCATCAGGCCCAGCGACCCGTAACCCGCGGCGAGCATGTCGGACATCACGTCGCCGTCGTAGTTCATGCAGGCCCACAGGATGCCGCCCTCGTGCCGCATCACCCGCGCGACGATGTCGTCGATGAGCGTGTAGAAGTGGTGAATGCCCGCCGCGTCGAAATCCTTGCGGCGCGTCTCGACCTCCTGTTCGAAAATCTTCCTGAACGTCCCGTGATACGTCTTCGAAATCGTGTCCTTCGTGCCGAACCAGAGGTCCATTTTCTCCGACAGCGCGTACTCGATGCAGGCGCGCGCGAACGACATGATGGACTCCTCGGTGTTGTGAATCGCCTGCGCGATTCCCGGACCCTTGAGTTCGGTGACGAGCCGGCGTTCCTCAAGGCCGTTCGCGCCCGAGTAGATCAGTTCGACTTTGCCCGGGCCCCAACAGGCGATCTCGGCATTCTTATATATGTCGCCGTAGGCGTGGCGCGCGATGACGATCGGCTTTTTCCACGAGCGGACCATCGGCGGAATGCTTTTCACCATGATCGGCTTGCGGAACACCGTGCCGTCGAGGATGCCCCGGATGGTGGCGTTCGGGCTGTCCCACGCGCGCTTCAGCGAGTACTCGAGCACGCGGTCGTTGTTCGGGGTGATGGTGGCGCATTTCACGCCGACGCCGTGGCGCAGGATTGCCTCCGCCGCCCCGACCGTCACCTTGTCGTCGGTCGCGTCGCGGTTCTTGATGCCGAGATCGAAGTACTCGAGATTGACGTCGAGGTTCGGAAGAATCAGTTTCTCCTTGATGAGTTGCCAGATGACGCGGGTCATCTCGTCGCCGTCGAGCTCGACGAGCGGCGTCAGGACCTTCGGTTTCGTGATTGGCATGGGCGTGCGGAAAGAGTTATCATCGTGGGCGAAGTGTACCATGACGAATTTTTGACTACTATGCTCGACCCCTTCCGCGCCAAACGCACGCTCTCGACTGAGGACAGAGACGTCACCTACTATGCGCTCTCCGCGCTGCAAGAGGCGGGTTTAGCCAAAATTTCACGCCTCCCGTACGCGATTCGCGTGCTTTTGGAAGCGCTCCTGCGCACCGTCGACGGCCGTGCGGTGACTGAAGATGACGTCCGGCGACTCGCGCGCTGGGGAGAGGCGGGGAACGAAGGCGCGGAGCTCCCGTTCCGGCCCTCCCGCGTCGTCCTGCAGGACTTCACGGGCGTCCCGTGCATCGCCGACCTCGCGGCGATGCGTGACGCGCTCGCCGAGGCCGGGGGCGATCCCGCCAAGGTGAACCCGCTCATCCCCGTCGATCTCGTCATCGACCATTCGGTGCAGGTGGACGCGCACGGCACGTCCGGCGCGCTCGCCGAAAACGTCCGGCGCGAATTCGAACGCAACGGCGAACGCTACGCGTTCCTCAAGTGGGGCCAGCGCGCGTTCGCGAACCTGCGCGTCGTCCCGCCGGCGACCGGCATCGTGCATCAGGTCAATTTGGAGCTGCTCGCGTCCGTCGTGCGCGTCGAGGAGCTCGGCGGGGAACGCGTCGCTTTCCCGGACACGGTCGTCGGCACCGACTCGCATACCACGATGATCAACGGTCTCGGCGTGCTGGGCTGGGGCGTCGGCGGCATCGAGGCGGAGGCGGCGATGCTGGGACAGCCCGTCGCCATGACCGCGCCGCCGGTCGTCGGCGTCGAACTGTCCGGCGCGTTGCGAGAAGGGGTGACGGCGACCGATCTCGTGCTCGCCATAACCGAGATCCTGCGGAAACACGGCGTCGTGGAAAAATTCGTCGAATTCCACGGGTCCGGCGCGTCCGCTCTCTCTCTCGCCGACCGCGCGACGGTCGCGAACATGGCTCCGGAATACGGCGCGACGGTCGGTTATTTCCCGATCGACGGCGAAACGCTCCGCTACCTCCGTGCCACCGGTCGTGAGGAGCGTCATGTCGCGCTCGTCGAGGCGTACGCGAAGGCGCAGGGACTTTTCCGCGAGGACGGCGCGCCGACCCCGTCGTATTCGGAGCGCGTCGCCATCGACCTCGCGCGCGTCGAGCCGGCCGTCGCGGGTCCGAAGCGTCCGCAGGACCGCGTTCCGCTCTCGCAGGTAAAACGATCGTTCCGCGAAGCGCTCATCGCGCCGACGGAGAAACGCGGCTACGGCCTCGCGCATGAAGCGCTGACGGGGAACGACGAGGCGGCGGTACGTCACGGATCGGTCATCATCGCCGCCATCACCAGCTGCACCAATACCTCGAATCCTTCAGTGATGCTTGCCGCGGGATTGCTCGCCAAAAAGGCGACCGAGCGGGGACTCCGCGTGCCGGACCACGTGAAAACCAGCCTCGCGCCGGGTTCGCGCGCGGTCACGGCGTATCTGGAAAAAGCAGGTCTCACCGCGCCGCTCGAGCAGCTCGGTTTCGGCGTCGTCGGCTACGGCTGCACGACGTGCATCGGGAACAGCGGACCGGTCGAAGACGCGATCGCCGAGCGCATCGAGCGTGACGGTATCGTTGCGGCCGCAGTGCTTTCCGGCAACCGCAATTTCGAAGGACGCGTGCATCCGTCAGCCAAGGCGAACTATCTCGCGTCGCCGCCGCTCGTCGTCGCATACGCGCTCGCGGGCCGCGTCGACGTCGATTTCGCGACCGAGCCGATCGGAATCGACTCCGCGGGGAAGCCGGTGACGCTCGCCGAACTTTGGCCGTCATCAGCGGAAATCGACGAAGCCATGCGCGGTGCGCTCACGCCCGAGGTGTTCCGCGAACAGTACGGCCGCGCGTTCGAGGGAAGCGCCGAGTGGCAAGCGGTGAAGGCCGCAGGAGGCGACCGCTACGCTTGGGACGCGGCTTCTTCCTACATCAAAGCGCCGCCGTTCTTCGCGTCGGCTCCCGCGAACGCGCCCGGTATCGCCGGCGCGCGGGCGCTCGTCATGCTCGGCGACTCGGTCACGACCGACCACATCTCTCCCGCGGGCAACATCGCCATGAAGAGCGCGGCGGCGAAATACCTGATGGGACTTGGCGTCGTGCCTTCGGACTTCAATTCGTACGGCGCGCGTCGCGGCAACCACGAAGTGATGATGCGCGGGACGTTCGCGAACGTACGGCTCAAGAACCTTCTCGCGCCCGGCACCGAGGGCGGCGTCACGACGCACCTGCCGAGCGGCGACGTCATGAGCATCTTCGACGCGTCCGCGCGATACGTCGAAACGGGGACGCCGCTCATCGTCATCGCCGGCAAGGATTACGGCATGGGTTCTTCACGCGACTGGGCGGCAAAAGGGGTGCGACTGCTCGGCGTCAAGGCAGTGCTCTTCGAGAGCGTCGAGCGCATTCACCGAAGCAATCTCGCCGGCATGGGCATCCTGCCGCTGCAATTCAAGCCGGGAGAAACGCCCGCGACGCTCGGTCTTACGGGGCGGGAGACGTTCACCGTCGCGTACGATGCCGCGACGCTCGCACCGGGACAGGACCTGCGGATCGTCGCGCGACGCGACGATGGCGCGGAGACGACGTTCGTCGCGGTTTGCAGGCTCGATACGCCGGTCGAAATCGACTATCACCGCTGCGGCGGCATCCTCCCGTACGTCCTTCGCGCGATGTCGAAGACCGGAGCGACGCGCGTTCAGCCATAGCGGGACGCAGCAAAAGCGGGAAAGGCCGCGCACGCGCGGCCTTTTTTCGTCTGCGGGGATGCGGTATGCTGAATGCCTATGCGAACCTCAACTTTTCTCGCCTTCGCGCTTCTCGCCACGCTCGTTTTTCCCGCGCCGTCGCAAGCCGGAACGCTCGCCGACCGTCTGCGCGGCTACGTCCTTTTGCAAGTCCAGCAGCACGGCGAGGCGTGGTACGTGTCGCCGACGGACGGATCGCGCACGTACATGAAAGACGGCGCAGCGGCATTTTCCGTCATGCGTTCCCACGGCCTCGGCATCACCGACGCGGACCTATCGTCGCTCCAAGCGGGGAACGCGGCGCTCAAGTCGCGCCTCCTCGGGCGCATCGTGCTCCAAGTCCAGCAGCACGGCGAGGCGTGGTACGTATGTCCTCGCGACGGCGTCGTGACGTACATGAAGGACGGTGCGGCGGCGTTTGCCATCATGCGCGCCTGCGGCCTCGGCATCACCGACGCGGACCTCGGTACCATCGCCGTCGCGGGATCGACATCTGCGTCCGCCTCGCCGAGCGTGCCAGCCTCGGGAATCGCGTCCATCGGCGGCTGCCAGATGTTTCCGGCGGACAATCCGTGGAATCGCGACATCTCCAAAGACCCCGTCCATCCGAAGTCCGCGACATACGTCGCCTCCATCGGCAGCGGCGGTCACCTTCACCCCGATTTCGGCGGAAACGGCGAGTACGGCATTCCTTATGACGTCGTTCCGGGGACGCAGCCGAAAGTGCCGATAACGTGGACCGCGTACGGCGACGAATCCGATCCCGGTCCGTATCCGATTCCGCCGAACGCAAAAGTCGAGAATGGCAGCGATGCGCACGTGCTCGTGCTCGATAGCGGGGCTTGCAAGCTCTATGAGCTGTACGCGGCCGCGAAGACGGCGAACGGATGGTCGGCGGATTCCGGCGCGGTCTTTGATTTGAAGTCCAACGCCCTGCGGCCCGAGGGGTGGACGTCCGCGGACGCTGCCGGGCTGCCGATCCTTCCCGGGCTCATTCGCTATGACGAAGTCGCCGCCGGAGCGGTGAAGCACGCCATCCGCTTCACGGCGAGCCGCACCCAGAACGGCTGGATCCATCCTGCCACGCATCATGCCGGATCGAATGATCCCAGCCGTCCGCCCATGGGACTGCGCATGCGCCTGAAGGCAGACTACGACCTTTCCGGATTTTCTGGCCAGTCGCGCGTCATTCTCGAGGCGATGAAGAAATACGGACTGATTCTCGCCGACAACGGCTCGAATTGGTTCTTCACGGGCGCCGCCGATCCTCGGTGGGACGACGATGACCTCAACCAAATGAAGGCGGTTCCGGGAAGCGCGTTCGAGGCGGTCTATACGGGAGAAATACTGAGGTAGGCGGCGACGCGACGCAAAAATGCTATACTGGCGGCATGGGCGTCTCCGCGAAAAATCCGAACACGGCTGAGCACAGGCACGAGCTGTCCGACGACGATGCCGTCGAGCTTTATCGTTGGCTGACGATTCCGCGCGTCGCTACCGTCGGCGTCATGGTCGCCGCCATTTCTTGGTTCTGGTTCCATGGCGCCATCGACTTCGATCCCGAACCGATCATCTTCGGGCTCGTGCCGATTTTCCTTGCCGCTTCGGCGACCGTCGGCGTCCTCATCATGCGCAAGCTGCGCGCCGCGTTCCTGCTCGTGGTCCAGCTCGTCATCGACACGATGGGCGTCACCGCGGCGATCCTCATGACCGGAGGCATTCGCAGCCCGTTCATAGGCATGTACGTCCTTGTCATCGTTTCCGCCGGGATCATCTCGACGGGGACCGCGATCGGCATCGGCCTGCTCATCGCCGCGCTGTACGGCGGGATGGCCTGGCTGGACCGTCTCGGCGGACCGGTCGTCCACGGGATGTCGATGGGGTACGCGCAAAACGACGCCATCAGCCTGACGGTATACGTCCTCGTCGTGGCGCTCGTCGCCTTCCAAAGCCAATTTTACGCGCGACGCATCCGCGAGAAGGACGAGGAACTCCTCAAGCTCAAGGACGAATTCCTCTTTCGCACCATACACGACCTCCGCTCGCCGTCGACGGTCATCAGGCTCATTCTCGAAAAATACGCCGATCCCGTCCTGCACCGTAAATTCCCGGAAATGGAGGGCGACATCGGCATGATCCAGGGCGCGCTCGGGCGCATGACGAACCTCATTGAGGACCTCCTCAAGATCGGCCGCGGGGAGCAGACCGGATTCGTGCTGAAAAAGGACGCGCTTGATCCGGCGGCGGTTATGAACGGCGTCATCGCCGAGCTCGGTCCCGTCATCAAGAAGAAAAACGTGACGGTCGAGCATGTCGCGGCGGGCGCGGCGAAGATTCTCGGCGACGCGGAGAAGCTGAAGGAGGCATTCAACAATTTCGTGGAAAACGCGGTGAAGTACAACCGCGATGGCGGCGCGATAACCGTCGCCTACCGGAAGGAGGCACGCGCCCTTGCCGTCACCATTGCCGACACGGGCATCGGCATTTCGGAAAAGAGCCTCCAGAAACTTTTCACGCCGTATTTCCGGGGGGACATCGGGCGGGAAATACAGGGGACGGGGCTCGGCCTCTACATGACCAAACGGCTTATCGAAAAAATGGGAGGCGCGGTCGCGGTGGCGTCCGTGAAGGAAAAGGGGACGACATTCACCGTGCGGCTGCCGCTCGCGTGAACGGCCGCAATAAAAGCCCCCGCAACGCTGCGGGGGCTTTCAAATTCACTGCTCCGTCCGTTCGGTCCAGCACGTCCTTCCGGCGGGATGGGACCAGTAGTCCGTCGCCGGGGCGACGCCCGGTTTGCCGATGGGCGCGGGTCGCGCCGGCTTTTCGGAGGGGAGTTCGAAGGTCGCACAGAGCTCGAACGACGTCGATGAGACGGCGCGGTAGCCGTACGGTTCTCCCGTCCGCGGATCAGCAGCCATGACCTCGGGGTATCGCTCGGCGAGCGCGGCGAGCGACGCGGGAAGCGCGCCTTCCTGCTCGAGCGTCATCCGCGCGGCCGACGCGAGGGACTGGAGCGCCGCGGAACGCTCCTGGTCGAACCGCCGCATGCGCTCGTCATTCGGGTTGCCGGCCATGAATGCTCCCGCCGCCAGCGCGCATGCGGCGACGAGGGCTGCGGAAAGGGCGAGAATCCTCCTGAGGGCGTCGGTCTTCATGCGTCGTTCTCCTCGCGGCGGAGGTCCAGCAGGTAGTAGAGGAGCGTGCCACCGGTGATGGCGAGCACGGTGAGCGCCTTCAGGGCGAAGCGCGCCGTCATGTCCCCCTCGAGAAACCCGTTGATGAGGGCGATCAGGTCGACGATTCCGGCGGCTCCCGCGGTGAACAGCGTCACGTACGTGAGCCACTTGCGCACCTTCGACGCGCGCTTCGCGGGGTCGCGCCGCGCCGCCCGTTCCGCCGTCCAGGACAGGAAGGCGAACACGGGGCCGGCGACGACGAGCGCCGAAAGCGCGAGGCGCACGGTCGACGCGGAACCGTTGGCGTACTGGTTCAGCGGATCGGCGATCAGCCGGTCGATGCCTTCGAATGCCAGCGTGCCGACGCTGAACGCGCTGATGTAGAGGCAGAGGAAGAGCGTGAGGTAGTGGAACGCCTCACGCGCCGAAAGGTACGGCTTGCGACGCGGAACGGGCACGGGAAAATCCATGTCGACATAGGCGTCGAGCGCGTCGCGCACGTCGTCGTCCGGCCAGCCGGCGTCCTTCAGGGCGGCGGCGATTTTGACGTTTTCGACGCCGCGGACCTTCGCTTCCTTTACGAAATCCTTCAGCTCCTGCTCCATCGGAAACTCCCTTCGACTGTTCGGGAAATGAACGTTGGCTCATCGTAGAGCCGCATCCGGAGAACGTCAACGAAGGACGCCGGCAGGCATCCTTGCGGACTCTAGGCGAGCGGAGAAGGCCGGCCTTCGTTGACGTCGCCGGCGAAAAAATACGCGGAACGGTATTCTTCGCCGAGGCCGCGCAGAAACGCCTCGCCGTCGGCGGGATAGGTCTGCCGCGCGAGCTGCATCGAGAAGACGCCGTCGGCCGCGATGCGCGCGCCGAGCGCGACGTCCCCCTCCCAGCTGACGTCCGTGCCGTCAAACGTGAACCTGACGAGCGTGATCGCCCTCCTCGCCGCCGCGTCAAACGTGCTGATATCGACCCATTGCATATTCGTCAGCCCTTGCCGATGCCGGCGTGAAAAATCGTCCACTCCGAATCCGGCAGGCGGAAATCGGGATCCGCGGCGCGGTGCAGCCTGCCCTCGAACTCCCTCCATGACCGCTTGCCGTCCTTCGGTCCGAGGAGCGTCATGAACATTTCCTTCAGGATGGCGAGCACCTCGCGATTTTCGAGAAGGTCCTCGACATTCTTGCGCAGGCCTTCGGGGACGGGCTCTCCGTTGACCTCCGTCAGCGGGAAGGAGCGCAGCTTGTCGTAATCGTGTACCCGTTCTCCGAAAATCGCGCCGTTGTCGATTGCGACATGCTTGCCGTCCTTGCTGATGAGCCAGTTGCCTGCGTGCCGGTCGCTGTTCTGCGTAAGCCAGTCAAACAGCCCGAGCTTTTTCAGCTCCTCGCGATGCCGGTCCTCCGCCCATCCGACGGTCGTCGCGACGTCGCCGACCTTCCAGTCCTGAACCGCGGCGATGCCTTCGGGTCCGTTGCGCAGGACCGTCGCTGGCACGAGGCCGAAACGCAACGCGCGGTCGATGAACGACGCCAGCACTTCGCGTCCCACCATGCCGCCTTCCGGAATGCCGTCGCGAACGCCGCGCTCGCGCAATCGCGACTTGTACAGCGCGGGCATGTCGCGGCCCTCGATGAGGACGTATCGCGGGCTGTTCGCGCTTTCGCCGCTGACGGCGCCGACGCGCTGAATGCGTCCGTGCAGCCGCTGCTCGTCGCCCACGCGCGACCGCTCGGCCTCGGCAGCGCCCAGAATGGTTCGTTCCATCGCGAGCATCAGGTCAACGCTCGCCCTGTCGGTCTTTTCGATGAGCATCGCGGCTTCCTTCTCCTCGCGCGTCTCCCTGCGCTCGGGCAGGGAGTGCGCACGCGCCTCGTCAAGCATCGCCTCGGCGTCGCTGCTCGGGACGCCGAGCGCGTCCATGAGCGACAGCCGCTGCTCCATCGGGTAGCGGCGGAGGATGTCGACGACCGTGTCATGCGAAAAACGCATCGCCTCGGCGGCGCTCGGTAGCAGGGCGGGATTTTTTTCGAGCAAGTCCTGCGTAACCGCGATTTTTTCTTCCAAAGAAAGGTCGGAACCCGTCGCCGCGACGTAATCAGGGAAGGCGTCGGGATGCTTTCTGGCCAATCGAAGACCGACGGCGAGCTTCTCGGAGGCGCTCAGGCCGAGTTCGTCAAGACGACCGCCCAGTTCGGGAAGACCCGCGACCATGGTGACGAGCGCGTCGATTTGCGCGTCCGGTCCGAGGTCGGGCAACCGCTTGAGCCCCTCGAGCGCCGACGGCGGATGCGCTTCCGCAAGGATGCGCAAATTCCTTATCTGGCGCTCCAGCGGAAGGTCGGCCAGCGCTTTAGCCGATGCGGAGGGGTTCGATTCGACGAGCGCGTCGGCGATTTTCACGTCAGCCACGCCCTCGAACAGCTCGGGAAACTCCTTAAGTACCGGCGTGCCGCCCTTGACGACGGCGCGCAGAAGAAGCGGTTCGCGGTCGTCATCCGCGGGAGGCGTTCGGCGCATCGCCTCGAGCGCCATGCGGACGTCGAACGAGGAGCCGCCGCCCGTCGCGAGCACTTCCGCGGGCGCCATCTTCCTGCGCTGCGCCGCCGCCGTCCGTTTTCCGAGATACGTCTCGAAAAAACGGCGGCGCACTGCCGGACCGGCCTCTTCGAGCAGTCCCGCGTAACGCTCGGCGAGGGGAAGGGCGGCGGCGTCGAGCGAGGCGAAGTCAAGTTTGGCCTCGATCTCGGGCCAGTCGTCCGGATGCGCACGCGCGGCGGCCTCGAACTTGTCATCAATGACCGCCATGAACGCGTCGGGGTCGTCGCGCAATTTCTCCGGCATTTTGTCCAGTGCGCCCGCGGTGGCGGGGAAAAAATGCCGATCGAGGAAATCCAGGTACGCGCGCGAACCCTCGGTCTCCGGTGCCTCTTCGGCGATAGCTTCGGCCTCGCGCCGCGCCTCTTCCGCGATCGCCCGCATGCGTTCGGCGTTCTCGCGAAGGAACTCCTCGCTGTCGCGCTTCAGCTGGGTAAGTTCGAACGGGACGTCGTCCAGGCCTTCGGTCGCGGAACCCATGACGGCGGCAGCCTGCCTCTCGGCCTCTGCGATGTCGTCGATGAGCGCGCGATACTCGCGTCCCGACGACTCCCTCGGCGTTTCTCTACCCTCCGAAAGCGGCTCCGGCCGCCCTTCAGGGCCGACGGGCCGCTCCGGAAACGGCATTTCGCGCGACTGTTCCGTCGGCATACGCGTCATTCGAGGCTTTTACGGACGTTATCCGCCTTTACGCGCGCCGCCGCGCGCGCGAACCCATCAGCGGTTTCGCGCCGGCGTTTCTTGAGTTCGGCGATGCGTGCTTTCGCGCGTTCGTAGATCGCCTTCACCCGCGTTTCCTTGTCCGTGGTCATCGATTCGGTCATGGTCGCTCCGCCTTCCCGCCGCACCGCCATCGCGCCGAAAATCACGACGGTCGCCGCGACGGCGGCGAGCAGTGCCAAGGTCGGCATATGCTGAAAGTGTACCTGCCTGCGGCCCCTTTGACAAAGACGCTCAAGGGAGGAACAGTACCGTCGTCCCTCGGAGGGACGCGTTCATTTCCAAGGAGAAAGGGAACCACGTCATGCACTTCCTCCTCATCGCCGCCGCAGTGGCCGTACTCGGCGCGCTGCCGTTGCTTTTTCGGCGACGGTTCGGTGCCGCGTCGAAACTCGCGGCCGTAGCGGCGCTCGTCGCCGCCGCGGTCGAATACTTCGCGCTGCCTTCGGCCGTATGGCCGTTTTGGGGAGCGACGGGCATCCTCGTCGTCGCCTGCTGGGCGGTCGCCGGCATTGTCGCCTATACGCACGACGAACGCGAGCGCGAAAGGCAGTACGACCGGCGACGCGACTACCGGTCCGTCGACAGTGCCGCCGAACGTCGGTCGCTCTTGCTCGCCGCAGGCTGGCCGGTAATCGGAGCCGTCCTGCTCGCGATACGATTCGCCTCGAGCTGGGCCGCGTTCCGCGCGCCGGAATACGTCGCGCTCATCGGCGAAGTGCAGCGGAGCGACTGGGCCAAGGACGTACAGCGCGCCGATCCGCGGCACATCCGTCTCGTGCCGCAGGAGATGGCGCACTGGCTCGCCAACAAACAGCTCGGCGAAGCGCCTGGCGCGGTCGGCAGCCAGTTCCAGATCGCCGAGGAGTCGCTGACGCTGCAGATGATCAGGGGCGAGCTGTGGTACGTCGCGCCGCTCGACTTCAAGGACTTCGGCGCCTGGCAGTCCGCCGGCGCGTCACCAGGGTACGTCATGGTGCACGCGGAAGACCCGCTGCGTCAGGTCATCGTCGTCACGGACCGGAAGTTCACGTACACGCCGAACGCCTGCTTCGGAAACAACCTCGAACGGCATCTCTGGACCGCGGGTTGGCGCACGAAAGGCCTCACCGACTGGTCGCTCGAAATCGACGAGGCGGGCAAGGCGTGGTGGATCGTCTCCGTCTACGAGCCGACGATCGGCTGGAAGGGCGAGCGCGTGCTCGGCGTCGTCATCGTGGACCCGGAAAACGGCGATACCGCGTTCCATGCGGTCGGCGACGTGCCGCATTGGGTGGACCGCGTGTTCCCCAAGGCGTTCGTGCAGCGCTACATCTCGTCCTGGGGCGCGTACTCGAACGGCTGGCTGAACGGCTGGTGGTACAAGAAAGACGTCACCGAACCCGAGACGCCATCCATCGTCTATGGCGCCGACGGCGAACCGTACTGGGTGACCGGGGTGACGTCGACGAACGAGCATGACGAGTCGCTCGTCGGGCTGATGTACACGCACACCCGCACGGGGAAGTCCGTCTTCTACCGCGCGGTCGGCGGCACGGATTCAGCCGTGCTCCAAGCGGTCAACAACAAGGTCGCCTACCGGAAGCTGCACGGCGCGAGCCCGGTCCTCTACAACCTGTACGGGACCATGGCATCCATCGTGCCCCTCCTCGGCGAAAGCCACACCTTCCAAGGAGTGGCCATCGTCCGGATCGACAATCTCCAAGTCGCCGTCGGCGAAACGCCGGTCCAGGCGCTCGAGGAGTACCGCAAGCTCATTCCCGAAAGCGTCGACCGCATCGAACCGTCCGCAAGCGACCATTCGCGGACCATCGAGGGCAAGGTCGCCCGCATCGCCGACATCGGCGGCGGCACATACTACGTCTACCTCGAGGGCGTTCCTACGGTGTTCGTCGGTTCGCGGGAGCATGCTCGGGCGATGCCGCTCACGAAGCCCGGCGATAAAGTACGCATCAGATACCTCGCCTCGGGCGAGTCGCCGCCCATAGTCTCGTTCGAGAACCTCTCTCTGCCGATCGTCTCCGGCCCACCGCCGGAGAAGTAGGAACGGCGGGCCCCTTCGCCCGCCGTCTTTTTTTTCCGGAACGCGCGTGGCATACTCGCGCCATGGAAGGATTCCTCGCGCGGGCCGTGACCGCAGCCGTCGTGCTGGCGAGTTTCGGCCTCTATCACCTCGTGAACGGACGAAAGCCGCGGACGCGCGTGCTCATGACGCCGTTCGATGACGCCATCCCGTTCGTGCCCGCATTCAGCGTGCCGTATATGCTGTATTTTCCGTTCCTGTTCGGCACGGTGCTGTACGGCATTTTGGCGACCGCTGAGTGGCGCGCGGTCGCGATGGCGACGGTGCTCATTCAAGCCGCCGCGTCGCTTACGTACCTCCTTTTTCAAACGCACGTGCCCCGGCCCATCGTCGAGGGGAAGGGACCGTTCGCGGCGCTGACGCGGTACGTCTATGCCAACGACCAGCCGTATAACTGCTTCCCGAGCCTGCACGTGGCGCACGCGGCCGGATGCCTGTACTGGTCGGCATCGTTTTTCCCCGCGTTCACGGCCGCCTTCGCCGCGCTGGCGGTCGCCATCATCCTTTCGACGATGTTCATCAAGCAGCACGCCGTCGCCGACGTCGCCGGAGGACTCGTCCTCGTCGCGGCCGCGTTCAGCGTCGTTTCGGTCGTCGCGTGAGAACCCTTCGCGGCAGACGTATTCGCGCAGCGCGAAAATAAAACGCCGCCGTCTCCGGCGGCGCCCGATGTTTTTTCGAACGAGATCAATCGGCCATCGTCCCGTGGATGAGCACCGTCCCGACGACCTTCCCTTGGGGATTCTTGAGCGGCGATGCCCAAAGTTTGACGTCGATGACCGCGCCGTCCTTCCGTTTCCGTCGCGCCTTCGCGCCTTCGAGGATGCGCCCCTCGGCGATATGGCGCCGCATGCGCGTGAACTCGTCCTTGTCGGTATCCGTTATCGTGGGAAGGATTTTTCCGACGGCCTCTTCGGCGGACCAGCCGAACAGGCGGACCGACGCGGGATTCCATTCCGTGACGTTGCCTTGCAGGTCGAGCGCGGCGATGGACGCCGGCGCCCCCTGCACGATGTCCATCATGCGTTTCGCGCGGCTTTCGCTGTCCTGCAGGCTGAGCGTCTTTTTCACGACGACCTGTTCCAGCTTGTCCGAATACTCCCGAATCTCCGCCTCGTGCCGCTCCTGCATCTTCGTCATCATCCGGAACAGGATGGCGAGCATCGTCTGCGAGAGGACGATGGCCACGATCGTGATGAGCCAGGCCGGCCTGTCGAATTTCACCCCCGCCGGCAGCTTCGCGTCGACGAACTGCAGCAGTCCGGCGGTCGCGGCGATGCCGGTGCCGGCGATGAACACGCAGCCGGCGATGAATTTGTCGCGTAACGCCTTGATGTCGTTTGAGGTCGGCATAGGTTTTTCGTGATTCATCGTCCCCACGATGCGTAGGGAGCGGTCATGAGCAAGGAAGATCCGGAATCGGGGCAGCGGAACGATACGGCACCGGTATCCGACGTGGCCAAGGCGTCGGCCCAGAAGCACGGCGTCGTTCCCGCGCAGGCGCGAACGAGCGCTGCGGGTGCCGTGGCACGGACGGTCTCGCCGGGGGTGCAGGGGACGGCCGCGGGGCGCATGCGCCAACCGCAGTCGCGGAGCGGCCCGTACTCCAGAGTATCGCATTCCGCCGTAACCGCGCCACCCGTCCTGGGGATGCTCACGGTGACGCTCGCCCTGTCGTTCGTATAAAACTCCGGATTCTCCCTGCAGGCCTGCTTGAGCGCGGGCTTGCCCGAAGGCCCGAGTACGGGGTTTCCGGCGGCATCCAGGGCGGGAACGTACTTGCCCGGGACGGCCTCACCCTCGCACAGGAGCCGCAGCGGATTCACTTGCATGGCAAGGGAGAATTCCTGTGACTCGCCCTCGATCGCCAAGTCGGTAATGTCGATCCATTGGCAGTCGAGACCGATGAAATACTCGTCCTCCCAGCCCGCGCTGATGCCTTGGTTTTCGCAGGAGGCGAAGGGCGTGGTGAACGCCACGTCGGCGGCGTTCGCGGCGCGGCCGGTGCTTTCGACGCAGAACGACTGCTTCGCGCCCGGGAGTACGGGTTTTCCGTCCTTCTCGAGTGAAAATTCGCCGTAACCGTTAAAGTGATAGTGGCCGTGGCACTGCGACCAGGCGAATTGGTTCGTCTTTTCGATGAGCGCGTTCACGTCGCCGAAAGCCAGGTCACGATCGCCGAGGTTGGGGGTGACGGCGCGGAATCGCAGCAGCCGCCGCATTCCGGGCCCTCCCACGCAGCCCTCCGCCACGGCACAGGAGTCGGGCGTGAAATGCTTATAGATGATGTCATAATCCTTGAGCGCTGCCGCATCGACGCTGATATCCGCACCGCCGACGGAGCGGGGGTGCGCGGCGGCGAGCTTTTCCGCGACGGCGGGGTCGTACGCGATCCGCTCCATCCGCACGTAGAGCGCCCCCACGCCGTTCTCCCGCGCCAAAACGTCGAGGCACGGCTCAAGAGGAAGGCCCCCGGGGTGTTCGCAAACGGGGACGCCGGGCGCGCATTTTGGATCGAAGTAATTTCCGTAATTGCGGTCATCCACGAGTCCGAGCGGTATCTCGTCCTGATTAGCGCAGGCGTATCCAAGCCGCTGGAAGAGATTCCGCGGGTCGGACGGCACGATGAACGTTTCGACGTGGACGCCGCCCACTTCGGCGAGCGCCTCGGCGGACTGCGCGAGCGAGTCCGCGGGGGCGACGACGTGTCCAGAAAGGACGTAGGGAATCGCGACGGTTGCCCGACGCTCGTCGTACGTCGGATCGCCGGCCGCGAGAGCGAGGTCGTCGAACGGGATCGGCATCGCCGGTTCGCGGAAAATGACCTGAAGATAGCTGGTCGACGCCTGTCGCCGGATCAACTTTTCCAGCGTCGCCGCCGAAACTGCGCTCGGCTTCATGAAAGCCTCACGTACCGCGAGCCGACGTTCGCGGCCCTCCGGCAATTGCAGGACGATCCGGCCGCGAACCTCGACCGTCGCCATCGCCGGTTCCGCCGTCACCTTGCCGCCGGAAGTGCCAAAATTGAGCAGGACGAGCGCCTTCACCATCACGAGCAGCACGATGACGATGAGGAGGACGATGACGCCCGTCCCGCCGTGCGGATTCCTGTTTGCCATACGCCTTCAGTGAATCAGATTGCGCCGTCTTTGGACAGCAATAGGCCGCGGATTGACGCAGCGGAAAAATCGTGCGTACGATGTGGCATCGGCGAACCGCCGCTCGCTGAACAAAGGAGTTGTTCATGGCACTATCCGACGACGACCGGAGACGTCTCGCTGCGGGACTCGGCACGCTTTCCGACGAGGCGCTCGGAGAGGTGAAGCGGGAACTCGACACGCTGCATGACGAACTGGCTGATGCCAATTCGCAGTTCCCCGAAACCAAGAAGTTCCTGGCCGCACGGGGGCTGACGCATGTGAAACAGCTTGACCGACAGGGCAGGGAAGACCTGAAAGCCCACCTGATGGCGGTCTTGCGCAGCATAACGAATTGAAACTCGGCGTTCGGCCGAGTTTTTCATTAGGTCATTTTCCGCTCGTGGGCCGTTGACAGTTTTCTTGAAATATGCTAAGGTCGACCGTCAATCGCTCACGCGGTTGCTTTTGTTTCTAGGCTCGCATTAGCCAAATTATGACAAGGACTTCCCACCTGCGCCATCCGGTGCTCAATCGAGGTCTTTTGCTCATTCTCGGAGCGTTCTTCGTAATCGGAGCCGAAAAACCGTCTTATGCCGTGGCGGCCGACGTTCCTGCCGCGCCCGTCTCAACCCTTTCGAGGTTGACCGTTAACACCCAAGAGGTACTCCCTGCAGAACCGGCCGGACCTGAACAACCTCCGTCGATGCAGGAAGTCCTGCTCGGTCTCTGCGAGAAGCGAGGATACGGGGAGGAATGCGCCAAAACCCTGCTCGGCATGGTGTGGAAGGAATCGCTCAACGACGGCAAGGCGATCGGCGACGGCGGACGCGCGCGCGGTTGGTTCCAAATCCACTACCGCCTCCATAAGATTTCGATTGCTTGCGCGGAGGACCTCGTCTGTTCCGCGCAATGGACGCTCGACTACCTGGAACGCAACGGTTACCGCAAATGGCCGAATTACGCCGTCCAGTGCCATAACGGCTGCGGCTTCAAGAACGGCTATGCCGCGTCCGTGCGCCGACACGGCGAACGGCTCTGGAAGAACGGCCAGCCCTACGAAATGGCGCTCGCGAAAAACTGAGTAAGTTCCGAAAAACGCGCCGGTCGACCGGCGCGTTTTCGTAACGCTTGGCCGTCCGCGTGATCGCTGCTAAGGTGCGGCCGGCTCTTTTGGAAAGGCGGCTGCCATGCGACTCCGCGGCATCGATTTCGGATCCGTACTCGACGCCTCGGGCGTCAGGGGATTCTTCGGGGAAGGCTATCCCTATCACCGGCTGCTGCGACCGTTCGGCCTCGATTTCGCGGGTTCGACGTTCGTCGCGAAGACAACGACGCTCTTCGCCCGCGCCGGAAACATGCCGCTGAAACGCGACCTGACACCGCAGGAACGGCTGCCGCGCTGCGTCGTCGTGAAGCCATGGAGCGGCGTGACGCTGAATGCCGTCGGGCTCTCCGGCCCGGGCGCGGCGGCGCTCCTCGAGACGGGACGCTGGCAACGTCGGGAAGAACCGTTCTTCCTCTCGTTCATGTCGATCGCCGCGACGGCGACGGAGCGGCTCGAGGAACTTTCGACGTTCATCCGCCTCCTGCGCGGGCGACTGCCGGAATTCCGGACGCCGATCGGACTGCAGATGAACTTCTCCTGCCCGAACGTCGGCCTGCATCCGGAAGATGCCGAACGGGAAGCGCTCGACGCGCTCGACGAAGCTGCGACGCTGGATATCCCCCTCATGCCAAAGTTCAGCGTCGCGACTCCCGTGGACGTCGCCGCTGCGGTGAGTCGCCACCCCGCCTGTGACGCGCTCTGCGTGTCGAACACCGTGCCGTGGGGACTGTTCCCCGGCCGCATCGACTGGAAAGGGCTGTTCGGCAGCGACGTCTCGCCGCTCGCGCGCTTCGGCGGCGGGGGACTGTCCGGATGGCCGCTCCTGCCCATCGTGCGCGACTGGCTCCGCAGCGCCCGCTGCCGCGGCATCGCCGTGCCCGTCAACGCGGGCGGCGGCATCTTGTCGCCGCGAGATGCCGCGCTCCTCCTCGACGAAGGCGCGGCGTCGGTCTTCATCGGGTCAGTCAGCATGCTTCGCCCTTGGCGCGTCGCCGGCATCATCCGCGCGGCGAAACGTCGTCCCCCGCGGTGAGCGGGGGATTTTTTTTGCCGCGTCACTGACGCAGAGGCTTCGGGGCCTGCCTTTGCGCGTCCGCCGCCGCCGATGTACGATGGAGACGTAAACCGAGCCTATGCCGTACGTCGCGCCTCAAGACCGCAAGGAACTCGACGAAGCCATCGACGCGCTGGCTGACCGCGTCGTTGAGCGCGCAAAAGCGGACGGTCACGACGCCGCCTTCGCCGGCCTGCTGAATTACAGCGTCACGCGTCTGGCGCTTGGCGTGGTACGGCGACGGTTCGGCGCGATGCGCTATTGGATCATCGCGGCGGTAACGGGAGCGCTCGCAAACGCCTCCGACGAGTTCTACCGTCGCGTGGGCGTACCGTACGAGGAGCGGCAGATCGCGAAGAACGGGGACGTGGACCTCTATCACGACTACGTCGAGGAAATAAACGGGAAAGACTGACCTTATGGCGAGGGCGATATTCAAACTCCTGGCGGCGACCGCCGCGGTGTTCGTCGCCGCGTACGTCCTGCCCGGCGTCGAGGTACGCGACGTTTTGACCGCCGCGATCGTCGCGGTAGTGCTGGGCGTCGCGAACGCGGTCGTGCGACCGATTCTCGTCGTGCTCACGCTTCCCGCCACGATACTCACTCTCGGCCTGTTCCTGTTCGTCATCAACTCGGTCATCGTGCTCACCGTCGACGCGCTCGTGCCGGGATTCAGCGTGGCGGGCTTCTGGTGGGCCCTGCTGTTCAGCATCGCGGTGTCCCTGGTCAATTCGTTCCTCAACTGCCTCGGGGAAGAATAAGGTGAGACGCGGCATGACCGCCCGAACGGGCGGTTTTTTCGTCGCGTTACGTTTCTCCGTCTGCGCCGTAGAAGAATGTGGTACACTTTTTTAGGACACTCAGGCGCGCGTCACACGCTCGCGCCGTAACCTCCGCAACCATGCTTAACCGGAAACCGCTCGTCATAGGCGTTGTCGCCGTCGTCGGCCTCGCCGTGCTCCTCGCCACGGCGTCGCTCCTGCGCGATTCCCGTCCCGCCGTCACGTCCGGCTCGGCGGCGCTCGGCATCGCGCCGCAAGTCGCCCCGCGGATGCTTTCCAAAACCTCCGGCATCGCGGAAATGGCGTATGACGCGTCGGAGAACGGCAGCGCGCCGTCGATGGGCATGCCCGTCCCCATGCCGCCGACCGCCGGCGAAACCGCCGCCGAAGTCGATCAGAAAATCATCAAAAACGGCTCCATCAGGATGACCGTGGACGACGTGTCCGCGGCGTCGGACCGCATTTCGGCGATCGCGACGGCCAAGGGAGGCTTCGTCCAAGGCTCATCCTCTTCGGAAAGGACGGACGGCACGCGCGAGGGTTACGTCACCATCAGGGTTCCCTCGAAGGACTTCGAGGCGACGATGACGGAAGTGAAAGCGCTTGCGAAACTCGTCCGCAACGATTCCACGAACAGCCAGGACGTGACCGAGCAGTTCACCGACCTCGCGGCGCAGCTGCGCAACGCCAAGAAGCAGGAGGAGACGTACCTCGCCGTGCTCGCGAAGGCTTCGACGGTCGAGGACATCCTCAAGGTGCAAGAGCGCCTCGGCTACGTTCGGGGCACCATCGAATCGCTCGAGGGACGGATGAAGTACCTCGAGAACGTCACGTCATATTCGACCGTCAGCGTCACGCTCGAGGAAGAACCGGCGGTCCGCCTGCCCACGAAGGAGTTCCGTCCGGCCGCAGCGGTGAAGGCCGCCGTGCAGGCGCTCGTCGCCGCGTTCCAAAAAACCGTCGAGGCGCTCATCTGGATTGTCATCGTCGGCGGCGGCATCGCCGCGCCCGTCGCGCTCCTCGCGTTCGCCGTCCGCGCCGTCGCGCGCCGCGCTAAAAAAGAGTGAGTGTTACCTCGAGCCGGATGCCGCGTAGTGCATGACGGAGGACGACGCGATTCCCATGACCGAAAAAGACGACGGACAACTCGTCGAGGCCGCGCTCGCGGGGGATGCCGGGGCGTTTGGCGCGCTGTATGACCGGTACGTCAGGAAGATCCACGAGTACCTGTTCTACCGCTGCCACCACCGCGAAACGGCCGAAGATCTCACCAGCCTGACGTTTACGAAGGCGCTCGAGCGCCTTGCGAGCTTTGACGCGGGAAAGGGGACGTTCTCCGCATGGGTGTACCGCATCGCGCGCAACGCGCTCATCGACCACTTCCGCGCGCAGAAGCCCGGAACGGACATCGAGGACGTCTGGGACCTCCTGCGCGACGGCACCGACGTGGCACGCGACGCCGAAACCGCGGAGCGCCTGCGGCAGGTGGAGGCGCACCTCGCGGCGCTGCCGTCGGCGCAGCGCGAACTCGTCATCATGCGCGTCTGGGACGGACTGTCGTACGCGGAAATCGCGGAAGCGACCGGTAAGTCCGAAGCGGCATGCAAGATGGCCTTCTCGCGGACGATTGCCGCGCTCCGCAAGGCGCTCCCGCTCGCCGCGATCCTCCTCTTGCTCGCGAAACCGTTACCGTAACCGTATGCATGACCAGCGCATCATCGACGACGTGCTGCAGGAACTGTATGCCGTCGACCCGACGCTCCGCGACCAGGAGGACCGCCTCGTCAAGGCCGTCCGCGCCCTGCTCGCCGCCAAACCCGAAGCCGCGCTCGACGAGCGATTCGTCCGCGAATTGCGGAAGGAACTCCTCGGAACGTTTTCAGCGGCGACGGCGTCCGTAAAACCGAATATTTTCGACTTCATTATGAAAAACGACTCACTCAAATATCTCGTTCCGAGCGGCATCGTCGCCGTCCTCGTGCTCTCCGTACTCGTTTCCACGAAGGCCCCCGGTTCCCCCTCGTCAGCGCCGGCCGCGTCCGTCGCGACCGAATCCGCGGCAGAGGCGGGAGGCGTGCGGGTGTCCAAAGTCGCCGACGGCGCGTTCGGCGTCCTTTCCACAGGCGTCGGTGCCGATCAGGCGCCTATGGCGGCGAATCTCGGCCGCGGCGGCGGTGGCGGGGGTAACGGGTCGGCGCCTGCCGTGCCGATGGCCGACAGCAAGATGATGCTGCCATACGTGCCGTCGTACTATGCGTATTCCTACGCCGGCGACCTCGCGCTCGACGACGAATCCGTCCCCGTCTACCGGCGTCAGAAGGGCGGTTCCTCGGCGGTCTCCGGCGGCTTGCTCGACGCCGCCACGCTCGGTCTTGTCGATCCGTCGCGTCTCGACGCCGTCGGCCTCCAGTCGCTCGCGCTCGTCCAAGACAAGGAATTCGGCTATTACGTCTACGTCGACATGAACGAGGGCATGATTTCGCTCAGCCAGAACTACGCGAAATGGCCGCACCCGGAACAGGAATGCCGCGACGAGGAGTGTTTCGCGCGCTACCGGCTGCATGAGTCGGACATGTTGTCCGATGCCGAGACGTTCGCCGTCGCCGACGCGTTCCTCAAGGAACTCGGCGTGAACGTCGGATCGTACGGCAGTCCGGCCGTCGCCTACGACTGGCGCACGCAGTACGCGTCGCTGAAGGGCGAGGACCGCGCCGCGTTCTACTTCCCCGAGACCGTTTCCGTCGTCTATCCGCTCGTCATCGACGGGCAGAAGGTCTACGACGAGTCGGGGAATCCGACGGGCCTCACCGTGAACGTCAACGTCCGGCACAAGCGTGCCGACGGCCTGTGGAACCTGACGACCCTCAAGTACGACAGCGCGCAGTACGCCGCGGTCACGGACAAGTCGAAGCTCATGGGCGTCGTCGCGCGCGGCGGCGTCTACGAGGCGACCCCGCCCGATGACGCGAAGACCGAGGAGGTCGGTTTGGGAACGCCGGAACGCGTGCTCATGCGCGCGTGGTCGGGCGGACAGGAGGTCGTGGTACCGGCGCTGCGCTTCCCGGTCACGAAGAAGCCCGAAGGGCAGCCGTGGTTCCGCGACGCGGTGATGATTCCGCTCGTCAGGGACCTGATCGACGTCCCCGCGGCGAATCCCGTCCCCATGATGGTAAAGTGAGCGCGTGAAAGGGCCCGATGCGGGCCCTTTTTCGTCGCCGCGTTGGCGAAGAATGCCGCGTGCGGTAGGATGACGCGCATGGACCCGATACACGCGCTCATCCTGGGCCTCGTCGAGGGAGTGACGGAATTCCTTCCGATCTCCTCGACCGGCCACCTCATCCTGACGTCGCGGCTTCTCGGCCTCGGCGAGAGCGACTTCCTGAAGTCGTTCGAGATCGCGATCCAGCTCGGCGCGATTCTCGCGGTCGTCGTCATGTACCGCAAGACGATACTGCGCGACCGCGCCGCCATGGCGCGGGTGCTCGTCGCCTTCGTGCCGACCGGCGTCATCGGACTCCTGCTTCACGGCGTCGTGAAGCGCTACCTGCTGGGGGACGCGCGCGTCGTCCTCTGGGCGCTCTTTCTCGGCGGCCTCGCGCTCACGCTGTTCGAGCGGTTCCACAAGGAAAATCGCGGAACGGCCGACGTCGCCGCGATCACCTGGAAGCAGGCGCTCGTCATCGGAACGTGCCAGGCTGCGGCGATAGTGCCCGGCGTCTCCCGTTCCGCCGCAACCGTCATCGGCGGCCTCGCGCTCGGACTTCCGCGCAAGACCGTCGTCGAATTCTCTTTCCTGCTCGCCGTCCCGACGATGGCTGCGGCGACGGGCCTCGACCTCCTGAAGTCCGCCTCGGCCTTCGCGGCCGGAGACGCCCTCGCCCTCGCCATCGGCTTCGCAGCCGCCTTCGCGACCGCGATTCTGGCCGTACGCTTCCTGCTCAAGCACGTCGTCACGCGCGACTTCTCGCCGTTCGGCGTCTACCGCATGGCGCTCGCCGCCGCGTTCGCCCTGTTCGTGCGCTGACGTTGCGGCCGACGCCCGTCGGCGGTATACTGCAGCCATGAAGAAGCGACCCTCCTCGAAAACGGCCCCCAACGGGATGTTCGCGGGCATGACCGCGGAAACGGCCGCCATGGCGGCGCTCGCCGGCACGACGACCGGCATGATCGATTTCCTCAGCGTCGACGTCGTGTCAGGAGGAACGTTCATCCTGTTGTTCACGTTCCTGCTCGGACTCAAACTTCCGCGCCTCGCGTGGCTGTGGGCGATCGTGATCGGCGGCGCAGTTCCCGTCGTCTGGTACGCCGGAATCGCGTTCGGTTTCACGCCCGCAGACGCCTTCGCTCCGCCCGTCGCCGCGAGCATCGCCATCGGTCCGGCCATAGTGGGCGCGTATTTCGGCGCGCTGACGCGTCATGTCGGCGATCACGTCAGGGACTTCAGGGCGGAAAAAAAGAAGTGACGGTCGAACCGGCGCGACCCGCCGGTTTTTTCGTATGAAAAAAGCCCCCGTCCCGCGCTCGCGCGCGGAAGGGGGGGGCGAAAGGGGAGCGGCTAGCGCAGCTTGACCTCGTCGTCCTGCTTCTTCTTGAAGGCGTCGTCGGTCCGCTCGGACGTGACGATGCCGTACTTGTCGAGGTCGATGTGCGGGTAGCCGAGCCACATGTTGACGAAGAGCGCGCGGTTGCTGCCGAGCAGCGACTCGTACTCGCGCTTCTTGTCGATGAGCTGCTGCTGATCCGCCATGAACGAGTTACGGCTCGCCTCGATGGCGGCCTGCAGCTTCACGTAGACGGCCGAATCGAGCTGCGGGTTGTGCTCCTTGATGAACTGGAACATCGCCTTGGAGCCGTCTTCCCCGTAGCGGGCCTGCATCGTGCCGTCGTACAGCTTCTTCAGGTCGCCGGAATACATGTCGGTGACCTGCGCCATCTCGCGGAACTTCTTCCACATGTTGTCGTAGTTGTTCTTGTTCTGCTCGTACTGCGCCTTGATGCCGGCTTCTGCGCGGACGCAGTCGGTACGGAACGAGAGCAGCGAACCGACGTAGACGACGGCGATGAGCGCGAGGACGCCCAGGATGCCGAACGTGACCATCTTCTTCATGACGTGACTCCTTTTTTGCGCGTAGCGGGGTTGCAGGGAAACTCACCACGGACGGCGGAATGCCGACCGTCCGAAACCGTAGCGCGACGGGCCGCCGCCGAAGGGATCCTCGCGCCAGAAGTAGATCGACAGGCCGAGGGAGAGCAGCGTCCCGAGGACGAAGATCAGCCAGCAGGCCCACGTCGGCGGTTCGAGCGTGGCCGAGAGGTATTCGAAGTCGGCCATCGGCCGGCGGACGAACTTCGTCCGCACTTCCTCGTCGACGACGTCGAGCACGGCGTCGCCGTCAAACGACGGCATCGTGATCAGGCGGTCGCGGATGGCGATCTTGACCTCCTCGTTTTTCGTCCACGAGACGACGCCGGCCCACGCGATGGCGCCTGACGACGGCACGCCGACGGCGACGACGAGGTCGTTCTTCTTGCCGCCGAGCCACGATTCGCGCAGGCCTTCCACGTACGCCGGGTCGCCGACGTCGGTGACGATGACGATCACGTTGACTTGTCGCGCGGGACCGAGGCGGCCGTTGATTTCCGACAGGCGCGCGTTGAGCCTGCCGAGATCGGCCACCGCGGCTCCCGCCGCGATGAAGCGGTTCGCGCGATAATGATCGTACACCCTGGGATATTCAGGCACCTTGCCCTTGAACTTTTCCGCGGCACCGGTACGCCGCAGGATGGTGTCGGGATTGCCCTTGATGTAGTTGACGTACCCGTGCTCGATGGCGGACGGTTCGCCGACCGTGATGGCGCTCCAGCGCGCGGGCGGCGACGACCCCGGACGGTTGCACGTGTCCGAGAACGCCGTTTCGCCGTTCGACGTCACCGCGTTCCACGTCACGTCCGACGAATGTTCGTAACAGGTGTCGTAACAGGTCGAGCAGTTCCGCCCGTCCTTGTCGCAGCCGCACGGATGCGGGTTGCACGGGTAGCTGTGGCAGCACGATCCCGTTCCCCGCCACTTCTTCGCGATCACGCCGTTCCAGATTTCGGTATCCGCGGTCTGAGCGTGAAGCGCGATGAGGTAGCCGATGCCGATCAGCACCACGACGACCGCCTCTTGGACCAGAAACTCTTTTTTCGTGATGAGTCCCTTGCCGAGAACGAGGCCGCCGAGTCCGACGAGTACGGGAACGAGGAGCAGGGCGAGCAGCAGCATGGTTTGACGCTCCTTGCGTTGTCAAAGGCCGAACGTGGCAACCTAGCAACGGCGACCTCCGCCGTCAAGCGGTTCTGGAAGGCAGAAAATCCGTATGCTACGATATGTAGTGCGCTTATCCACAAACTATCATTCACGACGTACCACTATGATGAAAAAGGAGCTCATCAAGCTGAATCCCGACCTCGGCCTTCTCCTTATCCGCATCGCGCTCGGCCTCGGTTTCCTCATGCACGGCATCCAGAAGCTGCAGGGCATGCCCGGCGTCATCAAATTTTTCGGGTCGCTCGGCCTGCCGCCGTTCATGGCGTGGGTCGTCGCCATCACCGAAACGGTCGGCGGCGCGGCGATCCTGCTCGGCTGGTATACGCAGTGCGCCGGCCTCGCGCTCAGCATCGTGATGGTCGTCGCCATCGCCCTCGTGAAGCTGAAAAAGGGGTATATCGGCGGCTACGAGCTCGAACTGAACTACCTTCTTATGGCGCTCGGCCTCGCGCTGACCGGACCAGGCAAGCACTCCGGTGACGTGAAGATGCCCGGCAAGCCCGCGGCAAAGGCCCCCGAAGCCCCCAAGCAGCAGGCTTGAAACGCCGCACGCACCGCGAGGTGCGTGTTTCGTAAAACGGGACGCGTGTCGAAAGTGCGGCGTCATTTCGACACCTACTCCTCAATTCAAAAACTCTCAACTTTTGTCCTTTAGGTGTACACTTGTTCGGTATTCTGAGCCCATGCCGAAACCGTCGACTTCCTGGGGCGGCGTCGCCGATTGGTACGACCGCCTTCTCAAGGACAACAAGGACACGTACCAGCGCGAGGTCGTCCTCCCGCATCTTTTGCGCCTCATGGAGATTGCCCACGGCGACGTGGTGCTCGACCTCGCCTGCGGGCAGGGTTTTTTCGCCGCGGCGTTCCTGCGGGAAGGGGCGAAGGTCATCGGCGCGGACATCGCGCCCGAGCTGATCGCGCTCGCCAAGAAGAGCCTCCCGAAGGAGGCGCGGCTGCACGTCGCGCCGTCGCACCGGGTGACGCAGGTAAAAGAGGGGACTGTCGACAAGGTCGCCATCGTGCTCGCGATCCAGAACATCGACGACGCGAGGGGGACGTTCCAGGAGTGCGCCCGCGTGCTGAAGCCCGGCGGCGCGCTGCACATCGTGATGAATCACCCGGCCTTCCGCGTCCCGAAACGGAGCGCCTGGGGCTGGGACAAGGACGGGACGCAGTACCGCCGCGTCGACGGCTACCTCACCGAGGCGAAAGAAAAGATCGAGATGCATCCGGGAGGCAAGCCCGAGGCGCACACGCTCTCGTTTCATCGGCCGCTCCAATTTTACGTGAAGGCGCTCGTCCGCGCCGGTTTCGCGGTGACGGACATGGAGGAATGGATATCGCACAAGAAAAGCGACTCCGGACCGCGCGCGGCGGCGGAGAACAAGGCGCGCAAGGAAATTCCGCTGTTCCTCTATCTTCAGGCGATAAAACGATGAGACTGCACCGCTTCATCGGCGATTTCGACTTTTCCTCGCAGCGGCTGTCCGTCAGGGACGCCGGCTTGCGCAACCAGCTCGAGAACGTCCTGCGCCTCGAGCCGGGCGACGCCGTCGAATTGTGCGACGGCGCGGGGAAGGACGCCCGCGCCCGCGTCGTCGCCTTCGGCAAGGCGACGGTCGATTTCGACGTCGACGAGGTCCGCGCCAACGCCGCCGAATCGCCGATAGACGTCGTCCTGTACTGCGCCATCCTGAAACGCGAAAACTTCGAAGTCGTGGCGCAAAAAGCCACGGAAACCGGGGTCCGCGCGATCGTCCCCGTGCTGTCGAACCGTACGGTGAAGCAGCAGCTCCGCGCCGATCGGCTTGAAAAAATCATCCGCGAAGCCGCCGAGCAATCCGGACGCGGCATCGTGCCCTCGCTCCGGGAGCCGCTGCGTTTTTCCGACGCGCTCGACGACGCGGCGGACGGCAACGCTTCGAACGTGCTTTTCGAACTCGGGGCAAGGCAATATGCGCCGGCGGCGACCGCGCCAGGCGACCGCGTCGGCGTCTTCATCGGTCCGGAAGGCGGATGGGACGACGCGGAGGTCGCGGCCGCGCGCAAACGGGGATTCCTCGTCGCGGGTCTTGGCGCGCGCACCTTGCGCGCGGAAACCGCGGCGACGGTAGCCGTCTGGCTCGCCGTAATGGGCGGTGGCCGCTGATATGGACGCCCCCGTGACGGACGGCAACCTCCCCGGCGCGCGGCTCAGGCCCGTGCTCGCCTTCGACGGCGACTGCGCCTTCTGCCGCGCGTGGATCGGGCATTGGCGGAACATGACCGGCGACGCCGTCGAGTACGCCCCGAGCAGTGAAGTCGCGGCGCGATTCCCGCACGTGCCGCGGAAGGCGTTCGACGACGCCGTGCAGCTCGTGCTGCCGGACGGGACGGTGTCGAGCGGCGCGCACGCGGTGCTCCGGACGCTCGACATCGGCGGAAAGCCGTTCGGCCTATGGTGCTACCGTCGCGTCCCGTTTTTCGCCGCGGCGAGCGAGGCGGCGTACCGGTTCATCGCGCGCCGGCGCCCGCTCGCCTTCACGGTGACGCGCCTGCTTTGGGGCAGGGACATCGGGGGCGGCGGCGTGCGTCTGACGCGATGGCTCCTGCTGGCGCTCCTCGCCGCGACGTACGCGATCGCTTTTCTTTCGCTCTCCTCCCAAATCGTCGGACTCGTCGGCGAAAACGGCGTCCTGCCCGTCGGCAATTTTCTCGCCGCGGTCGGCGGACGCTTCGGTGCGGAAAAATACTGGTTCTTCCCGACCCTCGCCTGGCTCGTGCACGGCGACGGCGCGCTCAAGGCGATGACGCTCGCCGGTGCGGCCTCGGCCGTCCTCGCCGCGGTCGGCGTCTGGCAAGTCGGAACCTTCGCGCTCTGCTGGGCGCTCTACCTCTCGCTCTTCGTCGCCGGCCAGACGTTCCTCGGCTACCAATGGGACATCCTGCTGCTGGAGGCGGGTTTTCTCGCGATTTGGTTCGCTCCGCGTACGGCGTTCGCCGACCCCCGTAAGACCGCCACGCCGTCGCCGACCGTTCTCTGGCTGCTGCGTTTTCTCGTGTTCCGCCTGATGTTCTCTTCCGGCCTCGCGAAACTCGCGAGCGGCGATGGTGCCTGGCGCGACCTCACCGCCCTCACGTACCACTGGTGGACGCAACCGTTGCCGACGCCGATCGCCTGGTACGCGGCGCAGCTCCCGCTTGCCGCGCAGAAGGCGATGACCGCGGCGATGTTCGCGCTCGAGCTCATGGTGCCCTTCCTCGCTTTCGCGCCGCGGCGGCTGCGGATCGCGGCGGCCTGGGCGCTCATCGCTTTTCAGGGAGTGCTGGCGCTGACCGGCAACTTCGCGTTCTTCAACCTCCTTTCCGCCATACTCTGCGTCGCGCTCCTCGACGACGCGTTCCTGTCCCGGTTTTTCCCCGAACGTTTCCGCCCGACGAAAGAGGCCGCCGTACAGGACGGTCCGCTCGGCACGGTCGTCGTTGTCGCCGTTCTCGTCCTCGGACTCTCGCGGCTGCCTGCGTTCCCGCAGGCGAAGGCGAACGCGCTCAACCCGCTGTCGGTCGTTGCGGGACTCATCGAACCGTTCCACCTCGTGAACGGCTACGGCCTGTTCGCGGTGATGACGACGACGCGCCCGGAAATCGTCATCGAGGGCAGCGACGACGGCGAAACATGGAAAGAATATTCCTTCCGCTACAAGCCCGGCGACGTGACGCGGCGGCCGCCCTTCGTCGCGCCGCGCCAGCCGCGTCTCGACTGGCAGATGTGGTTCGCCGCGCTCGGCGCCTGGCAGCGGAATCCCTGGCTCGTGAATCTCGAAATCCGGCTGCTTCAGGGCTCGCCGCAAACGCTCGCGCTGCTCGACGGCAACCCGTTCCCGTCGCGTCCGCCGAAATACGTCCGCGCGTCGCTCTACGACTACCGTTTCGCCACGGCCGAAGAACGCCGTGACGGGAAGTGGTGGTCCCGCGAGCGGAAAGGCGAGTACTTCCCGAAGGTCTCCCTCGACGACTTCAAGCCTCGGGAAGGGCAGGCGAGATGAACGCCGTTGACAGCTTCGCGGCAATTTCCTATCCTACCAGCGTTATGCACGCCGTCCGCACGTCTCTCGTCACCATGATGATGTCGATGATGACCGCCCACAACGGGCCGGACCTTTGGCGCGCGTGAACCGTCACTCACGGAGCGAAAAGGCCGGCCCGACAGGGGCCGGTCTTTTTCTTCCCGCATTTTCCGTTTTCATTTTTTCACTCTTCACTGCCAGCACTATGTTCGTCACCCTCATCAACGACTGCCGCGACGAGAACGCCTTCGGGCGGCAGGCGACGCGCGCCGCCGCGCTCTTCGGCCAGTCCGTCGTCACCATCGGCGTAAAATCCGATCTCGAAGCGGCGGGAAACCTCGTCGACGCCCTCGACGCGGCCGAAGGCCGTCGCGGCGTCATCCTCGTGAACGTGGCGCCGCGCGGCGGCGACGCGAAAAAATGGCCCAACGGCACTCCGTTCGGCTGGTTCACGCACGGCGAAACAATCGTCGTCGCGTCCATTGACGGGCTGACCCTGTCCCTTGCCAAGAAACTAGGACTCTTCGATGCCGTACGCGTATTCGACATCCCGACGGTGGTCGGCGACCTCGCGCGTCGCGGCGTCATCACGCTCGAACTCGCGAACCGCATCGCGCTGACCCAGTTCCGCAGCCTGGAATTCCTGCCGCGCGCCGCCAAGTGGCTGGCCGACGGCATCGACCTTCCGACCGAACGGCTTGCGGCGGGCGACGTCGAGGATGCGCCGGCGGCGGTCTGGTGGGTGGATAATTTCGGCAACTGCAAGACGACGGTATTCCCCGACGAACTCTCCCAGTTCGTCGACGGCGAGGCGTTCGCGGGGCTCGCGTCGCTCGCCCTGCACGACCGGCTCAAGGACGTCGCGGACGGGGAGCCCGCGTTCGTCATCGGCAGCTCCGGACTCGGGACGTCGCGGTTCGTGGAAATCGTCATCCAGGGCGGCGACGCGGCGAGCCGGTTCAACCTGAAGACGGGCAAGACGCTCGCGCGCGCGGAACGACGTCATGCGGTCCCCGCGTGAACGCGTTCCTTACCGCAGCCGCGAAAGGAAATTCGCCGCGGACGCGTTGATCGTCACGAGGGAGGGGAAGCGTACCAGCGTGCCGAAACCGAACGTCCCCTGCGTGGCGATGAAGACGATGCCGACCGAAAGCAGCATCGCCGCGGCGATGACGTTCAAGAAGGGAATTTCGCGCCGGCGGCCGCCGAACGTTAAGGCGAGGCGCCGGCCCTGCAGCGCGAATTTTTCGATGATCCGCGTCCGGTCGGCCGCGAGGGCGAGGGCGAGGAGCGGCGACATGAGGCCGAGGGCGTAAGCGGTGAGCGTGAGCGACGCCATGACGGCGTTTTTCGACAACGTCGCGAAGGTGAACACGAGGCCGAGGAGGGGCGCGGTGCAGCCGGCCACGGTAAAGCCGAAAATGACGCCGAGGAGGTATACCGAAAGCGCATCGCCCCTTCCGCGGCGTGCCACGGGCATGCTCGGCGTGGGTACGTGCAGGCTTTTTCCGAGGAGCGCGAGGACGGCGAGCGCGATCATGAACCCGCCGCCGACCCACGACAACCCTTCGCGGTGCAGGGCGAGGGGAACCGCAAGCGCGTGCAGCCCCAACCCGATCGGGAGGAACAGCGTCAGGAATCCCGCGAAGAACCACCACGTCGCCGCGATGATCGCGCCGCGGCGCTTGAAGGAATACGCGAAAAACCCCGGCAGGAGGAATGAGCCGCAGGGAGCGAAGAAGGAGATGAGGCCGGCGGCGAAGGCTATGGCGACGGTCATCATATCACTACGAAGTGTAGTCGAAAGGACGGACAGCGGCAAACGGAGCCTTGACCGTACGCCGCGGACGTGATTACCTCGTGCCTGGAGTCGGCCGCCCGTGAGACGCTGTCCGGCCGAAACCGGTCGCAGGCCGCGACAAACGGCGCGTGCGCGCACACCTCCTCCCGGCGCGCGCGTCATCCGCGGCAACACCCGAGGGGTTTGTGATCCCTCCCGTGTCGCCCACCCACAAGTGGACCATGCGGGCGGTTCAGCGATGGACCGCCGGCAGGGGCCCGCACGACCCGTGGGCGCCGAAACGGCGGCCGCGGCCGGCCGACTCCGCCTTTTTCAGCCGACGCGCTTGCGTCGGTTTTTTCGTCGGCGTACGATAAGCGGAACCACTATGGCAAAACGCAAAATCAGCATCCTCTGCATCGACGACGACCCCTTCTACGTCGCGTTGTACCGGCAGATACTCGCGACGCGGAAGGAATTCTCGGTGACGAGCGCGGCCAGCGCCGAAGACGGATACGCCCGGCTGAAGAAACGGCTGCCGGACCTCGTCATCCTGGACGTGATGCTCCCCGAGAAGGGAAAATTCCGCGACGGCTACGGCCTGCTTGAAAGGCTGCGGCAGGAATCGGCGACGAAAAAACTGCCGGTCCTCATGGTATCCGCGCTCGGGGGCCCCGAAGACGCAAAACACGGACTCGCGCTCGGCGCGTCATCCTACCTCCCCAAGCAGGACATGATGCCGCACCGGCTCATCAGCGAAATCGAAAAGGCGCTCGAACGATAGACGAAGAAAAAACGCCCCCTAGGGGGCGTTTTTTCTTATCCTCGCGCGCGCCGCCTAGAGCTGCGCATCCATCGACGAGTTCGAGGAGTCCTCGGACGAGCTGCCGCCGCACGCCTTTCGATCCGCCATGAACTGCTTCCACGCGCCGGTCTTGGCTTCGCGGAGGCCCTTCTTCGCGGCGGAGAGCGCTTCGCGATACGCCTTCCACGCGGCCTGCTGCGCGGTGCGCCGCGCTTGGAGTTCGGTCTGGTCCCATGCCGCCATGAGCGCGGTCTTGCGTGCCGAGAGCGCAGTCTTGACCGAGACCGCGAACGCGTCGACGCCGGACGAAACCGCGGTGTCGCGCTTCTCGATCGCCGGCTTCATGCACGACGCGGCGGCCGCACGCCTTGCCTCTTTCTCCGCTTTCGCTTCGGCAATCTTGGCCTCGCGTTCGGCCTTCTGTTTCGCAATGAGTTCCTCGCGTTCCTTCTTCTGCTTTTCCTTGAGCGCTTCCATTTCGGCCTTCCTTTTTTCCTGCTCAGCTTTCCGCTTTTCCTGCTCGGTCATTTCTCCGCTCGACGCGTTCGCGTTCGTCGTACCGTTGTTGGCGTTCGCGGAAACGTTCACGTTGGACGTTTCGTTCGTCGCGGTCGTTCCGGCGGCGTTGTCCTCGGCGAGCGCCGGGAGGGCGAGCGAGGCGGCGAGCATGAGGGCGACGCCGGCCTGGGCGATCCTTTTATACATGTGCGTGCACGTAAAAAATGAAGTGGTAACGTTAGCGCGAGTCCGACGAACCTCTCGCCGGCCGCGCGTGGAGTATAGCACGTCGCGCTTACGGTGTCGCTGCCGCGGTTTCCGAACCGGCAAGCGAAAGCGGTTGTCCCGCTTCGTGCAACGCGAGCATCTTCGGCGATATCGTCATGACGTTTTCGAACCGGTAGCCGAAGCCGAGGAACACGTCCTCGGTCGGAATACGCAGCTTCTTCCCTCCGGAAACGAGATACACGGCGGGATCAGCGGCCGTCTTTACGAGCGTCCCGTCGGCGAGAAGGACGGGATCGCCGGTCGTAAGCTTCGCGAGTTCGCCCGGCGTGGCAGGAAGCACGGGTTTGCCCGCAAAATTCGCCTTGAGGAGCGCACGGTCGAAAAGCGCGTGCTTGACGCCGGACTCGGCGTAAAAGACGCCGCCCGTCGAGCGGTCCTGCAGGAGCTGGCCGAGGGGAAACGCGCTGTCGAGCGTGACCGGTTCGCCCTCTACGTAATCGGCGATGTCGTCAGACACGACGTCTTCGACCTCTTCGGGATTGAAACCAATCTTGGCGAAGGTCTCGGCGTCGGGAATTCGGCGCTTGGCGTTGCCGACGAGCAGGTACGTCGCTCCGCCGTCAGCGCGTACGAGCGACAGGTCGGCGAACCGGACCGGCCGCCCGGGTTTCGCCTCGAGGAGCGACGAGAAGTCGTACTCGTTCAGGTCCACCGCCGTCGCGACGTTGAAGCGCGACTCCAGCACCGAGCGGTTCATGATCGGACGCATCTTCCCGCCCTGGACCACGGCCATCGCGCCGTTCTTCTCGTTGCGGACGAGCGTCCCGTCGGGGAAGGCGAGATCGGTGCCGCCGCCGAACCACCGGCGCATGATGCTCCAGAGCAGCCGGTTGCCGTGAATGTGCGGCGTGTAGCTGTAGAGCGCCGCCGTCGCCGCGGTCTGCGGCGCGACCTTCATGTTGTCGATCTGGTATACCGCGCCCTTCTGCTTGAGATAGCCGAGGTTTTCGGCATTCGTCAGGTACCAGTGCATCCAGCCGGCGCCGGCGTCGATCTGCTTGGCGAGTCCCTTGTATTTCTGCGCGAGCGCGTTCTTCTTGTAGCAACCGTCGCACAGCGCGTAGCCGGCGGCCCAGTCCGTCTGGTCGCGGGTGATGACAGGCGACTCGACGATACTCGACTCCTTCTGCAGGAGCGCGAGGATGTACTTGGGATTGACGTCGTAGCGCTTCGCTGCGTCGTCCACGAGTTGCGCCGCGCCCTTGAGCAGGCCGTCGGCCGGATCGACGTCGAATTGCGTCGAAAGTTTACCCTTCGTCGAAAGGAACGCGGCGATGTCGGCGAAGTCCATCGCTTTCGCGTCCCGCATCTCCTCGTCGGAGATGATGAAATGCGGATTGAAGACGCCAGCCGCGGCGGCCGGCAGTGGTCCGAGAACGGTGACGACGGCGAGCGGGACGGCGATGGCACGCAAAAGCGCGGTACGTGTTTCGTGTCGCATATGCCGGAAGTATACCGTCGGTCCGCGACGCGGTCCATGCTCACGCCTTGCCCGCCGCTGTGCTATCATTGCCCCGATGCCATTCTCGGTAGAACCGCACTCCCGAACCGTACCGAAACCTTGGGGTCATGAGGTCATCCTCACCGCCCCGGATTCGCCGCGCGTCGGAAAGCTGTTGTTCGTCAAAGCCGGGAAGCGGCTGTCGTTCCAGTACCACGACGAGAAGGAAGAGACGCTCTGCCTGATATCGGGCCGAGCGCTCCTGTGGCTCGAAGACGCCGCGGGCGCGGTGCGCAAGCTGCCGATGGTTCAGCACGCGGGCTATTCGGTCTCGCCGATGCAAAAGCACCGCATCGAGGCGGTGGAAGACGCCGTCGTCGCCGAAGTATCGGCGCCGGAGACGGGAAACACGGTACGGCTCGAGGACGACTATGCAAGGAAAGACGAGACAGAGGCGGTACGCGCCGAAGAAGGACGCGGCTGGAAGAACTGAAACTATGCGACACAAGCACATGATGAACGGCGGACTGCTCGGTTCCATCAGGGAACTCGTTTTCGGGGTGGAGGACAGCCTCGTTTCGACCGTCGGCGTCGTCATCGGCGTCGCCGCGGGCACCGAGGACCGGCAGGTCGTCATCCTTACCGGCGTCGTGCTCGTCATCGTCGAAGCGCTGTCGATGGCGGCCGGCTCCTTCCTGTCGTCGAAATCGCACCGCGAGATGCTCGAACAGGCGATCAAGGAAGAGGAGTGGGAAATCGAAAACGAGCCGGAAAAGGAGACGGACGAGCTGCGCGCGATGTATCGGAGCAGGGGATTCACGGCGGAGGAGACCGATACCCTCGTCCGGAGAATCACGTCCGACAAAAAACTTTGGCTGGAGGAAATGATCGCGAAGGAACTGAAGATCGGGGCGAACGACCTGGCTGTGCCCAACCAAAGCGCGTTCGTGATGTTCTTCTCCTACGTCGCGGGAGGCGTCGTTCCAGTCGCGCCGTTCTTCTTCCTCGCGCCGCGCACGGCATCCCTCGTCGCCGCAGTCGCGACGGTGCTCAGCCTTTTCGGGTTGGGCTGGTGGAAGGCGAAAGTGACAGGCAACGACCCCCTGCGGAGCAGCATCGAAATGACCGTGATTTCGACGACGGCTGCGCTCATCGGCTTCGTCGTCGGCAAGGCGGTCGGCGTCGCTTTCGGCATCGACATCAACGGTTGACGGCCGAAACGAACGGGCTTACGCTGTAGGCGTATGAAACGCCTCGCGGCCGCCATCGTCATCGTCTCCGCGCTCTTTGCCGCGGTTTTGCCGCACGCCGGCATGACGATGACCGCCGCCGAGCATGCCGGAATGGCCTCGGGCCACTGCATGGACGGGCATTGTCCTGTTCCCGCCAACCGAACCGCGAGCGACTGCGCCGACCGCTGCCTCGCCGCAGGTCCGTTGCGGGCGGAGACGGGCATCGCGACAAGCGCGCTCATCGTATTTGCGGTGCTCGTCGTCCTTGCCGCGGTGTCCGCCGCGCGGCCTCCCGAACCGGCGAGGCGGCGACGCTTGTACGAGGCTATCGGCAAGGCGATCGCGCTGGAGCGCATCACCACCGACGTCCTGCGGAATTGATCGGGGCCGTCCGTCACGAAGACGGGCGGTGTTACCTGATTTTGTTAATCCGCGAAGCAATGACCATACTCAAATTGAAAGTGAAGAAACTCGGCAAGGAGAACGCCGCCGCGTTCGAGCGTGCCGCGTCGGCGTGCGGCGGCGTCTCAGGCGTTGACACGTGGACGGACCGCGCTGAAATCGCCGTCGACTCGCCTGACGTCGAAGCGGCGGTTCTCGACGCGCTGAAAACAGCGGGGTTCTCGGTGACTCGTGACGACCGTCCGACGGTCACGACGGTCGCCATCGACGGAATGACCTGCCACAGCTGCGAAATCACCGTCGAACGACGGTTCGCGCGAATTCCCGGCGTCAAAAAAGCGGTCGTCAACGCGGCTGCCGGATACGCGCGCGTCGAAACGGAAGGCGAGCCCGACATCGAAGCGCTCCGACAATCGGTAATGAAAGACGGCTACCGCGTGCGCAACGGCGCTCCGGCCGGCGGCAAGAAGGATCGTCCGTCCGCCGCGGAGCTGCTGATGCTTTTTGCCGCGGTCTTCGCTGTGGGAAAGCTGCTGTCGCTCCTCGGCGTGTTCACGAACGACTTCAACATCGGCGCGGGCACGAGTTTCATGGGCGCGGCGCTCCTCGGCCTCGTCGCGGGAAGCTCGTCGTGCCTCGCCGTCGCCGGCGGACTCATGCTATCCTCGGCGGCGACCTACCGCGAGCGCTATGGCGTCGGGGTCGGCGCGGGCCGTCTCGCGCCCGTGGCGTTCTTCATCGCCGGGCGGACCGCGTCATACGGCGTCCTCGGCGGGGCAATCGGCGCGCTTGGCAGCGCGCTCACCCCGTCGACCGGCATCACGGCGTTCATAACCGTCGTTGCGGCGACCTACATGCTCGTCGTCGGCCTCGACCTCCTCGGACTCGCGCCCGCGTGGCTGAAACGGTTCACCCCGCGCATGCCGAAACGGCTCGGACATCTCGTGATGGATGCGCAAGGCAGGGCGCACCCCGCGGCGCCGTTCCTGATGGGCGGGGCGACGTTCTTCATCCCGTGCGGCTTCACGCAGGCCCTGCAGCTCTACGCGCTCACGACCGGGAGTTTCGCGTCGGGCGCCTCGATCCTCGCCGGGTTCGCGCTCGGCACCGCGCCGGCGCTCTTCGCGCTCGGCTGGGCGGCGGGCTCGCTCCAAGGAAAGGCGGGGAAACTGTTCCTGCGTTTCTCGGGCGCGGCCGTCATCGTCCTCGGCCTCTGGAACGTCCAAAACGGCCTCACCATCGCCGGGCATCCCATCGGCATGCCGAACTTCGCCACGCGTTCATCTGCCGCCGTCGCGGATGCCGCGGACCCGAACGTGCAGTTCGACGGCACGACGCAGCGCATCCGCATGAAACTCGGCGTCGACCCGTTCTATGCGCCGAGCGATCGCTATGTCGTGCGCGCCGGCATACCCGTACGCCTCGAGATCGAAGGCGTCGGTACGGGCTGCCGCTCCGTCTTCCAGATTCCGAAGCTCGGCGTCCGGCTCAACCTCGACAAGGCGCTCAACGTCGTCGAATTCACGCCCAAAGAGGCTGGTGATGCGGTCTTCAGCTGCGCGATGGGCATGTTCCCGGGCACGATCACCGTCGTGCCGGCTTCCTGATATGAAAACCGAACGCTTTGCCATCGTCGGCATGCATTGCGCATCGTGTGCCGTCGTGAACGAACAGGAGCTGAAAAGCGTCCCCGGCGTCTCCGACGCGACAGTGAATTTCGCTTCAAACGACGCGACCGTCACGTTCGACGAAAACGTGACGAAGAAGGAGCATCTTTACGCGGCCATCGAGAAAGCGGGGTATAAGGCGGTCGACGCGCAAGCGCCGGGGGGCGAATCCCACCATCACGGCGGAAACGGCGGTAATGACGTCTCGTCAGCGAAAACGAAGGCCGTCATCGCCCTCGTCATCGCCGCGCCGACCGTCGCGCTCGCCATGGGCGGCATGAGCGTACCGGGCGGGATCTTCGGCGTGAGTGCCGCGACGATCGTCCAGTTCGTGCTGTCGTCCGTCGTCGTCCTCTGGTTCGGAAGGCAGTTTCACGCCGGCCTGATCAAACAAGCACGGCGCTTCCGCGCGAACATGGACACGCTCATCTCGCTCGGCACGCTCGCCTCATGGTCGTACAGCACCGTCGCGATGTTCACGGGCGGCAAGGACATGTACTTCGAGGCGGCGGCCGTCATTACCGCGTTCATCCTGCTCGGCGAGTGGCTCGAGGCGAAGAGCAAGGGCCAAGCAGGCGACGCGGTCCGAAAGCTCCTCGAACTCGGCGTAAAGAATGCCCGTCGGCTGTCGTCGGACGGGAAACAGGAAGAGGTATCCGTCAGCGAGATCAGAAAGGGCGACCGGCTGCTTGTCAAACCCGGTGAAAAAATCCCGCTCGACGGCGTCGTTCAGGACGGCAACTCCGCCGTGGACGAATCGATGCTCACGGGCGAAAGCATCCCGGCGGGCAAGCATCCGGGCGACGCGGTCTGGGGCGCGACCGTCAATCAGAGCGGTTCTCTAGTCATGGAAGTGACGCGCGTCGGCGAAGACACGATACTCGCGCAGATCGTCCGCATGGTGCGCGACGCGCAAAGCGGCAAGGCGCCGATCCAGCGCCTCGTGGACGCCATCTCGTCCGTCTTCGTCCCGGTCGTCATCGGCATCGCCGTCCTGACGTTCGCCATCTGGTACGCCGCCGGCGGCGACGTCGCGCAGGCGCTCGAGCACGCGGTCGCGGTGCTCGTCATCGCGTGTCCGTGCGCGCTCGGCCTCGCCACGCCGACGGCCATCATGGTCGGCACCGGGACGGGCGCGAGCCGCGGCATCCTCATCAAGAACGCGGAGGCGCTCGAGCGTACCAAGGACATCGACACCGTCGTCTTTGACAAGACGGGCACGCTTACCGAAGGCCGCCCCACGGTGACCGACGTCGTATCCTGCGGGGACCTGCTCGACGAAAACGAAATCATCCGCGTCGCGGCGTCGCTCGAAAGCCATTCGGAGCATCCCTTGGCGCGCGCCGTCATCGCGGCGGCGGAAGAGCGCGCGCTCGTCATCGAACGCGTCAGCGACTTCTCGTCGATCACGGGCGCCGGCGTCACGGGTACCGTCGCGGGCAAACGCACGGCAATCGGCACCGAGCGCGTCATCGCGGCGCCCCGCGAGTGGCCGGAACGCTGCGTCGAAGCGCGCGACCGCCTGCAGGCCGAGGGCAAGACGGTCATTCACGTCTTCATGAACGACGCGCCCATGGGCGTCATCGCCGTCGCGGACGTTCCGAAGGCCGACGCCCATGAAGCCGTGCGCGAACTCACGAGCCGCGGCATCCGCGTCGTGATGATCACGGGCGACAATCTGCCGACGGCCAAGGCCGTCGCGAAACGCGTCGGCATCGGCGAGGTCGTCGCGGAAGTCCTCCCCCAGGACAAGGCGGCCGAAGTGAAGAAAATGCAGGACGGAGGCCGCAAGGTGGCGTTCGTCGGCGACGGCATCAATGACGCGCCGGCGCTGGTGCAGTCCGATCTCGGCATCGCCATGGGAACGGGTACGGATATCGCCATCGAGGCGGGGAACATCGTGCTCATGCGCGGCACGCCGTCAAAAGTCGTCGACGCGCTCACCCTCGCGCGCTGTACGTTCGTCACCATCCGCCGGAACCTGTTCTGGGCGTTCGCCTACAATGTCCTCGCCATTCCCGTCGCCGCGCTCGGCCTCCTCACCCCGATGATCGCCTCGGCCGCGATGGCGCTTTCGTCGGTCACGGTCGTCCTGAATTCGCTGGGCATCCGGCGGACGAAGCCGTTCTCCAAGGGCTGAAACGTGCTATACTGCATGTCATAAGCGTATGTAATCCCGTTTTCACCGTCTTTTTATGATGATGAAAAAAATGTGTGTCGGTCACAAGGTAGCAATGCTCCTCGTCATCGTCGGCGCCCTGAACTGGGGCCTCGTCGGGGCGTTCAACGTAAACTTGGTCATGATGCTCTTCGGCAAGATGGCCTGGCTTGAGCGGACGGTCTACGTGCTCGTCGGCCTTTCCGGCCTGATGATGCTCGGCCTCGGCAAGTGCTGCATGAAGGGCGGGAAATGCCCCGGCTGCGGCAAGGACGGCTGCATGTGCGATGACGGCGGCCCGGCGGCGCCGAAGACGGAACAGAAGGCATAAGACGCGAAAACGGTCCGGCCGGAAGCCGGACCGTTTTTCTATTGCGGCGCTTTACACCGACGGACGCCGCTGCTACCTTCTGACCGGAGGACGTACATGGAAAACGCGAACGTCCCGGGCAAACCGGATGTACGGCAGAAACGCATCATCGCCAAAATCGTCGCGGCGGCGATGAGCAGGCACAACGTCGCGGAACGCCGTGCCGGTTCCGTCGTCTGGGAGACGAACCTCTCCCGAAGCGTGAAGGTGCGCGTTTCCTACCACGGCGGCGACGGGTGCGCGCACCGCGCGACGCTCGCCGTCTTCCGGCGGAACGCCTTCGTCTTCCGCGCCGAAAGGGCGCAATACCTTTTCCCCGAGCGCGGTCATCCGCGCGGGCGCGTCGAAATCGTGGATGTCGACGTCCCCGGGGACTGGGAAAACCTGCTTCCCGAGAAAGCGAAGGAGTGACATGGCCTTTTGGTTCGGCATCATCCTGTTCCTCATCGGCGCGGTCGTCCCGCCGCTGCTCTTTCCGAACGAGAACCAGATTCTCGTCGGCTTCATCGGGGCGCCGTTCATCCTGATCGGCATCATCCTCCTGCTCGTCTCGTCGTTCCCGACGCAGCGCCTGCGCGACAGGCCGCCGAAGGACGGCAAGAAAGAGTGACGAACCCGGCCAGCTGCGGCCGGGTTTTTTAAATGGCGCGGCACGACGCCATTGCCTGCGTTAGCGAGAGGCGCCGCGGCGTAAGTGACGGTCAGAAGCGATTGACAACGCGACGGGACGGAAGCAAGATTCCCAGACGGCCGCAGGCCGTCGTCAAAAGGGAGGAATCCATGTTCATTTCGCCTAAAACCGCGCAGTGGTGGAACCATGCGCTCGCCACCGACCGGGGCGACGCGATCGTCAAAATGTTCGCGCCGTTCTGCGAAAGGCCGCTCGTTCTGACGCCGCCGGCGAAGGATCTCGACGCGAGAATCCGCGCGGCGATCCTCGATCTCGGCCTTCCGCGAACGACGGCCGCGCCGTTCTCCGTCGGCGACGCCAAGGCCTGCACCGAACGCATGCCGGACGCCATGCGCCGCGCCGCGCGGCAGGGGATTGCCGGAGCGATGACGTTCGGCCAGATCGCGACGCTCGACGACGTCCTCGAACGGACGGTCGGCGGCGCCGACTGGCGCATGCGCGCCTTTCCGATTGCCGAGGTCAGCCGTCCGC
>CAYOXM010000002.1:78040-114265 GCA_964407925.1 uncultured Gammaproteobacteria bacterium
ATCGACAGGGACCTCCGAGAGCTCGCCACGACGGGCCTCCGTCTCAGCCTGACCACGACGCTCAGATGCCACGCGCTCGCCATCGCCGACGGCAGGGACGACCTCGCGGCGAAAATCGAGCCCTTTACGAAACTCTACCGCGAAGGCAACTACCCGATGGGACCGCTCCGCGACGGCACCTTCCTGGTGCTCGTCGCCTGAGGCCGCGTTCCGGAAGGACACGTCGTCATGCGACACATCCGCATAATGTTCTTTCTCCTCGCGTGCGCGATGCTCGCCCCGCTCGTACCCGACCGCTCGGGAACCAACATGATCGTCGCGCACCTGTTCATCGCCGCCGTCGCCGTCATGATCTTTCTCGGGGTCATGAACATGCATCGCGGCAAGTAGCCGAAGCCCCGTCACCGGGGCTTTTTTCGTTTGACGTAACGCCGGCGTTCCGGCTTCATCAATGCATGGCTCGTTGGAACAATCTGCCCGGAGCGCTCATCGCCGCCCTCGTCTCGGGCGGGGCCTTCGCCCTCTACGGCCATCCGTGGTTCGGACTGCTGTACGGCTCCATTTTTCTCATCGTCTGGGCCTTCGACACGTGGTTCAAGCATGAAGCGTCGCTGACCCCGTGCGCCGAATGCGGACGGAAACCGAACGACATCGTGCCGGAGACGCGCGTCATTACGCACCCCCTCCGTCCCCTGATCTTTCACGTCATCACGACCGACCCGTCGCATTACGGACCGCCCTGCGGCACGTGCGGCAAACCCACACCGAAAAAGCCTGAAAAGGGCGGTAGAAATGCGTCTTAAGGCGGAAACTCAGGTTTCCGCTTTTTTCTGCCTAAAATGCCATTTTTTTACTTAAATTAGCCATATTTAGCTTCGCGAGACCCTTGACTTTTGTCCTTTTTTGTGCTATAGTCTTATGTTCACTGATCAAGCGATCAGTGGCAAAACAACCCTCAACCGGCATCGCCCGCACCTTCAACCAAGGAGAATCCCATGAAAGACACCTTTACCGCCCTCGGCTCGATCTTCCTGGCGGCTGAGTACGCCTTCATGGTCGGCAACAGCCCCGTCGTCAGCGCCTTCGCCGGCCTGCTCGCGCTCACGGCGCTCGTCGCCGTCCGCATCGATCAGGTCCGCGAGGAGGCCTCGAACAAGGTCCGCCGCACGGCTGGCCCCCGAGCCTTCGTCATGCCGGACGTCTCGTACGTTCCGGCGAGCGCGGTCCGCAAGACCGCCGTCCGCCGCCCCGCTCGCGCCGAGCATGCGGCGTAGTAAGAAACCGACGCCCACGACGTCACCTACACCGACATACCGCTCATTCCAACCCCAAGGAGTCCACCAGATGAATTTCAAGATTCTCGCAGTTCTCGTCGCTTCGTTCGTCCTCGCCGTCTCCGGCATCCTCCTCGCCGTCTCCGGCAACTGGCTCGCCGCCGTTCCGTGCGGATGGTCGGGCATCGTGGGGGTTCTCCTCACGTTCAACTACTGCGCGGGCGAGCGCAACAAGCAGCTCGACCGGGAGATGGTCGAGTACGAGCGGCTCGAGCACCGCAACAAGCAGGCGGCCTGAAAACCGCACCCGGCGCCGAAAGCGCCACCTCGCGAAAGCGGTCCGATGCTTATCGGACCGCTTTTACGTTCGTCCGATTGACGCAAATGGCGAAAAATGGTGCACTTCCGCGTCCCTCGCTGCGGAGGGAAAAGTGCGAACGCAAAGGAGGCTTCATGGGATACGGAGGCTGGAAAACGGTCGCGGCCTGCGCCAACGTGTGCATGGTGCTCGCGCTGCTCATTTGTCTTGCTGAAAAGGCCGCGACGGCGGGGGTCGTCACTGTCCTGCCGCTCATCGCGCTCGCGGCGTACGCCGAATACCGCGCCGACGCGTTGCGGAGGAAGGGGGATGCGCCATGACCGATCCGCTCGTCGCGTTCGACGTCCTCATGGACGCCATCGCGCAAGGGGTGCAGGACGGCGTCCGCATCTGGTGCGCCGGCGTCGCCGGAGCGGTCGCTGTCGCCATGGCAGTCGTCTGGATCGCCTCGCGCCGCGCCAAGCGGCGAAAGTAACCCGAAGAAGGCCTCTCGGCCTTCTTTTTCATTTCCGCAGGACGGCGGTTACGCCGTACCGTTGACAAGGACGCCTTTTTCTGCTTAACTGTGCGGTTCGCCGTAAAGGGCGGCGATAGACGCTCACGTTCACCGCATTGCCGTACAGGAGGCATTCCATGTCACACACGCGCTCTTTCGAATCACCCGTCGTCAGCACGAGCCGCATCATCCCCGTCGGAGGTCCGACGCCGGGACACCACTGGGCCCAGAAGCTCTCGACCGACCACGGCGAGCGCGTCGCGCGCGTCGTCGGCCTGTTCGCGGACTTCCCGATCACGCTCGCCCCCGAAGTGCCGAACCTCGTCCTCGAAGCCGCAGCCGCGTTCATTGCCGTCAACCCCAACCCGGCCGGCGTCGCCGCCGTCTCCGTCACCGGATTCATGAAGACGGCATCAGCGCTGCCCGACGCGATCCGCAAGTCGGTCGTAAATGGCTTCGCCATGGCGACCGTCGGTGCGGTCATCGTTCCGCTGCACATGACGCTGCGGCGCGCGCTGACGGACGACTGCGATGCCGACATCGCAGCGGCGCTCGCGACCGACGAGGACATCGCCTCGGCGGACGTGCTCATGCCGGACAAGGGACTCGCTCCCTTGGCGGAGCGGGCGCGCGCGACGGTGCGGCATGCGGTCGCCTTCCAGGCGCTGCTCATCGCGCGCGGCCGCTTCGACCTTGCCGACAAGGTGGGGGAGTTCACCCGCCTGATGCGGATGGGAAACGTCCCCCTCGGCATCACCGGCGACCGGACGCTGATCGTCCTCGTTGCCTGACGGAAGACCCGGCGCGTCCGGGTCTTTTTTTATTCCATTGACGGCGGCGGGAAACGGGATTACGTTGAGGCGTCGCCCTGAGCGGGCGCGTTCATTCCATGAGGAGAGATTTCATGAGCACCGTCGGCTACGTCCTTCTCGGCCTGCTGTTCGCCGCGTTCCTCGTGGGGACGTTCAGGATCGGCGCGCGGCGGGCCCGAACCTGCCAGCTCTGCCGGAATCCCCGAGACCCGAACTCTAAGGAGAAGGGCTCGTGGGAATACGGCGTCCTCGCCTGCGACGCCTGCGCCAAAAAACTCGAGGCGCGGTTCAAGGACGAACCTCTGCCGCGCGAACCGCCGCCATGGGCGCGGCCATGAACGCCGCCCGCGGCAAGAGCCCGCTGGAAGCTGTAGGATACTGGCTGACGCTCGCGAGCCTCATCGCCATGATCGTCGGCGTGCACTACGGCCGCATGGCCGTCATCCTGCCGTGCCTCGCCGTCCTCGTCGCCGGCATCGTCCTCAACGTCGTCGGGGAAAACCGGTCGAACGGAAGGGCGGAGAAATGACGCGCGTGGCGGCGCTGATCCTCGTCGTCGCCGGCGCGGCCGGATTCATCGCGCTCGTGACGAACGGCCACCCCGCGATCGGCTTCGCGGTCCTCGTCGCCGCCTCGTGCGCGGCCATCGTCTTCGCGGTCACGGCGTTCGTGCGCGATCCGGACGACTGGCCCGACGACGTACCGCGCTTCCCGCCGGACTGACCGGCCCGACCACCGTCATGCGACGGTGGTTTTTTTCCGCCTTCGGGCGGAACCCCGCCCTTCTTTGAAAAGAGGTCGGGGTGGCGGGGCTTTGTGCAAGCCTTTGACGCGGCGGCGCATCGGTGCTACAAATCCCTGTCGGTCTTTCCGCACATGAAACGAGGAACGATGGCGAAACCTGACCCCCGAGGCAGCGACTTGGCGAGAGCGGTGCACGTCGCGTGCCCGCCGATCGACCTGCACGACGACGTCCTGATGTGGGCCCGCTGGGCGGGCTACGACATCGCCAAGCGGCACGATCCGCCGCTCCCGAAATCGAAATGGGTCGGCCACGCCGACCTCCCCCGATTCCGCGAGGGCGGCATCGGCGCGCAGTTCTTCGGCCTAGTGTCGCTGCCCGTACTCGGCGAGTCGGGCTGCTTCCGCGCCGTCGACGAGCAGATCGACATCCTCGACGCATATGCCGCATCGTTGCCCCGGGAGATTCGCAAAGCGGTCGCCGCCGAAGACGCCGAAACGGCGCGGCAGGACGGCCATCTGGCGGCGTATCTCGGCATCGAGGGCGCGCACGCGCTCGAAGGCAAGCTCGAGAACGTGAAGCACTTCGCGAGGCGGGGCGTCCGCTACCTCGGGCTCTCGCACTTCTCGGCGAACGCGGCGTGCTTCCCCGCGAAAGGGAAGGGCGCGCGCGCCGACGCCGGACTCACGAGGTTCGGACGGCTCGTCGTCGAATCGTGCCTCGCGTACGGCGTCATCGTCGACCTCGCGCACATCAACCGTCCCGGGTTCATGGAGGCCGCCGCGATTTGCCGTGCCTACAAGACGCCGGTCATCGTCTCGCATACCGGCGTGCTCGGCGCGCACAGGCACTGGCGCAACATCGACGACGACCAGCTCCGCGCCGTCGCGGCGAGCGGGGGAGTCATCGGGGTCATCTTCGTCCCGAACTACCTCGGCGGCCCCGGCATCGACGCCGTGATGCGTCACATGACGCACGTCATCGACGTCGTCGGCGAGGACCACGTCGCGCTCGGCTCTGACTACGACGGCATGGTCACCCCGACCGCGGGCCTCGAGGACGTCTCGCGGCTCGGCGCCCTCACCGACGCGATGCTCGCCGCGAACTGGAGCGTCGACCGCATGGCGAAGGTTCTCCGTCGCAACGTCCTGCGCGTCCTGAACGACGCGCCTGCGCGCTATCCCGCGGCGGCGCGCACGTTCGCCGGAGCCGTCTGAACGCCCGCATGACGCGGGCGTTTTTTTAGCCGAGGATGCTTGACTTTACGGGCGGCGCGTGGTACGCCGATACGTCCCGTGCCCGAAAGGGCGGGGTGGTTCATTCGAGCGGCACCAACCAGGAGATACGACATGCCTGATGCACCTCAGCGGAGAAGCGTGGTTCCGCCGACGTTGCGCGCCGGCGAGGCGCCGGACTCCGGCGTACGCCTCTACGAGCGCGTCCCGGCGTCCCTGCCCGAACAGGGCAGGGCGGTCCTCCAACTCTTGGCGCCCTTCCGCGCCAAGTCGTTCGCGCTCCAGCCGCGCGTCCGCGACATCGAGCGGACCGTCACGGCCGCGCTCGGCGACATCGGCACCAAGCACTCGCGTACCTGCGTCATTCCGATCGCGCGCCTGAAGGAGTCCTATGCGGACCTTCCCTACAGCATGCGCGAGGCGGCGAAGGCGGGGATTCGCGACAGCCTGGGCGCGGCGATGAACATCCCGCTCAAGGTCATCCTCGAGCACGCGACGGGATGGAAGCCGGAACCGGACGTCATCGCGAAGTCTGCGGCGAAGGACGGCCTGTTCGAACGACTGCCCGAGCAGATCGACGACGCCACGGGAGGCTTCGTTCCCGCGAACCTGCTCGACGGTCTCGTGATGACGCTGACGTTCCACGTCGTCGCCATCGCCAAATCGGACGCGAAGGCGATTCGGCAAGTGTCGCCTTTCACGGAGCTGTTCCGGTCGGGCAACGTCCCGCTCGGCATCCTGAAGCAGGACCAGTCATTCATCGTCATCGCCCTGTGAGGCGAAGAGGGGCGTCGCCCCTCTTTTTTCGTTCAGAGGATTGACGAGAGGCCGTTTTTATGGCAGTGTGCGGAGTCGCTCCGTCACATCCGCCCGAACGAGAGGAGGCCCCCGTGCGAACGAGACCGAATGAACGCGTCATGAGCTGGAGCGAATGCTTCCAGGATCTCCGCGCCGTCTTCGCCGACGACGATCTGCGCACCTGGTGCGCGATCGGCGGCATCGTCATCATCCAGTCGCTCTGGGCGCTCTTCACCGGCGACTTCGTCTGGGGGATGCTCACCACCTGGACCGGCGCCATCTTCCTTCAGATGCTCTTCGAGAAGAAACCGCGCCCCGCGCGGCGTTGACAAGGACGGCGAATCCCGTACGATGGTCCGACGCCGAAAGGCGTCACGATGTTTCACGGCAGTTCCGAAAGGATGCGGTGTGGTGATGCGACTGACGAACCTGACGTTCCTTTTCCTGATGGGCGCATGTCTCGCGCTGGGCGGCTGCGGCGACGCCGATACGGAGACCGGTCCGGCGGAGGAGCCGAACCAGCCTTCCCAACCCGGCTTCGGCGGCCCGAGCAACAACGACTCCGACATGGACGACGGCTCGTACTGGCCCAAGTGGAAGAACCCCTGCCCCGGGCCGGCCTGCGACCCGTATCGCGACAAGCGCGACCAAGTCGTCGATCCGCCGCCGGACAAGGAGTCTCCCGCGACGCCGGCGATCAACCCGGCACCGCTCTCGGCACCCGTCGTGCAGATGCACGGCTGAACGCCCGACCGTCCCGCAATGCTGCGGGACGGTTTTCTTTTACCCAGGGCGGCGGACGGTTGACAAAAGGGCCTTTTTGCGCTTAGCTAAAGCGTTCCCCGGACTTTTTCCGGAGATCGGAGGAACGCAATGCATCAACGAATCGGCTTCGGAATGCTCGCCCTTTCCCTGCCGCTCATCCTGCTCGGCATCCTCGACATCCTGCCGGGCTTCTTGGTCCTCGTCGGCGTCACGCTCGGCGGCGCCGGTGCGCTCGTCGTCATCATGTGGCGCAGCGATCGCGGACCGCTGCTCAACCTCGGCGACGCGCCAAGCAAGCCGCCGCAACACCTGAAGCGCGTGTACAGTGAGCCGCCGCCGCTCCCGACGGTGACGGTCGACGCGACCGCGCTCGCGGAACCGCCGCCGCTCGACGCGCCCGCAGAAGACGAGCGCCACGGGACCATGCTCCCGCCGCCCGTCAGCGACGGGGAGCGTCGCGCCGGCATCAAGCTCGTCCACACGGACGGCCGACGACTGGTGCTCCGAAACCGTCCGGGCAGGACGGGGTAGCGGAGGCGGTCATGAGAAACGTCTTCGGCGAAATGCTGGAAGTCGTGAAGAGGGGGATGAGCAAGCGTCGCAAGCCCCGCACCTTACCGCCGCGAGTGGAGGGCGACTACGAAACCGTCATCGCACCGCCGCTCCGCGAAGAGGAGCCCGAGCTGAAGAGCGAAGTCATCGCGGCGGAAATCATAGCCCGCTACGACTTGTGCGGCCCGATGCTCCCGCCGCCCAAGAAGAAGCAGCTCGACGTCGACGCGTACGTAAAGCGAATCAGCAAGAAAGACGAAAAAACGAGCCTGCGCTACAAGCCGTTCCGACGGCTGCGACGGCACGACGAATGACGGGGAAGGTACTGCCTTCCCCGATTTTTATTAGGCGGCGAATCACCCTCTTTCATTTATGACAGATAACTGTATTGTGGTTACCGAACATGAATATTTAGAAAGCTATGCAGGGCATCTTTGATTTGAGGCCGAAGCACGAAAAAAAAATATTTGCAGTACATGACAGCGATTTGGAGCGTGTATTAGCCGACCTCGGCCTTCTTGAGGAAATAAAGTCGGGGCAGGCGAAATGCAGCTCGTGCGGAAGCCCTATTGATCTGCAAAACTTGTTCGGCATTTTTCCATCGGGTGAGGAGCTGCACCTGATATGTGCCGCACCTGATTGCCGGCCTGGAGCAGAGCCTTCTTCGATGATCGAATAAAAAGTATGCCGGACATCAGCATCGACCTCACTCGCGAGGATATCTGGTGGCTCATTACGCAAACGTGGCAACTATTCACTTATGCGCCACTGCCGTTCGTGCTGCTCGTTTTCACCATCCTGCTTCTGCTCGCCCTGATATTTCCGCAGCGCGCGCAGAAGTCGCTCGGTTGGTTGACGCGAAGCACGTTAGGCGCTATCCGTTTTTTTCAAAAATCGACAATCAAAAATGAAATCGAAGGAACAATTAATAGCTATGTTCTTCGACTCAGTAATGAACTGACCGATTTTCCTAGGATTAGTGCTAATGTCGAATTCATCAGAACAGGCGACCGCGAGGCCATTTTACGACGAGGCCTGGTCATTTTGCGTATTCATGATCTTAAGGACCAAAATAAAAATATTGCCGCCGCGACGCATCTTTTTGTAAAAACCAGCCTATTGCCCGAAGTAAAAAAATACTTGTCAAAACCACAAATCATCGCGATAGAAAACATCATCACGATGCGACTCATAGAGCGCGAGCAACGATGGGCGCTTTCCGCATATTGGGATGATATTTATTCGAAATATGTTGCCTGCGACCAGCGCGCCGTCAAAATTTTCGAGAAACTGAAACAGATGGAGTATCACGAGCAATTCTTTAGCAACATTTTTCTACAAGAGATGGCATTTTTGGGTCGAAGAAGCCGTTTCATCACAAACCAAAACACAGTGATTAACGAAGTTAACGACTTGATCGATTACCTTTACACAATCTCACAGCGACAAAGGCATCAAGATGTGCCGCTCGAGTTTGTTAGACGCAATATCAAGACCGCCTTTGTTATGGTCGCGCGCATTGCGCCTATACGCCTAGAGGAAATTGAGCGGTACGTGAGGCGGGTTGAAAGAAATGCACGCGATGGTGCCGAATCAATTTACCTCCTCGCCTGGGAGCCGGCATTCACCTTTTTTGAAAAAGTTTGCGGCGCGCTCAGCCGCCAAACTTATCTTCGGAAGGTGTTCCTCCGAAAATACATCGGGTGGGAGACGGCGGCGAACGGATCAGTAGGTAAGGGCCAGCGATACCTTGCTCTATTTAGAGCCTCCCACGCGGAGTCATTAAACGAGCCAGACGGCTGCTAATGTTGACTCAAATAAATTTTAGTGATTAAATCCTAGCACTACGCTAGGATTTCGTTTTTCGCCTTATTTAGGCGTTCTGGATTCCGGGTCAAGCCCGGAATGACATTGTGAAAACCTTCCTCAAAGTCCCGCAAAAGGTGGATTTGGCGCTGGTGCTCGTCATGAGCCTGGCCAAACGCCCGGCGGGGCAAACCGCGTCGCTCGACGAGATCGCCCGTGAAGGGTCGGTCTCGCAGGGGTACCTCGAAGAGGTGGCCCGGCTTTTGCGCACGGCCGGACTGGTGGAAGGAAAGCGCGGTGCGCATGGCGGCTACGTGCTCGCGAAAAACAGCCGCGACATCACGGTCGCCGACATCATCACCGCCATCGAGGGTCGCACCTGGTCGGCCGAGTGCATCGGCGAGGACGAGCGTCCCAAGGTTTCGGTGAACAACGACATCTGGCGCAAGGTGCAAGGGCAGGTGATGACGACGCTCCACGGCATGAGCGTCGCCGACTTGGTGAAGGAAACCGTATGAGCACGCCCAAGTTCGACATCGACGTTTCCCGCGCGACCTACGACGACAAGGCGGATGCCAAGAACCGCTACGTCGCGCCGAAGGGTCTCACCAAAGAGACCGTTCTTGAGATTTCTCGTCAGAAGAACGAACCCGAGTGGATGCTCGAGAAGCGGCTGAAGGGCCTCGAACTTTTCCTGAAAACCCCGCACCCGAGCTGGGGTCCGCCGCTCGGCGGCCTCGATCTCGACCAGATCACCTATTATGTTCGCCCCGACACCAAAGAGGCGAAGAAGTGGGAGGACGTGCCCGACGAAATCAGGAAGACTTTCGAGAAGCTCGGCATCCCCGAGGCGGAACGGAGCGCCCTCTCCGGCGTCGGCGCGCAATTCGATTCCGACATCGTCTACCACAACCTGAAGAAGGAGTGGGAGGACAAGGGCGTCATTTTCGAAAACATGGACGTGGCGGTGCAGAAGCATCCCGAGATCGTGAAGAAGCACTTCATGACTGACTGCATCCCCGTGCACGACCACAAGTTCATCATGCTCCACGCCGCCGTCTGGAGCGGCGGTACTTTCATCTACGTCCCGCCCGGCGTGAAAGTGAACGTCCCGCTGCAAGCGTACTTCCGCATGAACCAGGAGTCCGGCGGCCAGTTCGAGCACACGCTCATCATCGTCGACGAGGGCGCGACGGTGGAATATATCGAAGGGTGCAGCGCGCCGCGATTCGCGGCGAGCGCGCTCCATGCCGGTTGCGTCGAGCTGCACGTGAAGAAGAACGCCCGCATCAAGTACTCGTCCATCGAGAACTGGAGCAAGAACACCTACAACCTGAACACCAAGCGCGCGGTCGTCGACGCCGACGGCTCCGTCGAGTGGCTGAACGGCAACATGGGTTCCGGCACGACGATGCTGTACCCCTGTTCCGTGCTGCGCGGCGAGGGCGCGCGGTCCGAGTCGCTCGGCGTCGCCTTCGCCGGTCCCGGCCAGAACCAGGACACCGGCTCGAAGGTCATCCATGCCGCGCCGCGCACGAGCTCGGTCATCCGCGCCAAGTCCATCAGCAAGGGCGGTGGCATCTCCACGTACCGCGGCATGGTCCGCGTGACCGCGGCCGCGAAGGACGCCGTTTCGCACGTCGCCTGCGACGCGCTGCTTTTGGACGCGGGTTCGGTCTCGAACACCTATCCCACGATGCGCATCGACACCGACGCCGTGGATGTCGCCCACGAGGCAACCGTCGGCCGCATCGGCGAGGAGGAAATTTTCTTCCTGATGTCGCGTGGCCTCACCGAGGAGCAATCGCGCAAGATGATCGTGAGCGGCTTCATCGAACCGGTCGTGAAGCGTTTGCCGCTCGAGTACGCCATCGAGCTGAACAAGCTCATCGAGCTCGAAATGGAAGGGTCCGTCGGCTGATATGAAGAACGCATTCCCACAATGGACCGCGGACGTCCGCGAGAAGGCCGCCGAGGCGCTTGCGACGCTGCCCGAACCGTCGCTCAAGTACGGCTTGAACGTCTTCTTCGCGCCGAAGACGGTCGCTTTTCCCTTTGCCCGCGAGGTCGGCGCGGTCGCGCCGTCCGTCGTCAAAGCGCCCGAGGGCGTCATCGTCCTGCCGCTCGCCGAAGCGCTCGGTCTCGAAAAATACGAACCGCTCCTCAAGGAGATCCTCGCCGCCGAGGACGGCCGTGAGGCGAAACTCGCGGCATGGCATCGCGCCAACGTCGGCGACGGCCTGCTCGTCCACGTGCCGAAGAACGTCGTCGCCGCCGCGCCCGTGCGCATCGACGTCAGCCTCGCGGAATCGCTGCGCGTTTCCAATCTCGTCATCCTCGCCGAGGAGGGGAGCGCGGTCACCGTCATCGAAAGGACCTACTCCCCCGAACGCCGTGCCGCGAACGCGATGCGGAGCGCCGTGACCGACGTCGTCGCACTCGCCGGCGCGAAGGTGACGCACATCAGCCTTCAGGACGCCGCGGACGACGTCACCGATTTCTCCGCCAAGCGCGCCCGTGCCGAACGTGACGCAGCGGTCGAATGGTTCGACTGTCTTTTCGGCGGCGCCTACGCCCAGCTCCGCTCCCGGACCGAGCTCGTCGGCGAGAACGCATCGGTGAAACACCGCACCGCGTTCTTCGGCAACGCCAGCCAAAAGCTCGATCTCCATCAGGAAGTCCGCCATCTCGCGCCGCGCACGCACTCCGACATCAAGGGACGAGGCGCGCTCGCCGATGCCGCGAAGGCGGTGTACCGCGGCCTCGTGCACATCGACCGCGACGCGAAAGGCTCGTCCGGCCACCAGCGCGAGGAAGCGCTGCTCCTCGGTGAACGCGCCGAGTTCGACGCGATTCCTGATCTTGAAATCGGCACGGACGACGTCCGCTGCGGCCACGCCGCCGCCATCGGCCGGCTCGACAAGGAAAAGCTGTTTTACCTGATGGCGCGCGGCCTCGACGAGACCGCCGCGAAGAAAATGCTCGTCGAGGGCTTCTTCGCCGACATCCTTGGCGAAATGCAGGACGCCGGCCTTGAGGACATGGCGACGTGCCTCGTCGCGGGCAAGGTCGACGGTGCGCTCTCGGAGTGCTAAACTATCGAGCGGCATCAATATGAAAATCGCACCAACGCTCGACGTCGCACGAATCCGCCAGGACTTCCCCATGCTCGCGAAAGCGGACAAGGAAGGACGCCGTTTCGCGTTCCTCGACACCGCCGCGTCCTCGCAGACGCCGATCCAGGTGCTCGAGGCGCAGGACGCCTACTATTTCAATTACCGCGCGAACGTCCACCGCGGGATGTACAACGCGAGCCACGTCGCGACCGAGCACTACGAGGCCGTCCGCCGGAAGGTGGCGGACTTCCTCCGCGCCGACGAGCAGGAGATCGTCTTCACCCGCGGCACCACCGAATCGCTGAACCTACTCGCGAGCTCCCTCGGCCGCACGCTCGGTCCGGGCGACGAAGTCGTGCTCTCCGCGATGGAGCATCACGCCAACCTCGTCCCGTGGCAGCAAATCGGCATCGATCGCGGCTTCGCGGTGAAGTTCATCCCGATGAAGAAGGTGGGTTTCGAACTCGACCTCGACGCCGCGAAGGCGCTCATCGGTCCGAAGACAAAGATCGTCTCCTTCACCTACGTCTCGAACGTCCTCGGCACGGTCGCGCCGGCCGCGGAACTGATCGCACTCGCCCACGCGCAGGGCGCGCTTGCCGTCGTCGACGCCGCGCAGGCGGTCGGCCACGTCGCCATCGACGTCCGCAAACTCGACTGCGACTTCCTCGCGTTCTCCGGCCACAAGATGCTCGGTCCTACCGGCACGGGCGTACTCTACGGCAAGAAGAAGCTCCTCGACGGGATGCATCCGTTCCTCTACGGCGGCGACATGATCCGTGAGGTTTTTTGGGACCGCTCCACGTGGAACGAAGCGCCGTGGAAGTTCGAGGCGGGCACGCCGAACGTCGGCGGCGTCATCGGCCTCGGTGCGGCGGTCGACTACGTAAAGCTCACCGGCATCGACCGCATCGCGGCGCACGAGGAGGCGCTCACGCGGCGCGCCATCGAGAAACTCTCGGCGATTCCCGGACTCGAAATCATCGGACCGGCCGCGGACGCCGTACGCACGTCGGTCGTCTCCTTCGAAGTGAAGGGCATCCACCCGCACGACATGGCGACCATCCTCGATGCCGAGGGTGTTGCGGTTCGCGGCGGCCACCACTGCGCCATGCCACTTCTGCGCGAGCTCGGATACGTGAACGGCACGACGCGCGCCAGCTTCGCGCTCTATAACGCCGAAACCGACGTCGACGCCCTCGTCGCGGGCGTCGAAAAGGCAAAACGGATTTTCCGCATCTCCTGAATATGGAACCGCATCTGCACGACCAACTCTCCGGCGACGAGGCGATGTACCAAGAGGAAATCTTGGAGCATTACCGCAGCCCGCACAACAAAGGCACGCTCCCCGACGCCACCTTCAGCCATCGCGAGCTGAACCAGTCCTGCGGCGACACCATCGACCTGTACGTGAAGCTCGATGCCGACGGGAAGGTCGCGGACGTGAAGTTCGACGGCTCGGGATGCGCCATCAGCCAGGCGTCGGTCTCGATGCTCACCGATCACGTGAGGGGGATGGCGGTCGAGCAGCTGCGCGCGCTCGGCCAAGAGGACGTCTTCCGCCTCCTCGGCATCACGGTCGGCGTCACGCGGCTCAAGTGCGCGCTTCTCGGACTCAGGACGCTCGAAGTCGGACTCGAAAACCACCTGAACAAAACCCCATAACTGTCATTCCCGCGAGGGCGGGAATCCACAAACCAATGTCACTCAAAATAGAAAACCTGCACGTCACCCGCGAGGGCAAGGAAATCGTGAAAGGCATCAATCTCGAGATTCCGGCCGGCGAGGTGCACGCCATCATGGGACCGAACGGGTCCGGCAAGTCCTCGCTCGCGAACGCGCTGATGGGCCATCCGAAATACGTCATCACCGCGGGGCGCGTGCTCCTTGACGACGAGGACGTCACGGCGCTCAAGACGAACGAGCGAGCGACGAAGGGTCTCTTCCTGTCGCAGCAGCACCCGCCCGAGGTCACCGGCGTGAACGTCGCGCACTTTTTGCGCGTCATCACGACGACCGCGCGACGTGAGCCGGTGAGCATCCCCGAGTTCCGCGCCATCCTCAAGGAGAAGATGGCGGAACTGAAGATGGACCCCGCGTTCATGCACCGTTCGCTCAACCAGGGATTCTCCGGCGGCGAGAAGAAGCGGATGGAAGCGCTCCAGCTCGCGCTGCTCGAACCGAAGTACGCCGTGCTCGACGAGACCGACTCCGGCCTCGACGTCGACGCGCTCAAGATCGTCACCGACGCCATCGCCAAGGTGCGCGGCAAGGACATGGGCATCCTGCTCATCACGCACTACGCCCGCATCCTGAAGCACCTCGCGCCGGACCGCGTGCACGTCCTCGCGGACGGCGTCATCGCGAAGAGCGGCGGCAAGGAGCTGGCGGACGAAATCGAGCGGGAGGGCTATTCATTTTTGAAAGGTTAGAGCTTCAAGGCTTCAAAGGTTAGAGCGCTCTAACCTTTGAAGCTCTAACCTCTGAAACTCCATATGGTCATCAAAGGCGAAATCGAAGAAGTGCTGAAAAATACCTACGACCCCGAACTCGGCATCGACCTGGTGACGCTCGGGCTGATTTACGACACTGACTTCGATGAGAAGTCGCAGAAGCTCTACATTAAGATGACGTTCACCACGCCGCTCTGCCCGTACGGCCCGCAGATCGTCGGCGAAATCAAGAGCCGCTTCCGCGCGCTCGGCCTTGACGACGTGACGGTGGACGTCGTGTTCGACCCGCCATGGGAGCCGAGTCCCGAGGTACGCTCGATGCTGGGCGTCTAGGGCGGGCCGTGATACGCTATGGCCATGAAAAAGCTCTGGTTCAAGGCGAAAAACTACGGTTGGGGCTGGTATCCGTCGAGTTGGGAAGGCTGGACGGTGCTGGCCGGCTTTATCGCGGTCTCCGTCTGGATCTTCCGCGACGTCGATTCGCAGTCGCATTCGGGGAGCGACGCGATCTACGGCGTGTTCATTCCGCTCATCGCGCTGACCGCCGCGCTAATCGCGATCTGCTGGAAGACCGGCGAGAAGCCGGAGTGGCGCTGGGGAGGGAAACCCCTCCGGAAAAGGGAAAAATAGCCTTAATTGGCTCAAATTAGCGATTTTTTTGATGGAAGGGGTTGCCCCTTCCTTTTTCGTTTGCCATACTCACGCTGATGAAAATCGCCCAATTTGCGCCGATTTGGATACCGGTGCCTCCGCACACGTATGGCGGAACGGAATACGTGGTCTCCGAACTGACCGAAGGACTTATTGCCCGAGGGCACGAGGTGACGCTTTTCGCGAGCGGCGATTCGACTACTGCGGCACGCCTGATCTCCCCCTGGCCTGCCTCCCTTTGGCGCGCAAAACTCCCCAGCCCGCACGCGGTCTGGAGCCTCCACTGCACGAACCTTCTTGAACTGCACGAGCAATTCGACATCATTCACGACCACTGCACCTTTTACACGGCACCGTTCACGCGTTTCCTGAAACCGCCGGTCGTAAGCACTCTTCACCGTCCGCTCTCGCCCGAAACCCACAAGGTCTTCGAGCGTTACCCCAAAACGACGTACGTGCCGATATCCAAGGACCAGAAATCCTCAGCAAGCCTTTTGGCGGGCGTAGACCACATCTATAACGGCATCTCGGTGGAGAAGTTCCCGTTTAACGCCAACCCGAAGGACTACCTCCTGTGGATCTCGAAAATCATTCCCACAAAGGGCATCCTCGAGGCGATTCAGGCTGCCAAGCTCGCGAAGACGAAACTGGTCATCGCCGGCAACGTCGTCGGCGAGGAAAACGAGCGCTTTTTCAAGTACGAGGTCCTGCCGCACGTCGACGGCCAGCAGGTGGAATACGTGGGTGAGGCTGACTTCGAAGCGAAGACGAAGCTCTTCAAGAACGCGCGCGCGTTGCTCTGCCCGTTCAACCGCCGAGAGCCGTTCGGACTCGTGATGGTCGAGGCCATGGCGTGCGGCACGCCGGTCATCGGGTTCCGAAACGGTTCGATTCCTGAAATCGTCACGCACCGCGAGACCGGCTTCATCGTCGACACCGTCGAGCAGATGGCCGACGCGGTGCGGCTGGTAGGCGACATCGACCGAAAAAAATGCCGAGAGCGCGTCGAGGAATTTTTTTCCGTCTCGCGCATGCTCGACAGCTACGAGGCGCTGTACAAGAAGGTGCTGGACGAACGCGACAGGCACGACTCGTTTCTCGAAACGACGGCGCGTAATCTCCGAAAATTCATGCATCTATGAAGAAACTCCGCATCGCGCAGGTGGCGCCGCTCTGGTTTACCGTTCCGCCGCACGGCTACGGCGGTATCGAACGCGTCGTGCAGCTGATTTGCGACGGACTCGTCGACCGCGGGCATGACGTGACGCTGTATGCCGCGCCGGGATCCGTCACGAAAGCGAAGCTCGTTTCGGTCTACCACGCGCCGCTCATCGCCGACGGCAAGAACTGGTCCAACCCCATCTGGAACCTGCGGAACATCTCCAGGGCGTTCGAGGCGGCGAACGCCGGGGAATTTGACGTCATTCACTTGCATCTCGACCTCTGGGGACTTTTCTTCCAGGGGCTCAGCCGCGTGCCGTCCCTGCTGACGATGCACAATCCGCTCTACAGGACGAACGCGGACGCGGACGTGAACGACCGTGTCCGGCTGTTCAAGGAAGAGGCCGACAGGACGAACGTCGCCTTCATTTCCGAAGCCGCGATGCGCGCGGCAAACATCGACTTCCCGCACGGTCGCGTCGTGTACAACGGCACGGACATGCGTCATTTCCAATACGATGCCGAGGGAGGCGACGGCTTCCTTTGGATTGCGCGCGTGGACAAACATAAGGGCATCGAGAACGCGATCGCGGCAGCGGAGCGTACCGGCGCCAAACTCGCGCTTGCCGGACGCGTCGACCCGGTCCGCCAGGACTATTTCGACACCGTCATCAAGCCGCACCTCAATGACAAGATCACGTTCGTCGGGGAAATGACGCAGGAGCAGCTGTCCGCGTTCTACGGCTCCGGCAAGGCGCTGCTGTATCCCATCGAGTGGGGCGAACCGTTCGGGCTCGTCGTGACGGAGGCGATGGCCTGCGGCACGCCCGTCATCGCCTACGACAGGGGCTCAATGCGCGAGCTCATCAAGGAGGGCGTCAGCGGGTATGTCGTGCCGCGGGACGACCTGGATGCGCTCGTCGAGGCCATGGGCAAGGTCGACAAACTTGATCGCGCGAAGGTGCGGGCCCATGCGGAGTCCTCGTTCAGCGCGGAACGCATGACCGAGGCCTACGAAAAATACTATTACGAACTCCAGGCATGAAAAAACTTCGCATCGCCACGATGGTCAGCGGACAATTCACGACGCCTCCTCCGTACGGGGTGATTTACGCTCCCATGGATGTCGCGGTCGACGTCGCCCTCGGCCTCTCCGAGCGGGGTCACGAGGTGACCTATTTCGGCCCGGTCGGAACGTCCATACCGGGACTCCGTGTCGAAACGGAAGGCCTCGAGCCGTTGAAGAGGCAGGACGGGCACCACCGCATCCTCGACCTCGAAGGCGTCCGCGGAGGCGAATCGGGAAAAATTCATGCCCTTTGGGACGAATTCCTGATTGCACAGATGTTCGCCCGGGCGAAACGCGGCGAATTCGACATCGTCCACGTGCATCCCGCGGACAGGGCGCTCGCCCTCGCGAGCGCGTGCCTGGAGGTACCGACGGTGTACACGCTGCATGACCCGATTTTCGCCTGGCGGGCAGAAATGTTCCGGCTTTTTTCCACGAAAAATCAGCACTTCGTGTCTATCAGCGAGGCGCAACGCAATCCCGCGCCGGCACTCAATTACCTGGCGACCGTGTATAACGGAATGATTACCGAAGGCATGCCGTACTCGGACAAGCCCGGCGACTACCTGCTGTTCGTCGGCAGGCTGATACCGGAGAAGGGCGTGGCCGAAGCGGTCGAAGTCGCGCTGGCGACCGGCGAAAGGCTCGTCATCGCCGGGCCGCCGACCGAAAGCGCGTACTGGAAGGAAAAAATTGAGCCTCACGTCGACGGCAAGCGCATCACCTTCGTCGGCATGCAGCAGAAGCGGGAATTGCGGCAGCTGTATGCGGGCGCGAAGGCGACGCTTTTTCCCGCTCGCTGGGAGGAACCCTTCGGTCTCGTCATGACCGAATCCATGGTCACGGGAACGCCCGTCGTCGGCTTCCGACGAGGTTCGGTCCCGGAAATCGTGGCGCACGGCAAGACGGGCTTCGTCGTCGATACCGTTGAAGAGATGGCGGATGCCGTCGCGAGGATTGGGGAGATCAACCGTGCGGACTGCCGCGCGCGCGTCGAGGAGCGGTTCAGCGTGAAGGCGATGGTGGACGGCTACGAGGAAGCCTTCCTCAAGATCGCGCTATGACGGACGGGGGAAGGAGCGGAATCGCGGCGCCGGCGTCGAGCGAGGAATCCAGCAAATTGAGCATGGCGCAGGTCGCCCACGCCTGCGGATGCTGCGCACCGGGTATCGTCTCGATCTGACCGAGGTGGCAGGCGTACAATTCAGGGAGGTTGCCTAGGGCATCGTCCGCGGCCACGAGGGCGTCAGTCACGGCACGACGCTCTTTTTCGTACCCAAGCGCACGCAACCCCTCCGCGAAAATCCAATTGTCGTGGGGCCAAATCGAACCTTTATGGTAGGCGTGCGCCGAGAAATCCGGTTCCCGCTCGGAAAGCGTCCTGATGCCGAACGGCGTCAGCATGTCGTTAGCGAACAACCTGCGGATGACGGATTCGGCGCGATCGCGCTCCAAGATGCCGGTAAACAGCAGATGGCCGGGATTCGACGAGACGGCGCGGTACTGCGAGCCGTCACCCTGGACGGCGAGCGCGTAAAAATCGCCCTCGGTCATCCAGAAACGCGCGTCAAAATCCCCGCGCAAGCGGGACGCTCGCCCTCGCCACTGGCCGGCGAGCTCCGGCGCGAGCGCGTCAGCCCACGCCGCCGCATGCAGCAGCGCGGAATACGCGTACCCCTGCGCCTCGACGATGGCGACGGGTGGGGACGGCCCGAGATTGCCGCTGTCCTTCCAGCCCTGATGCAACAACGTCGTTTTCGCGCGAGGAGAGTAGGTCAGAAGGCCGCGAGGATCGGCGTCCATGACTTTCGTCATCCACTCGATCCCGGCCCTCACATGCGGCCACAGCTCCGCCTTGAGCGCGGCGTCACCCGTCCGTGCGACCGTCCACGCGGCCACGATCGCGAAGAGCGGCGTCGCGTCAACGGACCCGTAGTACGGAAAGGTCCAGCGTACCCACGAAACGGGTTCCGGGGCCCATTCGTGAAGGATTTTCCCCGGCTCCTCCTCGTGCTCCGGATCGTCTTTCACGCCCTGCATCGACGCGAGGAGACGGAGCGTCGTGACGGCGATTTCCGGTTCCTGTTCCAACCTCTGCCATGCGACGATGAGCGAGTCCCGACCGAACAGCCTGTCGAACCGGGGAAGGCTTGCGCGCACGTAGCCACGCTCCTTGTCGCGCAAGGCCTCGAGCTCCGCCCGGAGGCGCTTGACGCGATCGTCATCTTTCATATGACCGAAGCATACCACGAAACGCCCTCGGTTTACGCTGTTCGCGTCGGTGCTACACTGCACGTGAAGTTACACCATAACCGGACAGCCACCATGAAAATCTCCGTCCAAGCGCACGATCCGAAGAGCGTCAGCGCCGACATCGTCGTGATACCCGTCGCCGCGCATGAGAAAAAATTCTCCGGCGCGTCCGCCGCGCTCGACAAGGCCGCGGGAGGCCTCCTCTCCGACCTGCGAACGCAGGAGGATTTCACCGGCAAAGACGGTGAGACCGCCGTCATCCGCACGATGGGGAAGCTGGCCGCGACGAAAGTCGTCCTGCTGGGCGCGGGACCGAAAGCCATCGACGCGTCGGCGATCCGCCGCCTCGCGGCGCGGGCCGTCCGCGTCGCGCGCGCCGAACGGGCGAAGTCCGTCGCGTTCCTGCTCCCGGAGAAGGCCGCAGGCAATCCCGCGGAACTCGGACAGGCGGCGACGGAAGGCGCGACGCTGGGCGACTACCGCTTCCTCAAATACAAGGACGAGGAGCTGAAGAAGTACGCGGAACGAGCACCGCAGCATTTCGAGATCTGCGCGCCGAAACGCCTCGCAAGCGGGCTTGAGAAAGGCATCCGCCGCGGACTCGCCTACGCCCACGCCACGATCCTCGCGCGCGGACTCGTGAACGAACCCGCGTCCGAGATGACGCCAGGACGGCTCGCCGACGTCGCGCGAGCGCTCGCCGCCGCGCACCCGAAGCGTCTGAAGCTCGAACTCCATGATACGAAGGCCCTCAAGGAGATGGGCGCGGGCGGACTGCTCGCGGTCGCGAAGGGTTCCGACGAACCGGCGTTCCTCGTGCATCTCACGTATCGCCCCGCGAAAAAGGCGAACCGGAGAGTCGCGGTCGTCGGCAAGGGCATCACCTTCGACTCGGGCGGCCTCTCCATCAAGTCCGCGTCGCACATGGAGGACATGAAGATCGACATGGCCGGATGCGCGGCGATGCTCGGCACGATGAGCGCGCTCGCCGAACTCGCGCCGGGCGTCGAGGTGCACGGCATCTCCGCGGTCTGCGAGAACATGCCGTCCGGCAAGGCGACGCGCCCCGGCGACATCGTGCGCACGATGAGCGGCAAGACCGTCGAAATCCTGAACACCGACGCCGAGGGCTGCGTCACGCTCGCGGACACGCTGCATGTCGCCGCGAAACTGAAGCCGGACGCCATCGTCGACCTCGCGACGCTCACCGGGGCCTGCATGGTCGCGCTCGGCCAGGAAGTCGCGGGCATGATGACCAACTCGCGGAAACTCGCGTCGAAGCTCCTCGCCGCCGCCGACGAGGCGGGGGAGATGCTCTGGGAGCTCCCCCTCGTCGACGAATACCGCCCGCTCATGAAAAGCCACGTCGCGGACCTCAAGAATATCAGCGGCTCCAGTTACGGCGGCGCGATAACTGCAGGGACGTTCCTCGAGGAGTTCGTCGGGGGCGTGCCGTGGGCCCACCTCGACATCGCGGGACCGGCCTGGGCCGAAAAGGACACCGTCCCGCACCAACCGCGCGGGGCGACGGGATTCGGCACGCGCACCGTCCTGCGTTGGATCGAAGCGCTATGACGTTAAGGGTCAGAGGTTAAAGGTTCAAAAGGTTAAAGCGCTTTAACCTTTGACGCTTTGAAGCTCTAACCTGCTATACTGACCACCTATGGCCAACGTCATCATCTATTCGACGCCGACCTGCCCGTACTGCAAGCTCGCGAAGCAGTACATGGACGAGCAGAAAGTCACGTACACGAGCATTGACGTCGCCGCCGATCCCGCAAAAGCCGAAGAGATGATCACGAAGTCCGGCCAGATGGGCGTCCCCGTCATCGACGTCGACGGCACCATCATCGTCGGTTTCGACAAGCCGGCGCTCAAGGCCGCTCTCGGTCTCAAGTAACAAAGAAAAAGCCGCCCGCGAGGGCGGCTTTCGGTTTTACTGCCGATGCTTGGCGAGATCGTGCTTCGCGACGAGCGCGTCGGCAACCGACCAGTCGAGGTTCGTCATGAATCCGTCGACGTACTTCTTGCGCGCCGTGGCGTAGTCGAGGAAGTAGGCGTGCTCGTAGACGTCGAGGACGAGCAGGGGAATCGCGCCCCAGATGCCGCCCTGGTTATGGATGTCGCAGACGTAGTTGTGCAACTTGCCGTCGGCGAAATCGAACGCGAGCACCACCCAGCCGCGCGCGGCGAGGCCGCAGGCGGCGAAGTCGGCGGCCCACTTCTCGTAGGAACCGAAGTCCGCGGCGATCCACTCCGCGACCGTGCCGGCCGGAGTCCCGCCCGTCGCGGTCATGTTATCGAAGTACGCCTCGTGCAGTTTCACGCCGTTCAGCGCGAAACCCTCTTCCACTTTCAATTCACGCAAATCGCTGAACGTGCCGTTGGCCTTCGACAGGTCGACGCCCGCGAGCGCCGCGCGGATTTCATTCACCTTCTTCACGTATCCCGCGTACAGCACGTCATGGTGCTCGGCGAGCTGTTTTTCGGACAGTCCGGGGAGTTCCTTGTATTTGAGCGGTTTTACCGAAAGTTCGGCCATAATATCGCGTCATCGGTGATTTATCCACAAAGGGCATCTGGACGCAGACTATCAAACGACTCTCTGTAGTGTATACTAGGTCCGATAAAGTCGCCATTTCAGGCGACTCGAAACTCGAGTCTCTCTATGAAGACGGAGAAGCGGAACGTTTTGCTTTCTATGGCGCTCGCCGCCCTTTTGCTCGTCGGTGCCGGCTGCGCCGATACCGACGACGGAGCGAAACTGTCCGGCGGCGCGCCGGTCAACGGCGGGGCAGAGAGCATCCAAGCCGAAGACAAGGGTGAAACGATGGAATCCGCGAAAGAAGACGCCGAGGAAGAGAGCGAGGAGGGCGAGGACGACGACGCGGCGAAACCTGCCGCGGGTACCGCAGCCGGCACGATGGCGGCCGCGGGCGACGTGAAAGTCTTCAAGATCGTCGGCAACAAGTTCACCTTCGCCCCGTCGGAAATCCGCGTGAAGATGGGTGACAAGGTCCGTTTGGAAGTATCGTCGGACGACGACGACCACGGCATCGCCATTCCGGCATTCAACGTCAACGTGAAGTTCGCGCCCGGCAAACCCGCCGTCGCGGAATTCGTGGCGGACAAGAAGGGTTCGTACCCGTTCTTCTGCAGCGTCTTCTGCGGCAGCGGCCACCGCGACATGAAGGGGACGCTCATCGTCGAATAATCGGCGCGGTCGGGACGAAGAGGGGCTTGAACGCCCCTCTTTTCGTTGCTATGGTCGGGCCAGTTCATTACGGAGGACGTCATGTCGGAATGGAAAACGATCGGCAGGCCCGGCTACTTCGGCAAGCGCCGGGACGCGATGTACCGCGAGTGGGACGAACGCTACGGCAGGGGCAACTGGCGCATCGCCTGGCTCATCGGCGAAACGCACGCCGACTTCCTCGGATGCTGCGCGCTCTACGAGGACGCGTACCACGCGTTCATGCTCGCGAATCCCGAGATCACCGAACGGCTGATTCGCGAGGCGAGCGACGTGTACGACGACGCGCCGACCAACGTCGATTCGCGCTTCGACTACGCGAAACAGGAGACCCAGCGCACGCACGTGCAGGACATCGCCATCCGGCGCTCGCTCCTGCGCATGGGCATCTGGTTCAGGGGTCATCAGCTCATCCAGATCAGGGACAGCGTCGGCAAGCACCCGCTCTCGATGACGCTCTCCCCCGGGCAGGTGCCGTTTCACCGACCGGACCTCGTCATCCCGGCGCCAGACGCCCGGCCCGCCCACGAAGGGTGGTTCGGCGAAGCGTCGGTCGAGGCGTTCTACCAGAACAACAAGCTCCTTCAGGCAAAAACGTGAATCCACCGGTCCTACGAGGGCCGGTTTTTTCTTCCATCGCAAAGGGGTTGCCAAACCGTGAAATTGCTGTTAATCTCGCCCAGTTATGGCCATCCGAGACACCATCGTCATCCATACGAGCGAAATCTGCCTCAAGGGCGGCAATCGCGGGATGTTCGAGCAGAAACTGATCGCCGACATCGCCCGACGGCTGCGCCCGATTGGCAGTTTCAAGGTGTTGAAGAGGCAGGGGAGCATCATGGCGAAACATGTCGGCGCGCTCACCGACGCTCAGGCGACGGCGGCGTCCGAGACGCTCGGCCGAACGTTCGGCGTGGCATCGTTCCTGTTCGCCAGCCGGGTCGAAAAGACGATGGACGCGATCAAGGCCGCCGCGACGGAACTGCTCGCGGAGCGGGCGCCGACGACGTTCAAGGTGTTCACGCGCCGCTCCGACAAAACCTTCCCCCTGGATTCGCAGGAGACGAGCGTCGAGGTCGGCGGCCATCTTTTCCATACCGTCCCCGACGTCATGGTCGACGTGCGCGAACCGAAAACCGCGGTGCAAATCGAGATCGACCACGAGGAGGCGCTCGTCGGCGCGGGCCGTGAACGCGGCCCCGGCGGGCTCCCGACTGGCGTCTCCGGCAAGGTCGTCTGTCTCCTTTCCGGAGGAATCGATTCTCCCGTTGCCGCATGGAAGGCGATGCGCCGCGGCTGTACCGCCGTCTTCGTGCATTTCCACAGCTACCCGTACGTCGGCCGCGAATCGGTCGAAAAAGTCCGCCGGCTCGCAGCCGTCCTCGACGGCTGGCAGGACGGCGCCGCCGCGTACTACGTGGCGTTCGGCGACGTCCAGCGCGAAATCGTCGCCAAGGCCGACCCGTCGATGCGCGTCATCCTGTACCGTCGCGCCATGCTCCGTATCGCGGAACGCATCGCCAAAGACGAAAACGCGCTCGGCGTCGTGACGGGCGACTGCATCGGCCAAGTCGCCTCGCAGACGCTCGAGAACATCGCCGCGGTCAGCGCCGTCGCGACGCTCCCGATCTACCGCCCCATCGTCGGCGAGGACAAGGACGACGTCGTTTCAATGGCGCGCCGCGTCGGGACGTACGAGACGTCCATCGAGCCGCACGACGACTGCTGCAGCGTCTTCATGCCGCCCCGACCCGCCACGCGCGCGACCGCCCAGCGCGCCGAGGCCGAAGAGGCGAAGTGCGACCTCGCGCCGCTCCTCGACCGCGCCGTCGCAGAGGCAGAACGCGTTTCCGCCACGATGGAAGCGGTGGCGGCGGCGTGCTAACCTGACAGCCATGGGAACGCTCTCCGTCATCGCCACCCCCATCGGCAACCTCGAGGACGTCACCGTCCGCGCGCTTTCGACGCTCCGTCAGCTCGACCTGCTCCTCGCCGAGGACACGCGGGTCACCGGACGCCTGCTCGAGCGCTACGACATCAAGGTACCCATGGACTCGTACCGCGAAGACCAGCATTTCAAGAAAGTGAGCCGCGTCATCGAGATGCTGCGCGACGGCAAGCACGTCGGCATCGTCTCCGACGCGGGCACGCCGGGCATCGCCGATCCGGGAAGCCGCCTCGTCCGCGACGTCATCGCCGCCGCGCCCGAGACGACCGTCGTGCCGATTCCCGGACCGTCCGCGGTCGCAGCGGCACTCTCAGTCTCCGGGATGCCGTCCGACGAGTTCCTGTTCCTCGGCTTCCCGCCGCACAAGAAGGGAAGGAACGCGTTCTTCAAGGAGGCGCTCGAATCGCCGCGGACCACCGTCCTCTACGAATCCACGCATCGCATCGAAAAGGCGCTCGCGCTCGTCGCGGAACTCGCGCCGGAACGCAAACTCTGCGTCGGCCGCGAAATCACGAAGATGCACGAGACGTTCTATCGCGGTACCGCGGCGGAAGTGACCGAAGCGCTCGCCAAGACCAGCACGAAGGGGGAGTTCGTCGTCATCATTGAAGGGAAAAAATGACCGCTATGGGCAAGTACTACATCACGACAACCCTGCCGTACGTGAACGCCGATCCGCACATCGGCTTCGCGCTCGAGATCATCCAAGCCGACGCCCTCGCGCGCTGGCGGCGGCTGCATTGGGACGACGTCGTCTTCAACACCGGCACCGACGAGCACGGCCAGAAAATCTACAAGAACGCGACCGAGGCGGGAATGGATCCGAAGGCCTACTGCGACATGTACGCGGAAAAGTTCCACGGCCTGAAGGAGAATCTCAACCTTTCCTATACCAACTTCATCCGTACGACCGACGCCCATCACGTCGCCGCCGCGCAGGAATTCTGGAAGCGCTGCGCGAACGCGGGCGACATCTACAAGGCGCGCTACCAGTCGAAGTACTGCGTCGGCTGCGAACTCGTGAAGACCGACTCCGAACTCGACCACGGCAAGTGCCCGATCCACCCGAAGCTCGACGTCGAGCTCCGCGACGAGGAGAACTACTTTTTCAAATGGTCGAACTACGGCGAAAAGCTCCTCAAGCTCTACGCCGATCGGCCGGATTTCGTCGTGCCCGAGGGCCGCATGAACGAAATCGCGTCATTCGTGCGCGGCGGACTCCAGGACTTCAGCATATCGCGCCTCAAGGAGAAGATGCCGTGGGGCATCCCGGTCCCGGGCGACGAGGAGCACGTGATGTACGTCTGGTTCGACGCGCTCGTGAACTACGTCTCCACGCTCGGCTGGCCGAAGAACGATTCCGACTTCGGCGAATTCTGGCCGGGCACGCAGACTGCCGGCAAGGACAACCTCCGCCAGCAGTCCGCGATGTGGCAGGCGATGCTCCTGTCCGCGGGCATCGCGCCGTCGAAACAGATCTTCATCCACGGCTTCATCACCGCCGAAGGGCAGAAGATGTCGAAGTCGACCGGTAACGTCATCAATCCCTACGATCTCGTGGCGCAGTACGGCACCGATGCCGTGCGCTACTTCCTCATCGGCGGGCTCCCGTCGTACGAGGACGGAGACTTCTCGAAAAAACTGTTCGAGGAAACCTACACCGCGAAACTCGTGAACGGCGTCGGCAACCTCGCGGCGCGCGTCGCGACGATGGTCGAAAAGTACTGCGCGGGGAAAATGCCCGCCGTCCAGCCCGACCGGTTCGAAAGCGCGACGTTCTGGAAGGACTACGAGAGCGCCTTGACCGCGTTTCGGTTCGACGAAGCGATGCGGGTTCTTGAGCGGTACGTCACCTCCGTGAATCAGGCGATCGACGTGGAGGCGCCGTTCAAAAAGGCCAAGGAGGGCGTCGACGTCTCGCCGTTCATGTACCAGCTTGCCGAGGCGACGCGACACATCGGCATCGCGCTCCTCCCCGTCGTCCCGAAGTCAGCCGAGGCGATACTCGCCCAAATCGGCGTGAATCCGGCCGACGTCCGCCTGCCTGCGGACGCCGAGTGGGGGAAACTCCTCCCGGGGACGCCGGTCGTCAAAGGTGCTATACTGTTCCCGAGACTGCCGCCCGCATCAGGCGGCGGAACATAGCCAAGAAACGCATGAACGTCGTCGACATCAGCATCCTCGTCGCGCTCGGCGGATTCGTCCTCGCGGGCTTCTGGTTCGGCGCCATCCACATGGTCGGTTCGGTCGTCGGGGTGATTGTCGGCGCCGTCGTCGCCGGACAGTTCCATGGCGCGCTCGCGGGCGCCATCGCCGGCCTCGTCGGCGGCAACGAGAACCTCGCGAAGCTCGTCGCCTTCGCCGTCCTGTTTATCCTCGCGACGCGCGTCGTCGGCCTTGCCTTCTGGGTCATCGAGAAGATTTTCAAGTTCATCGCGATCATCCCGTTCCTGAAGACGTTCAACCGCCTCGTCGGCGCGGCGCTCGGCCTCATCGAAGGGACGCTGGCCATCGGCCTCGTCGTCTGGTTCGCGGCGCACTATCCGGCGACTGCCGCCTTCGGCGACCTGCTCGCGACGTCGCCCGTCGCCAAGGGGTTCTACCCCGTCGGCGCGATCCTCTCGCCGCTCCTCCCGCTCGCGGTGCGCGCCGCGCAATCCGTCATCTAGCCCTATGCCCAGGCTCATCGACACGCACTGCCATCTCGACTCGGACATCTACGCCCGCGACCTCGACATCGTCGTGCGTCACGCGATTCAGGACGATATCTGGATGATCACCGTCGGGAACGACTATGCCTCGTCAAAACGGGCCGTCGAAATCGCCGAGAAGTACGAAGGCGTGTACGCCGCCGTCGGTCTGCACCCGCTCAAGGTCCGCCGCGAACTGACGACCGACGACCAGCTGTTCGACATCGAGAAATTCCGCGTGCTCGCCCAGCACCCGAAGGTCGTCGCCATCGGCGAGACCGGCCTCGACTTCCACGCCGTCAATGACGACCGCCGTTCAGGACCGATGATCCAGCAGGCGGAAATCGTCCGCGAAAACCAAAAGAAGGCGTTCGTGATGTTCCTCGAGCTCTCCCGCGAGCTGCGCCTCCCCCTGATGCTGCACTGCCGCGACGCGCACGGCGAAATGCTCGACATCCTCGAGACGTGGGACAAGACCACGCCGGGGTTCGATTCGCGCGGCGTCATCCACTGCTTCTCCGGAAACTGGAAGGAGGCGCGACGCTACTACAACCTCGACTTCGTCATCTCCTTCACCGGCATCATGACGCACGGCGCGTACCAGACCGACGTCCTCAAGCGGTCACCGACGTCCCGCATCGCGGTCGAGAGCGACTGTCCGTTCCTGACCCCCGTCCCGTGGAGCATCCGCCGCAACGAGCCGAGCTACCTCATGGGCATCGCCGACGCCGTCGCGGGCATCCGCGGCGCATCAGTCGCCGACATCGAGAAACAGACCACCGAGAACGCGCTTCGCGTGTTCAAGCGGCTCCCCCGATAATAAAAGAATCCTTCGAGAAACGGCGCACAAGCGCCGTTTCCATCATCCATCCCCAAGGAGAGGCGGGAAGCGTCATCACCCAAAAACGCGACCGAGGGGGGCGTGCCGTCCCGCGGCCATTTTCGCAGGCCGCGGGACGGCATGCGAACTTCGGGCGCACAACACGAATATGAAGCTGAAACGCATCGACGCGCACGCGCACATAAACTTCAACGCCTACAAGGACGACGCCGAAGAGGTGATTCGCCGTGCCAAGGAAGATGGCACCGGGATGCTTGCGGTCGGCTCGCAGAGCACGACGAGCGTCCGCGCCGTCGACTACGCCGAGGCCCATGACGGCATCTGGGCGGTCGTCGGGCTCCACCCGACGCATCTTTACGAGCAGTACGTTGACGATCACGAAGTCGCCTACAAGAGCGGGCAAGAGACGTTTGATGCCGCCTTCTATCGAGGCCTGTGCGAACGCTCGAAGAAAACCGTCGGCATCGGCGAATGCGGCCTCGACTACTACCGCCTGCCCGAAAACGTCCCGCACGCCGACCTCAAGAAAAAACAGCACGAGACGTTCCGGATGCACCTCGACCTCGCGCTCGAGCGCGACCTTCCGGTGATGATCCACTGCCGCGACGCGCATGACGAGCTCGCGGCGACGCTCGAGGCATACGCGGCCGCCGGAAAAAAAGTCCGCGGCGACATCCACTGCATGACCGGCACGCGCGCGGACGCGGAGCGCTACCTCGCGCTCGGCTTTTACATCTCGTTCACGGGCATCATCACCTACCCGCCGCGCGCCGCCGAAAAGGCGAAGGGGGAGACGCTCCAAGACGTCGTCCGTGACGTGCCGCTCGACCGACTGCTCATCGAGACCGACGCGCCCTACCTCGCGCCCGTGCCGTATCGCGGAAAACGCAATGAACCGGGCTTCGTGAAGCACGTCGGCGAGCAAGTCGCGGCAATCAAGGGCATGCCCGTCGAAGAAGTCGAGCGACAGACGCTCGAGAATACGAAGGCACTTTTTCGCCTCGAATGAGCAGGTTCAAAGGTTAGAGGTTCAGAGGTTAAAGCGCTCTAACCTCTGAAGCTTTGAAGCGCTAACCTTTTCAGAAAATAAAAAAGGGGCCCCGACGTCAATCGACGTGGGGCCCCTTCGGTTCACCGCTCTCCGCTCACTTCTTGGCCTTCGCCGCCCGAACGTGGAACTTCTGCACGTTCTTCGGCAGGTCCGCGAAGTCCTCGATGGACTTCCCCGACGCCCTGACGCCCGCGATGAGCTCCTCGACCTTGCAGCCGAGGTCCTTCGCGAACATCTGGATCGCCTTGTCGTCCTCCGAGAGCTCCTCGGTGGACGGGGTGACCGCGACGACGCCCTCGGCGAGCGCGGCGACCGCAACCGTTTCCGGTTCGGACGCCTGCTCGACGGGCGGCGCGGTCTCGGCGACGGCGGATGCCGTCTCCTCGACCGGAGCGGGGGCGATCGCGTCCGGCGCGGACGAGTCGGCCTTGGGGGCTTCCTCGTTGCGACGGTCGCGACGACCCTTGTCCGCGGGCTTCGCGGCGCGCTCGGCCTTGCGGTCGAGGATGTCGCAGGCCTGCTTGTAGGCCAGCTCCACCGCGGCGAAGAACTTCTTCACGTTCATCTTGATGATGAGCGGAGCGTTCTCCTCGCCGCCGAACTTCGGGAGCACGCGGTCCGGGTGGACGTTCATCGTCTGGTGACGGAACGCCTTCCGGAGCTCGTCAGCGTTGGAGCGTTCGCTGACCGCGACCCTCGCCGACGGATCGGAGAGGAGGTCGTAGATGCGGCGGTACTCCTGCTTGACCTCGACGTCAGCCTCCGTCTTCGGCCTTCCCACGCCGGGCTTCGCCTTGGCGGTCTCGAGGACCACGTAGGCGAGGTCGGCGAGCTGGATGTGGCCCGCGCTCTCGAACATCTTCACGAGGCCATGGCTGGTGTTGCCCTGGTCGATGGAGATCGGGATCGCGAACTGCACGTTGCCGTCCTCGCGGAGCAGGCAGTTGGTGCGCTTGCCAGACTGGACCGACGTGCCCTTGTCGGGGAACGTCGCCCTGCCGTTGTGGAAGGCGATCAGACGGGGCTGGCCGCCGCCGCGGGGAGGCTTCATCTCGAAGGTCAGGTCGGCCGTGAGGACGGACCGAAGCTCTTCGAGCGGGAGCCACTCCTTGACGGACAGCTGGTACGGGAGCGCGGGCTCGACGATGGCGAACGCGCCGTTCTGGTTCTCCTTGAAGGTCACCTTGCAGCTGTAGGTCTGCCCGGGCTTCGGGACGAACCGGACGGAGCGGCGAAAGCCGATGATGCTGTCGCCTTCGCCGGTCGAGATGTACGTGACGAGCCGCTTCTCGCGGTCCCTGCCGTCGCCGAAGAACTTCTCGGCGAAGACCACGTCCATCACGACGCTGTCGTCGTTGCGCTTGCTGCCGCCGTTGCCGGCGGACTGACGCTCCTTCTTCGCGCCGCCGTCGTGGCAGTCCGTGCAACGCACGGGACTGTCCGTCTTGGGCATGAAGGGGAGGTGGGTGACGGGCTTGCTGCATCCCGCGCAGACGAGGCCGAGGGCCGAGACGTCCACGAGGCCGCCGCGGCGCTGACGGCCGCGATCACGGGAAGAGGCGTTGGAAGACTTCTGATTCTGGTTGCTGTCGTTGTTCATGACCGTTCTCCTGTGTCGTTGCGCTTGCGCGCGGTGTGACCGTCCGTTCCGGACGGTCGCTGTGCCTGCCGCGGACCATCCGCGACCGGCGCCATTCGCCCCCGCGACCATCGCGGGAACGAGCGGACGGAAACCGATTTTCGGCGGTCTCCGTAGTGCAAAAAGCCTGTCGAGTAAGCGGAAATTGTAAGGGACAATCGTGAGCGATGTATACCACAAAATAAGGCTATTGTCAAGCCCCTTTGACAGTTTTTGGCTTGACCGAGGCCGGTTTTGCTGATATGCTGCCTTACGTATATTTCGGGTATATTTCGCCAGTCTATGGATAAGAAATCGGGTACGCCTGAGGGCGGGCGCGACGAACGGTCGCTCGTCCAAACCATCGAGGAACGGATCCACGCCCTCCTGAAGATGGCCGAAACGGCAAAGATCGAACCCGCGGACCTCCTCGAGGAGGTCTGGGAATCCGAGGACTTCCAGCGCCTCTCCGAAGGGGCGAAGGCCGACCTCCGCGCCAAGGCGGGAGTGAAGGCGATGGACGGCGAAAAAGCCGAATCGACGCGCAAATCAGCTGACATCGACATCGGCAGTGACTCCCGCACCTCGTGGATCGCGGAACAGGTGAGCGCCCTCGTGAAGCTCTATGCGACGTCGGGGGAAACTCCGGACCTGTCCGTCATTTGGAACGGCGAGGATTTTGAAAAACTCCCCGAGGACGTCCGGCGTGCGGCGAAGGAATGGGTGGCGAGCAAATACGGCATTGCCGACGAGACCGTCGAAGCCGCCGCGGAAACGCCGTCGGAAAAACCCGCCGCGCAAGAGACGCCCGAGAACGGACGCGGACGGAAGCCGAAGCGCCGTGAATTCGTCAGCTACCGCCTCGAACGCGACGGCGACGCCCTCGTCGTCGCCGAAGATTATGACGAGTGGGACGAAACGACGGAAAAATACGTCCGCCGCGCCACGAAGACAGCCATCGCCCTTCCTCAGGCCGTCGCGGAAAGCGCCGCCGCCGACCGGACGGCCGCGGAAAAATTCGTCGCCTTCGTGAACGATGCGCGCCGCGACCTCGACCGCCGCGGCGTGAAGCTGTTTTTCGATTGCCCGCCCGACGCCCCCGAGAAAATCTGTCCGAAATGGAAGTACTTCGTGGAAGGCCGGAAAAAGGAAGAACCGCTGAACGTCGAGGACTTGCAGATTCCGGAAGACGTACTGGCCGCGGTGAAGGCCGATCCGAAAAATTTCTATCACGGCATCAAGAAATCGTACGACGCCTGGTTCGGGCCGCAGATGCAGAAGAAACGCGAGGGGATCATTTCCGAACGGACGGCGGCCCATTTCCGCCCCAAGACCGAAGACGTCGCCAAACCGGAAGCGCGCGAAGCGGAACCGGCGCCCTATCCGCCGGAAGTGGTGCGCGCCGGCGCCAAACGGCAGGTCGAAATGTTCGCACGGATCTTCCGGCCGGAATCCGCCGAGGACCACGTGCGTTACGTCATCGATTCCGTGCGCGGAACGCTCGAGCATCCCCTCGGCGGAGGCAAACGCCCGCCCGTCGATCAGGACTTTCTCTGGACCGCGGTGCGCGAAGAACTCTTTGCGCGTTTCGGCGGCGAAGGGGACGAGGCGTCGCTCGAGGCGGTGAAGCGCGCCATGCCGAAGGAGGAGGCCGTCCGACGCTACGTCGCGGCGCGGGTCAACGAGGCGCTCGGCCCGAAAACGAAGGGCGAGACTGCCGGCGAACGCGAAAGCATCACCGCGTACCTGTCGGGGAAAATCCTCGGCGAAGGCACGCATCCGGATGCGGCCGAAAAAATCCGCGCCAGCCTCGCGTCCTACGATGACGCTGCTGGCACGCTCGTCATACCCGACCCCGAACGACTCCGCGGCGCCATCGTGAACCTCCACAAGCACCTGACCAAGGACGAAGGGGGTCCCGAGAAAAAAGACGCTTGACCTTATCGGTCGCGTAGCATAAAATTCGGCGGTTGTCGGAATTCCGCCTTAATCGAGGCAAGCCGACGAACGCCGATTTTTTCGTTCCCATGAGCGACGAGAACGCCCCGAAACGCAAGACGGACGTCGACCGGCAGAACCAGCTGCTCGGCGTGCGCATCGTCGGCGACTTCGGCGCGACGCTCGCCGTGCCCGCCGTCCTTTTCGCGCTTGCCGGAAAGGCGCTCGACGCGAAGTACGGCACTCGGCCGCTGTTCATCGCCGCCGCGCTTGTCCTCGCCGCAGTCGTTTCGGGGGCAAGCATCGTGCGGAAGGCGAGGCGGTACGGCAGGGCATACGAGGAGATCAACAAGAAATGAACCGGATCCGCCGGACCAGCTATGGCAATTCCCGTTTCCGCTGAAAAACTGACCGCGATTGCCGGGATGCCGGTGACGAACTCCCTCCTGACCGGATGGATCGTCGTCGGCTTTTTCGTTTTGTTCGCCGCCGCCCTCGCGCGCGGCCGCGCCGTCGTCCCGAAGGGCCTGCAGAACGCGTTCGAGGCGTTCGTCGAGTTCGCGCTCGGGTTCATGGACCAAGTGACGCACGACCGTGCCCGCTCGCGCCGGTTCTTGCCTATTGTCGGCACGCTCTTCCCGCTCATCCTCGTCTCGAACTGGATGGGGCTTCTTCCCGGCGTCGGCACCGTCGGCATCTGGGGGCTCGTCCATGGCGAGAAGGAGCTGATCCCGCTCATCCGTCCGGCGACGAGCGACCTCAACATGACGCTCGCGCTCGGCATCACGTCGGTCGTCGTGTCCCACCTGTTCGGCATCTTCACGCTCGGTTTTTTCAAGCACTGGGGCAAGTTCATCCAGCTCGGCGCGCTCTGGCAGGGCATCGCGGGATTCGGGAAAAAGCCGTTCGGCGCAGCCGCGATCGGTTTTTTCACCGCCATCGTCGAATTCGCCGTGGGCCTGATCGAGCTGATGTCCGAAGCCGCGAAGATGGTCTCGCTGTCACTCCGTCTCTTCGGCAACATCTTCGCCGGCGAGGTGCTGCTCCACGTCCTGTCGTCGCTCATCGCGTTCCTCCTGCCGACGCCGTTCATGTTCCTCGAGATCATCGTCGGCGTGGTGCAAGCGCTCGTGTTCTCGATGCTCACGCTCGTATACCTGACGCTCGCGACCGAGCAGCCGCACGGCTCGGGCGAGGCGCATCACGAAGACGAGATGGGCGAGGCGCACGGCCTCGGCGCCGAGCATGCTGCCCCGAGCCGCGGTTGAGGTATGTCCAGCGCGAAGGAGCAGCGGAAACTCGCGGCGTTCACCCTCCGGCTTTCCGGAGACCTCTTCGCGTCGATCGCCCTACCCGTTTCTTTCCTGACATGGCTCGGCAAACGACTCGACGTGCTCATGGAAACTCGGCCGAAAATCTTGGCGGCGAGCATCCTCGTGTCATTCGTCATCTCGACCGTCTCGGTCTGCCAGAAGGCGCTCAAGTACGGCGAAGAGTACGAGCTGCTGACCGAGAAACCGGCGGACGCGGCCGATACCGGCCCGCCGGCGGATGCCGCCCCCTCGCGCGGCCACCCGCCGCCCCCTCGTTCTTTCGACAGTTGAGGATGGCCTTCGGCGCTTCGCCACGGCGGAACGTCGAAATATCACCCTTAACCAGCGCGACCCCGGCGACGGAAAACCCTCCCTCCTCGTCGACCGGAAGCGCATACCGCACTATGGAAGGCGTCACCTCCGTTCTCGCTAATCCCGAAGCGATCAAGACCCTGACTAAGGGCCTCACCATGGCCATCGGTGGCCTCGCCCCGGCGCTCGCCATCGGCACCATCGTCGGAAAGGCGATGGAGTCCATCGGCCGCAACCCCGAATCGGCCGGCAAGCTGTTCGTCCCGATGCTCCTCGGCGCCGCGTTCGCGGAAGCAATCGCGATTTACTCGCTCGTCGTCGTGTTCACCCTCTAACCGAGAGGCTGAAGGGTCAAAAGGTTGAAAGGTCGAAAGATCTTTCAACCTCCTAACCTCTCAACCTTTCAACCTCCGAATATGGTCGAAGAAACCAAGCAGATAGCGGAATCGGCCGGCGCGCTCGGTGCGCTCGGCGTCGACGGCAAGCTGTTCCTCGCGCAGCTGGTCAATTTCGGCGTCGTGCTGTTCGTCATGTGGAAGTGGGTATACACCCCGTTGCTCAAGGTGATGGACGAACGAACGGCGAAAATCGAAAAGGGGCTGAAGGATGCCGAGGATTCGGCTGCCGCGCTCCGCATCGCGGGCGAGGAGAAGGACCGCATCGTCGCCGAGGCTCGGCAGAAGGCGAAGAACATCATCGAGGAGGCGAATGCCGTCAGCGAGGCGGCGCGGCAGGAAGCCGTGCGCAAGGCGAAAGAGGAAGTCGAACGCGTCGTCGCCCAGGGCAAGGAGCGCCTGCAGACGGAGAAGCAGGCGATGCTCGACGGCGCGAAACAGGAGCTGGCCGGACTCGTCGCGCTCGCGACCGAGCGCGTCGTCGGCGATGCCATCGACGCCGCGGGCGACGACCGGCTGATTCGCGCGGCCCTCAAGGACCTCGCCTGAACCGTATGCGCCTGACCCCGAAAGACTGGGCCCTCGCCCTCGCCCACGCGACACGACGGCTGCCCGAGAAGGAGGCCTCGAAGCTCGCCAAGCGCTTCGTCGCGCTCCTCACGGAGCGGGGGAACGCGAGCCTGCTCCCGCGCGTGCTCGCCGCGCTCCCCAAGGCGTTCGATGACGTTGCGGCGGCGAATCGCGTCACCGTCGAAAGCGGCCGCGAACTGTCGGCGAAAACGCTCGCGGAGGTGCTCAGGGCGGTCGACGTCGACACTGACGCGACGGACGTGCGACAAGTCGTCGACCCGAAGCTCGTCGGCGGCGTGCGCGTCAGGCAGAAGGACCGCGTCACCGACCTCACGGTCAGGAGCCGCATCGCGAAACTCATGAATATCGGACGCAGGAACGGATAACGACACCATTATGGCTACCAAGGAATTCATCATCGAATCGCTGAAAAAAGAGATCGAGGGACTGGACTTGTCCGCGTCCTCGGAGAAGACCGGTACCGTCATCGAGGTCGCCGACGGCATCGCCCGCATGGACGGTCTCACCGACTGCCTCTCCGCCGAAATGCTCGAGTTTCCGGGCGGCACCTTCGGCGTGGCGCTGAACCTCGAGGAGCAGACCGTCGGCGCGATGCTCCTCAGCGAAGCCAACCACATCAAGGAGGGCGACACCGTGAAGTCGACCGGCCGCATCCTTTCGATTCCCGTTTCCGAGAAGATGGTAGGCCGCGTGGTCGACCCGCTCGGCCGCCCGCTCGACGGCAAGGGGGAGATCCCCGCGGGGACCGCGATGCCCGTTGAGAAGATCGCGCC
>CAYOXM010000003.1:0-107243 GCA_964407925.1 uncultured Gammaproteobacteria bacterium
TTCGTTGCCTGGCGCTGGGCGTCGTCGAAGTACGCCGGGACGGTGATGACCGCCTCGGTGATCTTCTCGCCGAGTTTCTCTTCCGCATCGGCCTTCAGTTTCTGCAGCACCATGGCGGAGATTTCCTCAGGCGAGTGTTCCTTGCCGCCCATGACGACCTTCACGCCTGTGCCGGACTGGACGATCTTGTACGGGAGCACCTTTTGCTCGCGCTGGACTTCGGGATCGTCCCAGCGGCGGCCGATCAGCCGCTTGATGGAGTAGAGGGTGTTCTCCGGATTCACGACGGACTGGCGCTTGGCGAGCTGGCCCGCGAGGCGCTCCCCCGTCTTCGAGGTCGCGATGACGGACGGCGTGGTGCGCGCGCCCTCCTTGTTTTCGACGACTTTGGGCTGGCCGCCTTCGATGACGGCCATGCAGGAGTTGGTGGTACCGAGGTCGATGCCGAGAATCTTTGGCATATTTAGAGAAAGGTTAGAGGTTCGGAGGTTAAAGGTTAGAGCTGCCGGGATCGAGCTTTGCTGTGCGCTCTAACCTTTGGACTTGTTACTTATTCAGCCACGATCACTTTCGCGGCGCGGAGCACGCGGTCGTGGAGCTTGTAGCCGGGTTCGAGGATCTTGGTGACGGTACCGGACGGGTGCGTGTCGTCGGCTGGCGCGTTCATCATCGCCTCGTGCACCGCGGGATCGAACGCGACGCCCGCCTTGTCGATGACCGCCACGCCGGAACGCGAGAGCGCGCTCGCGAGCTGGTCGCTGATGCGGCCGACGCCGTCGATCCACTGCGTGATCTTCGCCGGATCGACCTGCACGCCGTCGCCGAAGTGGGGGCGCTGGGCCATCGCCTTCGAGAAGCTATCGACGACCGGCAGGAGTTCGGTGACGATGCCGCCGCCCGCGTACTTCACGAGGTCGGCCTGTCCGCGCTCGGACTCCTTCTTGAGATTGGCGTAGTCGGCCATCGCGCGCTTCCATCCGGCGAGATACTCGTCGGCCTGCGCTTTCGCCATGCCGAGTTCGTCCACCTTCGCCGAAGCTTCGGGAGACGAGTCCTGCGCTTCGGCGGCCGGCTCGGACGCGGGGATGTTCTGCTGGTCTTCCATAAATTTCAGATTATGATTCGTCGAGCTGCTCACGGACGTATTGCAGGAGCGCGACGTTGGTCTCGTAGTCCATCCGACGCGGTCCGAGGATGCCGATGACCGCCTCGCCGACGTCGGGTATCGCGCAGACGGTGACGACGGACGAGAGCGCGCGGCCGAACGGATTCTCGTCGCCGATGAGCACCGCAACGTCGCCTTCCGCTCGACGCTCGAGGTCGCCGACGAGGGCGTCGAGTTCGTCGACGGCGCGCATGGCCGACCGCACGAGGTCGCCTTCGCGGAATTCCGGCTTGCCCATCAGGTTGGCGAACCCGGTGAGGTACGCCTGCGAACCGATGCGGATGACCGCGGTCTCTCCGGTGATTGCGGCGACGGTCTTCGCGAACTTGCGCGCGGCCGCTTCCATGTCCTGTTCCAGTTCCGCGACGGCAGACGCGAGTTCGCGCCGGCGCTTTTCCTCGAGTGCCTGATGCGCCCCGACGACCTCCTCCACGTACATCCGGTAGCCGGCCTCGGTCGGGATGCGTCCGGCACTCGTATGCGGTTGCTCCAGAAGGCCGCGTTCCTCGAGTTCGACCATGTCGTTCCGGACGGTCGCCGGCGAGACGCCGAGGCGATACCGCGACACGATGTGCGCGGAACCTACCGGCTCGGCGGAACGCAAATATTCCCGCACGATGATGCGGAAAATGTCGCGCAACCTGTTTTCGGGGTCGTTCGGCATAGTTTGGTCGCCATCAGTTTAGCACTCGAAATGGCGGAGTGCTAATGGCAGTATAATCCCCGCCTTAAACCTGTCAACGGTATCCCCAGCGGGGACTGTCCCCGTCTGTGGATAAGGAAGAAAAAAGCGCCCGAGGAGGGCGCTTGGCGGCTTACGGGCGCCAGCCATAGGCGAGGAGCAGGCGCATCAGTTTGCGAATTGGCAGACCGTCGATGCTCGTGCGGATTTCCTCCTCGCTTCCCTCCCCCTGGACCGCCTCCACGTACGGGGCGATGGCGGGGTCTTCGAGGGTGAACGCGCCGCAGGAACCGAGCACGTCGCCGCGCTCGACGGCGTTCACGACCGCGTCGTCGGGAATGGCGCGGAAGTAGACCGTGGCGACGTCGACCGCGTGCCGACTGCGCCGCGTCTTAGTGTCGACGACCGCGACGGACGTGACGGTCTGCACCAGGTTCTCCGAATAGTCGCAGAGGAAGCTGACCGCCTCATCCTTGTCGCGCGGCTTCTCGCGAATAGCGCCGTCGAACACGGCGACCTGGTCGCAGGTGACGAGGAGCGACGGCTCGACGATTTTCGGCAGGAGCGCCGCGGCCTTGGCGAGCGCGATCTGCGTCGTCATGGCGCGCGCGTCGGGGTGACGGATTGCCTTCTCGTCGATGTCGGGCGACATCGTCGTGAACGGGATGGACCGCGCCCGCAGCACGTTCGCACGCCACGGCGACGCCGAACCGAGGATGAGGGGTTTGCGCGGCGACCGCACGCGCGCGGGATTACCGTTATCCGCGCGCACATCGGGGTGTTCTTCCGACTTATGCATCGAAGCCTCCTTTCGAAAGACCGACGCGCGACGTTATCACGACGCCGGCCCGCGGTCAACCGCTCCGCAGGGCCCTGCGGAGCGGTCAATACGAAAAGCGGGCCCCGAAGGCCCGCTTTTTTCCGCTATTCCTCGTCCTCCAGCTCGTCCTTCTCCTTGCCGCCGCCGCTCACGTGATTGATCTCGGAAAGGAGGACGTTCTCCACGAAGATGCCGCGCGGGTAGAAGATCCGCTCGAGCTCGTTCTTGGCGTCGACCTCGACGGCGTCGCGGCGCGTCGAGCAGACGTCCTGGTGATTGTACCGCGAGGCGATCATGCGCATGCGGCTGCGGATGGTCGGACGCACGATCTTCGCGACGAAATCCTCGCCGACGTTCTGCCAGATGGTCGGCACCTGGTTGATGTCGAGCCGCAGCAACACCGTCCCCTCGATGGAGATGCGCTTGCCGTCGAGCGTCTGCGCGGTGACGGGCGTGTCGCCCATCGCGAGCAGGTTTTCCGGATCGAACTTGCGGCTGATCGAGTACTCGAGCGTCTGCGTGTTGAAGAGCTTCGCCTTCTGCCAGAACGGGATCTTCAGGTGAAGACCCGGGGTGAGCACCTTCTTGAGCACGCCGCGGCCGAGGTCGTAGACGCAGGCGACGTACCCTGGCGGGACGTAAATGAAAAGGCCCTTGAGGACGTCCTCAACGACGAACGAATACATCATTTTATCCAAACTCTCGCTCATGGTCGGTCAGGCTTATCCCGCCTTAAATCTGCCTCGTATGGCGGATTCGCTGACCTCCAATGTACCTCAAAACGGCCTTTTCGGCAATGCGCGGCTCATTCGGCCGGCGGCACTCGGAAAAACAGCTGGCGCAGGCCGAACACGCTCATCGAATAGACCATCGAGGTGAGGACGAACAGCGATTTCACCATCGGCAGGAGGAGCAGGACGACGACGCTGAAAATCGGGAACAGGAACAGGTACATCAGGTCCGAACGGGTGACGAGATGCTCACGCCGCTTCTGCACGGCGTAAATCTGGACGAACAGCAGCGCGCCGACGGCGAACGCCCAGAGGAAGCTCTTGTGCGCGAGGTCGAAACCGAGGAAGTTCGTATTGATCGACGTCGGGACGGTGACCCAGTCATACAGCACTTCGTAGCTCGTGAACTTGATGCCCGCGACGAACACCTGATAAAGGAGCACGAGCACGAGCGCCTGCACGCCGAGCACGAGCACCTTGGACCAGTAATTCACCTTGTGCGTGCGCAGGAGGTCGCGGATCTTCTCCTTGCGCATCACGTGATCGGTCTTGAAGTCCCGCTCGATCGTCTCGATCTTCTTGTTGAGCTTTTCGTAACGGAAACGGTTGCGCTCGTCGAGGATGGTGAACGGGAGGAGCGCTGAGCGCAGCAGGACGGTGAGCTCGATGATTGCAACGCCGAGGTTGCCGAAAGCCGGTCCCGAATACAGGAACATCAGGAAATTCAGGAGCGGGTTGTAGAGCCAATCGTGCCAAAAATGCGCCATAGGGTTCAGCGGAGGATGCTTTCGCGGACCTTACCGAAGCCGTCGCCGGACTTCAACCGGCGGTCGCCGTCCAAAATCTCTTCCTTAATGGAGAGGAGGGACACCGTGCCGAGGAACATCATCCCCGAAACGAGGAGGAAGATGACGCGGAACCCGAACCGGTCGGCGATCACGCCGCCGATCGCCGCGGCCGCGGCGAAACCGAGACCGATGGCGTTCGAGTGCAGGGTCCATTCGATGTTCTCCTTCTGCTTGTCGATGTGCCGCGTGAAGATGGCGAGCCACGTCGGGACCATGAGCGCGTACCCGACGCCGTTCAACGCCTCGAGCACGAAAACGTGCCAGACGTCGCGCGCGAAAAAATAATACAGGAGCGGGACGACGCTCGCGATGAGCGAGCCGAACAGCATGTAGCGGAAATCGTCGCCCTCTCCCTTCTGGGCGTCCGCGGACAGCGAAACCGGAACCTGCACCGCGGACTTCACCACCCAGAAGATGGTCGTCGCGAACCCCACGGTGACGAGCGTCGCGCCGCGGATCTGCGTCGTCAGGAAGACGGCGACGATCGGCGAGACGAGGCCCGAAGCCGAGAGCAGCAGGAAATCCGAATAGACCATCCGGAGCACGATTCGATTGACGCCGCGTTTTTTGAGCCAGAGCATGCGTTTGCAAACAAAAAAGCCGAAGCGCCTCGCTTCAGCATACCCGAGCGGCCGCCCTCCGGCAATCGTCTTCAGGCGGCGAATCCCCACTCGGGTACGGCGCCAGTCGTTGCGACCGCGAGCAGGGATTCCTTGCCGTGCCGGCTCATGCGACGTACGGCGTCCGCGCGTTTTTCGGCGTCCGCGCGATTCATGTACTCCTCGGCATAGGCCAAAAACACGGGAGTGCGAGCGCGCACGTACGCGCCCCCCTCGCCGGCATTTACCGCTTCGACCGCGCTGTCGACGTCCTCGGCGACGCCGGTGTAGAGCGTGCCGTCGCTGCAGCGGACGACATAGACGTGCCAATGTTGGATGCCCATACGGGAATCGGCTGACCGCGACAGACGCTCGGCGCTGATAAATCGAAACCGAACGGCGGCGGTCCCGCCAAGGAAATCGGGCAAAAGCGTACCGTCACGGTGTCCTGCCGTAAAGGCGGGGGTGTGTATAAGTCCTACGACAGCGCGGGCGGGGTTGACGGACCGGCCCGTATGCCGTACCCTCGATATTCGTCACGCCTTTCTTGTCGGAACGCCATCAGGAGGTACGTCATGGGAAGAAGCGACCGGTGCACCCGTCCACGCGAGAAGACACGACGCTTCGGTTTGAACCGCCATCGTCACGGCGACGAGGTCCGCGGCGAAACCGAACGCGTACTCGCCGCACTACGCGAGCAGGAACGGATTTCGGAGTACGCTTGTCACCGCCCGCCCGTCACTGACGACGCGACGGCCGCGCGGTTCTCGGTAACGATGCGCGTGAACGGCGAAGACGTGACCGCGCGCTTCAGCGTCACGGTCTCGCGACGCGCGTGGCAACGCGCGCAATCGCGCGACGACGCCACCCCGACGTTCTGCTTCCCGCTCGGGACGCGTCCCGAGACCATCCGCAAGCGCATCCTCGGCCTCTTCACCGCCTGACGACAAATAACAAAAGCCCCGCGGCATGCGGGGCTCTTTCAATTCCGGCGTGTCACCGGTTGACGGTTGCGGTTTCCGCCGGCGCCTTTGGCTTCGGAAAAAACAGGTAGTCGAGGCGACTGCCCCAGCGGAGCTCGGGACCGAAACGCGTTGGACGGTTCTGCCGCCAGCCGTTCAGGACCAGTCGGATCAACCCGCCCGTCGTCGTTTCGCCGACTTCGGACGCGGCGATGAGCGACACGCGCGACGGGGAGACGGACGCCTCCCCGAACGCCGCGGCGGCGGCCATGGCGTGGCAACAATCGTTCACGATCAGCACCGGCCGTTTCCCGACGGTCAGGAGTTCGGCCAGGCGGCGGTAGGAAAACTCGCGCGTGTCGTCGAGTCCCCAGCCGGTCGTGCTCCCGTGCCCGCAATAGAGAATGACGAGCGGGGCCTTGGTCTTCTGGCCGATGGCCATCGCCAAGTATGTCCCGAGCACGTCCTCGTCGAGGTAGGCCGTGCGGCTGTCACGCACGCTCTTCGGTCCGATGCCCGCCTCGCGTATCAGATAGCGTTCGAAATCCTCGGCATCTTCGGAGAAACGGCGGGCGTTCCCCGCGATCACGAACCCTTGTGGCATCGTCCCCTCCTTCGGGAAAAAGAACGCTTCGACGCTAGCAGTCGGACGCTCAGCGGTCAATGCTGCGCCGTAACGAAAACCGCCCCGCGTTTGCGGGGCGGCGAAGGTTACGCCGCGAGCTCGGAGGTGCAGAAGGCGCAGCGGGTCGCCGCCTTCTTCACCATCGACAGGCACTTCGGACATTCCTTTTGATCGGGCGCGGGCGGCGTCTCGCGGCGGAGGCGGTTGATGGAACGCACCGCGACGTAGACGACGAAGGTGACGATCAGGAAGTCGAGCGCGGTGTTCATGAACGCGCCGTAGTTCAGCGTGACCGCGCCGGCCTTCTTGGCCTCCTCGAGGGTGGCGTAGTTGCCGGCCGACAGCGTGATGAACAGGTTCGCGAAGTTCACCTTGCCCATCACCATCGAGATGGGCGGCGTGAGGATGTCGTTCACGAGCGACGTGACGACGCGGCCGCCTGCGGCGCCGATGACGACGGCGATGGCGAGGTCGAGGACGTTGCCCTTGATCGCGAAGATCTTGAACTCCTCCATGAACTTCGCGGTCGGCTTGATGACGGACTTGTTGAGGGTTGCTGGCGTCATAAACATCATTCCTCCTGTGCCGATTCTGCCATGAAAGGAGCGCTCCGGCAAGGGGGCCGCGGCTACGACTGTCCCAGCGCGGGCGAGGCGTGGTAAATCTCGTGCAGCGTCAGCGCCTCGTAGCGCCGCGGATGCTTACCCGCCATGCCGTCGACGCCCGATGGCGGATCGAACTTCACGCGGCCGAGTTTCGCCCTGTCGCGATGGACGATGACGTAGTCGATGACCTCCTGCAGCGTACGCGCCCCGAACGGACGCGCGACGATCTGCCCGTCTTCGTCAAGGACGAGCAGGGCGTACCCCACCCTCCCGGTTTCGCTCATGTCGTGCCTGTTCAGGTACACGGCACGGACGATGACCGCTTTGTGCCGTTGGCTAGACATGACTTCCATCCGCTGCGGAAAGAGCTGGAGAAATTGAGTCATGGCGGCGTGGCGGGGTCAAGCGGCGCGACCCTCTCGACAAGGGAAATGACGTTTGCTACAGTGCCCAACGCAATAACGCGGTCCCATCGTCTAGCCCGGTCCAGGACGTCTCCCTCTCACGGAGAAAACAGGGGTTCGAATCCCCTTGGGACTACCAGCAAAACGGCCTCTCACTGAGAGGCCGTTTTGCTGCGTACGGGGACCCAAGTTGATTCAAACGGGCAGCGGGCGAGGTGCTGAAAATTTTGCCGTTCACTTCTCGTCCCGCGCATCGTTCTTCTTCACCCGCGCCCTGATCAGCTTCTTGACCAACCCGAGGGGCAGCGGCTTGTCATTGGGGAAACGCACCGTCGCCATGGCAGTTTCGTATTTCTTCAGCTCCTTCTTATGCTCCGCCACGACCGGCGGCGGCACGTACAGGCCGATGTGCCTTTTCGCGAAGGCGAAATACGCCAAACGGCCCTTGTAATGGTAGTACGGCATGCCGTAACTCAATCGCTCCTCCGCTTTCGGCGCGGCGGCCTTTATGGCCGCGCGAAGCTGGGCAAGTTTTCCCCGCACTCCTTTCGGCGCTCCTGCGATGTATGCCGTCACGCCTTCGGTCGGCTTCTTCATACGACACCAGTATCGCGATTCGATTCACGTTTGGCAAACGCGCGCGTCTGGAGCATTCCCCTCCTTCACTCCGCCTGCTACGATTGTTTTCGACAGTAATCCCAATCATATGCCGGAAGCCGCCAACCAGCTCACCGTCGAAACGGTCATCAACGCGCCGCTCGAAAAAATCTGGGAACTGTGGACCGAGCCGCGGCACATCCAACAGTGGAACGCCGCCTCTCCCGACTGGCACTGCCCCTCCGCGACGAACGACCTGCGACCGGGCGGCAAATTCCTTTATCGCATGGAAGCGAAGGACAAGAGCGTCGGCTTCGACTTCGACGGGACCTACAGCGAGGTCGTTTCGCAGTCGCGCATCGCCTATGCCCTCGCCGACGGCCGAAAGGTGACTGTCACGTTCGCGAAAACCGCGCCGACGCGGGTGAAAGTCAGCGAGACGCTCGAAATGGAAAAGATCAATCCCGCGGAGATGCAGCGGCTCGGATGGCAGGCGATACTCAATCGGTTCCGGGAATACGTTGAGAACGGCAAATAGCGCGACGAACGTGAAATGTAAAAACGCCCCTCATCGCGAGGGGCGTCGTCGTTTCACGGGATCATTCCTCCACCGGAGCGACGAGCACGCGTGGCGCGGAGAGCGGATCGGCCATCAGCTCCTTCACGACCGCCTCCATCCGCATGCCGCGCGAACCCTTCACGAGCACGACGTCGCCTTGCCTCATCCTCTCCTGGACGAAACGGCCGGCCTCGGCGGGCGTGGAGAAACGGAAGATGCGGTCTTCGCCGACGCCGGCGGTGCGGGCGGCTTTCGCGGCATCAGCCATGCGTTCGCCGACGAAGACGAGGACGTCGGCGCATTCCGCCGCCTCGCGGCCGACCTGCGCATGCCCCTCTTCGGAGACGGACCCGAGCTCGAGCATGTCGCCGAGCACGGCGAATTTCTTCGCGGTCTCGGTCAGCGGGATGTCGCGCAGCACGTACAGCGCGGCCAGGGCGGAACGCGGCGCGGCGTTGTACGTGTCGTCGATGAGCACCGACCGCTTGATGCCGGGGACGTAGCGCATCCTGCCCGGCGGGCCGGAATACTCACGCAGGCCGTCGGCGATCTCGACGAGATTCATGCCCTTGTGCAGGCCGACGACCGCCGCGGCGAGCGCGGCGTAAATCGCCGGCCGGCCCAGGACGCCGGGGACGAACACCGGCACCGTGGCGCCGTCCGCCTGGATCTTGAAGTGCATGCCGCACTCGCCGTCGTAGGTGCAGGCGTAGCCGATCGGCTCGACCGCGCGCACGTCGGCGCTCTCGTGGAACCCGAAACTCCGGATGGGCGCCTTCGACGTCCTGGCCATGGACCAGACGCGGTCGTCATCGCGATTCAGCACCGCGAGGCCGTCCTTCGGCAGGCGCTCAATGAGCGTACGTTTTTCCTTTTGGATCCCCTCGACCGTGCCGAACGACTCGAGGTGCGATTCCCCGACGGCGGTGACGACGCCGACCGTCGGCGGGGCGATGGCGCACAGCTCGGCGATGTCGCCCGCTTTCGCCGCGCCCATCTCGAGCACCAGCGTCTTCGGGTAGTCCTTCGTTCCGCCCGCGGCGGCCTTCCAGGCGCCCATGAGCGTGGCGAGCCACTTCATCGGCGAGCGGCCGTTCACCGCGGGAAGCCCGAGCACCGTGAGCGGCAGGCCGAACTCGGTGTTCATGTTTCCGGCATTGGCACGGACGGCGAATTTGCGCCGAAGGACGGCGGCGACGGCCTCCTTCGTCGAGCTCTTGCCGACGGAGCCGGTGATGCCGATGATTTCGGGCTTTTCGCGTTCGATGACGCGTTTGGCGGAAGCGGCGAGCGACGTGCGCACGAAGGTCTTCATAGCGGTCATTTCCTTTATTTCCGGTCAGGCGGGATCTCCAAATATTGTAACAGGAACTTCGCGATGTCGCCAAAGAGCGGGGCGGCGGACGATTCCGCCCAGTCGACGTCTCGCGGACGGTCGATCTTCACGAGCATAACGAACGCCGGATCGTCGACCGGCGCGTAGCCGACGAACGAGCCGATGAAGGCGTTCTTCTCGTACCCGAGGCCGTCGCCGCGGGACACCTGCGCCGTGCCGGTCTTGCCCGCGACGTAATATCCCGGCACGCCGGCGCGTTTGCCGTGGCCGCGCTCGACGACGTTCACGAGCATGCCGCCCATGAGTCCGGCGGCGCGCTTCGTGATGACCTGCCGTACCGCCTTCGGCTCGACCTTCTCGACCGTACCGTCGGCGCGCCGGATTTCCGAGACGACGTGCGGTGCCATCAGCTTGCCGCCGTTCGCGATCGCGCCGAACGCGGTGACGATCTGGATCGGCGTGGCGGTGATGCCCTGCCCGAACGACGCGGTCGCGCTCCAGATTTCGCCTTTCTTGCGCAGCGACTCGACGTCGCCCGCGGCTTCGGTGTCGAGCTCGATGCCGGTCGGACTGCCGAAGCCGAAATCCTCGACGTACCGGAGGAACGACTTCGGCCCGAGCTTGCGTACGGCGAAAATCGTTCCGGTATTGAGCGATTCCTCGAGCACCTGCGTCATCGTCTGAATGCCATGCCCCTTGCCGTCGGAATTCTTGATGGTGTACGGACCGATAACCACGCTCCCCGTGTCCTCGTAGGTCGTGCCCGGAGAAATCTTCCCCGCGTCGAGCGCGGCGACGAGCGTGAACGGCTTGAAGATGGAACCGGGCTCGTATGCCGCGAAGATCGCGGGATCGTTGAACAACCGCAGGTCCTCGACCTTCGAAAAGTCGTTCGGATCGAAATCCGGAACGTTACAGAGCGCGAGGACCGCGCCCGTCTTCGGTTCCATGATGACGACCGAGCCGCCGTCGGCGCCGTGCTTCGCGACCGCCGCGCGGAGCTTCTCGCATGCCGCATACTGGATGCTCCGATCGATCGTGAGCGTCAGCCGGTCGCCGTCCTGCGCGGGATGAAAGTCGCGGTCCGCCGCGCCGATCCACCGCCCTATGGGATCCTTTTCCGCCTCGAGATGTCCGGCGCGCCCGGCGAGACGGTCGTTCCAAAACCCCTCGATGCCGTAGCGGCCGACGCGCTCGCCCTTGTCGTTCGAACCGAGGAAGCCGGTGACGTGCGAAAGCGACGGGCCTTCCGGATAGTAACGGTGCTGCTCACGCGCGAGGGCCACGCCCGCGATACCGAGCGCCTTCACCTGCGCGGCCCTCGCGTCGTCGAGGTTTTTGGCGAGCGGCTCGTACGGGTCGTCCTTGCGCGACAATTTCGCGAACAGCGCGGCCTCGTCCGTCCCGAGCACGGGCGACAGCTTCCGCGCGGCGTCGGCGGGATCCCCGATCAACCGTCCGTCCGCGTACGCGAGGTACGCGTTCTTGTTGATGATCGCGGGAAACACGCCCTCGGGCGATTTCGGGTCGCGCAAGTAGACCGAGCCGCGCTCGGGAAAAAGCTCTTCGAAAATGGAATGCTGGTTCGAAGCGAGGGCGGCGTAGAAGCGGTGCGAGAGCACCTGCAGGACGAACAGCCGCGCCGCGATCGCGCCCATGCCGACGACCACGACGCCCGCGAAAAGCAAAAGGCGGCGGTCCGTCGATGACGGCCGCGCCTTCGCGTGAGAACCCCAAAAACGGAATCGCGAGCCGGCCATACGTCCCTAGTCGAACTGCCCCCCGAAAAAATCGAACAGTTTGCCCGGACCGGCGGGATTGCGGCCTTGGTCGACTTCCGCACCGTCCTTGACGCCGTCGGCGTCGGAATCGGGATTATTCGGATCGGAGCCGTAGAACTTTTCCAGCGCGTTCGTGAGCCCGTCCTCGTCGGTGTCTTCCTGGCCGGGATCGAAGATGTCGACGCCGAGTCCGCCCTCGTCGGCAGGCTTCTTGCCGACGCGCGCCGAACCGTCCTTCGCGAGCGGCAGGTGTTCCTTGAAGCTCGGCAAAAGCGATTCGACGACGGGCGTGACGTCGGTGAGGTCCTTCTCGGGCGTCTCGATGGAGAGCAGTTCGTTGAAGCGGGAGAAATTCAGCGTGAGCGACAGCGTTCCCTGCCGCACGCCGTCGTCGTAACGGAACCGGAAGCGCGCGCGGTAGAGAAGATAGTCGCCGCCGCCGATCCACATCTCGCCGTCCTCCGCGGCGACGTTGGCAAAAAAGGTGTCCGCGGCGGTACGTTCCTTGTTGGTGAGCTCCCGTCCCAGCCGCTTCGTCTCGGCGAGCACGAAGTAATCCTTGAAGAACAGGACTTCCGGCTCGACTTGGTAGTGATGGACGGCGACGCCGTTCAGTTTCTCGTTCTTGAGTTTTTCCTTCACGCGCACGAACGGCGTGGCGCGGAACTGTTCGCGCAGGTAATCGCGATCGGCCTTCTCGAGCGGCGGATGGTCGCCGCCGACCGCCGGCAGATCGACGTCGGCGAACAGCTTGCGGAAACTGAGGCGCAACCATTTGCCGGAGAGCTCGTCGAGGTGCAGCGCGCCGACGCGGCTCGGCAACGCGCTGAAATTGAAGTAGTGGGCGTCGCCGGCCTTGACGTACTCCCCGGCGACCTTGGTCGGTTCGCCCTCGCCGACGTCGAGCGCGAACTTCTGCCACGCGCCCGTCGACGCCTCGTCGGTCCGATTGACCCACCCGCTTCCCGCGAGCCTCAGCTCCTCGCGCGACTTGCGGACGTTGCCGTTCGCGTCCTTCGAGGCGACCCAGCCCGACCAGCGGGCGTCGGTTTCGAGATAGAACGTCTTGGCGTTGACCATCCGCCACTGCATGAACCGGACGATTTCGGTCGACTGCGGGATGAGCAGGAACAGCAGGCTCGACGTCGCGATGCCGAGCGTCGAGATGAAGATGACGATCCACGTCGAGACGTGCGCGTACCAGGGTTTCTGCGACATAGGCATCCTACTTCTTCGATTTCTTGAGCCGCGCCGCGACGTCGGTGAACGGCTTCGCGTCCGCGGGCGCGTCGACCTCGGCCCGCTCGGTCACGGGCAAAAACTCGATCATCACCGACAAGTGACCGCCCTCCTCGCCGCCCGTCGCGGCGCTTTCGATGACGAACTTCTTGAATTCCCCCGAACGCTTGTCGATCCAGACGTCGACGCTTTCGGCGTTCCGCGCGAGGCCGGCGGAAATTTCGGCCTCCTCGTCGGGCGTAAGCGGACGTCCGAGCGCCAACTCGCGCACGTCCTTGAGCATCCGCGCCGCGCCGTCGCGGTCGAGGAGCAGGGTGAACCGGCGCAACGGAACGCCGCCGACCACTTCGTTGGGAAGCTTGCCCCCGTACGAGAACGCCTCGCCGCCGACGACGGCGGACCTGACGCGCGCCCACGCGACCTTGGCCTTCTCGTCGCCGAGGCCCGGACCCGCGTCGACGCCCGAAAGGGTGGCGCGGAGGTCATCGAGCCGGAGCGCGTACCACTGGCCGTTCAGATCGGCGAGCGAAAGCGCATCGCCCTCGCCCTTCGGCAGGCCGGCAAATCTGAGGAACGCATCGCCGTCCGGCCGCGCCTTGAGCTCGATCGAGATGTCGTCGTTCGAGGCGTCGCCGGTACCGAGCAGGCTGAAGGCGGCCTCGCCGTTCGGCAGGCCGTCCTCCGGGACGTTCGCGTGCACCGCGCCGCCGATGAGTACCGGCACGCGTTCGCCGCCGGAAAGCGCGGCCGGCGCGAGCGTTTCCGCGGTGACCTTCACATACACCGCATCGGCCTCGCCCAGCTTCCTGAACGCGCCGGCGAGCAGCGTCTCCGGCGACGGCTCGCGTACGACGTAGACGATGGCGACCGTCGCCGCGACGAGCGCGACGAAAGCGACGATGAGCGGCGTTCTGCGCATAGGCAATCTTACCCTTCGAGATATTTCCTGCCGCGGAGGCGATCGGGGAGGTATTCCTGGTCGACCGGGCCCTCCGCGTCGGGATTATAGACGTACCCTTTTCCGTAACCGAGCTGTTTCATCAGCTTCGTCGGGGCATTTCGGATGTGGTGCGGCACGGGATCGTTCGGGGACTCGGCGATGTCGCGCCTCACTTCGCCGTATCCGGCGTACAACGCGTTCGATTTCGGCGCGTGGGCGAGGTAGACGACGGCCTGCGCGAGGATGACGTCGCATTCGGGCATCCCGAGCAGGTGCGTCGCCTGGAATGCGGCCACGGCCTGCACCAGCGCCTGCGGATCGGCGAGACCGACGTCCTCGGACGCGAACCGCACGAGCCGCCGCGCGACGTAGAGCGGCTGCTCGCCCGCCTCGAGCATCCGCCCGAGCCAGTAGAGCGCCGCGTCGGCGTCGGAGCCGCGCATGCTCTTGTGCAGCGCGGAGATCGCGTTGAAATGCTCCTCACCGGACTTGTCGTAGAGGAGCGACGAACGCTTGAGCATTTTCGCGACATCTTCGCGCCGCAAGTGTACCACGGGACCGGCGGCCCCGTCGACGCGGCCGGAGACCGCCTTCACGGCGAGTTCGAGCGCGTTAAGCGCCGCCCGCGCGTCCCCGTCGGCCGCCTCCGCCACGGCGCCGAGCGCGTCCCCGTCGGCCTCGACGCCGAACGAACCGAGCCCGCGCGTAACGTCGCCCATCGCCCTTGCCAGCACGACCGCGATCTCGGCCGCCTCGAGCTTCTTGAGCACGTAGACGCGGCTTCGGGAAAGAAGCGCCGAATTCACCTCGAACGACGGGTTCTCGGTCGTCGCGCCGATGAGCGTCACCGTCCCGTCCTCGACGTACGGCAGGAACGCGTCCTGCTGGGCCTTGTTCCAGCGGTGGATCTCGTCGACGAAGACGATCGTCCGCGTGGCATGGAGCTTGAGCCTGTCCTCGGCCTCTTTAACCGTCTCGCGCAGGTCCGCGACGCCGCTCGACACCGCGCTCAGCGCGACGAACCTCGACCGCGTCATGCGCGCGACGATGCGCGCGAGCGTCGTTTTCCCGGTCCCCGGCGGACCCCAGAGGATCATCGACGGCACCTCGTCGCGCTCAAGCAGGCCGCGTAACATGCCGCCCGGACCGACGACGTCCGCCTGTCCCACGAACTCGTCGAGCGATTCCGGCCGCATCCGGTCGGCGAGCGGCGCTTCCTTCTTCAGCTGCTTTTCGGCCTTGTAGGCGAAGAGGTCCATACGCCTTCACCCTACCGCTTCGGCCCTTTAAAATGAAGCCGCGTCTCGCGCTGTTGCGCCATCGCGTCCGATGCCGTAGGCTCACGGCGTCCCTGAGGGGAAAACGATCATTTTTCACGCGCCACGGAGGGTGCGACGATGACGACGGAAAACAGGCGCGACCGCATCGCGCGGCTCAAACGCAAGTTCCTTCCCTTGAGCAAGATCCGCAGGCTCTTGGAGTTCGTGCGCTACGACCGCGCGAAGAACGGCCAGCTGCCGCATCCTTTCCCTGACGAATACGTGGAAGACTGCCGACAGGCGCTCTGGGAGCTGCTGCTCGAGGACTACGAAAACGACAACGACCGGCTGAGCCGCGTCCTCAGGCTCGCGGAGAAACGTCCGTCGGACCCGTTCATCAAGGCCGAGGCGCAGACGCCCGCGAAATGACCCGCAATCGCGGGTTTTTTACATGGCCGACGGTTGACTTCCGGTCCGAAAAATGCTAGCTTCGTGCGGCCGACGCTGACGCGTCGCGTGAGGAGAAAATGCCATGACCGATCGTCGTTCTTTGAAACGCCCTACGTCGCGCCTTCCCCTTCGGCAATGCCTGAACGCGGACGCGCGGCTCGCCCTGCTCCGCGAGGACGGCCATGACGCCGACCTGCCGGGACCGCTCGCGGGATGCGACGCCGCCGAACGCTTCATCGAAAACGCCGTCGGCGCGTTCCCCGTGCCGCTCGGAATTGCCACGAACTTCGTCGTGAACGGCGAGGAACGTCTCGTCGCCATGGCGACCGAGGAACGCTCGGTCGTCGCTGCCGCGTCGTACGCCGCGAAGCTCTGCAGGGACACCGGCGGTTTCACGGTCGAGGTCGGACCGAACGTCGCCCGCGGGCAAATCCTGTTCGTGTCGTCGTCGTTCGGCGACGGCAGGGACGACGAAATCACGCTCCAGTGCCGCCGGATCGCCGAGGCGCTCGACCGCGAGGAACGGGCGCGTCGGCCGTCGCACTGCTCGCTCGCTGCCGACCCGTTCGCCCACTCGGTGGGCGCGCGCTGGCTCGACGGCGGCGTCGGCAGGCCGCACATGCTGGTCGTCGACTTCCAGATGGACGTCGCCGACGCGATGGGCGCGAACGTCGTCACGCGCTTCGGCGAAAAGCTCGCGGCGCGCCTCAGGTCGCTGCTCGGCCTCCGCCGGACGGCGGTCATCTGCTCGAACGACCTCGCGTACCTGAACGGATCGGCCGTCAAGGCGACGGCGACGTGGCCGGTCGCGGCCGTCGGCGAACGCATCGCGGAAACGGTGGTGCGGCTGCAGCGGTGGGCGGAAAGCGACGGCTTCCGCGCCGTGACGCACAACAAGGGCGTCATGAACGGGGTCAGCGCCGTCGCGCTCGCCACGGGACAGGACGTCCGCGCCATCGAGGCGGCGGCGCACGCGGCCGCGGCGCACGAGGCGATGCCCTACGCGCAAAGCAAACCGCTCACGAAGTACGCGCTCGTCGGCAACGGCCTCGTCGGGACGCTCGCGCTCCGCGTGCCGCTCGGCACGGTGGGCGGCGCGACCGCGCACCCGATGGCAGCATGGTGCCGACGGCTCATGGGCATCGAAAACGCGCGCGACCTCGCCGCGACCATCGCGGCCGCAGGCCTCGCGCAAAACTTCGCGGCGCTGCGCACGCTCGCCGACGAAGGCATTCCCGAGGCCCACGAACGCCTCAAACGGTGAACGGCCCCGCTTCTCGCGGGGTTTTCTTTTTGCGGCGGTTACGGCAGGATGCTTTCGCCGCTCGACGGCACGGAGGAACGATGACGACCGACACCGAGACGATCACGCGCCCTTTTCGCACCATCGGCTTCGTCGCCGCGCTCGCAGCCGCGGCCGCGGCAGGAGTGACCGCCGGCTGGCTGCTCAAACCCGACCGCGCGAGGACCGAAACCGTCGCCCCGACGCGCGACGGTTCGCCCGGGGCGATTGCCGAACGCAACGCCGTCTGGCGCGTCTTGAACGGCAAGGACGCCGACGTGCCCGACGGTCCGGCCAAATCGCTCGGCTTCGCGCTCAAGGCCGCGCTCGACAAGGATTCGCCGGTGCCGCTCCGCGACCGCGCGATGGGCGCGCTCATGAACAAGAGCGTGCTCTACTTCACCCCGGACGAAATCGACGAGGTAATGGGCGTGATGGTCGAAGGCGCCCCCGATGACCGCGCCGACGTCCTCCGCCGCATCCTCGCCGCCGACGACCGCGCGTGCGCTTTCGTCCGCGGCATCCTCGCCGACAAGCGGCGCATCGCGCTGTTTGCGGCCGGAAAACAAATTCCGCTCGAGACGCTTCCCGACGGCACGACGCCCTGACCTCGCCGCCCCTTCCGGGCGGTTTTTTTATGCAAAAACATCCGCTTTCGGCGGATGTTCCTGATGGTCGGGGCGACAGGGATTTCACTGCTCGCCTCCGCCTCCTCGCACTGGGCTGCGGGGCGGGCTGCGCTCGCGGGAACCTTCGGGTTCCCGCGGACCCTCCTCGAAATGCGGAAACCTCCCGGTTTCCGCCCCTTCCCCGACCCAATCCCTGTCGCAACAAAAAAAGTTCCCCACCATCGGTGAGAAACTTTTTTTGGTCGGGGCGACAGGGATTGAACCTGCGGCCTCTCGGTCCCGAACCGAGCGCACTACCACTGTGCTACGCCCCGATGAGCGAATACTGAACGCGGTTGAGGATAACGCATCCCCCGTTTTTCTTCAAGTGTCCCGCGCGAGGAAAGGAAAACCGCCCGAGAGGGGCGGTCAAAAGCTCACGCGACGATGGCGATCATCGTCTCCGGTTCCGCCTTGCGCCGTCCGAGGACGGCGGTCTTGGCGAAGAGGCGAAGGAGCGGGCGGAGTCGTTCGGCGTTCTCGGCGTCGCCGACGGCGACGAAACCGAGGAAATGCACCGAGGTCGCGAGGAGTCCCGCGCGGACGCTCAACCGCAGGCGCTGGCCGATGTCGTCCCAGCGGTTCTCCTCGAACGCGTGCCACAGCGGCTCGCCGAGCGTCTCCCAGAACACGGTCTGCATCCGGTCATATGCCGAAGCGCCCATGCGCGCGGAAAGCGCCCCGGAAAAACGGCCGCACACGGACGATCGGAGTTCCTCGCCGAGGTCGCCCTCGACCTGGCCCCAGTACGCGTCACGGTCGGCGGCGCCGTCCGCGAGCGAGACGAACGCGACGTCATCGGGCGCGCGTCCGACGGCGGCTCCCACGGCGGAACGGACGTCGTCCTTCCGCATGGCATTCGCGGGCGCGAGGTCGAAGAAGCCGTTATCGGCCTTCCGGCACAAGGGTTCGATCAGTTCGATTTCAGACCGCACCAGTTTGGCGCGGCTTCCGGACATGCCGATAAGGAAAGCCTTGAGCGAATGACGATCTGACAGCATGGGAAACCGTCCTTTCGGGCGAGGCGTCGCGAAAGCAAAAGAACGTAACCCCTTCGTTCTGCTCCTCTTCGCGCAGGCCGTCAATGCCGCTTGTGGATGGCCGCGTTACCTTTTCGCGCATGACCCGTACTATAGAGGTAAAGCGCTCGCCTGCCCTTCCGGCGTGCGGTATACTGTAAACCTATGACTAACGACATCCATTCGTTCGTGCGGGAGTCGCTGTCGCGGAAAATTCCGCGCAACGACATCCGCAAGGCGCTCCACGACGCGAAGTGGCAGGACGACGAGATCGAGGCCGCGCTCGGCGCATACGCCGACGTCGATTTCCCCGTGCCCGTGCCGCGCCGCCGACCGTACCTGTCGGCGCGCGAGGCGTTCATCTACCTCGTGCTGTTCCTCTGCCTCTACATCAGCGCGTTCAGCTTCGGGAAACTGCTGTTCGACTTCATCAACCACTGGGTGCCTGACGCGCTCCAGAACTACGGCTACTCGGACGTCTCCGGCGTGCGCATGTCGGTCGCGTCGCTCATCGTCGCCTTCCCGGTCTACTTGTGGCTCACGTGGCTGATGCTTTCGGAAATCCGCCGCGACTCGGACAAGAAAAGTTCGAAGATCCGCAAGTGGCTGACCTACATCACGCTCTTCGTCGCCGCCGGCGTCATCATCGGCGACCTCATCACCCTCTTGTTCAACCTGCTCGGCGGAGAACTGACCCTGCGCTTCCTGCTCAAGGTGCTCACGGTCCTCCTCATCGCCGGGCTCATCTTCGGTTACTACCTATGGGATCTCCGCAAGGAAGAAAAGGGCGCGTAAACGGCCTGACGATTTTCGTCGCCGCCGTCGTCCTGATGGTCGCCGCGACCGTGGGTACCGGCCTGTACCTGGCGGGGTCGCCGAGCAAAGAGCGCGGCCGGCGCTTCGACGAACAGCGCGTGTCGAACCTGCAGTCGCTCGTGAACGCCGTCAACTCCCGCTTCGAACGCACGGGCGTCCTGCCGCAATCCATCGAGGAGCTCAGCGCGCCCGGCAGCGCGGAAAGCTACGTCGTCGGATCGACGAACGACCCTTCGACGCTCGAGCAGTACGAGTATCATGCGACCGGCGAATCGACGTATGAGGTCTGCGCCGCCTTCGACCTCGCGACGCCGGCATCGCCCGCAACGCCGGGGATGAAACGGCCGTACGCGGCGACCGCGCCCGAAATGTACCCGATGGATCCGACGGTGAAGGACTGGAGCCATCCCGCGGGACGGCACTGCTTCCCGGTCGACGCGTCGCTCATGTCCCCGCGCGTCGCCTGCAGCCTGACGAACCCCTGCGCCGCCGGGCAATCCTGCGTCACGCTTCCCGGAAAAAAGGGGTCGGTCTGCGTCCCGTCGGGCAAGGAGTGCCTCGCCGCGGGTTGCGAAGGCACCTGCGTCGTCGCGGAAAGCTACCCGGCCCAGATCAGCTGCGCTCCGACGGCCGGCAAACGGCCTCCGAACGCCGAGGGAAACGCCTGCGACCTGATGCGCAATAAGAAGACCGGCGCGATCGATTGCTACGGCATGGGAAAAAGCCTCGCTCCGGGGTGGGAACCGTATTCGACCACAGACGTCGGCATTCCCTATTCCTGCTACGTCGACGCGAACGGCGAGTGCGCGCTCGCGCAATGACATGACCGGAAAGGCCCGCGTGCCGCGGGCCTTTTTCGTTCCGTGGCCACCGTTGACGCCGCGTCCCGCCCGGACTATGCTGCCTTGTCGCCCTTTCACTACGGCTCGCGTCGCAAGGAGTAGGCCATGTTCAAGGCGCTCAATCGCAAGGCGTTCGGCGTCGTTTCGCCGCTCGAAGTCCTGCTGTTCCTGGCTTTTTTCGCCCTGCTGTCCACGATTGCCCGCTGGCAATTCGCCGCCGCGCTTATCGCCGGACTGTTCGTCCACGAGATGGGCCACGTCGTCGCCATGCGCGCGTACGGCATGCGCATCAAGGGCGTGTACTTCGTCTTCCCGTTCGGCGCGGTGATTCCGCTCGTCGGCACGCCGCCGTCGCGCTTCTCGGAAGCGATCATCGGCCTCGCCGGACCGGCGGCGGGACTGCTCACCGCGATCGCCGCGTTTGCGGCTTACGCCGTCACGCACGAGACGGCCTTCGCCGGCGTCGCGGGAATCTACGCCTTCTTCAACTTGTTCAACCTCCTGCCGGCCCGTCCGCTCGACGGCGGCAGGGCGGCGAGCGCGCTCGCGTTCTCCCTCGGCGACACGGCAGGCCTCGTCCTTCAGGGCGCGGCCGTGGCGTTCTGCGCGTGGGCGGGATTGCGGCACGTCCCCATCCTGCTGCTCGTCGCGCTCGTCGGCTGGTCGGAGCTGCGCGGCGAATTGCGCCGCGCGCGCCGCGCCGAGGACCGCCGCCGAATCGTCGACGCGCTCGCGAAGGCGTTCGGTTGTCCGGCGTCGGCGCGGTCCGTCCGCGCGGCCGTCCGCCTGTACCAGACGAACGTCGTCGGGTTCGGCGACGAAGCGGCGCTCGTCGCCTGGATCAGGATGTTCCGCCGCGAGCCCGAACAGCCGCTCGGCGCCGACGAGGCGCGCCGCGAACTGCTCGCGGTTCCCGCCGCCATCGCGGCGTCGGCGCGCGTCGGCCGCATCCCCCTCTTCGCGACCGCGACGGAATTCGTCACGGGCCTCGACGAGCTTCAGTCGTTCGCGCCGCCGATCCGCGAAGAGGATTCGCCGCTCGCCACGTTCCTCGCCGAGACGGAGCGCCCGCGCATGGGCGTCGGCAGCGGCCTCGCGGTCCTCGCCGCCTACGTCGGCCTCGCGGCGCTCCTGTGGCTCTGCATCGGACTGGCCGACGGCATCGCCGACCTCGACGCGTTCACGCGCTACGCCTTCCGGCGCTGACCGACGCCCGCATCCCGCGGGCGTTTTTCTTATGCCGCGGCATCGGTTACGATGACGCCGTCCTTTCGCCGCACGGAGGCAGTTCATGGAGCGCGACTTCGTCATCGTCACCTTCGCCGACCTGGAACTCGCGACCGCGCTCGAAGCCGATCCCGGCGCGGCGCTCCGCTTCAAGGATCCCGAGCGTTGGCACGCATTCTGCCGGAACGTCCGCGCCGCGCTCGCGGAAGGCCTGCGCATCGACGTCCATTCCGCTTATGCCGACGCGCTGCCGGAACCGCAACGCTGGCGCGTACCGCTCGCGGAAGCGCCGGAACCGTGGCGGTCGCGGATAGCGCGGGCGCTCACGTCGCTCGCGCCGCCTGACGCGTCCCGCGCGGACGCGACGCGAAACGCGAACTTCGTCTTCTGAAAAACGGGACCCTCTCCGGCCCCGTTTTCCTTTTTCGCGCGGACGCCTAACCGAAAGTGAACGCGTATGCCTCGACTCCTTCATCCAGGAAACGAATGCGCAACGTGTGCTCCTCGTACGCGCCCTTCCCGTCGACGAGCGAATACAGGCGCTCCTCGTCGACCGTCACCATCGTGTATCCGCCCTCATCCTTCACGTCGGCCCCGCGCATCGCTTGCGGCACGGGAGCGCCGTCGACCGTCACGATCGCGCGCTTCTTTCCGCCGATACCCGGCCCCATGACGAGGTTGGCGTTCGACGCCAAGTAACGGAAAACGATTTCCCCTGGCGCCTTGGCGAGCACCGCACGTTCGGCTTCCACGCGCCACGACCCCTCGAGGTAAAAAAGGTTGCGGTCGGGCGAGAGCGCCGACGTGTACTCTTGCGTCCTGTCGCGCAGGACCTCCTCCTCGCTCCCGAGGAACTCCTGCCGCCCGTACCCGATGTATGTCTCGGGCGTGCCGATTTTCGAAAAATCCGTCGTCGTCGGCATGTCCGTCACCGGCACGCTCGCGTCCGCGCCGGCCTCGGCGAGCAGGTCCTGGATGTGCTTTTCCGTCACGTCGTAATTGCCTTCACCGAAATGCGTGTAGCGGAGCCGCCCCTTGGCGTCGAACAGGTATTCGGCGGGCCAGTAACTATTGTCGTACGCGTCCCACGTGGCGTACTCGTTATCGAGCGCGACGGGATAGCCGATGCCGTGCCGTCGCGTCGCCTCGGCCACGTTCTTTTCGGACTTCTCGAACGCGAACTCGGGCGTATGCACGCCGACGACGACGAGACCCTTGTCCTCGTACTTCCCGTACCACGACGTGACGTACGGCAGCGTGCGGATGCAATTGATGCAGGAGTAGGTCCAAAAATCCACGAGCACGACCTTTCCCTTCAACGACTCCGGCGTGAGCGGCGGCGAATTCAGCCATGACGTCACTCCTGCGAACGGCGGCATCGCCGCGGCGATGACCGGGAGTTCCGCCATTTTCGAAAGGTCGGCGACGGTGCCCGAGACGCGCGCGTCGGGCGCGGCCGGCATGTCTTCGCCCCCGAGGCGCACGTTCACGATCCACGCCATGAGCACGAGGGCTGTGAGCCCGGCAAGGGCGGCGACGGCGGCATTGCTTTTCATACGGTCACAGTTTCGACGTGAACGTCGACGGGTAGAATTGAATGAGCCACGTCTGGAACGCGAGATCGTAGCCGGTCAGGATGAGGAGGGCCATCGCGACGACCATGACGCCGAAAATCTTGTTCAGGACGTGTTGCCATCTTCCGATGCCGAGCAGCCGCTTCTGGATGACCTGCCCGCCGTAGGCGATGCCGCCCATGGGCACGCCGGCGCCGAGCGCGTAGGCGAACATGAGGAAGAGCGTCGTCACGTAGTCGTTCGTCCTTGTCGCGAGCGTCAGGATGGAACCGAGTATCGGTCCGGCGCACGGCGTCCAGACGAGCCCGAGGGAAACGCCGACGAGCAGGCCCGAGGCGGCGTCGGTCCTCGTCCGCGCGCCCCCGGAGACTTTTGCGCTAAGACGTGCGAGCACCGGCTGGAGGCCGGCCATGGCGCGGTCATAGACGCTTTCAAACAGCAGTGCGAGACCGAACAGCAGCAGCAGCGCGACGGCGACGGTCCGGAACGCCTCGTTCGAGACGCCGAAAAACGTTCCCGCCGTCGCGAAGGCGGCGCCGAGGACGCTGAAGCTGCCGACGAAGCCGACGATCGTCATGAGCGGCCGCCACGGGGACTTGCCGCCGCTCGTGCCAAGCAGGAACGGGAGGAGCGGCAGGATGCACGGCGCGAGTATGGTGAGGAAACCGGCGGCGATGGCGAGAAAAAAGACGCCCATATCACCTCGTTGCCGCGACGGCGAGCGCGGCCTGCAGGTCGGCGTCGCTCGTCGGACCCGTGAACCGCGCCGACTCGTTGCCGTGCGTGTCCAAGATGACGGTCGTGTGCTGGTACGGCACGCGGAACGCCTTCTTCATGTCTTCCTGAACGTCGTAGTCGACGCGGAATCCCGCGACGGCCACCGCGCTCCCCTCGACGGACGCCTTCACTTTCGGTTCTTCGGCGCGGCAAATCGGACACCAGCCCGCCCAGAAATACAGCAGAACCGGCCGACCCTCGGCCTTCGCCTTGGCGTATCCTTCGGCGGAATACGCGACGTAATACGGTTTCCGCGCCGGGACCTCCGCGTCCGGTCCGCCGTCCGTCGCACCTGCGGGCGACGACACGTCGACCTCGGCGCGTTCGACGGGCGGAGCCGTCGGAAGTTCGAGTGCCGGCTGCACGGGCTTGCAGCCCGCACCGATGAGGAGGACGCCGACGAGCGCGGACGCGGCGAAAAGGGAGTTTACGGACATAAGGCGGTTATAACTACGTGCGGAAGTATACCAAAAAAGGCGCCTAAGCGCCTTCGTTTCCCGTACCCTATCGCTGCAGCAAGAAAGCGACGCCGGTGAAGGCCAGCCCCGCGCCGCCGGCGGCCGCCAACCATGCGGCCTTCGTGGGCGACTTCGCCTTCGCGAGCGCGGACGTCGACAGGCCGAGCAGGACGAGCATCAGCACCTTTGAGAGCTCGCAGAAAAGGCACACCACTCCGAGCCACAGGTATTCTATGCCGGAAAGGTATGCGGAAAAGACGAGCGACCCGAGCGTGAAGAGCTGTATCATGCGCCACGCGTCCTTCACGCGCAGGGCGATGAGCCCGGCAACCGCGAGGAAATACGTGAGTCCGAGGACGGACACGGGGATGCCGGCGAGTTCGGAGAACACGCTCTGGTTGACGATCTGACACGAAAAACTGCCGCCGAAATCGCACAACGAGCTCCCGCCCTTGTGAAAATGCAGGTAGGTCAAGTACGACATGAACGCCGCGCCGAGCGTGGCGACGGTCATGGCGGCGTATTCGGCCTTGGCGTACGCGGCCGATTTCGCTTCGGACGCGATCGTTTCGTGAAACGGCATATCGGGTCGAGGATAGCGCGAAATCGGCCTTTTGTCGAGGACGCGGAGGGTTGCGTCGCCGCCTGACCGTGCTACAGTGGCGGCGCTCCGCGTAACCGCGGGAAACGCACAAAGGAGGAGTCATGGCGCGTACGTTGATTTTGGCTACGGGACGGGGCCTCGCGCCGCACTTGGCGGCGGAGTCCCTCGCGAGGGGCTTCCAGACCACCATCGTCGGCAACAACGCCGCCGACCTGCGGAGGGAACCCGCGCTCAAAGGCGCGATGTTTCGGTCGGCCGACTTGGCCGACCCCTACGCACTGCCGACGGTGATGTGCGGCTGCTGGGCTGAAATGACCCACGTCCTGTGGGAAGTCCCGGGCTTCGGCCCGAAACCGCCGCTCGACCTCACGATCGAGGACGCCCGTTACATGGTGGACCTGGGACTCATCGGCGGCATGGGCGCGCTCACCGCGCTCCATCGCCTGAAGGCGGCATCGCGGCCGCTCGCCGAAAGGCCGGGATCCCCGATGCGCCTCGCGGTCATCGTACCGTCGTGCGGCTGGCAGGCAGAGGACGGGATGGCAATGCAGTCGGCGGTCGCCGCCGCAGCCGCGCATTTCGCGCGCGGGTATGCGGCAACGCTCGCCGCGAGCCTTCCGGGATCGGGCGTCGATCTCATTCACAAGGTCCCGCCGCGCGACGCCGAAGGGCACTCGCCCGCGGATGCCGCGAGGCACGTCTGGGACGGGTTCCTTTCGCACGTCGAAACGTTCCAAGAGCGCTACCTCATGAACGACCCGAGGCACGGCCTGCACGTCCAGCATTTCCCGCGCCCGCCGGAGCTCGTCCGTTGAACTGCGCCCGCCTCATGCGGGCGTTTCTTTTTGCATAAAAAAAAGGCCGACCTGCCGGCCGGCGCGCGTAGGATTGAGAACGGGACGGCAGGGGTCAGCCGCCCTTGGGCGTCACGGTCTTCTCGCGCGACACCTTGTCGCCGTCGACCTCGCCCTCGACCTTGATCTTGATCTTCTCGACCTTCGACTTGTCGGCGCCCTGCTTGGCCCCGTCCGCCACCTTCTCGGCGGCGTCGAGCTGCTTCTTGGCACCGCCGTCCTTGTTGGCGTCGAGCTGCCTCTTCACTTCCTTCTCGACCTTCTCCTTGACGGTGTCGGCGTACTCCTTGTTGTCCTTCTTCTCCTGCCGGCTGCTCCCGTCCTTCGGCGTCACGGTGACGTCGACTTTCGGGTTCTCGAGCGGCGGCTCGGGCTTCTTTTCGGCGGGTTTGGCGGACGAATTGTCGGGTTTGGCGGTCTGTGCGTCGCTCACGGCTCGTGCTCCTCCGTGGGAAAAGGTTCCTGCTCGGCGGCGTCGCCGGGCCGCATCATATTGACAGGAGCCGGTTTTCGTGGCAAGGTGTCCAGTTCCTTTGACCGTCAACCCGCCATCTTGGAGGTGTCCCATGGACGCATTTCCCGATTCCTGTTTCTCCGCCGTCATCGCAGACCTCATCGCCGACGGGACGTCCGTCGTGCCGCATCGGCCGTGGAGCGTCCTCTCCGGCGGCGAACGCTTCGACGGCGAGACGTTGCGCATCGACGACGCGCCGTCGGCGTACGCCGTGATGGATGCCATCGCCGCGACCGAGGACGAGGACTGCTACGCCATCTGGACGCCGATCGAGAAGCGGCAGCGCGGCCGCATCCCGCGCGCGCTGCGCTGCGGCTTCACGCTCGCGCTGAACCGCGACGGCGGCATCACGGTGTTCCAAAGCGTCGTCTTCGTCCCGCTCGACGTCATCGACATCGTCGCGCACCTGCCTTCCGGACAGGTCGTGCTGGTGAAGAGCCAGAAGGTTTCCGCCTGGGACGGCACCTCGACCGACGGGGCCTGGCCCGCGCGCGCGACGTCATGAAAGAAACGAAAGGCCCGCATCGTCCGATGCGGGCCTCTTTTTTTCGCGCGGCTCACTCCGCCGTCCACACGCCGTTCTCGGCGTGCGTGCTCGGCCAGAGGTATGACGACTCCGTGCCGTCGGCCATGAAGAGGCGCACGTTCACGTCCCGCGACGCGGGGTTCTTGCGCTCCACGAGGACGGCCTTCAGCGTCTCGCCCATCGGGGCGTAATGCATGAGCAGCGGGACGACGAGGTTCATCTGGAGCGTCGCCTCCTCGCCCGGCCGATACTTCGCCACGGACCACATCACGAGCGGCTGGGCAGCGGCCGGCGTCTCGACGGCCGGTTCCTGAACGGGCGACATGCGCCGACCGTAGTTCATCTGCAGCGACTGCAGCGAGGAGAGCGCGCCGGCCAGCGAACCGCTCCGATCGGTCATGTACCAGAGGTTGAGCGCCGACAGCCCCAGTCCGACGAGCAGGACCATCATCGAGAACGACGCCGAGACGTCTTTGACTTCGTTTTTCTTCTTGGGTGGCATACGCGTTGTGCCCGGTCAGGGCGTTAAAGGCCTATTCGTTGAATAGCGAAGGAATGACGCGGAGGATGCGATCGTCGCCGGCGCGGACCGTGCCGCGTCCGTCGTCGTTCGACGTCGAGACGTAGAGCGCGCCGTCCGGACCGCGTACCACGGCACGGAGCCGTCCGAACTCGTTCCGCAGGTGCGCGCGCAACGGTTTCACGCCGCCGTCATCGGCGATTTCCGCCTGGTACAGCGACGAGCCGCGCAAACCGGCGAACCAGAGGCTGCCGTCGGCGAATGCCATGCCGGACGGCGCCCACGTCTCCTTTTCCCCGGAATGCCTCACCGGAAGGATCATTCCTTCGCGCGCCTTGTCGCCCTCGATCACGGGCCAGCCGTAATTGCCGCCCTTCACGATCAGGTTCAGCTCGTCGAGGCCGCTCTTCGCGCCGGAACGGCCGTGTTCGGTAGCCCAGAGACGCCCGCGGTCGTCCCACGCGAGTCCCTGCGGATTGCGATGGCCGTATGACCACACAGCGTTGCCGAACGGATTGTCCTCGGGGACGGAGCCGTCGGGATTCACGCGGAGAATCTTGCCGGCGAGCGAGTTCTTGTCCTGGCTGCGGTTGCCGTCGCCGGCGTCGCCCGTCGTCACGTAGAGTTTTCCGTCCGGACCGAACGCGATGCGTCCGCCGTCATGGTAGTTGCCGGCCGGAATGCCGTCGACGACGACGTTCTCGTCGGACAGCGCGCCGTCAGCGTACCGGAAGCTCGAAACGCGGTTCGTCGCCGCGCCCGACTTCGCGCGCGCGGTGTAGTACAGGTAGATGCGGTCCCCCGCGCCGCCCGGCGGGACGGCGAGACCGAGCAGTCCCCCCTCGCTGATTTCGACGACGCCGGGTACGGCGACTGAAGTCGGCGGATTACCGTCGCGCCAAAGGCGGCCGTCGCGCTCCGTCGCGATCATGCCGCCGTCCGCCAAGAACGCCACCTCCCACGGCACGTGCATCCCCTCGGCGACGGTAACAACGGGACGATCCCGTGACGGCGCGACAGCGGCCGAATCCGCGGAGGCGTCGTCCTCGAGGACGTACCCGAGGTCGAGATCGCTGTCCGTCGGCGCGAACGCATACCGCACGAGCGCCGCGCGCGTGGCGAAAAGCGTCGCGACGAGCATGAGCAGAATCGCCGCGGCGACGGTACTGAAGGGGAATTTTTTCACGATGCGCTTCATCGCCTCCATTCTAACAGATTGAGGCAAGGGTCGTCACCTTTCCCGGCCGCGTGCGGCGCATCTCGGCCGGCCTGATTGACTCGGGTCCGCCTTAAGCGTATCGTGCCGCCGTCGCCCTTTCGCAAGGAGAAGTCATGCCGTACAAGGACAAGGTCACCGACCATTTCGAGAATCCGCGGAACGTCGGAACGCTCGACAAAACCGCCGCCGACGTCGGTACGGGGCTCGTCGGCGCGCCCGCCTGCGGCGACGTGATGCGGCTCCAACTCCGCATAGAAGAACGGATCGTCGGCGTCAGGTGCACGACCTGCCACGGCGAGACGCGTGTCGCGGGCGCGGTACCGGCGTCGTTCTCGCTTCCGTGCGGGCACGGCGAATTCGTGATCACGCGCGGCGACGTGGTCGCCGACGCGAAATTCAAGACATTCGGCTGCGGCTCGGCGATCGCCAGCTCGTCGCTCGTCACCGAGTGGGTGAAGGGGCGGCGGATCGAGGACGCGGAGCGCATCACGAACCGCGACATCGCGGAGGAGCTGTCGCTGCCTCCCGTGAAAATCCACTGTTCGGTGCTCGCCGAGGACGCGGTGAAGGCGGCCATCGCGGACTACCGCGCCAAACGCAAAACGCGGCAGGCGGCCGCCGTCCCGAAGGGACCGGCCGCTCCCGATGCCGAACGCGCGCCGCTGCCGCCGGAATATCCCGCTACTCCCGTCGCCGAAGACGGGCATGCGCGGGCGCGCGACCCGTTCGATACCTGACGAGCGCCACGAGGCCGACCGCGCGGATCCGCGCGGTTTTTATTGTCCGGATTGACGCGGCGGACGAATCGTTGTACGGTTCCGCGTCGTTCCTTCGAAAGGAGAACCGTACCGATGAAACTCGCCCTCGCCGCGCCCACCGACGTCCGCTCCCACGTGGGAGACGGCTGGTTCGACCGACACGACGCGTCGGTCGGCACCGCCGACGAACGCAACAGTTACCTCTTCCGGCGACGCGTCGCCCTTCAGCTGAAAATCGCGCAAGAATGGCCGAACGGGGACGGGTACTCCGGCCCGACGATCGACCGCATCATCGACGTCCGCTGCTACACGGCGAATGACGAAACCGGAGAGCTCGGCTGCCGTTCGCTGTCCGCGCTCGCCGCCAACGCGCTCGTCGGCAAGACCGCGGTGCAGGCGGCGGCAATGCGCGACGAGGCGTTCGTTGCCGCCGAGAAGGTTCCGTGGCAGCCGGGCTGCAACGGCCTGCCGTTCCTGTTCGCGGATGCGGTCCGCGCCGCGCTGCTCGACTGGGCGACGAAGGCGAACGGCCGGCGCGACCGCCTGCCGTACGAACAGGCGCCGGCCGCGATGCCGCCCGATCCGAGCGTCCTCACGCCGTTCGGCAGGTTCCTCCGCGCCCTCGGCCTTTGAACGAAAAACCGTCCCGCGATCACGCGGGACGGTTTTCTTTTTCCTACTTCCTTTCCGCAAGCGTGACGTCGACCGTTTTCTCCTTGCCCTTGTGCAGCACCTTGAGCGTCACTTTGTCACCGGGACCGTATCCGCGAATCGCCACCGCGAGCGGATACTCCTCGGTGAGCTTCTTGCCGCCCGCCTCGAGGATGATGTCGTTCTCCTCGATGCCCGCGACGTCCGCCGGCGACCCCGGCGACACGGCGAGGTCGGTCTGCGTCTCGCCGCGCACGACGAGCGCGCCGTAATCGACGGAGAGTTGGTTCTGCTTCTTGATGTCCTTGCTGACCATCACGTAGCGCACGCCGAGCCAGGCGCGGGTGATTTTTCCGCCGGTCTTCACCGTCTCGATGACGCGCTTCACGTCGTTCGCCGGCAGCGCGAAACCGATGTTCTGCGACCCCTGGACGATGGCGACGTTCACGCCGATGACTTCGCCCTTCAGGTTGAGGAGCGGCCCGCCGGAGTTTCCCGGATTGATGGCGGTATCGGTCTGGATGACGTCGTAGAGGTCCTCTGGTTTCGCCATGCCGTTCGAGGCCTGGATGGATCGCTTGAGGCCCGACACGACGCCGGTCGAGACCGTGTTGCCGAACTGGCCGAGTGCGTACCCGATGGCGATGACGCGCTGGCCCACCTTGATCGCGTCGGAGTCGCCAAAATCGAGGTGCGGCAGGCCGGTCGCCTCAATTTTCAGCACGGCGATGTCATTCGACGGATCGCGGCCGATGACTTTCGCGTCGTGCTTCGCCCCGTCCTGCAGGACGACGGTATATTCGGCGGTCTCATCGAGCACGACATGCCGGTTCGTGACGATGTAGCCGTCATCCGTGACGATGAAACCGGTCCCCGCACCGATATCCTTCTTCTCCGTGCCCTTCTGCCGCACCTGCGGCATCTGGAACGCGGGGTTGTCGCCGAAGAACTGCTGGAAGAAATCGTCGTTACCGAACGGATTGACGTTGTACTGCTCGTACACCGGCATGTCCTTCGCGACGACTATCGACACGACCGCCGGAGAAGATTTCGCGACCGTGGCGACCGTCATCTCCTCCTCCGATTCCCGCGCCGCGGCAGGCGGCTGCGCGGCGCGCGGCTCCTCCGGAGCGCCGACGCCGGCACGGTAACGTTCACCGAGCTGCGGAGAAAGCGAGGTCAACAACGAAGCGGAAAGCTCGCGGTTCGCGCCGACAATGCCGCCGAGGAAACCGAAAAGCGACGACACGCCGGCAGCGATGACGAGCGCGATGACGACGTAGGCTGTCGCCATCGGATTCTTATGCTCTGTCATGGCAAATGGCGTTAAGAATTCATTGGCGAAAGTATACTCCCGATAGGACAAGTTGGCAAAGTGCCGAACATTATTTTTGCTTATATAAGCAAAAATAATGTCGTTCTTATCACTACATAACGTAGTTTTATCCACAACGAAAAACCCACCGGACACGGTGGGTCGAATCTACTCCCGGCGCGGCGCGGGAAGAAGGCGCAAGCCGAGGATCGCGAGGAGCGGCAGGAGCATGCCGACGCCGATGACGAACGCGTTTTCTCCGGCGACGTCGCTCGGATCGCGGAGCAGTCGCAGGCCGCCGGACGCGGTAAGCGCCGCACCGAAGGCGAGCAGGACCGCGAGCAGGATGTCCGGCCACGAGGGCCGTTTACGGCGCATGATCGTCCTCCATCGTCGCGACGAACGTTTCTTTTCTCGGTCGGCGCGGCCGGACGTACGGCAGGAGCGCCGTCGCGCCGCGATTCGAAACGACCCCGACGATCGTCACGACGAGCGGCATCATGCCGCTCTCCCCCGCATTCTCGAATGCGAGGAACAGGATGAGTCCCCACATCACGAGGAACACTCCGGCGAACTGCAGGAACGAAAGTACCGTGACGGCCAGCGCGCGAAGCACCGAACGCGTCAGATTTTCCGTCCGGCCACCGCCGACCATCCTAATGACCGCGCCGATCGTCGACGCGAGCGCGAGAAGCGCGACACCGACGAGACCGACGACGACGGGATCCCAATCCCCTTCCCAACTGAGCGCGAAACCGTTCTTGACCGCGGAAGCGAACGCATACCCGAGGCAGGCGAAGCCGACGGCACCGACCAAAAAAATGACGGGACGCACTTTGCCGCTCATCGTTTTCTCCGTCGAAAAAGAGCTCCCCCTACCTTACGAGAAGCCCCTGAAAACGCAACTTTATCCACAATGGGGACAGTCCCCGTTGTGGATATCAGTAGTCCAAACCGAACCGCGCCGGAACGCCGTGGTAAAAGTAATGTTTCACGAGCGACACGTCGCTCACGAGGTCGGCAAGTTCGCGGAAGGACTCGGGCGCGTCGCGTCCGGTCAGCACGAGTTCGGTCTCCGCGGGTTTCGATCGGATGACGGCAAGCACGTCTTCCTCGGCCAGCATCCCGAGCGTCACCGTCGTGTTGATTTCGTCGAGGATGACGAGGCCGTGCTCCCCATTCGCGAAAATGCCGCGGACGATTCCGAGGCCGCGCTCGGCTTCGGCCTTATCCTCCGGCGTCACGCCGAAACGGAACCGGCCGGTCACGGGGTCGATGCGGTCGAGGCCCGTGGCATGAAGCGCGATTTCGGGAAACCGCTCGGCGATAATCTTACGCTCGGCATAATGGTCGCCGCCCTTGTCGAAGTGGACGATGGCGACCTTCATCCCTTGCGAGACGGCGCGCAGCGCCATCCCGAGGCCCGCGGTCGTCTTGCCCTTCCCATTGCCAGTGTAGACCTGAATGAGACCCGTGGATTTCGGCGTCGCTGATGACCTGCGTTCCATAAGCGCTGTGGACAACACGACGCCCGATCCTTGCGGACCGGGCGCCGTAGATGTGACCACCTCCTTTACGATGAATGAATCATACGCATCGTGGAGGGCCCCGCGACCCCGACCTTTTGCCAGGGTGGCGCGGGGTCTCCCGCAGTAGTGCGGGAGACTCGCCGCCGTATCAGCTTTGCTGACGCACGGGATGGACTGACGGGAGGTACCGGGTCGCAGCTCTGGATGCACCGCTAGGCGCGGGGTGCAGTCGGGGCGCAGGCGTACTCGACGTACGCCGAGCCTCGACGGGGACCCCGCAACGACGCGGTGCGCCAGAGATGCGGGCCGCCGTCTAGGAACATCCCGACGTAGAGCCGCAGTTAAGGCACTTATAGCAAGCCGCGTTCCTCACCATTATAGCACCACAAGTGTCACATGCGGGAGCGTCCGAGGAGACGTCGAAGCTCATTGTCAAGGCATTCGCGGTCCGGGCCCTTTCGACGGCGTCGCCGATCTGGAGCTGGGCCGCGGCCGCGCCGCCGTTCGAGTGCTCGGGGTCGATGCTCGCGGTGGGCGGGACGTCGGCCGAGGCGGCGACGTCCTTCTCCCCCTGTTCGCCGATGGTCGGCGCCTCCAGGTTCACGCCGACGGCGCGCTGGTCCTCGGGCGAGAGGAACTTGATCGCCATCCAGCGGAAGAGGTAGTCGACGATGGACTTGGCGATGCGGATGTTGGCGTTCGAGGTGAAGCCGGACGGCTCGAAGCGGACGTGGACGAACTTGTTGACGAGCACCTTGAGCGGCACGCCGTACTGCATCGCGATGGAGGTCGACGTGGCGAAGGCGTCCATGAGGCCGGATACGACCGACCCGCCCTTGGCCATGCGGATGAACAGCTCGCCCGGCTCGCCGTCGTCGTACAGGCCGACGGTGATATAGCCTTCGTGGCCGCCGACGGAGAACTTGTGCGTCACCGAGCGGCGCTCGTCGGGGAGGCGGCGGCGGAGCGGGCGGTATTCGATCTTCGTCTCGACCTGCGCCGCCGGCGCGGGCGCGGCCTTCTTGTCCGCGTTCTTCTCCGCGGTCGTCGTGAGCACCTGCTGGCCCTTCGACCCGTCGCGGTAGATGGCGATCGCCTTGAGGCCGAGCTTCCACCCCTCGACGTACGCGTCCTCGACGTCCTGCACGGTCGCTTCGCTCGGCAGGTTGACCGTCTTCGAAATGGCGCCGGAGAGGAACGGCTGGACGGCGGACATCATGCGGATGTGCCCCATGTAGTTGATGGACCGCTTGCCCTTGGCGGGTTTGAAGGCGCAATCGAACACCGGCAAGTGCTCCTCCTTGAGGTGCGGCGCGCCCTCGATGGTGTCGTTCTTGTCGATGTACTCGAGGATGTCGCGGCACTGCGCCTCGTCGTAGCCGAGCCGGGCGAGCGCTTCGGGAACGGTCGTGTTCACGATCTTCATGAGACCGCCGCCGACGAGCCACTTGTACTTCACGAGCGCGATGTCGGGCTCGACGCCGGTGGTGTCGCAGTCCATCAGGAAGCCGATCGTTCCGGTCGGCGCGAGCACGGAAATCTGCGCGTTCTTGAAGCCGTGCGCCATGCCCTCCTCGAGCGCGTTGTCCCAGGAGCGGCGCGCCTCGTTCAGGAGGTCGGTCGGGACGCCTTTCGCCGGAATGGCGTAGGCATGATCGCGATGCATGCCGATGACCTTGAGGAACGGCTTCTCGTTGAGGCGGTAGTAGCGGAACGGCTCGAGCGCCTCGGCGATTTTCGCGGACTGGTAGTACGCCTGTCCGGACAGGAGCGCGGTGAGCGCGGCGGCGTAGTTGCGACCCTCCTCGGAGTCGTAGGCGAGGCCCTTGGACATCAGAAGCGCGCCGAGGTTGGCGTAACCGATGCCGAGCGGACGGAAGTCGAGGCTGTTCTCCTCGATGGCCGGGGTCGGGTAGCTCGAGAAGCCGACGACGATTTCCATGGCCGAAATGACGACCTCGGCCGTATGCTTGTACGCCTCGACGTCGAAGTCGCCGTTGTCGCGGCGGAACTTCATCAGGTTGAGTGACGCGAGGTTGCAGGCGGTATCGTCGAGGAACATGTACTCCGAACACGGGTTCGACGCGTTGATGCGGCCGGAATTCGGGGTCGGATGCCAGCGGTTGATGGTCGAATCGTACTGCAGGCCGGGGTCGCCGCATTCCCACGCCGCCTGCGAAATCTTGCGCATCAGGTCCTTGGCACGGACCGTGTCGACGGTATCGCCGGACGTGACGGCCTTGGTCTCCCAATCGCGATCCTCCATCACCGCGCGCATGAAGTCGTCGGTGACGCGGACGCTGTTGTTGGCGTTCTGGAAGTAGATGGAGCCGTACGCGTCGCCGTCGAGCGAGCTGTCATAACCCGCCGCGATGAGGTGGTGCGCCTTCTTCTCCTCCTTGGCCTTGCAGGCGACGAATTCCTCGATGTCCGGATGATCGACGTTCAGGATGACCATCTTCGCGGCACGGCGCGTCTTGCCGCCCGACTTGATGACGCCGGCGAACGCGTCGAACCCCTTCATGAAGGAGACGGGGCCGGACGACTTGCCGCTCGAGTTGGCGAGCTTCTCCTTAGACGAGCGGAGCGTCGAGAGATTGGATCCGGTGCCGGAGCCGTACTTGAAGAGCATGCCTTCGGTGACGGCGAGGTTCAGGATGGACCGCATGTCGTCCTTCACCGAGTTGATGAAGCAGGCCGAGCACTGCGGTTTGGGATTTACGCCGACGTTGAACCAGACCGGGCTGTTGAACGCGGCCTTCTGGTTCACGAGGATGTGGGTCAGTTCGGCCTCGAACGTTTCGGCGTCGTCCTCGGTCGAGAAATAGCCGCCCTGACGGCCCCACGCGGTGATGGTCTGCGCCACGCGGTCCACCATCTGCCTGACCGACGTCTCGCGCTCGGGCTTGCCGATCTCGCCGCGGAAATACTTGGAAACGACGATGTTCGTCGCCGACTGGCTCCACGACTTCGGTACTTCGACGCCGCGCTGCTCGAACACGACCTTGCCCTTCTCGTTCGTGATGACGGCATCGCGGTTTTCCCACTCGATCTCCTCGTACGGATGCACGCCGACGCGCGTGAACCGGCGGCGGAAATGGACGCCCTTACTCACCACGCGGCCCGCGGGCGTCACGGTGGCGATGGACTGGAAGTACTTCTTCACCGCGAACGGCAGGTTGTTGTCGATAAGGACGAGCGCGACCGTGCGGGCGATGTCCTCGGTCGTCGGGATGGCATGGCCGTCAAACTCGCGGTCGATGCGCATGAGCGCCTGGTGCGTGCACCGCGCGAGGACCGACTCGTCCCTGACGCCCGCGTCCTTGAGCGCGGCCTGGAGCGCCATGCCAATCTTCTCCGGCGCGAATGCCACGAGACTGCCGTCACGCTTCTTGACCTGCGTCACCTTGGTGAGGTCGGGGAGCTGTTCAAGAATCGACGCGACGACATTGGCCTCGTGAACGCGGTCTGCGGCCTTTTGGCGCGTCGGGAGCGGGACGGAGTTGGACATAGTTCGCACGGGTGAAAAATTTTTCGAAAAATTGCTGGTGTAGAGTAGCGCGGGTTCTCACCATGAGCAACCCTCCTTATCCACAACTAATTGTGTCTGTTAGTCCGAGTATACCACAAGATGTTGTGTTGCTTGTGGATAACCCTCCGTACAAAAAACGACACAAATTTACGCCTTCATCGAGCGCAAAAAAGCCACCCGCGTCCGGGTGGCTTCTCTTGTCACGCTAGAACGGCAGCGTGAGGCTGATCGGTTTTTTCTCCGCGAGCGGGTTGAAGTCGATCGGCACCTGCACCTGCTGGCCCATGCGATCCTTGTACCGCACGTGCTTGTTCGCGAGCCCGAATTCGTACACTTCCTTCGTGACTTTCACGTCCTGCAGGCAGTAGTCGCGCAGCTTGTCGATTTCGCCGCGGCGGAAAAACTCGATCGCCTGAAGGCCGTTCCCCGACTTGCCGACGCCGAGCGAGGCATGCGCGACGTCGTCGAGCTTCACGCGGAAGCCGATCTTCTTCTCGATCTCGGCCATGATGTCGAGCATCGGAAACTTCATCAGGTCGCCGGGATAGTAGGTATTCAGCACCGGAAAATCGAAACCGATGATGTTATACCCGATGATACGGTCGGCCGCTTCCATGGCGCGCCACAGTTTCGGCAGGTCCGGTTCCATGTACGACTCGTATTTGTCGGTCGCGTAATCGTACACGCCGACGAGCGAGACCTTGAGCAGCGTCGGGTCGTACTTGCCGACGTCGGCGAAACTATTGGCGGTCTCGATGTCGAGGACGAGTTCTTTTCCCATATATAGTTCAAAGGTCAGAGTATCAAAGCTTAAAGGTTAGAGCGCTCTAACCTCTGAAGCTCTCACCTCTAAACCTGTTTTATCCGGTACAGCCGCATTTGCAGGCGCGCTCAAAATGCTCGGCATGGCCGCAGTTCCAGCAGAACTGGCCGACCTGCTGTTCGGCCTCGCAGCCGCAATCGCACGTACCGTCTTCCTTGTGCTCGTGGTCGCAAACCGAGCAATTCAACGACGCCGCCATACTGTTCGCGTGTCCGCTCATGGGTTACGTGAGTGAAAGATGGGGGGAATTCGGGTTCACGCGCCGGCTGCGGCCTTGAGCTCGTCGAGACGCGCCCGCACCGTCGCCGCGGCCTCATGCTGGTTTTTGACGCTCGCGAGCCGTGCGCCGAGTTCGCTGTCGCCGACGACTTCGATGACCCATCGTGACAGGTCGTTCTTCTGACCGCTCACGTGGTAGGCGAAAACTTCGTCGCTGACGGTGCCGACGCCGACGCCGAATTCCTCGAGGTTCTTCGCCACGAGATGCATGTGGAACCAGAACGCGCGCCACATCGGCTCGACGTCCTTCAGGTACTTGCGCGCTGTCTCGGCGCTGACGATGTCGGCTGCCATAGGTCGACGGTAAGTATACCATCGGTCGTCGTAGCCGCAAGAAGCGGGCAGTTGCCTTTCCCCGCGCCCTCTGGAACGATGCATCCAAGCCCTTTTTTGGCCGAGGTGAACCGTGAAGAAGCGCTCCCCGCGGGCGCTCCGTGAGCGCCGCCTGCATTACCGCCTGCTCGGCAGGACATACGCCATCCTCCGATCCGACGAGTGGCGCGTCCGCCTCGTGCGGATGCACGGCAACGGCAAACTGTGCGGCGCGCTCGGCGTGCCCACGACCTCGATCGGCACGGTCGACGACGAGGCGCAGGTCATTACCATCGACCTGCGCAACGACATCCTTTCGACCGCGCTTCACGAGTGCCTCCACGTCATCGTCGGCGACCGCTTCGGTCCCGGCCGCCACAAGACCGAAGAGCGCGAGGTGCTGCGACTCGAAAAACTGATGATGCGGCATCTGTCGCATGCGCAGGCCACCCGCCTTTTCCGCCTCATCGCGGCCCGGCTCGAATGAAAAACCCCCGCTTCGTGCGGGGGCGTTTTATGTTCCGCCCAGACGGGCGAGGACGCGCTCGAACGACGCGAGGTCCGGATCGATGACCACGGGCGCGTTCGCGCGAGAGGGCGGGATGCCGGGGAGCGCGCCCGAGTGATAGCCGACGGTCGCGTCGGGATCCTTGAGCATGTGCCCGGTGAGCACGGCGAGGACGGAATCCCCGCGGCGCACGAGGCCGACGTCGGCGAGCTTCTTGAGTCCCGCGGCCGCGGCGCACGAGGCCGGTTCCGCGCCGACGCCGTCGGCATCAAGGACGGCTTTCGCGTCCATGATTTCGCGGTCGTCGACCTGCACCACGACGCCGTCGGTCTCGCGGATGGTGCGGACCGCCTTGTCGAAGTTGACCGGCGCGCCGATCTTGATCGCCGTCGCGATCGTCTCGGCGCGGACGACCCGCTTCTTCCAGCCGTCGTGCATGTGCTGCGCGAGCCATAGCGGGTTCGCTCCGGCCGCCTGCACCATGGCGATGCGTGGAACGCGGGAGATGAGCCCGAGCTCGCGCGCTTCCTTCACCGCCTTCCCGAACGCCGCCGCGTTGCCGAGATTTCCGGCAGGAACGACGATCCAGTCGGGCGCGACCCATTTCATCTGCTCGAACGCCTCGAGCATCACGGTCTTCTGGCCTTCGAGCCGGACGGGATTCACGGAATTCATCACCGTGAGCCCGAACCGTTCCCGCGCCGAAAGCAGGAGCTTCAGCGCGTCGTCGAAGTCGCCGCGGACCTTCACCGTCGTGGCACCGTAGGCGAGCGATTGCGCGACCTTGCCGAGCGCCGTCCCCTTCTCGGAGATGAGGATGACGGACGGGATGCCCGCGAGCGCCGCATAGGACGCGACGGACGCAGAGGTGTTGCCGGTCGAGGCGCACGCGACGATTTTCGCCCCGCACCGCTTCGCCCACGTCATCGCGACGGTCATGCCGCGGTCCTTGAAGGAGCCGGTCGGGTTCTCCCCCTCGTGCTTGAAGCGCGCGCCAGGGAGGCCGAGCCAGCGGTTGGTCCTCGCGAACTCATAGAACCGGGTGTTACCTTCCGCGCGCATGACGAGTTCGTCATCGGCGAGGCCGGGCATTACGAGGTCGCGGAAGCGCCAGACGCCGCTCTGGTCCGCCGGCGACTCGAGATGCCACCGACGGATGGCGAACATGGCGCGGAGCGAGTCTCCGCGGTAGCGCAGGGCGGACCAGTCATGAACGACGTCGAGCAGGCCGCCGCAGTCGCAGGCGTAACGGTCGCCGTCGAGCGGATACGTGTCCGTGCAAAGAACGCACGCGAGGCGTGACGTCAGCTCCATCGCTAACTCCTTTCAATCGTCCGAGCGCCACCGGCGCCGACTCGGCTCACGATGACATCGGAGGGGATGCCGGTTTTCCGCCAAGCGGCCCGCATCATCCTCGCGACGACCTTCGCACGGGCCGGCCCATCAGTCAAAGCGAAAAGCGCGGGACCGGCGCCGGAGACCGAGGCACAAGCGGCGCCGGCGGCGAGCGCGGCGCGGATGACCTCTGCGCCGCCGCGGATAAGACGAAGACGGACCGGCGCGGCAACGGCATCGGCCATGACCGCACGGCCGAATAAGGCCAAGTCCTTCCTATATATGGCTGCGACGGCGGTGGCCGTGTTCGCGGCGGTCGCAGCCATGACGGCGAGCGGCACGGCTCTCGGGAGAGCCGCTCGCGAAGCCTTGGTTTCAAGCGTCAGCGCGGGGCTCACGACGACGACCTGCCACGTTTTCGGCGGCACGAGACGGACGACCTCGGGCGGATCCCCCGGACGGATGACGCAAAACCCGCCGAACAGCGCGGGCGCGACGTTGTCTGCATGCGCGACGCCGCAGGCGATACGCTCGCCCTCGCGAGCGAGGTCAAGAAGTCCGTCATCGTCGAACCGTCCGCCGAGGAGCGCGTTCGCGGCGACCGCGGCGGCGGCCGCTGAAGCGGATGAGGAGCCGAGCCCGCTCCCGAGGGGCAACCCCTTTGTCAAACGGACATCAGCGCCGAACCGCACGCCGGCGCGACGGAACGCGAGCGCGACGACCGCCGACGCGACGTTCTTGCGCGCGTCACGGGAAAGCTTTCCGCCGTCGCCCTCGACGCCGACGAGCCGCACGCCCGGACGAGTCGAACGGGCCGCGGCCACGACGTCGCCACGGCCCTCCAGCGCGAACCCGAAAACGTCGAACCCCGGACCGACGTTGGCGACGGTCGCCGGGGCGAACGCTGATACGTGATCAAGACGTCCTTTCATTCCCTTATGTATACCCATGCCTTCGTCCCGCTCGCGAGATGCACCCGCATGCGCTGGTACGTTTCCGACTCATACCCGTCGACGCGCCGCAGCGTCTCCTCGTCGACGTCGATGACGTCCCCCGCGACCGACATGCCGCCCGCGGGGGCGATGTTGGGATAGGCCATCCCCTGAATGGTCGTCGTCGTTTTCGCGTACCCCTCAAGGACGTCGGGAACGCGCTCCGGCCGCCCGCCGAAGAGCGCACGTCCGATGTCTCCGTCGCGAAGCGTCCCGTAGGTGAACAGCTTTTCCTTGTGCATACGGAAAGGGTTAATGAGTATGCCTTCAGCGTGACGCCGTGGGGGAAGGCCGTCAACGCCCCTCAAAGCGGGGGGATTATTGACTTTTTCGGCGTAAACGCGCATACTCCTCGCGCCCGAAAGGGCACGTTCTCTGCAAAAAAGGAGCGCGCGATGGACAGCCGAACGGCACTGGGAATCGACATGATCCGCACGATCGTCGGGTGGCGGCTCAAGGAAAGCCTGCTTTTCATCCCCTCGGACGATTACGAGGACGAGCGGGAGGAGATCGACGAGGCGTGCACGGCGGCGCGCAAGGCCTTCGTCAGCCGACTGACCGACATCGCCGTCGCCGACGCCGCGGGAACGCGGTCGGCCGCCCTCCTCGTCACGCCGGACGAGGCGGAACGGCTCTTCGGCCCGCTCGCCGGACGCATCGCGGAAGCGATGAACGCGGGCAAGGAGGGCGAGGACGCCGCCCGGCGCCTGCGCATCGAACGCGCCGGACTCGTCGGTTTCGTGCGCGCCTGCGCTCCGGCCGCGGCGCGGTACTGCACGGAACCGACGGCGGCGCTGCGCCGCGACGCCGAGGCGCTCGCCGGCTTCGTCGCGGAAAACGACCTGCTCCTCGAAGACCTCGACGAGAACGCCTGGCGCGCGTTCCTGCGCCGTACCACGACGCCGGAGGCGTTCCGGAACCGGATCACGAGCTACGTGAACCGCGTCACCGACGAGGAACCGCTGCTCGCGCAGTTCGTCCACGCGTTCCGGCGCGAGTTCCCCGATCCGGCCGAGTACCGTTCGGTCGAGGAGGAGCTTCGGCTGAACGACGCCGCGCAGATGGCCGCCGATCTCGAGGAGATCCGCGAAGACGTCGGCAACATCGTCAACGACGTCATCGGGGAGGTTTGGCCGCCGGGCTGACCGTCGCCGACGGCGATTCCGAGGACCGCTTCATGCGGTCCTTTTTTCTTCGTCCGTCACCTCACTGCCGGGCCGCCTACCGACGTACGCGAACGCGACCGTGCCGCTCGCGAGGACGAACGCCCGTCGCTCGTACGCCGACGTCTCATACTCGTCCGCGCGCCGCAACTCGTCATCGGACACGTCGACGACGTCGCCCTTCACGGCCGCGTCTTCCTCGATGACGAGGTCGGGATAATTCCTGCCCTCGACCGTGATTTGCGTCAGGCCGTATCCGTCGAGATGGTCGGAACGGCTCTCGAGCCTGCGTCCGAACACTTCCTCCTGGACGGCCGGTTCGCGGAGCGTGCCGTAGATGAAAAGCGCGTGCGTCATAATATTTTCAGAGCAGTCCCCGTGCCGCGAGCAACTCCGCGTCGGCAACGGCGGCACCGGCCGCGCCACGGACGGTATTATGCGACAGGACGACGAATTTCCACTGGAGTATCGGGCACTTGCGAAGCCGACCGACGCTCACCGCCATTCCCCTGCCCGCGTCGCGGTCGCGCCGCGGCTGCGGACGGTTTTCCTCCTCGCGCACGACGACGAACGGCGTCGGAAGGCTCGGCAATCCGAGCGCCGCGACGGACGGGACGTACGAGCGCCACGCCGCGAGGACGTCCTCGGCCGACGCCCGCGCGCCGAGTTCCACGGACACGCACTCGAGATGACCGTCGCGGACGTGCACGCGGTTGCAGTGCGCCGAGACGGCGATGTCCGCGTCCGCGAACCGTTCGCCGTCGTACCGCCCAAGGAGCTTTAGCGTCTCCGCCTGCATCTTTTCCTCCTCCCCCTTGATGAACGGCACGACGTTGTCGAGGATGTCGAGCGACGGCACGCCCGGATAGCCCGCGCCGGAAATCGCCTGCATCGTAGTGACGAGGACTTTCGTCACGCCGAACGCGTCTTGGAGCGGCTTGAGCGCGCAAACGAGACCGACGGTCGAACAGTTCGGGTTCGTGACGATGAATCCCCTGCGCCAGCCGCGATTCGCCTTCTGCCGCGCGACGGCGCCAAGATGGTCGGCGTTCACTTCGGGGATGACAAGCGGCACGTCTGGCTCCATCCGGTGATTCTTCGCGTTCGAGATGACGGGATACCCGGCTTCGGCGAAGGACGCTTCGATTTCCCCCGCGACCGCGTTATCGAGGCCCGAGAGCACGAAATCGCAATCGAGGCCGGGCGTGCACTCGCGTACCACCATGCCTTTCGCCCAGTCGGGCATCGGCTGGTCGAGCTGCCAGGCCGCGGCCTCGGCGTACGGCTTGCCGGCGGACTGCTCGGATGCGGCGAGCGCGGTCACCGAGAACCAAGGATGATTGTCGAGCAGCGCGAGCATCCTTTGTCCGACCGTGCCGGTCGCGCCGAGGATTCCCACGCGCCAATGTTTTTTTTCCATAGGATTGCCGGTCAGAATCCGCCGACGCGCAGCAGGTCCGAGAAGACGCCCGCAGCCGACACTTCCGCGCCCGCGCCCGGCCCCTTGATGACGAGCGGCAGCGCGTTGTACCGGCGACTGCGGATGACGAACATGTTTTCCGGCCCTTCGAGCGCGCCGAATCCGGAACCGCTCGGGACTTCCTCGATGCCGACACGGACGGCATCCGGCGTGAGCGTGGCAAGGTAGCGCAGGGCATGCCCGCGCCTCGCCGCGGACTTCACGCGCTCGTCGAATTCGCGGCCGTGCTCGGAGAGGCCGTCGAGGAAGGCGTCCGCGCCGCCTTCGCGAAGCGCTTCGGGAACCAGGCTTTCTGCCGTAACGCTCTCAAGATCGATGCGGTGACCCAGCAAGCGCGCAAGGATGAGCGCCTTGCGGCACACGTCCGCGCCGGACAGGTCCTCGCGCGGGTCAGGTTCGGTGTACCCGCGCGTCTTCGCGTCACGAACGGCGAGCGCGAACGGGACGCCCTTGCCGCACTCCGCGAAAAGGTGGCCGAGCGTCCCCGACATCGCCGCGCGGACCTCGATGACGGCGTCGCCGGAAAGGAGCATGTCACGGAGCGTGCTGACGACGGGGAGCCCCGCCCCGACGGTTGATTCGTAGCGGTAGGCGGGACCGTTCGGGTCGGCCTGCGCGGCCACGATGGCGTCGTACTGGATGAGCGGCGCGGTGAGCGGCTTCTTGTTCGCGCTGATCACGTGCCAGCCGCGGCGGAGCCAGGTCGCGTGCGCCTCGTGGTTCCTTTCGGCGGTCATGTCGACGACGACCTGCCCCTCGGCATCCATGCCGGCGACGCTCGCGGTCACGTCGTCCCAACTGCCTGATCCGGCGCCGGCAGGACGGAGTTCGAACCGCGCTCGCCCCTCGGCGATGCCGTTCAGGTCGAACACGGGAATCCCCTGCGGGATGTAAATCGCGGTCGTCCTGCCGACGATGCCCGTGACGCGGATATCGACGCCGCGGCGCAGGAACGCCTCATGCGTTTCCGCGATCTGCCGGATGAACGCGCGACCGACGTTGCCTTTGCCGATGATGACGACGGGTATCACGCGCATACGGGAAGGGATAATGCATGAAGGGCGAAGGCCTCGTGCGCGGCGCGCACGGCGGCGTCGGCTTGCGATTCGCGGACGACGAAGGAGATGTTGCGCTCAGACGACCCTTGGGCGATGGCCAGCACGTTCACGCCCGCGGCCGCGACTGCGGTGAACAGGCGTCCCGCGACGCCCGGCGAACCGCGCATCCCCTCGCCGACGATGGCGACCGCGGCGACGCGCCCCTCGACCGCGATGCGGTCGACGAGCCGCGCCTCGAGGTGCTCGCGCAAGTCGCGATCGAGCGCGGCGGCGAACGCGGCCGCGGAATCGCGCCCGACGAGGAGGCAGATGTTCTGCTCGGACGACGACTGACTGAACATCACGATGTTCACGCGCTCCCGACCGGCGACCCGGAAGACGTGCGCCGCGAAGCCGGCGATGCCGACCATCCCGCGCCCCTCGACCGTCACCATGGCGAGGCCTTTCGCCGCGGTGACGACCTTCACGCCATGCGGCGCGGTGGACGTGCGGCTCCCGATCGCGGTGCCGGGGGCGTCGGGCCGGAAGGTGTTGCGCATCCTGATGGGAATGCCGGCCTCGACCGCGGGAATCATCGTCTTCGGGTGGAGCACCTTCGCGCCGAAGTAGGACATCTCGGCGGCTTCGTCGTAACTGATGTCAGAAATGAGCGCGGCGTTCGGGATTATGGCGGGGTCGGCGGTCATCACGCCGTCGACCTCCTTCCATATCCAGATTTCCTTCGCGGCGAGGCCGGCCGCGACGATGGCGACGCTGTAGTCCGAACCGCCGCGACCCAGCGTCGTCGTGACGCCCTTGGGCGTGGCACCGATGAATCCGGTGACGACGGGAACGACGGCTTTCTCCACGAGCGGCGCGAGGACGTCGCGAACCTTGCCGTACGTCCGCTTGAAATCCACGTTCGCCGCGCCGAACCGGTCATCGGTCTCGATCAGGCCGCGACTGTCGACGGCGACAGCGGCGATGCCACGCGCCACGAGCGCCGCCGTGACGACGGGCGCGCTCATCCGCTCGCCGAAGGAGACGACGGCGTCCGACGCGCGGTCGTCGAGCGTTCCGGCTTCGGCGACGGCACGGAGCGTCGACGCGAGTTCGCCCGCGAGCGTGCGGACCGCGTCGAGCGCAGAAACGTTTTCGCCGAATGCCGCGAGCGCCGACTCGTGCCGCGCAAGGATTGATGCGGCGCCCGCCTCCGCGCCAGCAGCGTCGCCCTTCGCGGCGAGCGCGGCGAGTCCGAGCAACTCGTCCGTCACGCCGCGTAGAGCGGACACGACGAGGACGGGGCGGACGTCACGGTACCGTGCGACGATGTCCGCGACCTGCGTGATGGCGTCGGCCGTGCCGACGGAGCTGCCGCCGAATTTCATGACGATCATATGTCGAGAGTGTGAAAGGTTGGGAGGTCATGAGGCCGAGAGACGCTCTCAACCTTTAAACCTTTTGACCTCTCAACCTTTTAAAAAGCCCGCCTTCGCGTGGCGGGTGTCTGTCTCGCGTGCGTGTTCTCGCAGCAGCGACCTACCCCGCCGAACAAGTCGTCGTGGTCGTGGTCGTCGTCGTCGTCGTGACAAACGCGGTGGCCATAATGATGGGAGATAGCGTAACACGCTTCCCCGTCGCGTCAAACGACAGACTTATCCACACCGGGGACAGTCCCCCGGTGTGGATAAAAAATGACCCGCCGGACAGGCGGGTCGTCGTCATTTCTTCGCCGCGTAGTCGGGGCGGACCATGACGTGGAAGCAGAGCGCTCCCCACTTCTCCTCGGTCGCCTGAATGAGGCCGCGCCGTTCCAAGTCGGCGAGCTTCCTGCGGAGCCACGCCTGGACCGCCGGTGGCATGTCCTTCGTCGAGATGTCGACGGTGGATCCGGTGAGGTGCGACGACCGCTTCTGCGGCGTCACGCCGCTCGCCGCGACCGCGGTGCGCCTGCGGAGCTTCTTCTGATACTCCTCGGTACGCGAGAGCGAGGTGACGCGGAGTTTCGCCCCCGCCGGCATCGCCACGTCGGCCGCGAGGTCGTGGAGAAACTCCTTCACCCATGGACGGGCGTGCGCGTAGAGCGCCGCGTTGTCCGGATCGAGCTCGCCGAGCTGCGAGTCGACCGTGACGGGACCGTCGTCCTTGATCGGGACGAGACGCCCGTCCTTCATGTGGTCGCGAATCTCGTCGAGATTCCTGAAGCGCGCGAGGCCGAACTCGTCGGCGACGCGATTTTCCTCCGCGAGCGCTGACGGCGATCCCGCGAGGACCGAGGCGTCGCTTGCCGGAGCGGGCGGCCGTTTCTTCTTGGGGCGCGCGTCGGCATCGGGGGCGGCGAGGAGGACGATGACAAAGAACGCGTGTGCGGGAACGCGCATGGCGGAAAATCCTTTCGCGCAGGGCGCACGGTCACGGTACGGCCGCGTCGACGGACCGTCAACGCCGTGCTATGCTCAAGCCGTACTCATCATCACTACGCCTATGGGAACCAAAAAGAGTTTCGTCAAGGGCCTCGCTGCCGGCGCGGTGCTCGGCGCCGTGGCGGCGCTCCTGCACGGCATGCAAGACAAGGGCAAGAAGACGGCAGACATCGAACGTGCGGCGATGCGCATCAAGGACAAGGTCGCGGCGCACGCGAAGAAGCTCGGCAAACTCACGAAATCCGCCTACGGAACGATCGTCGACACCACGGTCGCGGAGTACCGCGGCGTGAAAGCGCTTTCCGAATCCGAGCTCAAGGAGCTGAAGGCCGAACTCAAGGCAGGCTGGACCGACGTCCAAGCGATGCTCAAACGGAAAAAGTAAGACGCAAAAAAAGCCCGCCGTTGCGGGCTTTTTTCAATGCGCGCCCTTCAGGAAATCACGCGCCTCTTCCACTGACGTGACTTCGCCGCTCAGCTGCGCCTCCTTGAGCGCCTCGAGCAGCCGACCGACGTCGGGCCCGGCCTCCATGCCGGTGATGGCCATCACGTCCTGACCGGAGGCGAGCTTCGGCGGCGCGCCGCGGCCGCCGGTCTGCCGGTCGAGCGCGGCAAGCGCCGACAGGAGCCGGCGGAGGCCGGACAGGTCGGACGTGCCGTCCGGCCGCAGGCTCGCCACGGCATCGGCATACGCGAGGTGCAGGAGCCGGCGGCCTGCGGCGCGATCGGAAAGGAAATGCTTCACGAGCGTGGTGCGGCGCACCTCGTGCACGTTCACCGAATTGGGCAGGAGGTGCATCTTCACGAGCCAGGCGACCCGTTCGGGACTCACGCCGGCGCTGGCCAAATGCAGCCGTTCGGCGACCTGCCGCGCGACCAGCGCACCGGCCTCGGCGTGACCGTAAAAAGTGATGCGATCCGCGCCGTGCGCGGCGGTTTGCGGTTTCGCGACGTCGTGCAGGAGCAGCGCGATCGCCGTTTCCGCGTCAGGCGTCTCGCCGGGAAAGAGTTCCCCGAACTCGGGGCCGGCGAGCTTGCCGAGAGCGAGGCGCGTGTGCGCCCAGACGTCGCCTTCCGAATGCTGCCCGGGCGACTGCGCGCACTTGGCGAGCGGAACCAGTTCGGGAACCAGCCGGAACAGCGCGCCGCTCCCCTCGAGAAGCTCGAGCGCGTGTGCAGGATCCGCGGCGAAAGCCTTCGTCACTTCCTTCGCCACCGTCTCGAACGGTACGACCCGCTCGTGCCCGCCGCCGTCGACGGGCCTCGTCTCGTCGAGGCGCGGCATGAGCCGGAGCATCGCCTCCCACGTGTCATGCTCGATGCCGAAACCGAGCTGGCAGGCGAAACGGATGCCGCGAAGCATGCGCGAATAGTCCTCGGCGAACCGCTCCGCCGGATTCCGTACGGCGCGCATCAGGCCGTCCCGAAGATCGCCGACGCCGCCGAACGGATCGAGCAACGTACCCGTCCCGAGATCGAGCGCAAGCGCGTTGACCGTGAAATCGCGGCGGGACAGGTCGGCTTCCATCGCCAGATCCGGATCCGCCTGCACCGTGAAATCGCGGTACCCGCCGCTGCCGCCCGCGCGCTCGGTGCGCGGCCAGGCGATGTCGACCTCCGCGGCGACGCCCTCCGGCCGGAACTTCAGCACGCCGAAATGCCGCCCGACGAAACTCACCTGCCCGCGCTCCCCGAGCGCCTCGGCTATCTCCCGGAGCGACGCCTTCCGCACCACGACGTCAAAATCCTTCACCGGCCGGCCGAGCAGCCCGTCACGCACCGCGCCGCCGACGACGTGCCACTCCGCGTCCGGAAACTCGTCACGCAGCTCGGCAACGAACGCGAGGGCGGGTTCCATGACGAACGCGTCGGCGAGCGCGGCGGCCTTCTTGGCCATGTCCCGAGTGATGACTGCCATACCGCGAAAGTGTAGCAGTTTTCGCGCGCATTGGTGAGATGTTTGACAATTTGCAAACGGATTTGCAATAATCAACGCGTATGCACGCCTGCCCCGCCGACGAACTCATCGCGAATAACGGCCTCCGGCGTACGAAGGACCGTCACGCGCTCCTCGCGCTCTTCAGCGAAGGCCGCGCTTGGACCGCCGCGCAACTGCATCGGAAAATCCGCTCGGCGGACCTCTCGACCGTGTACCGGAACGTGAACGCGCTCGTCGCCAAGGGGATTCTCATCGAAACGCACGTGCACGGGCACGAAGCGTATTTCGAACTTGCCTCTCTCCCCCATCACGACCACCGCGTCTGTCCGAGCTGCGACGCCGCCGAATGCGTCCCCTGCCCGGGAAACCTGCCGAAAGAGCACCGTCTTGAGCTGCTCGGTACCTGCGCCGCGTGCGCCTGACCCCATGAACCGACAAACGAAAACCCTCGCCGTTTTCATCACGTTGACTGCCGCCGCGGTCGCGCTCGTCGTCCTGTCGTCGCCGCGGACGCCGCCGCCCGCCGCGTCGCCGCGCCGCGTCGCCGCGACCGTCTTTCCGCTCTATGACATCGTCCGCAACGTCGCGGGCGACGGCGTAACCGTATCGCTCGTGCTCCCGCCGGGCGGCGAGCCGCACTCGTTCGAGCCGACGCCGTCGACCGTACGCGACGTCGCCGCCGCATCCGCCGTCTATGCCGTCGGCCACGGCATCGACGACTGGATCGACCGCGCGCTGACGGAGGGTTCGGCAGCAAAGGTCGTCGTCGACCGAGGCATCGCGTTGCGCGCCTCGCCCGAAACCGTCGCACTCGCCGAAGGAGAGGACGAGCACGGCCCGGAACCGGAAGACCCGCATTATTGGCTGACCGTCCCGAACGCGATGATCATCGCCGAAACGGTGGCGGACGATCTCGCCGCACGTTTCCCCGCGGACGCGGACGTTTTCCGCGCGAACCTCGCGCGGTATCGGACCGAACTCTCCGCGCTCGACGCCGACGTCCGTGCCATGCTCGACGCGGCGAAGAACAAGAACATCGTCACCTTCCACGACGCGTGGTATTATTTCGCCGAAGAGTACGGCCTCCGGATCGCCGGCACGTTCGAACCGTCCCCGGGACGCGAACCGACGGCGCGCGGCCTCGCCACGCTCAAGGAAGCGATCGACCGCAACCGCGTCCGTGCGCTCTACACGGAACCGCTGTTCAGCGACGCGGCGGTGACCGCTTTCGCCCGCGACGAAGGCGTCGTCCTCGCCGCGATCGACGACATCGGCGGCGCGCCCGGCCGCGACACCTACGCGTCACTCATGCGCTACAATGCCGAAACCATCCGCGAAAACCAGTGACCGCGCCGTGCCCGAACCGATTCCGGCGCTGTCCGTGAAGGACTGCACCGTGCGGTTCGGCGACGTGAACGTCCTCGACGGCGTCGGCTTTGACGTCGCGCAGGGAGAAATCGCCGCCATCATCGGTCCCAACGGCTCCGGAAAGACGACGCTCCTCAAGACCGTCCTCGGGCTGGTGCAGCCGTCGGGCGGCGAAATCCGCGTATTCGGAAAGCACCTGCATGCAGTCCGCAACCTCATCGGCTACGTGCCGCAACGCTTCGACTTCGACCGCGACTTCCCGATCACCGTGCGCGAATTCATGGACCTCGCGCGCCATCAGCACTGCCCCGCCTCGCGCATCCCCGAAAAAATCCGCGAAGTCGGCCTGCCCCACAAGGCGCTCGACGCGCGGCTGGGCTCGCTCTCGGGCGGACAACTCCAGCGCGTGCTCATCGCGCAGGCCATCCTCAACAACCCCGCGATGCTCTTCCTCGACGAACCGTCGAGCGGCATCGACGTCGCGGGCGAAGCGACGTTCTACGAGCTCATCGAGCACCTGAACGTGGAGCACGACACCACAATCTTGCTCGTATCGCATGACATCGCGATGGTCGCGGGAATGGTCGACAACGTCATCTGCGTGAACAAGAAGCTGCTCTGCTACGGACCGCCGCAGGACGCGCTGACCGTGCGCAAGATCACGGAGCTCTTCGGGCCGCAGCGGCTCTACGATCACCCGCGGCACGAGGACCGGCACGACCACGGTTCGGGCCGCGCCCATGACCACGGCCACTGATATGCCCCTCATCGCGATGTTCACCTACCCGTTCGTGCAGCGCGCCTTCGCGGCGGGGCTCATGCTCGCCGTACTGCTGGCAGCGCTCGGCATTTTCGTCACGCTGAGGAAAATGGCGTTTTTCGGCGACGGCATCGCGCACTCCTCGCTCGCCGGCATCGCCATCGCGTTGCTCCTCGGCCTCGCCCCGCTCCCCGTGGCGCTCCTCTGGGGGGTACTCGTCGCGCTGGCCATCTACGCGGTCGAACGGTCGACGCGCCTGCCCTCCGACACGCTCATCGGCATCTTTTTCACGGCGAGCATGGCGCTCGGCGTGGTGCTCATGAGCTTCACGAAGGGCTACCAGCCCGAACTCGTCACGTACCTTTTCGGGAGCATCCTCGGCGTGCGACAGGCCGACCTCGTGCTCATCGTCGCGGCCGCGGCGCCCACCCTCGCCTGGCTCATCGCCTCGTTCCGCGAACTCACCTACATGTCGCTCGCCGAGGAGAACGCGCGCGTCGCGGGCGTGCCCGTGTCGTTCCACACGCTCGCGCTGTACGTCGCGCTCGCGGTCGCGACCGTCCTCGGCGTGAAGGTGCTCGGCATCGTGCTGGTGTCGGCGCTCCTGGTTCTGCCGCCCGCGACGAGCAGGATGCTCACGACGTCGTTCCGCGGCTATCTCGCCGGTTCCGTCGCGCTCGCGGTCCTCATGACCGTCGTCGGCCTCGCCGCGTCGTTCCGGTACGACCTGCCGTCGGGCGCGACCATCATCCTGACCGGCGCCGCCGTCTTCTTCATCGCGGGCATCAGCACGCGCGTCGCCGGCGCGATGCGGCATCCCTGAATCCTATGAAAATCAGGAAAGTCAGCGGCGAAAGCGTCGAGTTCCGTCCCGCGAAAGTCCGCGAGACGCTCAAGCGCATCGGAGCGAAGCCGGAGACGGTCGATCACGTCATCGCGAACGTCACCAGGGCCATCACCGAAGGGATGACGACCCGCGACGTGTTCGCCATCGTGCGGCGCGAGCTCAAGAAGGAGGACCGATGCCTCGCCCACCGGTACAACCTGCGCAAGGGACTGCTGAAGCTCGGTCCCGCGGGATTCAAGTTCGAAAAATACGTCGCGGCGATACTGCAGGCCTACGAATACGAGACGTCGCTGCCGCAGGACGAGCTCGCCGGCCTGTGCGTCCGCCACGAGGTCGACGTGATCGCGAAATCGCCGAGCCGCGTGATCATGATCGAAGCGAAATTCAGGAACCGCTTCGACGACACCGTCACGCTCAAGGACGCGATGGCGACATGGGCGCGACTCATCGACCTGCGCGAAGGGTCGAAGGCGGGCAAGAAGACGCCCTACTTCGACGAGGCGTGGATCGTCACGAACGGCCGGTTTTCCGACCGCGCCCAGCAGTTCGGCGTCTGCAAGGGCATGCAGCTGATCGGCTGGAGCACGGAAGAGGCGTCGCTCGCCCGCATGGTCGACCATGCGGCGCTCTACCCCATCACGGTGATCGACGACGTGCGCCAGTGGGAGCTCGACGGCCTCGAAAAGAAGGGGTACGTCCTGTGCCGCGAAATCGCGGAGAAAAAACCGGACGCGCTCGCGAAGCAGACCGGCATGGCGCCGGACCGCGCGGCGAAAATCGTCGCCGACTGCAAGGAAATCGTGAACATCAGTTGACCGGGTTCGCGTGCGAAGATTAGAAAACGGCCCGCACTCGCGGGCCGTTTTCTTTTCCCGCCGTTTACTGCGCCTTTTCGCCCTGCCCCTTCATGCGCGACATGAAGCGCCAGCCGAAACCGAGCGCGACGAGCACGAGGAACGCCGTTCCGTACAGGTAGTACCGCGCCCAGCTCGAGATCGCCGCGTCGGGCCGGACGTCGACGTCGGGCCTCAGGAAGTCCTCTTCTGACGTCGCGGCGACGGCTCCCTTCACGAAGAACGCGAGCGGTTCGCTCTTCTTCGTGATCTTGCCGGTATCGTCCGTGACCGCGACATAGACCTCGTGCCTGCCGTCGACGACGCTGTCGGCGAGGTCGTACGCGAAGTTGCCGTTGCCGTCGGTCGTCGTCGTGAGCACCATCGGCACGTAGCTGTAGACGTACAGCAGGACCGTGGTATCCGGGGTCGCCTTGCCCTTGAGGACGTTGCTCGGCTTCGGGGACGAATCCGCCTTATTGGCGACATCTTTGTTGTCGTCATTGACTTGGCGATACCCCACGGGCGCAGGGCTGTTCGCGTCCTGACCGTCGCCATAGCAATACCCGTCACGGCAGAAGGGGTATTCGGCCGGACAATCCTTTTCAGACCGACACCGGATGATCTCGCGGTCGGTCGCGACCGGACCGGACGCGAGCGTCAAGCCGAACGATGCGTCAATTTCGCCCGCCCCGCGCGGCTGGCCGATGGCGTTGCCGAGGATGAAGGCCCTGTCTACGGACGCGAGCGAATCGAGCATGGCGGCGAACTGCGGCTGCGTCGGCTTGTCGCCCTTTTCAAAGAAGGCCTTGAGCGCGTCCCGGACCTGTTCGCCGTCGGGCGTCCCGTCGCCGTCGGTATCGGCCTTGTTCGGGTCCGTGCCGAGCCGTTTCTCGACGTCGTCTGGCAGCCCGTCCTTGTCGGCATCGAACACGATGACTCCGGGCGCGGTCTCCTGCCCCTCCTCCTTCGAGGACGGCCACCACTTGACCTCGTCTTTCTTCTCGACACGAACCGCGACGAGAAGCGGCGCGGCGTCGCCGAGTTCCGCGAACGCGTCGCCGACCTTCTTGGTCGTGATGATCTCATCGACCTTCTTCTTGTCTTCGGCGGGAAGGTAACCGAACGTCGCGCGCGCCTTCACCGCGTCGCACGCTTCGGGCGTCAGTCCCTCGCAGCCGGGGAAGACGCCTCCTGCCTTGTCGCTCAGGTATTTCTCGCACGCCTCTTTCGTCGTGATGCCGGCGCGCGTGCAGGCATCGTCGGCATATTTCGCCTCGAGCCAAGAGGCGCAGCGCTCGGGAAGGATGCCCGCCGCAGCGCACTCGGCATTAAGCGCGCTCGCGGGAACCGCAACCGAGCCCATGAGCCCGAATCCGCCGTTGACGCCTTCCGTATCCTTCTCGAAATCCGCGGCAGCCGCCGGCGGGGCAGGCGGTGACGTGCCGTCAGTGTCGTCATCCGTGTCCTCCGCGACCCCCGCGAGCTTCTCGGCCGGTTCGCGAGAATGCTGGAGTTCCTGGGCGTCCGCCAAGAGATCGGGCGGAGGAACGCACTCCTCCAGCTGGGCCGGCGCGGGCGTCTGGACCGTCGGGCAATCGTCGACGAGCGTGCATTTCCGTTCCCGCATGCCGCCCCGACCGCACTCGCCCCATTCGGCGCACGTCCATTTGTCGGCAGTGCACGCGACGCACGTCCGCGTCACCGCGGGCTTGGCCGTCGTGACCCCGGCGCAGTCGCTTTTCAGCGTGCACGTCCGCGACTGGGAGCCTCCGCGGCACTCGCCCCAATCCACGCATGACCACAAGTCCTCCTTGCATGCCGTCTGCGGCGTGCTGCACGAGCGGGTCTCGGGCGGCCTGGGATCGTCGAAACCCGGACAATCGACGGTGAGCGTGCAGGCGCGCGCCTGCTTGCCCTCGACGGAACAGGCGCCCCACTCGCCGCAGCTCCAGGTGTCCTTGTCGCATGCCGGAACGCACGCCCGCGATTCGGAGGGTTTGGGCGTTTCGACGCCGGCGCAATCGGACCGCATCGTGCACGTACGTGACTGCGCGTAGTTGCCTGCCGCATCCTTCAGACAAATTGCCCAGTCGCCGCACGCCCAGTCGTCCGCGGTGCAGGCCGCGGCCTTGGTCGTGAACTGCCGGACGTCGGACTGCGTCGTGAGCCCGCTGGCGGTTGAGCGGACCTGATAAAAATAGGTGGTTCCCGGCTCAAGGCCCCACAACGTCATGGCATGGCTGATCTCGGTGGTCTCGGTCTCCTCGATGGGGACGATTTTCTTGAATTCCTGGCCGAGCGACGCGGTCTTGCCGAAATTGACGACCGACGTGCTCTCGACGTTCGTCTGCCACCTGACGACGGCCGACGTGTCCGTCGTCTCCGCCTCGGCAACCGTCGGGCCGGAAACGATCTGGGGCGCGACCTGCGCGAACGCCGAAAACGCCGTCAGCCCGACGACTGCGGCGAGCGCGGCGACGATGCGCTTCGTGATGCGGAACGAGGTCATACTTCCCGCGTTTTTTCCTCCGCGATGCGGCGTACCTCGGGAGACTCCACTTGGTCCTTAGTCTGGCCATGCGACGCCATGCCGTGCTTCTTCGCCATTTCCAGCACTTCGTCGACGGTTTCGCCGCGGAACTCGGCCGGGCAGTCAAGGCCGAAATCCTTGCACATGAGCAGTTTCATACGTTGTCCCTGCGAATAATGAATCTTGCGGAAGTATAGCGTCTTTTCCCCCGTACCTCCACTACGCGGCGCCAAGCGCGCTGCGGATGAATTCCACGCCGATGGCCACGATGATGAGCCCCATGACCTTGGCGAAAGCGAGCGCGCCCTTGTCGCCGAGCAGCCGCAGCACGAGATACGCGTAACGGAACAGCAGGCGCGTGACGATCAGGTTCGCGACGATGCCGGCAAGCGTCAGGACGTACCCGTACTCTTTCGCAAGAATGACCGCCGACGTGATCATTCCCGGACCGGCGATGAGCGGCGTCGCGAGCGGAACGACGCTGATGTCGGCTCCGGCGCCGGGCGAAGCGTCATGCTCCTTGCCGAACAGGATCTGCAGGCCGAGGATGGCGAGGATGAGACCGCCCGCGATGCGGAAACTCTCGATGGAAATCTGGAAGGCGTGGAGGATCGCGGAACCGAGGAACACGAACACCACCAGGATGACGCCGGCGCGGACGACCGCCGCGGTCGCGAGCGACTGCTGGGTCTTGCGGTCCATCTTGCCGGTCAGCGACAAGAACATCGGCACGTTGCCGACGGGGTCCATGACGCCGAAAATGGCGAAAAATACCTGTGCGAAGGCGAGTCCCATACGTGCTCAGCATACCATATTTGCCGCATATTTGACGCGTTTTCGCCCCCTGTTATAGTGCTCGGGTGTTCATTTCAATCGTCGGACCTTCTTTTTAAGGTTCCGCCGAGAAGGAAAAGGCATCTCTCATGATTCACCGGACCGCACGGAGCCTCCCGATCCTCCTTTCCGTCCTGGCGTTCGGCTGCGCGGGTCCGATGACTCCGCGCACGGCCCTCGCCGACACGACCGCCTCGCACGGCGCGTCGATCACCGACCTCGAGACGAGGTTCAGGAGCGCCACGGCGCTGCTGTACGCGCAGACCGACGACGGCGGCTTCAAGATGATGTGCACCGCCACGGCGTTCGAGAAGAAAGGTAAGATGACCCGCTTCGTCACCGCCGCGCACTGCGTGGCGTCCGACGACACGCAGCACGACCGCGTGGACGTCGAGAAGACGAACTGGTTCATCACCTTCGACGAGCCGCACAACAAGAACATGATGGAAGCGCAGGTCGTCGCGGCCGGCTACCAGCATCGCGGCGACGACTTCGCGGTCGTCGAAGTGGAACTCGCGAAGGACGTGCCGCTCATGCCGCTCGCGGCGAACGACCCGTCGCTCGGCGAGAACATCTCCAACTTCGCGTCCCCCCTCGGCCTCGGCAAGCAGCTGTTCCGCGGGCACGTGAGCATGGAGGCGCTCGACCGGCCGGTCATCTCCGGCGACATCAACTGGAAGGGCGCGACGCTCCTCCAGATGAGTTCCGGTCCCGGTTCGTCCGGATCGTCGATCGTGAGCCAGAACCAGCAGGGCATCGTCGCCTTCCTGGTCGGCAACATCACGTTCCGCGGTTCGCCGAACATCGTGGCCATCCCGGTCGGCAAGTTCAAGAAGTTCTGGTCCGAAGTCCAAGTCGGCAAGTACAAGTGGTACAAGGCCGACGACGAGACCGCGTCCGCCGAAGCCAAGTCCGGCAAGGGCAAGGGCGTGAAGAAACTCTGGGAGCGGATCCACGTGAACGGCATCACGTACAAGCTCGAGGGCGACGAGGAGTCGTCCGAGGCGAAGTGATGCGCATCCCCCTCGCCGAAGGCGAGGGGTTTTTTCCGCCTTCGGGCGGAACCCCGCCCTTCTTTGAAGAAACGTCAGTGTGGCGGGGCTTCCAGCGAAAGGAGCGGCGTCATGCGCCTGACCGTTTCGAAAGTTCCCGCCGAGGGAATCCTCATCACGCGGTGGCGGCGCGGCGCGTGCGTCGGCCGCGCGTACCTCTACCTCATGCGGAACAAGCTGCACGACGAACCGTTCGGCTTCATGGAAGACGTGTTCGTCGACGAATCCTGTCGCGGCAAGGGCGTCGGCGAGGCGCTCGTGAAACGCGTCATTGCCGAGGCGAAGAAGCGCGGCTGCTACAAGCTCGTCGCGACGAGCAGGCACGAACGTCCCCGCGTCCACGACCTGTACCTGAAACTCGGTTTCAAGGAACGCGGCAAGGAATTCCGCGTCGATTTCGAAAAGACCCCTTGAGCGGGGTCTTTTTTCCTAAAGGGAGTGTCCCATCCGTTTCTTTTTCACGTCGAGATATTTCCGATTGTACCGGTTCGGCCGCGTCCGAACGGGGATGACGCCGGTAACGGCGACACCCTCGGCCTCGAGCCCCTTCTTCTTGAGCGGGTTGTTGGTCATGAGGCGGATCGACGCGACGCCGAGCTTCCGCAACACGGCGGCGGCCGGACAATATTCGCGCGAATCCTGAGGAAGGCCGAGCTTGGCGTTCGCCTCGACGGTATCGAGGCCGTGATCCTGCAGGTGGTAGGCGCGGATCTTGTTGAAGATGCCGATGCCGCGCCCCTCCTGACGGAGATAGATGATAGCGCCCTTCTTCCGCTTGGCGACGTAACGCATGGCGAGTTTCAGCTGGCCGTCGCAGTCGCACTTGAGCGAATCGAACACCTCGCTCGTCATGCATTCGGATTGGACGCGCACCGGCAGGTCACGCGCGCCCGCGACGTCGCCCATCACGAAAACGAGATGGGTGTTTCCGGCCTTGCGGTCGGCGGCGTCATAAAACGCGATCGCCTTCCACATGCCGTGCGGCGTCGGGATGTTCGCCGGCTCCGTGCAGACGAGCCGTGCTGACTTGCGGTGACGTTTCACGGGCATGAGCGCATCGTACCACCGCCGCCCGCGACGGAGAAGCACGGTTGACACTGAGCGAAAAACATGGCAAGCTGTCCGGTCGTTCCTTGTCTGCAACCGCAACCGCGGAGGGGTCATGAGCGCCTTCATCGTCATTCTCGGCACGATCGCCTATCTTCAGGCGGGGTACTTCCTGGGACGCATCGGCTGGTCCGTCTGGAAACGGCGGGACAACCTGTCGTTCCGCTCGTACCTGTTCTTCCCCTCGAGCCATCTCCGCCGACGCGTCGGAGCGGGAACGATGTCGCTCTTCCAAGGGGTCAACCCTGAGGAAGGCGCGTATCGGGCGGCGATGCTGCTCTTCTGGCCCGTCGCTGCCGTTCTCAGCCTCGCCGTCGTCGCCGTGACGCTGCCGGGCTGGATGGCGTCGCGGCCCGAACGGATCCGCGCGGCGAACGTGCGGAAGCTCCACCTCCTCGAGACGCAGAACCGCGCGCTCGACGCGTACATCCGCCGCCTCGAAACGGGTGACGTGACCACGCACGCCGCGCCGGTCACCCGGATCGTCGAAATCAGCGACGACGAGGGCGAGGAGGAAGAAACGGCTGCCGCCCGGCGCACCGCCGGCTGACCGCCCTCTCGGGCGGTTTTTTCATTGCCGGTTGACGCGAAACCCGACGGCGCATACGCTCGAAGCAGTACCGTCCTTTCTTCATTTTTCCCAAAGGAGGCCGTCGATGGATGCCGATGACCGCTCGTCCGTGGAATCCTTCCGCGCGGCGAGGATAGCCGCGCTCCCCCGCTGGTACTCGCCGCTGGCGCATCTTGCGGGAACGCTGTCCGTCGGCGTTCTCGCGCTCGGCCTGGCGCTCTGGGTCATCAAGGATCCGTGCTGGCAGGACTTCCTGATCGTCCCAGCAATGCTCGTCTTCGCGAACTTCTTCGAGTGGTGGGCGCACAAGAACGTGTTGCACCGCCCGCGGAGATTCTTCCGCGACCTGTACGAGCAGCACACGCCCCTCCACCATCGCACCTACCGGTGGGAGGACATGGCGATTCGCGACCGTCGCGAGCTGCGCTTCGTGCTGATGCCCGCGTCTGGCGTGCTCGGCATCGTGCTCACGGCGACGCCCGTCGCCGTGGCGATCGGCCTCGCGCTCGGCACGAACGTCGGCTGCATCGCGCTCATGGCGATGGCGTCCTACGTCATCCTCTACGAGCTCACGCACCTCACCTACCACCTGCCGGCGGAACACCCGCTCCACCGCCTGCCGTTCGTTGCGAGGCTCGCGGAGCATCACGCCCGCCACCACGACCCGGCGATGATGGCGAAGTGGAACTTCAACGTGAGCTTCCCTCTCGCGGACTTCGTCCTTCGGACCTGCGCCCCGAAGGCTCTCGTCGAGGAACGCCGCGCCGCAATCGCCGCGCGCCGCAAGAACCGCTGAAAACGAAAACCGCCCCTTTTCGGGGGGCGGCATTTTTTATCGCTAGATCCCGCGTCGGCCGTCGCCGCGCGACGCCCGCACGGGATGATCCGCGCAAAAGTATTGCGGATCAGTTCGCGGGAACGAGCGACGTGACCATGTCGGTAAGCTCCTGCCATGAAGCGACGCGCACGGCGACGCCTTCGGCATCCACGTGGCTGTTGTAGCCCCACGAAAACAACGCGCGATGCGGCACGACGCCGACGAGCGGCTCGAGCTTGTCGATGTCGTCATCGACGTAGAAATCCAGTCCTGCCGCCGCATCCGCCTTGCTCGCGCCGTGGCCCACGCCGGTGAAATCGATGGCGAGCCCGCGGCGGTCCGCCCATGCCCGCGCGACCTCGAGCGTTTCGCCATCGCGCGACGTGATGACGCGCACCTCGTGGCCGGCGCCGCGCAAACGCGCGATCCCCTCGAGGACGCCGGGAACCGGCTCCATCAGCTCGCCGTATTCGTGCGTGCCGTAAATCACCTGCTGAAGATGCCGGTACTGGTCATGCGTCAGGATGCCACCGCCGACGACGAGTTCCTTCTTGAACCGCTCCGGCGGGATGTCCACGCCGAAGAGCCGCTTGGCTGCCTTGCATTTGAGGTCGCCGCAGTCGGAGATGACGCCGTCGAAATCGAGGCCGATGCGCATAGTCGGATCATGCCGGAATATGGGCGTACGTTAGCAGTCGCGGACCGTCCAGTCAACGCGCGTTGACACTACTGCGCCCCGTGCCTACCATTGCCGCAGGCATGCCCGATTCATGAAAGGAGGCCGGCATGACGACGCGACTACTCATCGGCGGCCCGAGCAACTCGGGCAAGAGCACCTTCGTCCTTTCCCTCGTGGAATACCTGCGGAGCGCGGGACTCACCGCGAACGCGCACGAGCTCGACGTCTGGTCGAACTCGTACGTCGCCTTCCGCGGCGAAATCCCGTTCGAGGGCAGGCCGAAACGGCAGGGCCTCGACTGGGACTGGCAGACGCCGCTCAAGGAGCGCATCGACGCGTTCGCGACGGACCCGTCCGACTTCGTTTTCGGCGACCTGCCCGGCAAACTCGACGAGGCGATTACGCACGTCTGCGCGAACGCACCCGCGAACGCCGCGCTCGTCATCAGCCGCAAGCTCGATGCCATCACGGAATGGGAGTCGTTCTTCGAAGAGAGCGGCGTGCCTGTCCTGCAGTCGTTCCTGACCTTCCAGGACCGCCCGCCGGTGATTCTCGTCGGGATGAACCGCAACCTGGAGCCGGGCCACCCGCACGTAAAGGCGTTCGGCGACATGCTCCTCTTCGGGAGAAGGCTCGCGAGGCGTTAAGAGGCAGTCCTCATGACCGCCTCTTTTTCTATGCTGAACCGGTTGACGGCCGCGGATTTTCGCGCTAGCGTCCCCAGTCGGGCGGCCGCGGCGCGGCCACCGATCACGTTCTTTCCGCAGCACCGACCGGAGGTCCGCAATGGCGAAAGACAAGTCGAAAAAAAAGACGCCCGTCGAGGACGAGCCCGAGTACGAGCGCCGCTGGGTGGTCAGGTCGATCGACCCCGACATCCGCCGCGCACCTTCGCAGCTCATTGAGCAGGGGTACTTCGACCGGACGCGCGACCTGCGCATCCGCATCATCGACGGCAAGATGTCGATCCTCGCCTGCAAGCTGGGCCGAGGCAGGGCACGGACGGAACGGCCGAAACGCACGCCGCTGTCGGTCGGGCGGTTCCTGCTCGAGTCGACGCCGTACGTGGTACGCAAACGCCGCCACGTCCGGGACGGCTGGGAAATCGATTTCTTCGAGGGACCGCTCGCGGGCCTCGTCATCGCCGAAATCGAAAAAAGGTCGCTCGCCGCGCTCGAAAAGGTGACGCTGCCGCCGTGGATTCACGACGCGGTCGAGGTGACGGAGACGCTGTCGAACCGCCTGCTCGCGCGCGTCGCCTACGACCTCGCCGGCGAGGAAGGCCCCGACCGCCCCATCCGCGAATTCCTGCCGAAGCGCGTCCCGAGCGTCGTGCTCACGGGCGGACCCTGCTCCGGCAAAAGCACGCTGATGGCCCTCTTCCGTCAGGAATACGGCGGCATCCTGCATTGCGTTCCGGAAACCGCGACCATCGTCATCGACCAGGTCGGCGCGAAGCCGCCCGTCAACGACCCCGAGGGAATGCGGACGTTCCAGCGCGTCATCTACCGCGTGCAGAACAGCTTCGAGAAGGTCGCACACCGGCAGGCGTTCAAGGACGGCAAGAAGGCGCTCCTGCTCGACCGCGGGACCGCCGACGCCGCTGCCTACATGACAAAGGGCGTCGCCGATCTCGAACGCGTCTGCGAGACGAGGATGGACGACGAGTACGCGCGCTATGACGGCGTCATCTGCCTCGACGTTCCGCCGAAGGACGTCTACGACGCCAACAAGGCGAACAACCCGGCGCGATCGGAAACGCACGCGCAGGCGGCGAAGCTCGGCGACCGCATCGTGAGCGCATGGGGAGACCATCCCCGCTTCCGCTTCATCCGCGGCAGCTGGGAAGAGAAGGTCGCCGGCGCCCGCGCGGCGCTCGAGGAAATCGTCGGCATCCGCTGACCAGGCCCCGCTTCCCGCGGGGTTTTTCTTTATGTCCGAACGTTGACGAAAGGCGCGCCGGCGCGTTCAATGGGGGCTCACGTCCTTTTCCCAGGAGGCAAAGATGCACGAATTGCATAACGACCTTGACCGGTTGCTCGGACGGAAGTACCGCAAACGCGCCGAGCGCGACACGGCGATGCTGCCGCTCCTGCCGCTCTACGCGGCGCTGACGGACGGCGAATTCCGCCTGGTTTCCGCGTCAGCAGTCGACGCGCATGACGCCGGCCTGGCGATCGCGCTCGCCACGGGAATCCGCGACGCCGCGGTCGAGCTCGTCACGGCAGTCGCCGCAGAAGACGCGCTCGCCGCCGGTCTCGCCACCTCGCGTCTCGGCGACACGCTCCGCGACCGGCTCTGGACCGGACTGCAGCCGGTCCTCGGCGAGAGCGTCGCCGAGGACCTCGACCGGCACGTCGACCTCTTCGACGGCCTGCTCGAAGAAGCGGTCGCGGAACGCATCCCCGACGCCTTCAGGGGCAGAAAGTACGTCGACGTGCTCTACGGCATCCGCATGGCCGTCCGCGTCTACCTCGGACGCTCACTCGCTGCCGACGACTCGTCGGCACGACGCCTCGTCCCGCTGCTCCGCCTGATCACCGGCACCCTGCCGCTCGGCGAGACGACGTCGCCACCCTGCCGCTGGATCCTGCTCGCGGCCTGAATGCCGCCCCCTTGCTCGGGGGCGGTTTTTTTAAAAAAAGCCCGCCACGACGAACTTTACTAAAAACGGCGTTCCCGTCCGACGGCAAAAAAAATCCGTCCCGCGAGCGTGCGGGACGGCGTAGCATGCGGTTCCGTCTCAGGAACCTTGCGGTCGCTCGGCGATGCCGATCTTGTCGCCGGCCTTGAGGCTGACGCCGTAGTCGGTCGCCGGCGTGCCGTTGACGGTGATGTCCTTACGGTCCGGCGTGACGCCGCAGGCCTGGAGCGCGCCCTCGAGGGTCGCGCACTGGGCGAGGTCGAGCGTCTTCTCGGTCGGAGACCCCTGGGTGGGAGTGACGGTGACGGTCACCGTGCCGGCAGCCTTCTTGGTCCTCGAACTGCGATTCTTCTTGCTCATGGAACGTTCCTCCGTGGCACTAGGCCGTTACCTGCTTGAGGTCGCGGACCAACTTCTTGTAGTGCCGCTCCTTTCTACCGTTCGACCACCAGTTCGTCAAGTTGGCGTTGACCGCGGCGGCGGCGACCGCGGCGACGTGGTAGATGCCGTGATAGCCGCACATCGGCTTCACGGCCTCGTCGTATCCGTAGCGGAGAAAGTACTCGTAGTACGCGATGTCGTCGGGGTCCGACGGGTTCACCGCGAACACCGAGACGTACTCCGAGGCGATGCGCGTGTCGATCAGGATGTCGACGAGGCTGGCCTTCGCCGTCTCCCAGATCTTCTTGCGCGCCTCCATCCGGTCGACGCAGGCGACGACGGCGCCGCGGAGCGGTTCGCCGGCGTACATCCGCGGGACTGGCGTAATCGTCACGCCCGCCTGCTCGGCGACGATGTCGGCGAGCGCGCGCACCTTCACGACCCCGAGGTCCTTCAGGCGGTAGGCGCTCACCGGGATGTTGTGGCTCTCGATGTCGTCGCCGTCCCAGACCGTGAGGTCCGTGACGCCGATCTTCGCGAGTGCCACCGCCACCTGGCTCCCGACGGAACCGGCGCCGATGAGCGTCACCGGCATGGCGTGGCTGGCCGTGAACAGCTCGTGCTGCTGGCCGTGGTTCATCGCCGTTCCGGTCATTGCATTCCTCCTTCTTTTTCCTTGACGGTGACGTCGACGGCGCGCCGGGACAGCGCGGCCGCTTCCTCGCCCGGATTCCGCTGCGAACGCAACGTATCGGGCGGCTTGTCGGGGTCGTGCGGTTCCGCCGCCGCGACCGTCGCGGGCGCGGGCGTCCCGACGGCGGCCTCCGGCCACTCCTCGATCTTCACGTTGGCGAGGATCGGCGTGTAGCCCTTGGCAAGCCAACGGATCACGAGCGTGACGGTGTCGAAGTAGCGGTGATACGCCGCGTTCTTCGCGATCGCCTCGACCGCGTTGCCGAAGCAGGCATTGCCGTCGAGATGAATGTGGGGATGCGGCACGCGCCGCGGATGCTTCGTCTCCTCGCACCAGACCGAGACGCCGCCGACCGACGAGATGCGGATGACGTACCGCCCGAGGGCGTACCGTTTTCCGCCGTACTCCGCGTGGATGAGCTTCGTTTCCACGTGGACCCCGTTCTCGACGAGCGACACGCGCCGCACCTCGGGAATCCGTCGGATGGCGGCGAAGTCGCGCGGCGCGCGCTCGAGAGCCTCCTTCACGAACGGCGCGTCGTTGAAAGACGACAGCTGCGCCTCGAGCTCCCTTCTGAAGCGGAGCGCGTCGGCGAGCTGCTTTTGCAGGGTCTGGATCGTCCCGTCGTTCTTGACGATGGTCTTCTTGAGACCTCCGCCGACCGACGTGATCCACTCCTCGCTCGCCTTGACGAAAGCGTCGCGCGTCGCCGCGGGCGCGGCGTCGACGCCCTCCTTCAGCTGGCGATACCGTTCGTTCCACGAGAGCGCGAGCGTCCGCTGGAAAATCAGCGGGCTCGACGACTTGTGGAACGAGGACACCATCGGCAGGAGGAAGTAGAAGTTCGCGCCGAGCACCTGCGCGACCGCGGTCTCCTTGTCCTTGAGGACCGTTCCCCGCCCCTTCGACGCCGTGCGCCGGAGGACCGCGAGGTTGTCCTGATTGACCGAGACTCCGAACGCGACGGCGACGTACTCCGTGCCGAAGTCGCCCGGCGGACCGCCGTTCGAGAAGACGTGGATGGTCTTCCCGTCGTCGGCGTACGGGTCGCGGACGTGTCCGCCCCCATGGTGGAAGACGATCTCCGCGCCGACGAGGCGCGAGAGGAGCATCAGGGAAGGACGGTACGCGTTGCAGGCGGTTTCCCGCCGCACCATGTCGTCCTGGTCCTTGTTCTCCCTGTCCTCGTCCGCGAACGTGACCGTCCCCTTCCTGGGAAGGAGCATCGGCACGCCGGCGAGATCGCCGATGGCGCAGAAGGACCATTCGAAGTCCTCCTCCTTTCGGCCGACGGCCTGGTAGAACGCCGCGAGCTCCGCGTCGCTCAGGCCGACCGTGCCGCGTCCGTTGACGCGGATGACGTCGATGACGAAGTCGCCGGCGACCGCCTTCTCGCGGCCGATCCGGAGCTTCTTGCGCCGAAGCGCCTTCCTCGCCGCCGACTCGACGGCGTACGCGGGAACGGCAAACGGGAGCGATGCCGATTTTTCGGGTTCCATCGTGCCTCCATGGTCGGTGGTGAACGTCCGATCCCCCTTCGCCGAAGCTTGAGGGGACGGGCAAAAATAGCACGCGTCACGAACGCGGTCAACTGCGTGCATGACGAAAAAACCGGCCCCGAAGGGGGCCGGCCGCGGCGTCAGCGGTACGAAAGCCGCACGCGGATGCCATAGTGGTCGGACAGGTACGTGGTCGCGGAATTGCCCGCGGCGTCCGTGACGACGATCGTCCGGTCGAAGAGGCGCTGCGTTTCGCACGCGACGACGCGGGGACCGGTCGGCGGGTTGCGCAGCAGCACGTGATCGATGAACTGGTTCATGCGGTTGTCGCGGAGAGCATTCTCCGCGCAGACGCTGCACATCGGCGGTTCGACGAACGCCGCGGGGCTTTCGAAGCCGAGACGGTTCGCGAGGAGCCAGACGTCGCGCGACATCGCGACGATATCGGGACCGTGCTCCTGGCCGAAGTTCATGTCGCCGAGAAAAACGACGGGACGTCCCGCGGAACGGAGCGCGAGGCGTTCCGACGCGAGCGCGATCTGTGCCGCCTGCTCCTCCTCCCAGGTCGCGTAGCCGGTATGCATCGGCGGGACGCGCTGGGGCGACGAGAGGTGAGTGCATGCGACTTCGACGGGAGGACGACCGGGCACGTCCATCGACGCGATGAGCACGGGACGGTTCGCGCCGCTCGAGGGCAGCGCGAGCGTCTCGCGGTCATGGAGCGGGAACCGCGACAGCAGGATGAGGCCGTTCTGCCCGCCGTAGACGCGCGACGCGTGCCTCCCCTCGGTGCATGACGCCATGATGGCGTCGAGCGGCTTGCCGACGCCGGCGGCAAGGCAGTTGAGGCACTGCTTATGGCGGAGGTACAGCCCGAGCAGGTCGGAACCGCATTCCGCCATGGCGCAGAGCGTCGCGTCCTCGCCGGCGTCCGCGCACTTCTGGCGCGAACATTCGGCGAGCGATCCGAGATCGTCCGCGTCGCAAGCGTCGGCCGGATCCTCCCCCGTCCCGGACGTATCCGAGAAGAAGGCATGCGGCAGGCGCGGCGCGAGCGCGTCGACGATGCGGCGCTTGTCCTCGGCGAGCCACGCTTCCTCGATGCAGACGACGTCGGCGTCGAGATCGCGAAGCGCCTCAGCGACGGGCACGGCGCGCGGCGTGGCGAGGCGGTTCATGCCGGGGGCGAGCGCGACGTTCCACGTGACGGCGTTGAACGACGGGCTGGTCTCGCAGGTTCCCTCGGGCGGGGGCGGGGGCGGCGGAATCGGCGGCGGGGGCGGCGGCCGCATGTCGCTCGTGACGAGCAGTGCCGCGGCGAGCGCCAGCGCTACGATTTTCTTGTCCATCGGTCCCTCCGTCGCAATGCGAAAAAAAAGGGCTTTCCTGATGGTAACCCACGCTCGGGCAAAAGAAAAAGGCGCGGAAAACCGCGCCTGAGTCAAGGTACTTTGAGCCGGAATTTCACTCGGGTCCCGTAGTGGTCGGAAAGGTCGGTGAGTACCGTGCCGCCCGAGTACCCGATGACGTTCACCGGGGCGTCGAACATCCGGTCCGCGCAGGCGGGAACGAGGTCCGTTCCGCCGACGGGGTCGCGCACGAGCACGTGGTCGATGAGGTTGCCCGCGCCGCCGGGCTTTCCGCGCAACGTGTTCTCGCCGCAGATGGTGCACCACGGCGACGGAATCGACGCCGCGGGACTGACGTATCCGTACTTCATCACGTCGCCCCAGACGGCGGGAGCCTCGGCATCGAGCGTGCCGACCTTCGGGCCCGTGTTGACGTCGCCGATGAGGAGCGTGGGACGCGTCCCCGCGCGCAGCCGCAGCCGATCGTCGATCATCTTCAGCTGAGCGCGCTGTTCCTCGATCCACGTCGCGTAGCCGGAGTGCGCGGGAGGAATCTGCGCGTCCGACGACAGGTGGGTGCAGGCCAGCTCGACCGGTTCGGTCGCGCCGGGCACCGCAATGCGCGCGAGGAGCGCCACGCGGTTCGCGCCGCTCGCCGGAAGATTGATCACTTCGCGGTCGATGAGCGGCCAGCGCGACGCCAGGATGACGCCGTTCCTGCCGCCCTGGATGCGCGACGCGCCGCCGTGCGTGCAGACGTCGGCGATGGCGAGCGAGGACTTCCCCGCCATGGCGGCGAGGCAGTTCACGCAGTTCTTGCCGTTCATGTAGACGGCGGCGAGCTCGAACGCGCACTTGTCCATCGCGCAGAGCGTCAGGCTCTCCGACGGCACGCCCTTGCACTGCGTGTCCGTGCAGGACAGCAGGAAGTCGACTTGGCTGCCGGAACAGGTATCCGTCCCGGTCTCGCCGAGCCCGGCGGTCTCCGTGACGAACACGTTCTGCGGGGGCAGGCCGAGCGCGGCGACGATCGCGTCCTGGTCGCGCTTGACCCATGCTTCCTGCAGACAGAGGACGTCGTACTGCGTGCGTCCGAGCGCGGCCGCGACTTGCGGCGCACGCGGCGACGAGTACTCGATCATCCCCGGGCCGAGCCCGGTATTGAACGTGACCGCCGTGAGCGCGGCGTCGGTTCGGTCGCACGTCTGGCCGACCGTACCTTCGGGAACGAGCGGCTTCGGACCGTCGGCGCAAGAGGCGCCGATGAACAGGGTCGAAATGACGATGACAGCCATCGTCCACAGGAAGGAGTGCTTCACGCCAACCTCCGTCGCATGAGACAGGGAACAAAAAAGGACTTTAACCGATGGTAGCCGACGCCTGCGCAAAAGCAAACCTGCGGAGACGCGACGAAAAAAAACGAGGCCTTGCGGGCCCCGCTCGGTCAGGCGACCCTGACCGTCTTGACGTTCACGAATTCCTTCTGCCCGTAGTGCGACAGCTCGCGGCCGAAACCGGACTTGCCGACGCCGCCGAACGGCAGCATCACGTCCGATTTCACCATCGAGTTCACGCCGACGAAACCGGCGTTCAGCTTCGCCGCGATCCGCTTGGCTCGGGCGACGTCGGCGGTCCAGACGGACGCGCCGAGGCCGAACTCGGTGTCGTTCGCGACGAACAGCGCTTCCGCCTCGTCCGCCACCTCGATGATCGCCGCGACCGGGCCGAACGTCTCCTCGTCGTAGGCCGGCATCCCCTTTTTCACGCCGGTAAGGATGGTCGGCTCGTAGAACCAGCCCGGACCGTCGCCGCGCCTGCCGCCCGCGACGATCTTCGCGCCCTTGGCGACGGACTCGTCGACCTGCCGTTCGATGTCCTTGCGGCCGTTCTCGGTCGCGAGCGGGCCCATCGTCGTCTTCTCGTCGAGCGGGTCGCCCATGATAACGGTATCGAACCCCTCGCGGAGGAGAGCGACGAACCGGTCATGGACGGCGCGAACGACGACGAAGCGCTTCGCCGCTATGCAGCTCTGACCGGCGTTCTGGAGGCGCGCCTCGACGGCGACTTTCGCGCACGCTTCGAGATCGGCGTCCTCGAGCACGATGAACGGGTCGCTGCCGCCGAGCTCGAGCACGACCGGCTTGATCTCCTCGCCGCAGATGCGGGCGACGGACGCGCCGGCCTTTTCGCTGCCGGTGAGCGTCGCGGCCTTCACGCGCCTGTCGCGGAGCACGGCCTCGACGTCGGCCGCGGGAATCGCGAGATTCTGGAAGCACCCGTTCGGGAACCCCGCGGAGCGGAACATTTCCTCGAGCGCGATGGCGCATCCCTGCACGTTGGACGCGTGCTTGAGCAGGCCGACGTTTCCCGCCATGAGCGCGGGCGCGGCGAAACGCATCACCTGCCAATACGCGAAATTCCACGGCATCACGGCGACGACGATGCCGAGCGGGTCGAAGCGGACGAACGCCTCGCTCGTGCCCGCGTCGACCTTCTCCTCCGCGAGGATGTCCGCGGTCTCGTCAGCGTAGTAGTCGCAGACGAGGGCGCACTTCTTGATTTCGGCGATCGCCGGCGTGATCGGCCGGCCCATCTCTCGGGCGGCGATTTCGCCGAGCTCACGCGCCTTGTCGCGGAACGCGTCGGCGAGACGCCTCATGAGCGCCGCGCGCTCGGCGTACGGCGTCTCGCGCCATTCGGCGAAGGCACGCTCGGCGAGCTGAAGGCGGCGCTCCACCTCCTCGGGGCTGTGCCGGTCGAACTCGTTGAGCAGTTCGCCCGTCGCGGGATTCACGGATTTGAACGTCATGGCGGTGTGCGGTTTGGATTCGGCCATCGGTCATCCTTTCGTTCGAAGGAACGATGGAGCCAGCGTGCCGAACTCGATTCATTAAGTAAAGTTATCCACCGAGACCCGTCCCCACGCCTCCTTAACGGGACCCGGTCCCAAACCAGAAAAAATTAAATAAGGCAGGTTTTTTCTTTGAGTTCTTTCGTCAACACCCGGTTATTCTCCGAATAGTCCACTGGCACGTCGATGAGCGTCACGCCCTTGGCGTCGAGCGCCTCCTCGAGCGCAAGGCGGAAACCGTCGGCAGTCTTCACGCGGACGCCGCGCGCGCCGTAGGACTCGGCGTACTTCACGAAGTCGGGGTTGCCGAAGGTGAGTCCGTAGTCGGCGTAGCCCATCGCCTCCTGTTTCCACTTGATCATGCCGTACCCGGAATCGTTCAGCACGATGACGACGAGGTCGAGCCCGAGCCGCACCGCCGTTTCCATCTCCTGCGAATTCATCATGAACCCGCCGTCGCCGCAGACCGCGACGACCTTCTTGTCCGGATGGACGAGCTTCGCCGCCGTCGCCGACGGCAAACCCGCGCCCATCGTCGCGAGCGCGTTGTCGAGGAGCAGCGTGTTCTGCCCGAAGGCGCGGTAATTGCGGGCAAACCACAGCTTGTACATCCCGTTGTCGAGGCAGACGATGCCGTCCTCCGGCATCGCGGCGCGGACGTCGGCGACGAGGCGCTGCGGAATGAGCGGCCAGCGCGGATCGTCGGCCATCTCGGCGACGTGCGCGTCGAACTGCGCTTTCACTCGGAGGAAGTACGCGAAATCCCAGTGCGCCTGCGGTTTGATGCGCTCCTTGATCTGCCAAACGGCGTTCGCGACGTCGCCGACGACTTCGAGATGCGGGAAGTAGATGTCGTCGACTTTCGCGGAAGTGAAGTTCACGTGTATGACCTTCGCGCCGCCATGCTTCATCAGGAACGGCGGTTTCTCGACGACGTCGTGGCCGACGTTGATGATGAGATCGGCCTTCGCGACCGCGCAGTGCACGTAGTCGGTGTCGGAAAGCGCGGCAGTGCCGAGGCAGAGCGGATGCCGCTCGTCGATGACGCCCTTCCCGAGCTGGGTCGTGAAGAACGGGATGCCGGTCTTGTCGACGAGCTCGCGCAACATCTTCGAAGTGATTTTTCGATTCGCGCCGGCGCCGACGAGGATGAGCGGGCGCTTCGCGTCCTCGATCGCCTCGACGGCGGCCCAGACTGACTTCTCCTCGGCGACGGGACGGCGGACTTTCGAGACGGCAAAGGGCTCCGCGGCCGCGTCTTCGGCGGCGACGTCTTCGGGGAGTTCGATGTGCACGGCGCCCGGACGCTCCTCCTCGGCGACGCGGAACGCCTCGCGCACGGCGACGGCGACGCCTGCGCCGCTGACGACGGTCTTCGTGAACTTGGTCACGGGACGCATCAGGTCGGTCGCCTCGATGATCTGAAACCGGCCCTGCTTGCTCCGCTTAATCGGTTTCTGCCCCGTGACGAGGAGCATCGGCATCCCGCCGAGCTGGCCGTAGGCCGCGGGGGTCACGAGATTCGTCGCGCCCGGACCGAGCGTCGAGAGGCACACGCCCGCCTTGCCGGTGAGGCGGCCGAGCGTCGCGGCCATGAAACCGGCGCCCTGCTCGTGACGGGTGACGACGAGACGGACGGAAGATTCGCGAAGGGATTCGAGAAAATCGAGGTTTTCCTCGCCCGGGACGCCGAAGACGTGCGTGACGCCCTCGTTCTCGAGCGCTTTGACGAACAGGTCGGAAGCTTTCATTTACGTATATGGGTCACGAGCCCCGCACTTGCTGCGGGGCTTTCATATATAGGAAGAGTAGCAGATTGACGGTGGGGAGTCCGTAGGATATCTTTTTTCAACGGAAGCGTCATCACTTATCTTGTAATCGATACATCTATGAGCTGTGGCATGGGCGGTTGCGGCGGAGGCGGTTGCGGCGACGAGGGCGGTTCGGAGTTCGAGGTGCGCATCAACAAACCGGCACCCGCGTTCCGGAACGTCATGGCTTGGCAGAAGGGCCAGCCGGGCGACGGCTTCACACGCGTCAGCATGGCTGACTACCGCGGATCTTGGCTCGTGCTGTTCTTCTATCCGCGCGATTTCACTTTCATCTGCCCGACGGAGATCAAGGGCTTCGCGTCGCACAAGGCGGAGTTCGAAGCGCTGAACGCCAAAATTCTCGGCGCGTCGACGGATTCCGAATGGAGCCATAAGAACTGGTTCGAACGCGATCTTCCCGAAGTCGATTATCCGATCCTCGCCGACACGACGCTCGAGCTCTCGCGCGCGTACGGCATCCTGAACGACGACGGTTCCGCGGCACGCGGGCTGTTCATCATCGATCCGGAAGGAACGGTGAAGTACATCGTCGTCTCGGCCGGCTCGGTCGGACGCTCGGTGAAGGAAACGCTGCGCGTGCTGAAGGCCGTGCAGTCCGGCGACCTCTGCCCCGTCGAATGGGAAGAGGGACAAAAGACGCTCGGGAAGGCGTAAAGAAGTTTCTCCGCGCTGGGCACGGAGCCCGTTGGCCGGACCTGCGAAAATGGTCCGGCGCAACGGACTCCGGCCCCGCGCCTTACCTCCGTCGTTTGGTGGAAGGAAGAGAAATCGCCCCGCAAAAATGCGGAGCGATTTCTTATTAATCGTCATTCCGGGCTTGACCCGGAATCCATACGCGTCGCTAATTCATGTTATGCTGGATGAGCTAGCTAAATATCGACCATGATTGAACGGAACAAATCGCAACAATTACCAAAAAGTGCACTCTCGTATTGGATGACGAAGTCCGCGCTGATTCTTTTAACGCTCTGGTTCGTCCGTTCCGGACTTTCGGCAAGCTCTGCTGATTTTGAAAACGCGACTATTGGTTTTTTACTTCTTGGAAGCATCGTCGGCATCTATCAAATCCTCTACTATCATTCGTTTCAAATATTACTTGAGGACGACAAACTCATAATCACTTCAGGCATACTTACAAAACATTCGAAAGTGATCCCATTAAATCAAGTACAAAACGTAAGCCTCACGAGTGGCATCCTTGCTCGAATGTTCGGACTTACGAAAATCGACGTGTGGCTCGCCCTGACAGCACAAGTCGTAATTTCGACACAAACCGGACGCCCGCTCGGTAAGCCTGGCCTGCGGCTGGACTTAAAAGACGAGGATGCACATTGGTTGATGGATGCGCTGCTGAAGAGGAAGTAAAAGAAAAACCCTCCACGTTTGTGGAGGGTTTTTCGGCTCGCGTGCTTAGAACTGGCGGGGGCCGAAGTTCTTGCGGCGGTTGCGGTTGCAATCGCGGCAGTACACGGGGCGGTCAGCCTTGGGCTCGAAGGGAAGCTCGGTGATATCGGCACCGCACTCCGCGCACTTCAGACCCATGGCCGACACGTCAACGAGCTTGCGGGGGGCGAAGCCACCCTGCTGCTGATCGAAGGACATGTAAGTACATGTTGGACAGGCACGTCGCCTGACCTTTCTTATTTAACGACCTTTGTCGGTAAACGTTCGTACTTTGGCCTTTGTCCTCCGGCAGAGCCGGTCTTCTCTGGCCTCGTCTAACCTTTTTACCTTAATGCCGACGATATCAGAAAACCCGCATTTTGTCAACCGTCTCCGGATTCCGCGCCGCTCGAAATAGCAATAAAAACCCCCGGAATTCCGGGGGTGGGTTCAGGCCTTCGCGGCCTTGCGTTTCGGTTTCGCGGAGAGCGACTTCAGGTACTCGCGGCAGATGCCGCGGTAGTGCTGGTTCTTCCGCTTCTCCGCGTCGAGCGCGTAGAGGTACTCGCGCCGTTTCTTCTCGTCCTTGAACCGCGAGACGCGACGGACGGCTTTCACCATCTCGTCGGCCTTGGGACGGATCTCCTCGGCCAGCGTGTCGAGCATCCGCTTGAGGTTGCCCGCGAGCATCCGCTTCATCAGGTACGCGTACGAGAGCTTCGCCTCGACCATCAGGCCGATGTAGCTCTCGAACTTGTGCTTGACGCGGAGACCGCTCGACGGATAGAACGCCACGCCGCCCTCGTGATTCCGGACCGACTTGTCCTTCATCTTCTTCCGCAGCTCGGCAAGCGACGAGCAGGCCCAGCGCTCGGCGACCGGAATGCCGAGGAGCCGTCCGAGACCGAGCAGTTCGGCGTGCGAGCCGCAATCGGCGAGCGTCGTGCGGTCGTACGCGCCGATCAGGACGAAACCGCGCTTGCGGCCGTAGTCCACGTGGACGCGCGTCTTGGGATGGATGATCTCGACGAGCGCCGTGAGGTGCCGCGGGAACGTCGCGTCCCAACCCTTCTTCTTCGCGATCTCGGCGAGCATCTCGTTGCCGAGCCTCGCCGTCGGACCGGCGAAGCTCTGCCTCGTGCAGAGGTGGAGCTTGCCGCCGTACGCGAAGATGATGCCGAGATGGCCGTCCATCTTCTCCGACACCTCGAACGGCTCGTCCGGGAGGTCCGTCGTCTCCGGATGTTCCCCGTAGTTGAAGAACTTGGGGAACGGGACCGCGACGACCTCGCCGGTCGCGCTGAGGATGAGGCCGCGGCAGAGCCGCAACGCGGTCGTCCAGCCGTCGGGGAACGCATGGAGCGTGTTGTGCGCCACCGGGCTGTAGTTGAGCCCGATGAGCGGCAGGTCGGGATGGAAGTACGGCGCGAGGAGCGCGGTGATGCGGGGCATGTCGCCGACGCGCTCGTACCCGAACCACCCCTCCATCTCCTCTTCGACGTTCTCCTTCTTCAGCCAGCGCCGGTATCCGGCGCGGTCGTTGATCCCCCACTCGCCCATCAGGCAACGGACGAGATCCTGCAGTCGTTTCAACGCCTCCGGCTTGCCCGAGGCGAAACTCTTCTTTGGCTCCAAGACGCACCTCTTCTGGTGTTGGTGTTTGCGGTGGAAGGAACTTTTTCCGCCTTACGACGGACGCTCGAAGATAGCGTCTTTACGCCTGACTGTCAACGCCGACGGATCAAAAAAAATCGCGCGGAAGGCGCGATTTCGGTCACTGCGGCGGCGGAATCGCCGGACTGCCATTGGCGACGAGGACGACCGCGATGATGGCGAAGCCGATGCCGGCGAGCTGCCAGGCGTTCGGCGACGTCCGCGTCAGGAGCAGGCTCAGCCCGGCGATGAACACCGGCATGAGCGCGGCGCAGACGGTGACGGCGAAGACGTTGCCGCCGGCGCCGTTGTAGGCCGCGACGTAAAAGTAGTCGGCGAGGAAGAACACGATGCCCGCGCCGAGCGCGTACCAGAGCCCTGGCCCGGTCGGCCAGCGGATCGCCTCGCCCGAGAAGTGCATCTTCGCGAGCAGGGCGAGGGCGAGCGGCGCGGTCGCGCAGTAGAAGAACAGCACTACCGCGGCCGTGCTGTACGGGCGCAGCTTCTGGTCGAGCAGGATGTTCTGCGTCGCGTACAGGAAGACGCCGATGATCGCGAAAAGGACGGCTTTCATTTTCCGCACCTCCTTGGTCGCGCCATTGCAGCACTCGCGCGTGGACGCGTCAACCGGCGCGGAAATGAAAACGCCGCCCCGGAAAGGGCGGCGGGAGAGCGTCACGCGGGGACCACGCCACGCGCGAGCTTGTCGAGCGAACGCTTCAGGTTGGCGCGCGCATGCGGCTCGCAGACCAGACGCATCGCCTGCGTGGCGAAAATCGACGGTCGCGCGAGGACGTTCTCGATGAACGCGGCGCGGGCGGCGGCGAACGCCATGTCCTGTACCCAGTCGTACTCGCGGCGGATGCGGCGCTCGTACTCGTCGAACGCGCTCGGCGAGGCGCCGAGGACGGCGAGATCGCAATCGATCAGCACCGCCTCGTCCGCGTCCTTCGCGGGCTCGGCGTGAGCCGTCGCCGCGACGAGCGCGGTGACGCGGTCGATGAAGTCGGACGGGAACCCGCCGACGTCGAGCACGACCGCGGCGAGTTCGGCGCTTTGCGCCTCGTTGTCCTTCCTCCGCGTGTCGTAGATGGCGTCGTGGAACCACAGCGCCATCTCGACGGCGTCGGGGTGCTCCGCCTCCTCGCGCAAGGCGTCGAACGTCTCGAGACAGTGCTGGACGTGCGCCAGCGTGTGGTAGTGCCGATGCTTTTCGGCATAGCGGTCGCACAGGCGGCCGTACGCGTGTTTCACGGTCCCGCCGCCTCCGGCGCGTTCCCAGAGCGAACGCCATTTGTCCTCGATCATGCAGATGCCTCCTCTTGTGCCTGCGTTACGGAAAGGAACGAACGCTGAACGCTACCCTAAATGGCCGCCGCGGTCAACCCTCGGGCAATAAAAACGCCCGGAATCACCGGGCGTCGAGGTGGGCCTTGAGGAGCGCGAACGCCTTCTTGCGCATGCTGATGGCGTTTTTTTCTTCCCTCGTCATCTGCTGGAACGTCTTGTCGTGCCCGTCGGGCAGGAAAATCGGATCCCAGCCGAAGGGAGATTTTCCCGTCGGCGCGACGATACGTCCCGTCACCGCGCCTTCGAAGTAGCTGATCTCGCCGCTCCCGTCCGCATACCCGACCATCGTGCGCGCGACCGCCCGGTCGTTGCCGAGCTTCTGCGCCATCTCGGCGAGGCCGCGGTTGCCAAGCGCGACGAGGAACCACTTGATGAGCGGTCCGGGCAGGCCGCCGAGGCACCCGAGCATGAGCGACGTATCCTCGACCACGAACCCGCCCGGTTGACGGCGGAGGGCCTCCTGGAGTTTCGCCGCGATTACGGCGCGGGCGTCGATCTCCTGGATTTCCGGAAGGTCCATGTCGAGCCGCCTGAGCGACGGGATGACGGCGGAAGCTTCGGCGAACTTGTGCGCGTTGCCGGTAATGAACGTGATCGTCATGCTTTCCTCCTTGTGCACGGGGTTCCACCTTACGCCGACCGTCCCGCCGAACGCAAGTACGGACGGCGACCGTTGACTTTTCGCGCTTCCGGCCCTACGGTTCCCGCGGATCTTTTCCCTTTTCCGAAGGAGCACCTCATGCATGCACGCCACCGGCACAAGCCGAGTTTCGTTTCGGCGCGTTCCTCCGCGGACGCCCTGCGCAAGGCGCTGGACCTCGGCGACGACGCGCGTCCCGTCGGCGTCGTCCTCGGCACGGGCTGGGGCGACGCGCTCGCGCTCGACGACCGTCGAGAACTGCCGCTCAAGGCGCTGCCCGGCTTCAGCCGGCTGTCCGCGCTCGAGGGCCATGCGCGCACGGTCGTCACCGGCACGCTCGACGGCACGCGCATCACCGCGCTCTCCGGCCGCGTGCACCTGTACGAGGCGCCCGCCGATGCCGAGCTCCACGCGATGGTGCGCCTGCAGACCGAGATGCTCATCCATCTCGGCGCGCGCCGCCTCGTCCTGACGTGCGCCGCCGGCAGCCTCGACCCGAAGATCAAGACGGGACACCTCGTCGCCATCGACGGGTTCGTCAGCCTGTACGCGCCGGAGATGCCCCTCTTCGGCGGGGAGTTCCCCTCGCCCGACGCCGCGCTCGACGTGGAATGCGTCGCCGCCGACTTCCCGGGGACGTCGACGCCCGGCATCCGCTCAGCATGGCGCGGCGGATACGCCATGGTGCGCGGCCCGCACTTCGAGGGCCGGCGCTACGACAAGAAACCGCTCGCCGCGACCGGCGCGAGCGTCGTCGGCATGAGCATGCTGCCCGAAGCGTGCGTCGCCGCGCTCTACGCCGAGGAAGGCGTACGCGTCGCCGCCGTCGCCCACGTGACGAACGGCATCGACGAAGCGACGACCCACGACGAGCACCTCGCGCGCTCGCGCCAGGCCTCGCCGCGGCTCTCGGCGCTCCTGTCGGATACCGTCCGACTCGCCACGCGCGCCCTCGCGCGACCCTGACGCCCCCGCTTCCGCGGGGCGTTTTTTCTTTTGCCGCGAATTGGCGGAGCGGACGCCTTTTTCATTTTCGGGAAATTTGCGACAATGCGCGCATATGCAATCACCCCTCGCGCTCGTAAGGTCGTTCCTCGGACGCTATGCGGACGAGCATCCGCCGCACGGCGGGCCGCGTTTCGACTGGCTCATGACGGTCCTCGGCTTCTGGTTCGTCGCCGGCGTCTTCATCGACGGCTGGGCGCACAACCACCTGGACTCGGCGCTCGAAACGTTCTTCACCCCGTGGCACGCCATGCTCTACTCCGGATTCACCGCCTGCGCCTTCGCGCTCGCGTGGACCGCGTGGAAACACCGCGCTCCCAGCCGAAAGATCTGGCATGCGGTACCGGAAGGCTACGGACCGTCGCTGTTCGGCGCGGCGGTCTTCGCTACGGGCGGCCTCGGCGACATGCTCTGGCACCTGACGTTCGGCATCGAAAAAAACATCGAGGCCCTCCTCTCCCCGACCCACCTCCTGCTCGCGACCGGCGCCGTGCTCATCATGACAGGCCCGCTGCGGGCGATGTGGGCGCTTCCCGCGGACGGACGCCGCCTCGGTCTCCGCACGATGCTTCCGGCGATCCTCTCAATGACGTTCTCCGTTTCCGTGCTTTCGTTCATGACGCAGTTCGCCCACCCCATCGACGCCGACGCCGCGGGGATGATGCCCGCGACCGCGCGGGCGATGCACGAGAGCCAGTCGCTCTCCATCGCGGGAATGCTTCTCCAGACCGCCTTCCTCATGGGCTTCGTCCTGCTCGCCGTCCGTCGCTGGGGCAGCAGCCTGCCGTTCGGCACGTTCACCCTCGTCTTCGGCCTCAACGCGTACGGCATGTCGCTCATGACCGACCAGCACCGCCTCGTCTGGGCCGCCGTCGCCGCGGGCCTCATCGCGGACGCGAATCTCGCGAAGCTCGAACCGTCCGCCGTCCGGCGCGGCGCGTTCCGGACGTTCGCCGCCGTGACGCCGACGACGTACTTCATCGCGTACTTCATCGCGCTCATGGCGACCGGCCGCGTCTGGTGGTCGGTCCACATGTGGACCGGCGCCATCGTGATGGCCGGCGCGATCGGCCTGCTGATGAGCTGGCTCGTCCTGCCGCCGCGTTCGCCGGAAGAACGCTGAGCCGACGGGCAAAAAAACGCCCCGCAGGGGCGTTTTCGGTTTCACCGGCGCTTCGGGTCGAGGAGATAGTCCTTGTGACGCCATTCCTCGAGCAGCCAGGCACGGACCTCCGAACCGCGGACGCCGACGACTTCGGACGAGACGACGACGTCCGTGCCGGGCGGCAGGACGCCGTCGAGCGGCGGCGCCGTCGGACGGAAGTCGCGCCAACGGACGGTGACCGACAACACGGGGTAGTCCGGCAGGGCGCGAATGAGCGTGGCGAGACCGCGCGTCTTCGGCGGCATGACGTTCTTCCAGCCGGAGCCGGGAACGCCGCCGTTGAAGATGCGGCCCTCGGGAAAGATGATGACGCTCGCGCCATCTTCCTTCGCCAGTGCGGCGAGCCGCTCGATCCAGCCGATGTCGCGGGGATCCTTGGCGCGCGCGACGAAGGCGCAGCCGGCCTCGCGCATGGCGTGACCGAACACGGGGATGCTGCGTGCGCCGGCCATCGCGACCGTGCGCATGTCGTCGCGCCCCATCTTCGCGAACAGTTCCGCGAGGACGAAGCCGTCCCAGGCGCCGAAATGGTTCGACACCACGATGAACGGACCGGAACCGCGGGCGTAGGGATGCGACGGCGGTTCGATGCGGTACCGGATGCCTGCCACCGGCGCCATCGCGCGGAACAGGATACGGCCCCAGGTCATGAACCATCGCGCTGCGCGTTTTCGCCGCACGGCGCGTTCAGCGCCGCCTACGGCCGAAACGAGAAGGAGCAGGTAGAAGTGCGGGACGGCGACCGTCAGGCACAGGAGCAGGAACACGAGCGCCGCGACGAAAAGCCGCGTCCGCCGTATCAGTACGGGCATCACGACTTTCTGCCTCCGATGGGAAAGCACCCCGACCGTAGCACGCGCCGGGGAAAGAAAAAAGCGGGCGCGTCACGCGCCCGCGCCCGCCAGCCGTTCGTCCTTGCGCCGCCACTCCTCGCGGAGCCATGCCTCGACGAACGCCGGATCGATGTCCTCGATGAGCGCGGCCTCGACGACGACCTTGGCGCCGACGTAGGACCCGATGCTCGACGCGGTGTCCTTGCCGTTCCTGATGTCGCGGTCCCAGGCGATGGTGACCGAGAGCACGGGCGCGCCCGGCATCGCGTCGATGAGCGCGCGGAGCCCCGCGCTCTTCGGCGGAAGCACGCGGGAAAGGCCCGAGCCCTCCTTCGGGCCGCGGAACCGCGTGCCCTCGGGAAAGATGATGACGCAGGCGCGGTCGGCGAACGCCGTCGCGCCGCATCGCGCGATTTCCGCGAGATCGGCATCGCGGCTGCCGCCGCGCGCGAGGAACGCGCACTCGGTCTCGACGCACGAGCGTCCGATGACCGGCACTTTCGTCACCTCGCGTTTCATGATCGAACGGAAGTCCTTGCGGCCCATCCGCTCGAACATCGCCATCAGGATGAATCCGTCGAGCGGTCCCGAAGGGTGGTTCGCGACGACGATGAGCGGCCGGCCGTAGTGCTCGCGCACGAGCGGCAGGTCGTACCTCGCGTCGATGCCCATCAGCCGGAACGTGAGGCTCCCGAGGGCGTTGCCCCACGTCATCTGCCACCTTGCGACGGCGCGGCGACGCGCCGTGCCGTCGGAACGACGCAGGCGGTGCCAAAGGATGAGCGCGTAGAGGTGCGGCGCGCCGAACGCGGCGACGCCGAGCAGGTACGCCGCGAGGGCGAAGTACGCGCGGAGCTTTCGGATGAATCCCATGGTCTCGCCTCCTTGGCGACGGCGCGGGGCGCGCCGTGTTCGCAATGAACGTCGCGGGTTTCGTACCATGCCGGCGCCGCGGTGACAAGGCGGCGACGTGCGGGTATGCTTGATGCGTTATGCCGCTCTGGACCTACGCGCTCCGTCGCCACCTCCTTCCGCCGCTCCTCGCTCCGCTCGCCGCGCGCGCGCCGAAACGCGTCTTGGAAATCGGCTGCGGCAGGGGCGAAACCACGGCCATCCTTCTGGCGCGGTTCCCCGAGGCGACGATCGTCGCGACGGACATCGACGCCGCGGCGGTCAAACGCGCGAAGGCCGCCGTCCGCGACCCGCGCGCCACCTTCGCCGTCGCGGACGCGACGCACCTGCCCTTTCCCGACGCCAGCTTCGACCTCGTCATCGAACTGAACTCCTTCCACCATGTCGAACGCTGGATGACCGCGATTGCAGAATGCGCCCGCGTCGTCGCTCCGGGCGGTACGTTCGCGGCGATGGACGAGAACGTCGCCGCATGGGGACTGCTGTTCCGCCTGCTCGACCGCCCGGCATCGACGTTCTCGTCCCGCGAGTTCGTCGCGGCCGCGCGGACCGCCGGACTCGCCCACGAAGCGACGCACGGCGGCGAACGGTTCATGCGCCTGATTTTCTCGAAACCCAGATCACTTCCCCATTCCCCGAGCCCGTGATAGAACGGACGCACGCTCTTTGAAGCAAAGGAGGTACGTCATGTGCGGAATCGCAGGTGCGTACGGCGTCCCCGACGCCGGCCGCGTCGTTTCCCTCATGCTCAAGGCGATGCAGCACCGCGGCCAAGAGGCGGCGGGAATCGTGTCTGCCGACGGCAAGGGGCTGCATGAAATCAAGGGCTTCGGCCTGGTCGACGAGGTGTTCGCCCGCGTCGATTTCCCGTCCCGGCTGCCCGGAACGGCCGCCGTCGGCCACATCCGCTACGCGACGTGCGGCGACGCCGACGACCGCCGGAACGTCCAACCGCTCGTGGCGTCGCTGCGCCGCGGTGAGAAAGCCATCGTCCACAACGGCAACCTGACGAATTACCCGACGATGCGCGCGGCGCTCGAAGGGCAGGGAGCGATTTTTCAGACCTCGAGCGACACCGAGCTTTTCCTGCACCTGATGGCGCGCAGCCGCGAAGGATCGATCGGCGCGCGCCTCCGGGCGGCCTGCGCCAAGATCGAAGGCGCGTACTCCGTCCTGCTCCTCACGCAGGACGGCCTGTTCGCCGCCGTCGACCCGCTCGGATTCCGACCGCTTTCCGTCGCCCCCTATGGCGGCGGATGGCTGTTCGCTTCGGAGACCTGCGCGTTCGACCTGTTCGCCGCGACGCCCGCGGCTCCCGTCGCCGCGGGAACCATGATCGAAATCGACGCGGCGAGCGACGGCGCGCTCCTCGAAACGGCATCCTCGCCCGACATCACGCGCCACTGCAGCTTCGAGCACATCTATTTCACCCGGCCGGATTCCGTCATCTTCGGCACGCGCGCCGGCATGATCCGCGAACGGCTCGGCATTGCGCTCGCGCGCACGAACGGGCTGCGCACCGACGTCGTTACCTCGGTGCCCGACTCCTCGAACTCGATGGCGGCAGCCTATGCCGAATCGCTCGGCATCCCGTTCAAGTTCGGACTCATCCGCAACCACTATACGGGACGCACGTTCATCACGCCGCAGCAGAAGGCGCGGGAGCTCGGCGTACGGATGAAGCTCAACGCCGACCGGCACGTCGTCGAGGGCAAGACCGTCACGGTGGTCGACGATTCGCTCGTGCGGGGAACGACCGCGCGCAAGATCGTCGAACTGCTGCGAAGCGCCGGTGCGAAGGAAGTCCACCTGCGCATCGGATCTCCCCCGGTGATCCACCCGTGCTTCTGGGGCATCGATACGCCGAACCGGAACGAGCTCATCGCCGCCGACCTTCCGCCCGAGGCGCTCGCGAACATGCTCGGGGCGGATTCGCTCGCTTACCTCTCGATCCTCGAACTGGACGCGGCGCTCGGCGACCCGAACGGCACCGCGCACTGCACGACCTGCTTCTCCGGCATCTTGCCGCAGGAGGCCCCCATCCCGCTTACGCGGCTCGTACGCAAACCGTCCTGAAAGGGCGGTTTTTTCTTCTCGGCGCAGCACGATTGACAAAATCGTCTTTTTATGGCCAAATGACCGGTCAGTTCTTTGCACCATCGTGCCGAAAGGAGCGCCCATGCTACCCGAACCCATCCCGTTTCAGCGGTCAACACCGGATGCCGCGCGTCCGTCAGTGCCGCCGCAGCGGCTGTCCTGGATGCCGAAAAGTCCGGAGCGCGCCGCCGAAGCGGCATGGGCGCGCACGGTCAAAAGGCTCGGGGACTTCCGCGGCGGCTACCTGAACCCAGGGCTCTGGAAAGAGCCCCGTCACGGCTACGTACGGGCTGCGGAAGCGCTCGTCCACCTCGTCTGCACGACGGCCCGCGTCACGGCGAAGAGCGAAGTGCTCGACGTCGCCTGCGGTACGGGCACCGAGCTCCTGTCGATCGTCGACAAAATCGGCGTCCGCAAGATCGTCGGGCTCGACGTTTCCTGGCCCGTCGCCGAAATCGCCTGGCGGAAAACCGCGCGACAACGCGAAAGCGGCATCGTCGAAATCCGCCATGGATCGGCCATGCGCCTGCCGTGGGCGGGACCGCACTTCTCGCACGTCATCTGCGTCGACGGCGTCCATCTTTTCCCCTCGCGCGAACGGTTTTTCCGGGAAGCGCAGCGGGTGCTGCGACCCGGAGGCGTGCTCTGCCTGACCGACTTCCTTTTCCTGAGGCAGCCCGCCTCCTTCGCCGAACGGCTGCTCGCGCGGATCGCCGGCAGGCTCCTCCCCGTCGACCGCGAGGCGCGGGAAGACGAGGATTCCTGTCGTGCGAAGGTTCTCGCGGCCGGCTACAAGAACGTCTCGACGCGCTCCATCGCGGCGGACGTGCTCCAAGGCGCGGAGAACGACCTGTCGCGTCCCGAAACGTTCGGCGCGCTCACGCGCGCCCTCGGCTGGTTCGCGGCGTACGGCCTCCTCCTCTCTCGCAGGGCGCTCGTCTCGCTCCGCCGCCGCGGCGTCATCGACTACGTCGTCATCCTCGCGCAGCGATGACCGACGAAAAGGCCCTCACGGGCTTTTTTCTTTTTTGACGCGGACGAGGCGGGAACATTGACAAAAATGCCCTTATCCGCTATGCTCCGGATGATTCTAATATCCGCGGCCCCCGAATCAGGCCGCTGGACTCGGACCTCTCGGTGACGATACGTGACCAGGCAGGGATCGGGTCACGTATTTTCTTTTTATGTCACCGCAACACCCGCACAAGCCGTCTTCGGGTTTCGACGGCCTCGGCATCGCGCCGAAACTTCTTGAAACTCTCGACAAGCACAAATACACGGTTCCGACCCCGATTCAGGAGAAGGCCATCCCGGTCGCCCTCGAAGGCAAGGACGTCATGGGCATCGCGCAGACCGGCACGGGCAAGACGCTCGCGTTCGGCATTCCGATGATCCAGCGCCTCGCCCAAGTGAAGGGCCGCGGCCTCGTCATCCTCCCGACGCGCGAGCTCGCGCTCCAGGTCGACGAAACGTTCTTGAAAATCGGCCGCGACATCAACCTGCGCACCGCCGTCCTCATCGGCGGTGCCTCGATGAGCCGCCAGATCGAGATGCTCCGCAAGAGCCCGCACGTCGTCGTCGCCACTCCGGGCCGCCTGATCGACCACCTGAACCAGCGGACCATCGGCCTCGATGACGTCCGCGTCCTCGTGCTCGACGAGGCGGACCGCATGCTCGACATGGGCTTCGAGCCGCAAATCAAGCGCATCCTCCAGAACGTTCCGAAGGAGCGGCAGACCATGCTCTTCTCCGCGACGATGCCGGACGAGATCACGCGCATCGCGACGAACTACATGAAGCTCCCCGTGCGCATCGAGATCGCGCGCGCCGGCACCGCCGCCGAACTCGTCACGCAGGAGCTGTTCGTCGTGAAGAAGGACGACAAGAACCGCCTCCTCGAGAAGATGCTCATCGAGCACCCGGGCTCGTGCCTCGTCTTTACGCGGACGAAATTCGGCGCCAAGAAGCTGATGCGCGCCATCAAGGCGATGGGCCAGTCCGCCGCCGAGATCCACTCCAACCGCACGCTGAACCAGCGTCGCGAGGCGCTTGACGGCTTCAAGTCCGGCAAGTACCGCGTCCTCGTCGCGACCGACATCGCCGCGCGCGGCATCGACGTCACCGGCATCGCTTCCGTCATCAACTACGACGTCCCGGAGAATCCGGACGACTACGTGCACCGCATCGGCCGCACCGGCCGCGCCGGACACAAGGGCCACGCGATCACCTTCGCCATGCCCGACCAGGGCGACGAGGTCCGCGGCATCGAAAAGGTCACGCGCATCAACCTGCCGATTTCCAAGCTCCCCTCCGACCTCCCGCCGCACCGCGCCGCTCCCCCGATGAGCCGGTTCGACCGCGACGAGGATCGCGGCTACGGCCGCGGCGGCCGCGCCGCCGGAGGCTACGGCGGCCGAGGCGGCCGCTCGGGCGGCTACGGCCACGGCCGTCCTCAGCAGGGCGGATCCGGTTACGGCGGCCAACGCCGCGCCGCGCCCGGCGGATCTTCGGCCGGCGGCAACGGCGGACAACCGCGCCGCGACGCATACCCGTCGAAGCCGTCCCAGCCGCGCCGCGATGACCATCGCCCCGCGAAACCCGCAGAGCCGCGCCGCGACGCCATGTCCACGATGTCCTCGAAGGAAGTGGACGACATCATCACGCCGAAGTTCTTCGGTCCGGAAGCGGACGATTCGCTCCGCCCGCCGAAACCGAAGCTCCCCCGCGATTTCAAGCGCGGCAATCGGCGCTAAACGGAAACCGCCCCGCAGGATTGCGGGGCGGTTTTTCGTTCGACCGCGATTCGCTATACTGTCCCGGTATGCAACACGAACTCCCGCAAGGGCACGAATACGCGCCGGAAAGAAAGCCGCCTGACATCTACAAAAAATCGCTCGACGTGCAGGCGGCGATTCTCGCCGGCATCGAAGGCGAATCGGCGCGCCACGAGTGGGTCGACAGGAACGCGGCGCGCTTCCGCGAACTTCTCGAAAAGGACGCGGCGTTCGAAAAAATGGTGCTCAACGAGGACGTGGAAGGCGTGAAGCGGCGGCTTGAGCAGGAGACGCACTGAAACTGAAAAGCGCCCGTCCGGACGCCCTTCGTCAGTTCAGCTCCCTTCCGCGGCCGGCCGTACGACGATCATCGCCGTGCGGCCATCTTCGAGCGGCGCGTGATATCCGGACGGATAATCCATGAGCGCTGCCTGCAAAGCCTCGCGCGAATAGCGAAAGCCTGCCCCGCGCCGCGTTCCCGGCTCGTTCGTGACGAATTCGTCGGTCTCCGTGTCGAAGCCCGTGACGACGAGCATGTGCCGGAGCGGGCCCGGCGGCGCGAACCACGGGTTCGGCAGGAGGCGGCCGTTCACCGGAACCACGGCGACGTTGCCGGCGACGAGCGCGTCAGCGACGTCATCGACGGTAACGTCCTCACGCAATTCCACGCCGTCGTATCCGAAGTAGCCCCTGAACAGGCGGTCGACCGTGTCGGCGGCGGACGTGTCCTCGTGACTGCCGTACGTCCGCCGTTCGTAGTCGGCGGCGGCGACGATTTCGCGCTCCGCATCGGCGGGAGCGATGTCGCCCTCTCCCCTGGCCCAACGCACGGCCATGAGCGCCGACGCCTCCTCGCAACCCTCCTGCTGCCGCCGGTCCGACCAGCGGCCGAGCGGCGCCTGCGCCGCGAACGGCACGTCATGGACGACCGACCGCGGGACGGCGTCGGACGCGAGCGGCACGGACAGCAGGTCGTCGCGCGTGACCCCGAGGCCGAGTTCCCGCATGACGGCGAACGCGTCGGCGGGGCGTCCGAGGAAGCGGCGACGGCGGTCCGTCGGATCGACGTACCACGCCTCGCCGCGGGACTCGACCTGCAGCAAAATGCGTCCGGCAAGCCGTTCGCGAAGCGAGGGGTCGCCGGCGGCGTCATCGCCCTTCTCGGGAACGAGCGCAAGGTCGCGATTAGAAATGCCGAGCCCCAAGCGCCGCATGAGCGCGAAGGCATCATCCGGTCGTCCGAGATAATGCCGACCGACAGGCATGGGGGCGACGTACCACGCCTCGCCCGCGTTCTCGACGTCCAAGAGGATGCGTCCGCGGACGCGGTCGTTCAGCGTCTCCGCGCCGGCGATGAGCGGAACTGCCGCGGCGAGCGCCGCGGCGAGAAGCAGTTTCTTTCGCATGGTGAAAAGTATAACGCAAACGCCGGTCCGGGGAAAACGGGAACGGCGTCCTTGACCCCCTGCCGCCGAAACCGTACCGTGACGCCGACCGAAAGGAGGTCGCGATGTCCCGTACCGGCATCAAGCTATTTCTTCCGCTCATCCTGTTTTGCGCCCTTTTCGCCTTCTGCTCGGCCGTCCTCAAGGCGGTCGACGCGCGTACGGCCTACGCGCAGGCGTCGCCGACGGAAATAAAACTCCCGGCGGGACAGAAGCTCGAAGGGGCGGGCTGGCACTGCTGGAGCGGCGGCTCCTGCGAGCTCTGGTACCTGACCAGGCCGCGCGACGCCGGCAAGGCGCCGGAGACGCACACCTTCTCGAATGCCGACGGTTCGAGGAAATACGTCATCAGGGAGCAATGAACGCGAAAGCCCGACGAAGTCGGGCTTTTTCTTATCATGCGGCGGCCGCGAATCATTCGCCGTCGACGCTGAGCAGCTCGAAGGGGTCGACGTGCCCCTGCTCGTCGCCGATCTTGTACATCCCCGCGCCTTCCAAATGCTCGTGCGTGCGCTTCAGGATATCTATCGACTGCAGCAAGGGGTGATCGGGCCTGATGCCGGCGATGATTTTTCGGAGCGACTCAAGTTCCGGCTGGGTCGAGGCGGTGTTGAACAGGAAATGCCTGTTGTCGAGCATGTCCGGGTGCTTGGCGATGAGCCGGCCATAGGCATAATACGGCATCATCACCTTTCCCCTCGTCTTGCTGAACAGGTGGTACGCGTCCCTGTCCTTGTATTCGTAGTTCATCCCTGCCGGCATGACGACCGTCTTGTCTTCGGGCATGTCGCGGATGACCTCGGCGATCTTCTCGAAATCATCAATGTAGATTTCGCTGATGTCGATGGTGCGCCGTCCCTTGCCGGAAAGCAGGGCGCGCAGGTCGGCGGGGTCGATGCGTCCGCCCTCCAATTTCTGATCCTTGCCGCCGTATTCGATCTTGACGTTGGTTGGACCGACGGCGTCTTCCATGACTGCGAGTCCGTATTCCCCGAGGAACGTCGGCGAAAGACGCCCGCCCTCGAGCGTCTTGACGCTGATGCTTCCCACGGAGTTCTCACGGATGGCCTGTCGCGCCGCCTCCTGCTGCCAATGCTCCATCGTGCCATACCGCACCCGCCAGACGTGCTTCGTCGTCCCCGCGCCCATCTCGCCGACCGTCTTTCCGACGTCGCCGATCGTCTTCGCGTCCGGCGATTCCAGGTCCGTGGCGTCGAAGATGACGATGTCGCTCTTCTGGCCCGTCCACGGGTCGATCCGCTCGATCGCCGGCGTGTCCACGAGCCGCTTGACGACTTCCGCCGAGGACGGCTCCGTGAGCAACTGCACCTCCATCACCTGGTCCTTCAGCGCCGCTTCCTGAGCGGCCAGCGCGGCGAGTTCCGCCTCGGTCATCTTCCGCGGCTCGACGCCTTCGCGCGCGGCTTCCCGCACCACGAAGTCGGACGCCTTGAGCGGCCCGTCGATCTTGACGTTCAGCTTCGCCGGCTCGTCGGTGACGACGGCGATGTCGGCGCTTGCCTTCACCTCCCCCGGTTTCCCCGCGGCCTTCACCTCGACGGGCGCCGCGCTGACGAGCGCCTTCATGACCGCTTCCATCGGCAACGTCGCGGTCCCGGGCTCGTTTTCCGCTCCGACCCACTTTCGCGTCGCCTTGCCCTCGAGGAGGTAAAGCGCGTCGCGATTCCCGGCATCGTCCACGTGCTCGAGCCCGGCGATCTCGTGCTGCTTCACGAGCTGCGTCGTGAGCCGCCAGTGCTTGCGCTTGTCCGCAGGAATCTTCGCGAGCACGCCCTCGAACACTATCCCCTGGCTTCGCGCGACGGCGACGCAGTTGCGGTCGCCGTTGTTGAAATACCGCGTCACGGACGCCTGCCCCCAGTCGTATGCCTTGTCCGGACCGTACAGTTCCGTGCTGATGCGACGGAGCTCGTCCTCGTCGAGGTCGTCGCCCACTTCGGCGGCGTACTTCGCGATGAGGGCGTCGGCCTTGTTCTCGGCCGCCGCGACCTCGCCCGCAGGCACGCCGTTGTGCCGCTCGAGATCGAACTGCATCCTCTTGAATGACGGACCTTCGCCCGCTTCCAATTTTTTCTCGGTTTCGGCCTTGTACGCGGCGAGCGCGGCGCGGTCGATTCGGCTTTCCCGATCGGAAACGCGCGTCGCGACGGCCGCCTTCTGTTCCGCGCTCTGCGGGTCAAGCACCATGTGCTCGCGCTCCCACGCGTTCGTGAATGCCTCCTTCGTCGCATGCGCCGCCCGCTCGATGGCGCTGCCGACGTCCTTCTGGAGCGGCAGATGCAAGGCGCCGGCGACGAGGAGCGGCTTGGCCAAAGGGTGCTCGGCCAGCTTCTTCAGGAGCCCCTTTTTCGGGGGTTCTTCCTTCGGCTCATCGTCGGGACGGGGATGCGAGCGTTCGCGCATATCGGGGAAACTCTAGCACGGTCGCCGACAAGCGGAAAATCCTTGACAACGGCGCCCGGCCGCGGCATATTGTTGCCCTCTTCCGCAGCATGTTATACTCAAGACGGAAGCCAATGCACGGCCTGTGTCCACTGACGAGCACCCATCACGTCCCGAAAAGATTCCTTGGCGTAGCGATGCCCGTCTTGAGGTCGGTTCAACGGAACGAATTTCCATGAAATTCGTTTTTTCAATATGAAAAAAAAGAAGAAACGCAACGGCTTCCGGCAATTCTGGCGCCTCGGCAAGGAAGAATTCAACACGCAATACTTCGACGTCTCGAAGAAGGGCGAGCTGACGGTGCGCGAAGGCAACTACCAATACAACATCCACGAACTCGTGAAGAAGTACGGGAGCACGCTCGTCGTGTTTTTCCCGCACATCCTGGAGCGGCGCGTCCGCAACCTGATCGACCTGTTCATCGGCTACGTCAAAATCAACGATTACCGCGGCCGGTTCTACTACCACTATCCGATGAAGGTGAACCAGAGCAAGGAGTTCGTCCTGCCGCTCGTGTCCGAGGGCGCGAACCTCGAGACCTCGTCGGCGAACGAGCTGTGGATCGTGAAACGCATGTGGGAGCAGGGCAAGTTCGCCGACCGCACGCGCGTGCTGTGCAACGGCCCGAAGACCGAGAAGTACCTCAATCTGATCGACGAACTCGACCGCAAGGGGCTGATGATCACGCCGATCGTCGAGGAAGAGTCGGAATTCGAATTCTTCAAGAAGTACAAGGGCGAAATCGGGGTGCGCGTCGACATGAACCTGAAGGTCAAGGCGCACTGGGACAAGAAATTCAACCATTTCGGCATCCGCGAGGACGTGCTCCTGAAGTACGGCAAGATCAAGAACCTCGCCGTGCTCTCCTACCACATTTCGAGCCAGATCGAGACGGTCGACGGCTTTACCGCGCCGATCCGCCGCGCCATCGAGATTTACGCGAAGCTGCGCGAGAAGAATCCCGGACTCGACACCATCGACATCGGCGGAGGGGGCGGCGTGCCGTACGAGAAGAAGCGGTTCTACTCGGCCAAGTCGGCGATACAGCGCATAGTGAAGACGTTCAAGCAGACCTGCCAGAAGCTCGGCGTGCGCGAACCGAACATCATCTGCGAATGGGGCCGCTACATCGCCGCGCCGGCGCAGATGACGGTGTTCAAGGTGCTCACGGAAAAGGAGGTTCCGGCGGTGAGCGCCAAGCAGTGGTACACGATCGACGGGAGCTTCATGAACGATCTTCCGGACACGTGGGGCGTTCATCAGAAGTGGCACATCATTCCGGTGAACTCGATGGACACGCGGCGCGTGCAGAAGGTCTGGCTCGCGGGATCGTCCTGCGACTCGGACGACAAGTACACGGCGGGCGGGGGCGGCGTGGTCCTGCCGAAACTCGAGGAGGCTGGCGAACTCTACGTCGCCGCGCTCGACACCGGCGCGTATCAGGACGCGCTTTCGAGCCACCACTGCCTGCTCTCCCATCCCGCGAAGCTCGTGGCCAAGGACGGCGACATCTTCGTGGTGCGGAAGCGGGAATCGGCGGAAGACGTAGGGAAGCAGTTCGGGTGGTAAGGGAGGCGTCAATGATGCAAAACGGCCGCACGGCAGGATGGGGCGGGAATGAAAAAGCCTCGCGCGGATGCGCGAGGCTTTTGATTGCTAGCCGTCCGCCGTGACGCGGAAGAAACGGTTGCCGGTTCGGGCGAGGTACGAGACGCGCCCGTCCTTGCCGACGCGCGCGTTGCAGACGTCGTCGAACGTCGGCCCCTCGTCCTCGTCTATGACGACCTGGAGGCCGCGAGCGCGGGTGACGACCGCGACGAGTGCCCCGGACGGCGCGTAGAAGACGTCGCGCACGTGACGGTAACCGCGTTTCCACGCCTTCGCGCCGTCCACCGGACGGTAGCGCTTCGACGTTTCGGCGTAGAGGTATCCGGGACCGAAGTACGGGTTGAAGAGCAAGGCCACGGGCCACGCCCAGAGCGGCGTGCGCTTCTTGGCATCCTCGACCGTCTCCGCCTTTTCCAAGACGGCGCTCACGAGACGGCCCGCGAATCTCGCGGGGGCAGCGTAGTCGCAACCGACGTGCGCCATCTTCCGCCGCGTCTCGTCGAACGCCGTGCCGCCGAGACCGCCCATGGAGTCGATTTCGTCGAACCACGGACCCTCGACGCCGCGCCAGCGCATCCGGACGCGACCGGTCTTCTCGTCGCGAACGGTCTCGGGAATTTCCCGGTTCCGCCGCGTTTCCGGCCAGCCGTCCTCGTGCCAGCTCATGATGCCGACGTCCATGGGGACGTCGACCGGCGCCGAACGGCTGCCGTCGTCGAAGATCGTATAGCGCTTGCCGCCCTCGTGGATGATGACGGCATGCCTTCCGTGCGGCATGAGCACCGGCTGGAATCGGATCCGACCGGTCACGTCCTCCCCGTTCACGACGGTGCGGACGCCGGCATCGTCGATCGACCCGTCATCCTTGTTCCAACCGTCCCACGCGAGCCGGTCGCCGTCGAGCCAGTCGAAATAGTGGACGGTCCCGAGGGTCGACTCGTAGGCGTGTTCGCCGTTAATCGCGATCTCATGGACCAGACGGCCGCCCTCGACGTGCGCCTCGCAGGTCGCGAACTTCGTCCCGTCGAACGACAGCGAAAACCTCGGGCTGTCGCAGGAATCCCACTCGGCGACGATCCTGCCGGAGAAGACGGCGCGGTGGCGGCCGGCGCCGTCGTCCGCGAGAATCGCGTATGACGTGTTGTCCGCGCAAGCCGTGACGTGCGTCAGATGCCCGAAGACGGGATCGAATTGCCCCAGGGGCTCCCGGACGTGCTCACGTTTAGCCATCATTGCCTCTCTTCCCCGCTCCTGATGTAATGAGCGAATCGCGCGACCCATACGGTCGCGACGCCGCAGAGTGGCACGAATTCCCTCATCCGTCAATCCCATGTCCGTGAAACACCTTGCCGTCATCCTCGACGGCAACCGCCGCTGGGCCAAAGAGCACGGACTCCCGTCGCTCGAAGGCCACCGTCGCGGCTACGACAACCTGAAACGCATCGGCCTCGCCGCGCTCGAACGGGGCATCGAGCACTTCAGCGCGTTCGTCTTCTCGACGGAGAATTGGAAGCGAAGCGAGGAGGAAGTCTCCTACCTCATGGACCTGCTCCACCAGGCCCTCGCGAACGAGCTGGATTTCTTCATGGAGAACGGCATCCGCATGAAGGTCGTCGGCCGACGCGAGGGGCTCTCCGAGAAGCTTCTCACCGCCATCGAGGAAGCCGAACGGATGACGGCCGGCAACGGCCGCGGACAAATGAACTTCTGCCTGAACTACGGCGGCCGCGCAGAAATCGTCGAGGCAGCGCGGCGCATCGTCTCGGAGGGCGTCGCCCCCGAGACGATTACCGAGAAATTTTTCGCCGAGCACACCTGGTCTGCTGGCATTCCCGACCCCGACCTCATCATCCGTACCTCCGGCGAGCACCGCCTCTCCGGTTTCCTCACCTGGGCGGGCGTCTACAGTGAACTGCTGTTCCTCGATCTCCACTGGCCGGACTTCGACGAAGCGGCGCTCGACGGCGCCCTCGCGGAGTATGAGAAGAGGGAGCGGCGGTTCGGAAAATAAAAAACGGTCCGATGGCCATCGGACCGTTTTCGGTTCATGAGACGCGGCGGCGCGATGCGCCGGACCACGGATCGTCCGAGTCCTTGGGGCAGTCGAACCAGATGCGCGCGCTCGTCACGTCGCAGAGGTGACAGAACGCCGCGAGCGGATTCATGACGCGCCGCTTGTTCGAGTAGTCCTTGGATTCGCCCTCGACATAGGTGAGCGCGTTTCGCTGGTCATCCGTGAGGACGATGCCGTACTCGGCGAGCTTCGTCTCGCGGAAAGCCTTCTGCGCCCCCTTGTCGCGGAGTTCGGCGATTTCCCTGAAACCGCCATCGTGATCGGGCTCGTACTTCCACGGCTTTTCGATATCGTGAAGGTACAGCACGAGCAGCGCGTCGGACAGGGAAAACGGCAGCGGCCGCCGTTCGGCCAGCGCCGGATACAGCACCACGGCGACGTTCATCACTTCGGTCACGTGATCGACGTAACCTCCGGGCCAGGCCTGGTGGTTATGCGTCGAGCCCCGCACCGTCTCGAAGAGGCGACGATGAGCTGAGAGCAGGCGGCGGCAAGCGTCGCCGTTCTCGCCATCGATGCGGGAAACGAGGTAATCGACGTCATGGTAGGGCGGCGCGTCTCGCGTCGCGGCTTCCGCGCCGCGGCCGGCCAGCAATGCCCAAGCGACGCAAAGGAGCAGCAGCGCCGCGAGGAACGCCAGCTCGAGCGCGATGCCGAGAATATCGTTGCTGTTCATCGTACGACGACCTTTCTGCGGCAGCCCCAGCGGGTCCGCGCGGTGCAAGGAACTCCGTCGCACAGCTTCGCACGGAAGTCCGCTCGTTTCAAGGCCGGCCGCGCATTGACGCTACCGCGCCGCCGCGCTTGAATGACCGTGTTCTTTCCGGCCAAAGGAGCGCAATGCCGTTCGTCGCCTATCCCCTCGTCGTCCTCGCGGCGACGCTGCACCTCTCCGCCTACGCGGTCTACGCGCGCAAGACCGGTCGCGGCGAAGCGACGCTCAATACCGCGACCTGGATCCTCTGGGTGTTCCTGTCGGCGCTGAACGCGACGAGCTACGTGCTCATGAGCGGAGATCCGATGAAGGGGGCGGTCGCCTGTGCCGGCGCCGCCGCCTGCACGGTGACGCTCGCCTTCGCCCTTGCGAGGGGTCGTGCGTCGGCGATCGGCCTCTGGGACGCCGCGGCACTCGGCGTCGGCATGCTCGCCGCGGCGTCATGGCTCGCGTTCCGAAGCGCGACGTACGCGAACCTGATCCTCCAGGCGGGGTTCGTCGTTTCGATGGTTCCCGTCTACCGCGCCGTCATCAGGGACCCGCGGGCGGAGCCGCCGCTCCCCTGGCTCATGTGGGGTTCGGCCTACGCCGTGAACCTGTGCGTCGTGCTCCTGCGTTGGCGCGGACATGCCGCAGACTTGGCGTATCCGTGCATCAACCTCGTCACGCACGCCTGCGTCGGCGTCGTCGCCATCCTTCTCCTCCGCGCGCGACGACGGATTAACTGACTGCGGCCCGCCTTTTGCGGGCCGTTTTTAGTGATAAAAAAACGGCCGGACATTCTCCGGCCGCGCGATCAGCGTCGCACGTACTTGCAGGTCGGCGCCCCGCCGGACGCGGCGGACTTGTCCGCCAGCACCGACAGGTCACGGTCGCGCATCTCGAAAGCGAGATGATCCTGCCCCGTGATGAACGAGACGTTCGGGTCGTAGATCGGGTTCATGAGCGCCTGGCCGCACACCGGCCCGCCCGACGGATGCGTCAGGTGCGGCTCGGCGCACGTCTCGGGGACATGCAGCCAGACGCCGAGCTGATGCCCGATTTCGTGGCCCATCACCGTACGGAACGCGTCGTCGTCGATCTTCGCGTCAGGCGTCGGCCGGAAGCACTGCGTCCAGACCACCACGTTCCGGTCGGGAGACGCCATCGCGAGCGTGTACGTGCCGTCGGCGTTCTTCGTGCACGGACCGTCGTACGCGTACACGCGCACGTCGGCGTCCCTCTCGTCCGCGTCGAGGTCGCAGCGGATGCCCTCCGGATACCAGAGATCGCAGCCCTCGGCTGCCGCATTGTGACGCAGGAGCGGATGATCCTGAACCCACACCTTCACGGCGCGCGTGCCGTCATCGGCGGGAGGTGCCGGCGACCAGCTCCCCGCGTCGCCGGCGTCGCTCGCGCAGCCGCACAGGGCGGAGGCGATGATAACGGCCATCATTTTTGCCATCGTTCTTTGACCTTCCTGGGAAAGGACCCACGTGCGCACAGCCTAGCGCGTCCGCGGGATTTGTCCACGGGCGGCGCCTGAAAAAGAAAAAGGCCGCGGAAACGGCCTTTGACGGGTCAACGCGCGCGCAGCGTGCAGATGGGGTTCTCGCCGCCATCGGCGGAGGGCGGTGACAGTCCCGCCGGCGGCTCCTTGTCGCTCACGGCGGACATGAGCCTGTCGCGCAGGTCGAACGCCATGCTGTCTGCCGGCGTAATGAACGTCACGTCATCGTCGTACATCGGGTTCATGAGCGCGACGCCGCAGACCGGCTGCCCTGAAGGGTGCGTCGCGTGCTTCTCCTTTTTGCAGTCGAGCGGGACGTGCTCCCAGATGCCCATCTGATGGCCGATCTCGTGGCCCATGACGGCCTCGAACTGCTTCGCGTTCAGCTTGCCCTTGTCGTCGACGAAGCAGTCGAGCACGACTTCGATCTTGCCGCCCTCATACGCGACGGCGAGGGTGCGCTTGCCCTCCTTGTCGGGAAAGCAGTAGCGCGGCGCGGGGACGACGCGGATGTCCGCATGGTCCGGTTCGGAAACCTGGATGCAACGGACGCCTTTCGGCGCCCAAAGCTCGCAACCCCGAAGCACGTACTCGGCCGGGAGGTATTGGTTCTTCTGGACCCAGACGTGGACGGTGAAGGCGTACTGCGGCGTCGGATTGACGTACCGCGGAACGGAAGCGCAGCCGGAAAAAGCTGCGGCGGTCAGGACGGAAAAAAGAAAAAACCCCGCGAGCGCCCTGCGGCTCATCACTCACCTCTTTGCGTGCGAAAAAGACCTCCTCAACAGGATACGCGAACGCGCGGACAAAGAAAAACCCCGATCGTCCGATCGGGGTTTCGCGCGCTCAGGCCGGATGACCGGCCTTTCGGGAGAGGAACTGCCTCCCCTTGCCGACGTCGACGTCCACGGGGACGCCCTTCGCGCACAGGGGACACTCCTCTTCGGCCCATGATTCGATCGGCAGCGAACCGAGCGACCGCAGGATCGGCACGTCCGCATCGGCAGCCGTGACGCCCCCGCGGTTCACGAGGGCGCTCAGGCCGACGAGGTTGCCGTTCGCGCGGCGCACTGCGGCCGCGACGCGTTTCGCCGTTCCGCCGGTGGTAAGCACGTCCTCGACGACAAGCACGCGCCTGCCCGCGACGAACCGGTCGTACCCCCGCCCGAAACGGAAGCCGCGCCCCTGCCTCTCGGCAAAGATCGCGCGAACGTCGTTTCTCCTCCCCCAGTCTGCGAGGTGGCGCGCCACGCCCTGCGCGAGGATGACGCCGCCGACGACGGGACCGACGACGGTGTCGACGACATCGTCGGCGAACTGCAGCGCCATGTGCAGGCAGAGCGTGTCGGTGATCTTGACGCGAGTATAGACCGCGTCCTTGTTCACGTACGCAGACCCGTGCCGTCCGGAGGCGTAGACGAAGTGGCCGCCCACGCGGACCGCGTCCGCCTCCTCGAGGTACGTGAGCACCCGTTTTCCCGTCAGCATCCGCAGCCCCCGTCACCATCCTCGGCCTTCACGCATGACGCCAGGACTGCCTTGCGCCGGAGCGCGTCGTCAATCTCGTCGGCGATGAGCCGCGCGGCGGCGGCCGGTCCGCCGATCGCCGCTGGCGGATGCAGTATCGGCCTGCCTATGACGAGATAGTCGGCGCCAGCCATGATGGCATCGTGTGGCGTCATCACGCGCTTCTGGTCGCCTGCGGCGGCCCACGTGGGTCGCACGCCCGGCGTGACGCGGACGAGCCGCGGATGATCGGCGATGAACTCGAGGTCACGCGGCGAGCAAACGATGCCGTGGGCGCCGGCCGACTCGATATCCGCGGCAAACGAGGCGATCTTGTCTTCCGGCATCTCGCCGAATACGTCCAGACAGTCCGACGGCGACATCGAGGTGAGCACGGTGACGCCGAGGACTTTCGCCGCGCCCGAATGGGCGACGGCGGCGGCGACGCCCGCCTTGGTGGCGGACGCGTGGACCGTGAAGAGGTCGACGCCGAGCGCGGCGACGGAGCGCGCGGCGCCGGCCATCGTGTTCGGGATGTCGTTGAACTTGGCGTCACACATCACCTTGCCGCCGGCCTCATGCACGATGGCGACGGCGAGCGGGCCGCCGATGGCGGTGATGAGTTCGAGGCCGATTTTGAAACAGCCGACATGCGGCGCGAGCTCGAGCACGAGCGCGGCCGCCTTATCCGGCGCGTCGACGTCCAGCGCGACGATGATCCGGTCCTTGCCGTTCGTTTCCATGGTTTCCTCCCTGTGAAAGGACAACGCCGCCACGCGTGGTGCGTGACGGCGCTCAAGATAACGGACGCGCGAGGGACGGTCAACTCAATATTCCCGCATTCCCGTCCGGTACAACGCGAGGTTCTTGAGGATGCCGAGGCCGTAACGGATGCTCGGCCCGAGCCTGATCTGCGACGCTTCGGGGAAGTACCTCGTGCTGATGGCAACCTCGCGAATCGGAATCTTGCGCGAGGCGAGACCGATGATGATCTGCGTATCGAAAATGAAGTTGTCGGAGTACCGCTCGAGGTCGATGTCCTTGAACAGCGACAGGTCGTAGGCGCGGAACCCCGAGTGGAACTCGGTGAGCTTCGTGCCGAGCGCGAGGTTGCCCACCTGAGTAAGGCCGATGTTGGCGACGAACTTCCACTTCGGCATCCCGCCCGCGAGCGCGTTCTTCCGAACCATCATGCGCGAACCGAACACGGCGCGGCTGCCGCCGTCGACCATGAGCCGGATCATCTCCGGGATGAACTTCGGGTCGTACTGATGGTCGGGATGGACCATCACCGCGATGTCCGCCCCGCTCTCCGCCGCGAGCCGGTAGCAGGTCTTCTGGTTGCCGCCGTACCCGCGGTTCTTCGGATGGACGTGGACCGTCATCGGCAGCGTCCTCGCGATGGCCACGGTGTCATCCTTGCTTCCGTCGTCGACGAGGATGACGGTATCGACCCACTGCTTCGGCAGCGCGTCATAACAGGCGACGAGCGTCTTCGCCGCGTTGTACGCGGGCATCACGACTGCGATTTTCTTCCCGTTATACGGCATACGGTGTCATTTCCTTTCGAAGAGATGCACTTGGAAAATGTCGCCGATCGACTTGTAGACGTGCCGGTATCCCCGGTCCGTGAACCACTGGTAGACCGCCCAGTCGGTCGCGGCGAACCCGTACAGCCAGATGCGCTTCGGCTGATGGACGGCGGTAAGCCGGTTCAGCTTGTCGTCGATTTCCTTTTGCGTCGGCTTGGTTATGCGGACCTGGGACTCGTTCTCGATCAGGCCGAGCGTTTCCCGGCTCTCCCAGACGTCGTGCCCATAGTACGGTATGGGCAGCATTTCCGCCACCGGAATTTCCGGTTTGAGGTAATGGCTCAGGTCGGTACGCACGATGCTGACGGAAACGAGAACGAGGTCGCCGGAACGGTACTGCTCGCTGATGAACTCCCCCGCCTCCTTGAGCCGGTGGTCGGGATCCCACAGCGCGTCGTCGCCCGCGACGTTCGCGACGAACGGGATGAGCGATGCGGCGAATACCGCGGCGAGCACGGCGGCGCGCTTCTTCGGGAGGCGCGAGAACAGGAAGCCCAAGAGCAGGGCAACCGGCACCGTCGCGAACAGCACGTGCCGCTGGTAGATGCGCGAATACGGAACGGACTGCGGGGAAAACATGAACAGGCACAGCGTGACGGCGAGCAGCCAGCCGACATAGGCGACGGCATGCCCGCGTCCGGCGGCACCTGCCTCGTCCCGCTTCCTCGCCATGAGCGCCTGCAGGACGAAGACCGCGGCAGTGACCTTGGCGACGAGCATCCCGAAAATCTCGATCTGGCTCACGTACTTCGCCTTCGTCATCCACACGATCTGGTGCAGGGTGTTCTCGACCATGTCCGGCGCGCGGTATGCCAGCACGTGATGGGGCAAACCGAAAATGTCCACCTTGGTGAGCGCCATCTTGTACAACAGGTTGCCGAGCCACGGATAAAAGCCGAGAAACACGGCGCCGTGCGCGAAGACGAACGCCGAGAACGCGCGGAACCGTTCACCCTTTTTCTCGCGCAGGACGGAAACGAACCACCACGACGACGTCGCGCCGAGGATGAAGAAATACGAATAATGCAGCCAGAGCCCGACGACGGACACGGCGGCGTAAAGGAACAGCCACCCGGCCCTGCGCGACTTCAGCCACTCCCATGCGGCGACCGTCGCGACGATGCCGAAAAAGCAGAATATCGCGTACGGCCGCGCCTCCTGGCCGTACTCGACCTGCATCGGAAGGACGGCGACGACCGCCGCGGCGGAAAGCGCGGCGACGCGGTCACGGAAGAGCCGGATGCCCGCGACGTAGGTCATCGCGACGCACCCGAGTCCGAAAAGGACCGAAAGCGACCGGACCGCGGTCTCGGCAGTGCCGAACAGCGCGACCCACGGACGCAGGAGCAGGTAATAGAGCGGCGGATGGAACTCGACCTGTGCGAGGTAACGGAGCATCTCGCCCGCGGTCGAGAAATGCCGGACGACGTCGAGGCTCAGCACCTCGTCGCCCCAGTACGGCTCGGTACCGATGTTCACGAGCCGCAACGCCAAACCGACGGCAAGGATGCCGACGAGCCACCGGACGTCTGCGAGGATACGCTGTTTCATACGTCGAGGAGCATAACACAAAAGGGGGCTTTCGCCCCCTTTTCGCGCCTGCCTGTCAGACTTCGGCTTTCGGTTCCGTGTAGGGGACCCCTTTCGCCGCGAGCACTTTCTTCACGCGGTCGAAAAGTTCCGCGAACATGCTGCCCTTATGCACGAAGTCCTCGACGCCGATCTCCTTCAGGTACTTCTGCGCGTCGAGCGAAAAATCCTCGCTCGAGAGCATGATGATGGGGATGTCCTTGGTGTCGGCCTCGCCCTTCAGGTGCTCGGCCGCTTCCATCCCGTCCATCCCGTCCATGCGGTAGTCGAGCAGGATGAGCTCGGGTTTGAGCTTGCGGGCCATTTCCCAGCCCTCCGCCCCGTCATGCGCGTAGAGAAGCTCGAAGCCCTTCCGGACGAGCTGGCCGCCGAAAAGCTGGAGCATCACCGGATCGTCGTCCACGTAGAGGATGTGGATTTTCTTTTCAGCCATACGGTTATCAGTATACCTCATTTTCCGCTTTTTTTCAATCCGGCGAGCGCCAGCTTCTCTTCGCGGGTGAGCCGCCGAACGGCCGCTTCGCGCCTGAGCGCCGCGCCGCGGTCACGGACGCGGGCGCTCCACACGAGCCGGACGGGCAGCCGCGCGCGGGTGTACTTGGCGCCGGTCCCGCCGGCATGCTCCCGCACGCGCCGGCCGAGGTCGGTCGTGATGCCGGCATAGAGCGTGCCGTCGCCGCACCGCAGGAGATAGACGTGCCACGTCGCCATAGGCGGTCATCATAGCACGGCCGCCTTGACAGTACCGCGCCCGCCTGTTGCGATGCGCGTCGTGCTTGGCACGGGAGGAGGTTTTCCTTGCTCAGTATCACCAGCCCGCAGGACAGCGCGCTCTTCGACGCCATCGCATGGTCGCGCCAGCGTCCGAGCCGGACCATAGCGGCGGTACGCGTCACGGCGCGGCGGTTCATCGACTTCGACGGAACGATCACGGACGAAAACGGCGCGCCGCGCGAGCGGCTGTGCGGACTCCCCGTCGAGGTACTGCTCGCGCAGGAACCGTTCATCATCGCGACGTGGAACCCCGTCGCCGCAGTGGCGCATTTCGACCGGTTCGCGCGTCTGCCGCGACCGCTCCTCGTGATGGCGCCGCCGACAGCGTGGTTCGACGACGTCGGCGACGTCGGCAAGGATTTCGCGCCGCTCGGCATCACCGGAGCGCTCATCATCGACGATTTGGGGCCGCGCGGCCTCATCAACGCGCCCGGTTGCCGCGTCATCGGCCCGCTCGATGCGCTCCATTTCCCCTAAGCCCCGCCTCATGCGGCGGCTTTTTTAAAAAAAGACCCCGCGCGTTGCGGGGCCGGATCAGGACGTACGTCGCCGGAAGACGACGCGCCAGACGGCAAGGCCGATGACCGCTCCGGCCACGGCGTCAACGACGTAGTGCTGGTGAACAAAGACGGTAGACGCCGCGACGAGCGCCGCCCACGCGAGCATGGCGAGGCGCAGCGGCGGCTTCGTCCTGCCGACCGCGAGCGCCGTGATGAACGCGAGCGACACGTGCAGGCTAGGAAAACAGTTCCCGTCGACGTCAAGCGCATACTGCAGAGCGAGCAGCCGGTCGAGCGGCGCGTCGCCGAGAGCGGTCGTACGCGGGGGGACGAGCGGAAAGAGCACGAAGAGCGGGGCGCTGATCGCTATCGCCATGACGAAACAGGCGACGAACCGGCGGAACGTGGCGCGATCGCACGGCACCGCGAGGAGCGCGAGCGGCACGACGTAGGCCGACGTGTACGGCAGGACGAACGCCGCGACGTACGGGACAGACCAGACCGGATCCCACGCGAGCGCGGTTTGCGTGACGGGAATGAGCGATACCCCGTAATACGCCGCGGCCCACAGGGCCCAAGCCGAGAGAAAAAGGACGAATCGTTCGCGGAAGGCGAACGGTTTTTCGGGAGCAGCCATGATCGCCTCCTCGCCACGAAGCATAACGGACCGCGCGGGTAAAGAAAAATCCCCCGCAAAGGAGGGATTCGCGTCAGCCCCGCAGCGCGGCAATCGCCACGCCGGGGACTTTCCACCAAGACGGCGCCGCCTCGAAGGCGACGAGTTTCCTGCCGATGACGTGCGACATCGCGTTGTCGCGGAACCAGGCGGGCTTCGGCGACACCGTGAGCGGGCCGCGGACGACCGACTTCAGGATGCCGTTCAGCATGAAGGTGTTATGCACCCAGCCGATGCCGCTCTTCACGTCGGCGAGCGTCGATGACGGGTGGCCGCCCCACGGCGGGGAGACGAACCCGTACCCGAGCGCGGGCCAATGGTTGACCGCGACGGTGCCGTAGCGCAGGCGGAGGATCGCCCGGTCGAGCGCGATCTGCGCCGCGGGCTCCTCCTGCGTGATCGGCGAGATCATGATGGACGCGTTGAGCGTCCCCCAGAGCCGTTCGTTGCAGAAAACCGTCAGCGTTTCGAGGAAATCCTCGGCATCCCGTCCGGGAATTTGCGTCTCGCCGAGGATCGAGCACCACGCTTCCGTGCAGAAGAGCGGCTCCTTCGGGTTCGACGCGTTCAAACCCGTGACGAGCGCCCACGAGAGCTCCCCCTCGCCGGCCTCGCCGATGAGCTTGGCCTCGGCGCCGCGGCTGCCGATGAGCGCGCGGAAACGGTCTTCCGCGCCAGGGTAGTAAGCCCTGCGCGGCGGAATGCGCCGTAGCGCGGCCGCGAGCAGCTCGAGGAACCTGTCGCGAAGCGCCCAACCCTTCGCGGTGATGAGCATCTTCGCGGCATTGCAGTTGAATGACGCGTTGTTCGCCACCATCGCGGCGACGTTCTTCGCCATGAACCGCAGCTCCCGGTCGGTGTACGGGCCCGGCACGATCGCCACGGGGCTCACGTTGCCGAGCTCGGAGGTGATGCGCCGCCGGTTCAACGGGTCGTTCGCTGCCTTGCGGCGATCGCGTTCCGGCCCCGGGGGTCCCCAAACGATCAGGTCATGGGTGCGGTCCGAGCCGGTGATGTGAATCTCATCGACGTAGCGGTGATTGCAGAGGTACTCCCCCGCGTCGCCGCCGCCGTAGACGATGCGCAGGTAGCCGGCGTCCACGAGCGGCACGAAGGCCTTCTCGATGAACTCGCCCGCCCACTCGTTGACCGGGTTCATCTTGAGGACGCAGGTGCGCCCCTCGACGAACATCTTGTGCAGCACGTCCATCGCGGGGATGGAGCTCACGTTGCCGGCGCCGAGCACGAGAGCGTTCTTTCCCTCGGGGTCGATGTCCGGCCCGCTCTGCGGCCGCATGGTCTGGTGCAGCACCGTCGCGGTGAATCCGGAGAACAGCGCGGCGTCGTAGGGGCTCGCCGGGAACACTTGCGTTTCCCAGAGGTCGGGCCCGCGCAGGCGGCGTGGCAGCCGCGCGGCAGGCTCGCGCCCGGCGGCGATCTTCTCCCAGCTCTCGGCGAGCAGGCGAAGGTTGCGCACGACGACCGCGGGCCCCGCGAGCCACTCCTCGCCGGCGACCGGCGCGTCGTACGGGATGCCCTTCGCCGCGCAGGCGGCCTTGACCCAGTCCTCCGCGACCGATGCGGCGAGCGGAATCATCCGGCGGAGCAGTGCGACGCGTTCGGACGCCGTGAGATCGGCGAACTGTTTGGCACGCTCGCGCGTCAGGTCTGCGGAATGGTCCAGCCAGAACCGCGGCGTCAGCTGCACCCCGGGGAGACCCGCGGGGGCGGCAGGCGACGGCGCGGAACCTTCGAATGTTCCTGTCATCGGATACCTCTTTTCACGTCAGGCAAGATGTGAACGAACGATGCGCGGAGCGTAGCAAAAAATGGCGCTGCGTCAACCTTGAACTGATTGGCGTACCCCGCATTGCGGCGTAGCGGGCACGCCCCCGACGGAACCCCCTACGGCGGGGACAGAAACCCGCCTCCGGGAAAGGTTCACGGTTCCGTTCAGGTGGTACCCGCCGCGCCGTTTATCCTTTTAAAAAGCACATCTCCCTAATAGAGTTTGCCGTTCCTTTTCTGCCACTCGGTGAACACGGCCTCCCCTTCCACGACGAGGTCGGGGTGATGCGACACCTTGATGCGGCGCTTCTTGGGCGGTTTGGCGAGCTCCTCGTAGATGAAGGAATCGTCGAAACCGACGCGAGCCGCGGTTTCCTTCGGCACGCAATAGATGACGGCGTCGACGTTCGCCCAATAGGACGTCGTCAGGCACATCGGGCATGGCTCGGAACTCGCGATGACGACGCAACCCTTCAGGTGCGGCGTTTTCAGTTTCTTCGCGGCCAGCCGGATGGCGTTCACTTCCGCGTGACAGGTCGGATCGTTGTCGCGGAGCACGGTATTGTGCGCCGCGGCGACGACGCGCCCGCCCTTCACCACCGCCGCCCCGAACGGGCCGCCGTGCTTCAGGCGGATGCCGCGACGCGCCTCGTCGAACGTCAGCGCGAAAATCCGATTCAGTTCCTTCTTGCTGATGGCCATAGTAGGATAAGCATACCATGTTCCTTTCGAAAGGAGGCCGTCCTTGGCAAAACGGTATCCGATCTACCTCGTCACCTTTACCAGCCAGTACCTCGCCGCGGCGACATTCATGCGCTTCCAGGAGCACTACGAGTCCGCGTCGCGATGGTTTCGCGGGAAGCCGTTCTCGACCGAGGCGTTCATGGACTGGTATGCGAAGCGACGCGGCGAGTTCAGCTACTTTACCGATTGGTCCGGGTTCAACATCCCGTCGTGGGTGCTCGAACCGTTCCGTGCGGGCGGATTTGACCCGCTCACGAAGAAGGAACGCGCGCTCCTCGACGTCGTCAACGGCGCACGCGATCCGTTCTACGTCATCGGGTGCGCGGCAGACAACGCCGGCTCCATCGCGCACGAGTTCGTCCACGGCCTGTTCTTCACGGTGCCCGAGTACCGCGCCGACGTCCTCGCCTGCATCAGCGGGATGCGCGACACGAAGCCGATGCGGAAGATGCGCAAGCGTCTCCGCAGGATGGGCTACTGCGGCAAGGTTCTCGACGACGAGCATAACGCGTACCTCGTCACCGGACTATGCGCCGAACTCAAGGACCGGCGCCTGCGCAAGGCGTCGCGTGCGCTCAAAAAAGTGTTCGAGCGGCATTTCGGTTTCGATCCGAACGGGGAAGGCGGACGAAGACGCGTCATGGCGCGCGTCCGACGTATCCGCTTTCCGCGGAAACCCTAAAAGACGGCCTCGCCGTCTTTTTTCAATTTCTTCAAAAAGAAAAGGCCCGCTGCCGCGGGCCGTGTCAGAATGCCAGGAGGCCGCCGTCGCCGCGGATGCGGGCCCGCGTCTCGTCGACGGAGAGGACGCGGACGTCCCACGACCTCGCGCGGCGGACCTGGCCGTGCGGGGAGATGATCCAGACGCGTCGCCGCCGTTCGACGAACGTCGACGCCTCGAGATGCACGCCCGCTCCCCAGGCGCCGTCGCGGAACGGCAGGAAGACGCCGCCGTGGCAGCGCGGCAGGACTTCCTTCCGGTAGTACTCCATGCCGTTGCCGGTCTCGCGCTTGTACCGCGCGTACCCTTCGTCGTGCTCGGGCCGGTCGGGATTCACGATTTCCCATTCGCGGAAACCGCGCGCGATGCGATCGAGCAGGAACTTCTGCAGCTCAGTCCCGTAGACGTTGACCGGGTGTCCGAAGTACAGACGCTTTTTGGCCATTGCTTCTCCTCCTTGAAAAGGGCGCGACGCGGACCGTAACAACGGCGTTATTCTTTTTCAAGCCATTCAATGCCCTGCTGAATCTCGAACCACTCCTTCTCCAACGACGCAATCTCCTTCGATGCTTCGGCAAGCCGTTTGTTGAGACCCGTCGAATGCACGGTCGGGTTGAGCGCCATCTGCGCCAAGATGGATGCACGCTCGTCCTCGAGAGCGGCGACGCGGGCTTCGATCTTCTTCTGTTTCTTCTTCTGGTCGCGAACCTCCTCGCGGGCCTCCTTGCGTTCGCGCTTCTCCTCGTCGGCGGTAACGTCCGCCGAACCCTTCGCCTGCGAACCGACCTTCGGCACGGTCTCGTCGATTTCCTGGCTAAGCCGCCAGACGTATTCCTCGTACGTCCCCGGAAAATTTCGCACCGCGCCGTCCTTCACCTCGAGCACGGCCGTCGCGACGAGATTCACGAACGTGCGGTTGTGGCTCACGAAAAGCACCGTACCGGGATGCTCGCGGAGCGCGAGACCGAGTGCCTCGACCGTCTCGAAGTCCAAATGGTTGGTCGGTTCGTCGAGCAGGAAAACGGTGCTCTTCGAGAGCAACAGTCCCGCGAGACACAACCGCGCCCGCTCGCCGCCCGACAAGTTCTCGACGCGCTTCTCGATCTCCTTGTCGCGGAATAAAAAATTCCCGGCCATCTCGAGCACGTCTTCCGTCGTCACTCCCGGCGCGGCCATGCGCGCCAAATACGCGTCGACGCGGTCGTGCGGATCCATCGCGTCGAACACCGCCTGCCCGTAATACGCGACAGCGAGGTCCTGCCCCCAACGGTACGCGCCCCCGAGCGGTGCGAGCGAACCGGCGAGGGTGCGCAAGAGCGTGGTCTTGCCCGCGCCGTTGTCGCCGAGGATGGCGACGTGCCGCCCGCGTTCCACGTCGAGCGTCACGTCCTTCGCGACGACCTTGCCGGGATAGCCGATGGACAACTCCTCCATGCGCACGGCGACGCCCTTCTTTATTTTCTCCGTCGGGATGCGGATTTCGACGCCGCTCATCGGGTGCGCGATCTCGATCGAATGCAGCCGCGCGATCTGCTTGAGCTTCGACTGCGCCTGCGACGCCTTCGACGCCTTGTACCGGAAACGGTCGACGAACGTCTGCAGATGCCGCTTGCGCGCGTCGATCTTGCGGTTCTCGTTCTCGGCCTGCTCGAGCCGCTTCTCCTTGTATTCCAAGTACGCCTCGATGCCTCCGGGATACTGCGTGAGCTTGCCGCGCTCGACCTCGACCGTCTCGGTACAGGTGCGTTTCAAAAATTCGCGGTCATGCGAAATGATGAGCCATCCGCCGCGGAACGTCTCGAGAAACCGCTCGAGCAGGAGCAGGGTGTGCAAGTCGAGGTAGTTGGTCGGCTCGTCCATCAAAAGAAAATCGGGATCGCGCAGCATCATCCCCGCGAGACGGACGCGCATGCGGTAACCCTCGGACAACCCGGAAATCGGCGTCGCATGCAGTTCGTTCTTCACCGCGAACCGGCTCGCCATCTTGGCACACTCCCACGACGGCTTGCCGGAGTAGCGTTCGAGGAAGCCGATCGCCGTCTCCTCGGGCCGGTACGGCGCATGCTGCTCGAGGTAGCCGAGCCGGCTGGCGGGTCGCCTGACGATTTTGCCCTCGTCCGGTTCTTCCTCGCCGACGAGGATGCGAAAGAGTGTCGACTTTCCCGCGCCGTTCCGGCCGATCACGCCGATCTTCTGCCCCTCGGCAAAGGACGCCCTCGCCCCGGAAAGGACCGGGGCGTGGCCGTAGCGCTTGGTGATGCCGTCGACGTGGATGACCGTGCTCATGGGCGGAGCGTAGCAGACGGGCGGCGGCAGGAACAAGGAGGTTGACGCGTCGTCGCCCTTAGGCTATATTCAGGCGTTCCCGGCATCCGCCGAGAACCCTGCCGCTGGGTCGCGGCACGTTCGTTTCATCGGGAGAAGGCACATGAAACAGAGTTGGGACGATTACGACCGCGCCGCGGACAAGGGTCCGCTCGCCGTCGCCGTGAAGGCCATCTTCGGCATCGCGGTCGT
>CAYOXM010000004.1:0-78545 GCA_964407925.1 uncultured Gammaproteobacteria bacterium
CGCCCTTCTTCGCGGCCGGCTTCTTCGCTGCGGATTTTTTCGGAGCGCCCTTCTTCGCGGCCGGCTTCTTCATGCTCGGTTTCTTTGCCATGGGAACGATGCGTCTACGGTGAATCTAGACGATGAGTTCGTTCAGTTGTTCCTCGATGCGCCGGATCTCGGCGACGTCAGCGGCCTGCTCGGCTCGCTTCATCGCCTGGATCAATTCACGTTGACGACGGGACTTGTGGAGCTGTTTGAGTTCTCCGATGAGCCTGACGGCCACGTCTCTGCGCGCATCACCGCTGAGGTCGCCGTATTCCTTCTCCGCAAGGAGGTCGAGGAAAGCGATGCGGTCCGCGTATTCGCGGGAAAATGATTGCGCGTCAGGGAGACGAAAGGGCGTGGCGGGGTCTCCGTCGTGTCGGCGTTCATTGTAATGGATGACGAAATCCCTGTAAAGTTGGCGGAATTCGTCGTCGACCGCTTCGTCCGAAACGCTTGTCACGACCGCATCGGTGAGTTCGGGATAACGGAAAATTAAGGCTAAGATATGCTGAGAAATGACCCCGTCGCGGCTGAGCGGACGTTTCGTGAACGCCGGCGCGGGCGTCGGCGCGGCTCCGGACGGCGTCTGCATCGGTTGCGGTTTGGCCGCCCCTTTCACGAGGGACTGGACTTTCTCGAACAACACCGATTCCGGCGTGTGGAAAAGTTCCGAAAGCTGCCGGAGCCAGTGCGAACGCTCCGCGACGTTCTGCAGCTTCGCCACTTCGCCGATGAGTTCCTCGCTCGCCGTGCGTATGGCGAACGGATCATTCAGGTCTGTCCGCTCGCGGACGAGATCGATGAGCCACTGCATCGCGGGGACGGCGTCGTCGATCGCTTTCGTCCAGAGCGCGGGGTCCTTGCGGATGCAATCGTCGGGATCCTTTCCCGCGCCGGGCGGAAGGCGGAGGATGCTCACTTGGAATCCCGCCGCGGTCACCGCGTCGATGCTGCGCCGCGCGGCCTTTTCACCGGCGCGGTCGCCGTCGAACGAGAGTACGAGCCGATTCGCGAGGCTCGTCAGCACCTTGTAGTGCATCTGCGCGCTCGTGAACGCGGTACCCGAACTGGCGACGACGTTCTTCACGCCGGCCTGATGAGACGCGATCGCGTCCATGTTCCCCTCGACGATGACGGCGAACCCTTTCTCCTTGATGGCGCGCCGCGCGAGATGGAAGGCGTAGAGCGTCGAACCCTTGTCGTAGATGAGCGTCTGCGGGGAGTTCACGTACTTCGCCTCCTTCTGCTCGCTCCCGTCCGGCCTCGGCATGATGCGCGCGGTGAAGCCGATGATGTCGCCGCGGTTGTCGCAGAGCGGAAACATGAGCCGGCCGCGGAAACGGTCGAAACATCCCGAACGGCCGTCGCGCTTGATGGCGAGACCGGCTTTCACGATTTCTTCTTCCTTATAGCCCTTCTTGAGGAGAAAATTGAGCGTCGCGTCCCATGAATCGGGCGAATAGCCGAGGAGGAAATCCTCGATCGTTTCGGGTTTAAGCTTGCGCTTCTCCACGTACGCGCGGGCAGCGGCAGCCTGCGGCGAACGCAGGAGTACCTCGTGATAAAACTTCGCAGCCCAGCGGTTGATGTCCTTGAGGCGCTGCCGTTCGGAATGTTCGTGCGAGTCCTCCTCGCGCAGCACGACGCCGGCCTTCTTCGCGAGCATCCGTTTGGCCTCGACGAAGTCGAGCCCCTCCATGCGCATGACGAACCCGAAGACGTCGCCGCCCTCGTTGCAGCCGAAGCAGTACCAGAACTGGTTGTCCGGCGAGATGCTGAACGACGGGGAGCGTTCCTGGTGGAACGGGCAGAGCGCGACGTAGCGCGTCCCGGCTTTCTTGACCTGGAGGTATTCCGAAAGCACCTGGACGATGTCCAGCTTCTGCTTGATTTCCTCTGTCACGGTCGCCGGCATAGGCGCGTCATTTTACGAGCGCGATCATCCCCTCGAGCGTGAGCTTCGACGGCACGGCGTACGGGGCGTGATCGCCGCCGCAAATGAGCATTTTCTTCGAGTGATGAAAGTACCAGGACGCTTCCGCGTCGATCTCTTTGAGCTTTTCCCAGACTGAGGTCAGGTCGATGTCGCTCGCGGCGTCGGCACGGAAGGTATGGTACGTGAGGTCGGGATCGACGATGAGTATGAGCGGCACGCCATGGCTGTAAGCATAGGAATCGAGCTGGCGCGCCTTCGCCGAAACCGCCGCGGCGCGACCGAAACGGGAATCGAATTCCACGCGCTTCGCCCACGCGTCCTCGACCACGACCTCGTTTTTCTGCATGAGCAGCAGGTCGTCGAGGATGGTGAAACCGAGCGCGGTCACGTCGGCGGAATCGCGGTTGACCCGGTCGAAATGCCCTTCGATGATCGCCGGAATGGAAAACGAACGGTTTGCCATCGAGTTCAGCTTACCTGTGTCCTCGAGCAGCACCCAATCGACGATTTTTGCCCATGCCCGCGCATCCGCATCGGGTACGACGCCTTTTTCCTTCAGGTAGGCGAAGACGAGCGACGTGGCGCATTGGCCGATGTCGCCCTTATGCTCGTCGAATCGGCCACGGCCGACGCCCACGTACAGGACTTCCGCCTCGTCGACGACGTCACCGCCCCGTTCGTTCGTCGGCACGAACGAAATTTCTGCGTCTTTCGCTTCGGGCAAAAGGCGTTTCAGCAGCCATAAGGCGCAGATGTCGTCGAGATGCGGCCGTATGTGGGTGACGAGCGTTTTCATGCGGAATTCTGCTAAGTGCCGCCACCTTACCCGAACGGCGAATTCAAGGCAAAAACCCCGTCTACTCGACGGTGTCGAGCTCCTGGAGCGCGGCGTCGAGGTGATCGTCCTCGTCGAACGTCTCCTTGAGCACGCGTGGCAAGCCGACGGGCGACGGCGGAGCAGTGGCTTCGGGCGACGGCGGAGCAGCGGCTTGTTTCGTTTTTGCGTCGCATCCCGCACCCACGAGGAGCAGCGCGGACACCGCGATGATGAAGAGGAGTTTCATGGTCACTGGAGATAAAGTTTCGCCTTGGTCACGAAATCCTGCCACGCGGCACGGAGCGCGAGAATCGCTTGCCGCCGTCCATCCTTGTCCTTTGCTGCGTCAAAGGCGATCTTCTTTTCCTCGACCGCGGCGGAAAACTGCGCGATGAGCTCCGCGGGGACGTTGCGTCCGGCGAGCGCCTCGGCGCGCTCCTCGAGGTCGTACATCCGGAACAGGATCATGTTATGGACGTCGCTCCGGAGAAGATCCATGCACATCGGGCGATCAGCCTCCGTCTTCTCGTCGCACTCGGTTTTCCGGGCGCCGACGCTGGAGGTCAGTTTGAAGAGGCGGCCCGCGCAGGCGTTCCGTTCAGCACCCTCGGAAAGCTGCCAACACGGCTGGAGGGCGCGGTAGATTTCGACGCACGAGGCGCGGGCGGCCTTATCGGTCCGCGCGCGGCAGAGTTCGGGAAGGTACTCGATCTCGTACTCGCGTGCGAGGCCCGCGGGGGCGAGACGCTGGCGGCAGGCGACGCGCTCGAGGAGCGTCGGTTTTCCGCCGCACTGGAGCGACGGACAGACACGTTCGGATTGCGGCGGCGGCGTCTGGATGGTCGCGCAGTCGAGGGTCACGCGGCAGTCGCGCCGTTGCATGCCTTCGCGATCGCATGCCGGCCAGTCCGCGCAGACCCACGTGTCGTGCGTGCAGCCCTCCGGCGCCTTGGGCGCCTGCGTCGTGACGGAGGGAGCTGGCGACGGGGCCGGAGCCGGCGCGGGTTCCGGCGCGGTCGCCGCCGGAACCGGGGCGGGGGCAGGCGCAGGGGCGGGGGCGGGTTTCGCCGGGCATGTCTGCTTCGTCGGAGGCATCGGCGTTTCCGCATCCTTGCACTCGAAGGTCAGAACGCACCGTCGGCTCTGTTCGTTGTCTTTGTTGCACGAAGACCATTCGCCGCAGGTCCAGATGTCCTGCGTGCAGGAAGGGAGGCTGGAGCCGCTTCCCGTGCCTGCAGCAAGAGACGCGGCGGCCCAAACGAGCGAACCGACGACGAACGACGCTGAAAGATAGTGTTTTGCGCGCATCATGGCTTATACGTAAGCGTTATCGAAACCTTGTTGATGTCCGTGCCGTCCTTGGCGGAGGACTCGAAAACGTCGACCGTGAAATCCTTCCCCGCGACGAGCTTGCCCTTCGGGATTTTCACCGCGAGGGAGAAGTCGCCGTGAACGCCGACGTCCGGCGCGTCCGCCGTCGCGTGAGTATCGAGGATGACGATGCCTGCCGCGTTCCTTATTCGCACGCGGACGTTCTGTTCGAACGTGCGGGCGATGCCCGTGACCGTAAAGGCCGCGCCGACGGTCTTGCCGTCGGTGGGTTCGTACACGATGACGTTCGGCGCCTTCAGGACACGGACGTCCGTCGCCGACAGGGAGCTCGCGCCATCAACCAAGCCTGAGACGCGCACCGTGAAGCCACGGCGGATCCGGTCCGCCTCGAGCGGCTTGCCGAATTCGTCACGATACGTCGTTTTCGGAAACGTCTTCACCACGTACTCGCCGTCCTCGCCGCGCACGGACAACGATCCGTCGACGACCGAAAGCACCTGCCCGTCGATGCCGATGAGTTCGGCCCCGTCCACCGGGCCGGCGGCGATTTTCTCCTCGGGCGACAGTCCGGACATCCAGCGCTCGCGATTCGCTTTTGCGAACGGATCGGTACGGAAGAGATGCGGCTCGGACCTGTACGTCTGCGAACGACCGCTGCCGAAATCGTACACCGTGGCGACGAGCCGCTGATAGCAAGCCGCCTCCCCCTCGTCAGCGCCGGGACAATACGGCGTTCCGTCCGCCTTCAGCGCCTCGACCGCGCCGAGAAGCACGAGCTTGGCGTCATCGAGCCAGAATGCGCCGTCATAACGGCACGGCGTGCCGCAGTACTCGAGCATTTCGATTTTGCCGGCGCCGTCGCGATTCCAAATGCGGAAGGCGTGATCCGGGCCGCCATAGGCCGACAGGAAATCGGCAAACCGCGACCTGTCCGGCGACCACGCGTACCGGTTCGCCCGTGGCGGCGCGGTTTCCCCCTCTTCGGGCACGATGCCGGAGGCAGCAAGGCGATCCGCATCGATGGCGCGGTCTTCCGCGATGCGGAACTCCGAGCGGCTCACGTAGGGATCGGCCTGTTTCCAGGCGGCGAGCCAGGCGAGGAATTCCTTGTGCGTCCGCAGCGCTTCAGGGACGGCCGCGCCGTCCTTCGAGACGGCGTCCGGACGCACGGACGGCATCGGGCCGGTAAGCCGAACGAGTCCGAAAAGAAGCGCTGCGAAGCCGACCACGAGCGCGACGAACAGGAAAAAATTGACCGGCTGGGAGCCCTCTTTTCTGTACGGCGGACGCGGTTGCCGCTGAGGGGCCTCCGCCACACCGTTCGAAACGATGTCCGGCCGCGCCGTTTCCGGGAGCTTCCGGCTGCCCGGCGACTTTTTTTTGGCGTTTGATCCGGCCTTTGCCATACGGCCCCAGTGTACCACAAATCCGTCCCGTCCGACGACTGTTGCATCTCCCTGAAAACCCTGTAGAATGGCTCACACGCCACTACGCGGAGAGGTCGCATAGTGGTCGAGTGCGCCCGCTTGGAAAGCGGGTATACCGCAAGGTATCGAGGGTTCGAATCCCTCCCTCTCCGCCAGAGAAAACGCCCTGTCTGAAGACAGGGCGTTTTCTGTTCGAAATGAGGGGCTGGACGGCCGATTTTACGATCCGTTCTATTTTCCCGATTCGTCTTCTGCTAAACTCAATGGCGTATAAGCTCAAAAGGTATCATCATATATGCTTGAGTGGACCGTGGAGCTGGCCGTCGGGGTCAAAGAAATCGACGAGCAGCATAAACATCTTTTCTCTCTTGCCAGACAAATTTCTAGCGCCGCGCAATTCGAACCGCCCCCGCCCCACACGCGATATCTGATCGAAGGCGTAATGAACTACTGCCTGTATCACATGGGCACGGAAGAGGAATACATGCGGGAGTTCGAATGCACCGACGAGAGCCATGTCGCGCATCACCGCCAATTCCGCGATGAGATCAAAAAAAGATATGAGGACTTGCGCCGGGAGATCGACGAGAGCATTTTAAAAACCGACAGCCTACGCTCTTTCGCGGTCTACATCGCGCATTGGCACTACGAGCACATCACTCACGCTGACAAAAAATACACGGTGTGTTTCAACGAGCACGGACTGACGTGACTCTCCCGAGCGTCCCCCGACAAAAAAGACCCGCCCTGAAGGCGGGTCTTTCGCTAGTCACGCGGCTTTCGCGGCGGCGCGGGCGTCGGAAGTTCATACACCTTGAACCCCCCTTCCCCCGGACGAGGACGCGTTCCGGGACGGCCTTCGCCGGGCGGAACGCCGTCGGCGGATTCGCCGCTTTCGGCGTCTTCACCGGACTCCCCCTCCTGGCCGCCGGCCATCCCTTTCTCTCCGCGCTCGAACACGATCGGCTTGCCGTCTTTGAGCGCCTGTTCGGCGCCGACGAGCATCTCGTGGGACGGTCGGGAGTACGGGAACTTGAACGCGCGCGGTTCGCCGCCTGGCGACACGTAGTCGAACGGGTTGAGCGCCGTACCCGTGTCCTTGAGCGGCATGAGCCAGACGTAAATCGCGCCTGGATCGCCGGTCTTGGGATCGGGTTCGCGAACCGCGCTCGACAGCAAGAGCGCCTTCTCCGGCGGTTCGTCGGTGGTCGGCCAGCCCTTGTAGCTCGCGATGGAACCCCAGACGGCGAGACCGAATCCCGGAACGACGACGATGGCGAGGAGCTTCAGCCACCATTTGCCCTTGGCTCCGATGAGCTGCCAGCAGAGGATGGCCGCGAGCATGATGAACGCGAGCGGAATCGCGAGCGCCTTCGGATCCATCACGGACCTCCTTGTCCGCCGAGTTTCGCGCGGTTGCCGACGATCGCCCGCGGCAACTCGCTGATGCCGGAAACCGACCCGTCGGCGGCGAGCGTGAAGCGGAACGCCGTCTGCTCGTCACCGTCGAACTTGAGGACGCGGTTCGCTTGCGCGACGTCGGCGTCCTGTCCCGTGAGCCGGAGCAGACGGATTTTCACCGGCATCGGCTTCGGGTCGCCCATCCGGTACATGTGCACGTTCACCACGTACTCCCCGGGGATGATCCCGCGGATGATGGTGCGTTCCTCGTTCTTGTCGACGGCGTACGTCGCGCCCCGCGACATGATCGTGTCGCTGCTCGCGCCGGTGTCGTCGTGCTCGAGGTGCATGAGGCCGGCGTCGCGCCCTTGGAAGAACGCGACGTTCCCCGCGGGATCGCGGACGTAAAGGTCGACGTCGTCGGGCGAGCCGTCGCCCCAGGTCATGACGATGGCGTACTTGCCCTCCGTCACGATGTTGCCGTCCTGGGCCTTCTTCGCCTTCCGCGTCGCGTGCGAAAGCATGAGCATCCCCACGACCATGACGAGCGTGCTCATCATGACGTCGGTGAAGAGCGTCTTGCCGAACAGCTGCGGCCGGCGTTTCATGCGTCACCGTCCTCCCCGTCGTCCATCATCGCCTTCTTCGCGGCCTGGCCGATGAAGTGGCTCTGCAGCTCGATGAGGAGCCCGCAGAATCCGCCGACGACCGTGTTGATGAGCGCGGTACCCATGCTGGCGCGGATCTGCCGCACCAGCTGCTCGCCCGCGTCTTCGCCGCCGCCCGGGCCGTTCTGCAGCATCAGGTAGTAGCCGACGACGGTACCGAGAAGGCCGAGGGTGACGCAGACGCTCGAGGCGAACCAGCCGCTTTCGAGGGCATGCTTGATCTCCTTGGGCTCCGCGCCGTTGGACAACCGCCAGGACAGGCGGCCGCACCAGACGGTGGTGAGCGTGAGCACGACGAGGTTGACGAGGGTCAGGTGGGTTTCGTCGCCATGGAAGACGTATCCGGCCCAACCGAGGGATGACACGATCGCCGCGCCGATGACGACGAGGCAGGCGAAAAGCGCCCATTTCAGGAACAGACTCTTGGATTCCATTGTCACTCCTTGTGCAAAGGACCGTGCTGCGACCTTACGGCACGATGGCGAAACGGGCAAGGCGGGCTTAAGCCCTTCTTGAACTCGGATTTTCCTAGGCACCGAGCCACTTCTCCTTGAGCGCGGCGTAGGTGCCGCCCTTTATGGCGGCACGGATTTCCTCGAACAGCGTGGTCATGAAATAAAGGTTGTGGATGGAAGTCAGCGTGAGGCCGAGAATCTCCCCGGTCGACAGGAGATGACGAACGTAGGCGCGCGAAAAACGCGTGCAGGTCGAGCAGCCGCAGGCGGGGTCAATCGGGCCGTTGTCGGCCTTCACCGAACCGTTGACGTGCAGACGCCACTTGTTCGCGGCGTTGCCGCCGGACTCGGGCCTGAGCGAAACGATGCCCATGCGGCCGAGACGCGTCGGCGAGATGCAGTCGAACATGTCGACGCCGCGTTCGACCGCGCCGAAGACGTCGTCGACGCCGCCGATGCCGAGAAGATGCCGCGGCTTGTCCTCCGGAAGGATGACGTTCGTCCACTCGAGGATGCGCCACATGTCGTCCTTTGACTTGCCGAGGCTCCCGCCGATGGCGTAGGAATCGAACGGCATCGACGCGTTCCATTTGGCCGCGTGGTCGCGCAGGTCCTTGTACGCGCCGCCCTGCACGATGCCGGCGAGCGCCTGGTCGGTCTTGTGCGCGGCAAGGGAGCGCTCGGCCCAGCGATGCGAGCGGTCTAGCGATTCCTTGGTGTACTCGTAGGTGGACAGCGGCGACGTGCATTCGTCGAGGACGAGGATGATGTCCGCGCCGAGCTTTTCCTGGATGTCGATGGAACGCTCCGGCGTGAGGAGGTGCTTCGACGCGTCGAGATGCGAATGGAAGAGGATGCCGTCGTCGGTGATCTTCGCGAGCTTCGGCTTCTGCGCTTTTTGCGCGCGGTCATGCTTGCCCTCGGCCGGAAACATCTTCACCATCTTCCCCACCCCGTGCTCGATCGCGAAGCCGAGGCTGAACGCCTGAAACCCGCCGCTGTCGGTCACCATCGGTCCGTCCCAGCCCATCATCTTGTGCAAGCCGCCCTGCGCCGCGACGGCTTCCGCGCCGGGACGCAGCATCAGGTGATACGTGTTCGCAAGCGTGATCTGCACGCCCATCTCCCTGAGATCGCGCGGGTCGACCGCCTTCACCGACGCGCGCGTGCCGACGACGATGAACGCGGGCGTCTCGAGCGTGCCGTGCGCGACTTCAAGCACGCCGGTTCGCGCGAGCGACTTCGGATCCTTGGCAGTGACGGTGAACTTCAGGATGCCCATATCAGTAGGAGGTCGTGACGGTGCGGTGATGCGGCACCGCGAGCCGGCCCGGCTTCACGCTCTCGTTCCAGAGGAGCCAGTCGATCTCGCGCTCGGAAATGTCGCGGCCCATGGCGGCGAGCTCGGCTTTGATGCGGCTGACGGCCACGATGGTGTTCGCGCGGATCTCGACCTCTTCTTCGGCGTTTTCCGCGAGTTCTTCCCGTGCGCGGATCTTCCGGTCGAGTTCCGCATCGTAGACGAATACGCCGTCGTTGTGGAAAAGCTGCGGCAGCTTGTAGTCAGCGAAGCACGTGAGCTTGTCGGCGTTCGCAAGCGCGCCGACGCCGCCCGTCGCGGCGAAGCTGCCGGCGATGTCGGACGCGCAAATCTGCGCGCGTTTGAGCACGGGAAAACGGACGCCGTCGTACGTGCGTTCGTCGGCAAAGCAGGCGAAGTGCGTCGCGAGTTCCGTGGCGAGCTTGGCGGCATCGTGATCGACCCGATCGAGAAGGACGCGGACGTCGCCGCCGTAACGCGCCACGAGCGTCGCGCCGAGATTTCGGGCGTTCACGAACCGCTCGTCGAGAAGCGGCACCTCGCCCTCCATGCGCAACGCGTCACGCCATGATTCCGGAGTCAGGACGGCGAGCGTCGCGGGTTCCCAAAGCGCGACGACGCCCTCCTCGAAGGCGCGTTTCAACGCCACGGCGAGCGCGCAGTACCCGTCCTCCCTGCCGTACCGCTTGCCGCGGTACTCGGTCTCGAACGCCTTCGGCCAGAAACAGAAATTCACGGCGTCGAGGAGCAAGACGTACATGACGCTCTTCTCGGTGCCGTCGAAAAAATGCAGTTCGCCGTCCCATGCGGGGACCGGAACGTCCTTGAGTCCCGCCGCCGTCTCGCGGAGCGGACCGTCGGCGATACGGACGTGCCGGCTCGCGCCAGCGACTCGGGCGGCATGTTCCCTTACCTGACCAATCATATGACTCACGAGACTATACGAAAAAACGGCCTCTGGCAAGCCGTGCGAGGCCGCGTACGCGCCCAACGGCGGAGGGTCAGCGGCGGCGCGCCGCCTCACCGACGATCATGGCGTCGGTGAGGAATTCCACGGGAGCGCGGTCGTCGGTGAAGCTTTCGCCGTCGGGATTCCTCGTGACGCGGTAGGCGCCGGCGAGGACGTCGCGCATGTCGGCGTACGGCTCGGGCAGCTCGCGCGATACGGCGTCGAAATTGAACGGCACGTCGCCGGCGAGGACGATGCGGTTCCACGCCTCGGGCAGGGGCACGACGCGGACGTCGGAAAAGGCCGATGCCACGGCGTTGCCGAGCGCCTTGAGCAGCGGCGAATCGTCGTGCGCGGCGTTCACGTTCATGACGAGGATGCCGCCGGGCTTCAGTCGCGACTTCACGAGGCCGAAGAACTCCTCGGTCGCGAGGTGCGCGGGAATGTACAGCTGGACGCTGTACGCGTCGACGATGATGACGTCGAAGCGCTTGTCCGTCGACGAGAGGAACATCCGGCCGTCCTCGTTGACCACGTCGATGCCGAGACCGTCGAGCCCGAACTCCCGTCGCGCCACGTCGATCACCTGCTCATCGACCTCGACGCCGGTGAAACGGTACGTTCCGGGCCTGATGGCGCCATATTGGCGCACCGCCGTTCCGCCGGCGAGGCCGATGACGGCGACATCTTGGCCGCCTGGACCGGGAGGCCGTACGAAGGGCACGAGACCGAAATAGTCGTAATACATTCCGAGACGCGAGCCGGAGGGGTCGTAGACCGACTGGATGCCCGCGCCCTCGTTGAACGTGAGGTAGCGGCGATCGCCGTCACCGAAGACGCGGATGAGCTGGTAGGGCGACTCGCGTTCCATGACGAGTTCCGCGGGCGCCGCCTTGGCCGACACCTCCGTGTAGGCGACGAGCGCGAGGACGACGGCGGGCGCAACGAGCCGGACGCGCCCCTTGAGCAGCGCCGCGCCGAGCAGGAGGAACGCGATCGCGACGGCCTGAATCGAGTGACGCGCGCCGAACGTCGGCACGAGCCACAGCGTCGGTGCCACCGTCCCGAGCACGCTGCCGACCGTCGATACCGCGAAATAGCGTCCCGACATCCTGCCGACGTCGCCTTTCGCCGACCACGCCTTGAGCAGGATCGGGCCGACCGCCGCGAGCATGAACACGGGCGCGGCGAAGACGAACGCGCTCACGGCGAGCGAACCGAGAAACAACGCCGTCGTCGCCGACGAAGAATCGGCGAGCAACGACACGACGGTGACCGAAAACGTCGGTGCGACCGCGAGTCCCGCGAGCAGGAGCACGGCCGCGCCGCACAGGAGGTATCCGACGGTGCGCACGCCGTCGTCCTTGGCTGAGGCGATCCCGCCGACCCAATACCCGACGGACAGCGCGAAAAGGACGGTGACGATGAGGCTCGTCCACACGAAAAACGACGCGCCGAAATACGGGGCGAGCAGGCGCGAGGCGGTCAGCTCGACCGCCATGACGCCGGCACCGACTGCGAAGGCGACAATGCCGAGAAGGGCCTCGGAAGGTGAAGCGATACCGTCGCGCATAACGTCCTATGCGCCGCTCCTCAAATAAACGACGCCGTAGACGAACAGGAAAATGACGTACCCCGTGCAGATCATGCGAACCAGGTGCTCGGGGACCTTGCGCTTGGCGGTCGCGTTGGCATGGAGAAACAGCGCGAGGCACGCGCCGACGAGCGCGTTGTCGCGTATGGTGACCTCGCTCGCGCCGACGGTCAGCGCTATGGCGAACATGAAGCCGCCGGCGGCGGCCGCGGTCAGGCGGAGAAGCTTGCCCGAGACGAGCAGCATGCCGACTGCGAACTCAAACACGCCGTTCGCATACAGGAACGCGTCCGCGTTACCGCCGGGCAAGACCCCCCAAAGCCAGCCCGGAAGCCAGCCGTACCAAGCGTCAGGGTGGATCCACTTGTCGACGCCGAACCAAAGGAACACCGAACCGATGGCGAAGCGGAGAACGACCATCGTGAGCTCGTGATTTTCCTGCTTGAACAGTTTCATAGTCATGCGATGAGCGAAACACGGTCCTTTTTCGCCAGCCAGATGCCGAGCGCGACCGCGAGAAGCGCGCCATACTGCGCCGGCGTCAACGAAAGATACCGCGCGTCCCCGCCAGGGAGGTCCCAGGCGCGGTAAAAATCGAGGACGAACCTCGCCGAACCATAGAATACCATGAATCGCGGAAGGAAGCCTTTCTCCCCTTTCCCCCTCCGCTCGATCGAGACGAACCAGGCAAAAATGGCGAAACCGAGGACAGAGAGAAGCAGGCCGTGATCCAGACGCGCCCCCTCCGGATAACGTACGGAAAGGAAAGAATGCGATAGCGTCCCGGGATGGTCGTGGATTAGGAAACAGCCGATGCGGCCGATGCCGTAACCGAGCGGCAGGACGTACGCCGCCACGTCGCCGTACTTTCGAAAATCGACGCGGCGCAGTTTGGCGAAGAGCAACGCGGCGACTGCTGCGCCGGCGAACCCGCCGAAGCTCGACATGCCCCCTTCCCAGACGCGAAACAGCTTCCAAGGGTCCGCGAGGAAGGACGCCGGATCATACGCCGCGGCGTGAAATACTCGACCGCCGACGAGTGCGGCAATGACGATCCAAGACGCGAAATCGAGGAATGTGTCGGCGACAAGGCCTCTCTCGCGCGCCTTGCGCGCGCCGGCCCACGCGGCGGTCAGGATGCCGGCGGCGACGAACAGGCCCCATACCTGGATATGGACCGGCCCGATCGGAATTGCCGTAAGACGGAAAAACGGAATCATCGCCCCGGCCGCTTACGGATGAGCGCGAACAGCCACGCGACGAGCACGAGCGAAACGGCGAAACCGGCCTGGCCGAGCGGCAGCCGCCAGGCCGAAAGCGCGGTATCGAGACGCAGCACGACTGCCGACGCGATGAGAAGCGCGACGGCGAGCACAGCGAGGATGCGGACGTCGTTCTGGCGGTCGAATTCGGCCTTGAGGTCATGCAGCTCCTGCAGGTCGATGCGCACGCCGATCTCGCCGTGCTCGATCCGCTCGAGGAGCGCCCGCGTCCGCTCGGGAAGGCGCTTCAGGAAATGAAGCGTGTCGAACGCCGACGACTGCAGTTCACGGCTGATTTTTTCCGGTGCGAATTCTTCGCGCAGGATCTTGCCGACGAATGGGCGGAACTCCGCCTCGAGGTCAATTTCGGGATACAGGCGCATGCCCATCGTCTCGAGCGTCAGGAACGCCTTGCCGAGCAGCACGAGGTCGGCCGGAAAGGTGATGCCGCGACGGGCGCCAGCGAGCAAGACGTTGTAGAACGCGAACGCGACGCCCTTGCGGTCCGTCGGCTTGTAGAGCACGCCCGTCACGACGGCACGCACGTCGCGGCCGAACGCCTCGGCATCACCCTCTTCGGGGTTTTCCGCGAGATCGAGCACGTGCCGAGCGTAACCGTCGACGTCCCTGTTCAGGAAGCAGGCGAAGCAGCTGAGCAGCTCGTAGCGCGATTTTTCGGAAAGCGCGCCGACCATGCCGAAATCGTACAGACCGAGCCGGGGGCCGCCCTCGCCGCGCAGCGCCACGAGATTGCCGGGGTGCGGATCTGCATGGAAGAATCCGGCGACGAAAAACTGGCGGAATCCGGCATTCAGCCCCAAGAGCGCGAGCGCCTTGCGGTCGATGCCGGCCTTCGCGAGACCGTCGAGATCGTCCACCTTTACGCCTTCCACGAGGTCGATGACAAGCACCCCCTTGGTCGTCCGGTCCCAATGCACGCGAGGGATCACGACGGAGGGATCGTCCTTGAACATCTCGCGGAAACGATCCATGTTCGCCCCCTCCACCTCGAAATCAAGTTCTCGCAGCGTCCAGTCGGCGAACTCCCGCGCGACGCGCGCGGGACGGAAACGCCTGCTTTCCGGAACGTGTTCCTCGAGAAGCCTCGTGAGGGTCGCGAGGATGTGGATGTCGGTCTTCACCTGCCGCTCGATGCCGGGACGCCGCACCTTCACCGCGACGCGCGACCCGTCGCGAAGGACGGCACGATGCACCTGCGCGAGCGAGGCGGCGGCGACCGGTTTTTCCTCGAATTCGGCGAAAACGTTTTCGATGGGCTGCCGCAGCTCCTCTTCGACGATTTTCTCGGCCACTCCGGGAGCAAGCGGGCGCACCCCGTCCTGGAGCTTGGCGAACTCGGCGGCGAACCGTTCGGGAACGACGTCCGTGCGCATGCTGAGCACTTGGCCGAGCTTCACCCAGGCGGGCCCGAGCCTTTCGAACGCCCTGCGGAACCGGACCTCGAGCGGCGGCTCCCCGCCGACCCCCGCGCCGTCGGGAATGCCGACGCGCAGCCTCGCGCGGACGCGCGAGCCGAACGGAACGAGATAGCGGAGCCGCAACTCATCCACGAAAAAAGAAAGCCCTTCCTCGAAGAGCACGGTAAGCACGTCCCTGAACCGCTTCAGGTCGCCGGCGGTCTGCTTGAGCGGGTTCAGCGTCATATCGCGCCTAGGCGCTCGAGCGCCTTGCGGAAAGCTTTTACCGCGCCCTTCGCCACGCCCGCGTCCAAGTGATAACTCGCCTCGTGCGCGAGCTGATTGCGCACCTTGTGCGCCCACCACACCTCGCGCAGTTCCGGATACTTGTACTGCGCGAACTTCAGCCGCTCGCCCATCGTCGTTCCGGCCATCGCGAGCGTCTTGAGCGCGTGATCGAGCAGCTTGTCCGCCTCGAGAATCGCGACCTTGCGGTTCATCTCGCCGGGCGACTCGATCATCCGTTCAATCTCCGCCCAGCGCTTGCGCATCGCCTCGCGATCGTCGCTGTCGAACGCGCGCGACGCGAGCCAGCCTCGTACCTTCGACACCGCGAGCGCCGCAACGACGACGACCATCGCGCCGAGCGCGATGACGCCGAGTGCCGGGATGACGCGCGCGATGTCGATGGTGACGGTCATAAGCGCTACCCCTTCGTCCAGTGCACGCGGACGAGCTTGTCCCCCTCCGACCACGTGATGGTGAGCTTGCCGCCCTTATGGCTGCGATGCACCTGCTTGCCGATCGCGACCGCGAGCTGGTTCTCGGACGTGTACGCGCGGACGGCGCCGCCGGATTCGGCGATGCGCACGATGCGATCCATCGGATCTCGCGCGATGGCGCGCTTGCCGACGTTACGGATGAGGCCGAGAATTTCCACCTTTTCCGTCGGCGAAAATTCGCCGTCGAGGACGACCTCGCCCGCGTACGCGACCCCCGACGACGTTTTTTTCTTCTGCGCTCTGCACTCCTCGCACATCCCCGCCTTGAGCCAGGTGATGTCCATGTCTCCGGCGAGCACTGCCGGCGAATGCCAATGCTTGTCGAAATAGATCGCTCCGCAGCTTCCGCAGCGGATTGCGCCCTCGCGGCCCGCGGACCCCCCCTTATGGAGGTCGCCCTTGGTGCGCCCGCCCTTCGGTCGCGCCGCGACCGCCTTCGACGTCCCCTTCTTTACGGACTTCTTCGTGATGAGCCGCTTCTGCTTTGGCATAGGTTCGCGGTTAGGCGTTTGGAGGAATCAGTTTCCCGGCAAGGCCGGCGGCTCGCTCATAGGCGTGCGCGGCGCCGAGAAGCGTTTTTTCGTCGAAGTGGCGGCCGATGAGCTGGAGACCGACTGGCAGGCCAGCGTCGAACCCGCACGGGACGCTGATGCCGGGGAGCCCCGCGACGTTCACCGACACCGTGTAGATGTCGGAAAGGTACATCGCGAGCGGATCGTCGACCTTCTCGCCGAGCTTCCATGCGGCGGTCGGCGCTGTCGGCGTCGCGATGACGTCGACTTCGGTAAAGGCCTGGCTAAAGTCGTTGGAAATGAGCCGCCGGACCTTGAGCGCCTTCAGGTAGTACGCGTCGTAATAGCCGGACGAAAGCGCGTACGTTCCCACCATGATGCGGCGGCGCACCTCGCGCCCGAATCCCTGGCCGCGCGACTTGCGATATGTCTCTTCGAGCGTGCCGCCGGCGACGCGCGTGCCGAAACGGATGCCGTCGAACCGCGAAAGGTTTGCGCTCACCTCGGACGGCATCAGCACGTAATACACCGCGAGCGCGTGTTCCGCGTGCGGAAGCGACACTTCCTTGATTTCGGCGCCGAGCGACTGGAGCGTCGCGACCGCGTCACGGACGGCCTTTTCGACGCCAGGGGCCATGCCGGAGACGAAATACTCCTTCGGCAGGCCGACACGGAGGCCCTTGAGCGATTCGGGGAACCGATCGGGCAGCGCCCACCCCGGCTCGAGATCGACGCTCGTCGCATCCATCATGTCACGACCCTCGATGGCGCCGAGCATCAGCGCGGCGTCCTCGACGGTGCGCGTGAAGGGACCGATCTGGTCGAGGCTCGACGCCATCGCCATGAGGCCGTAACGGGACACGCGGCCGTACGTCGGCTTGAGGCCGACGACGCCGCACATCGCGGCAGGCTGGCGGATGGAGCCGCCGGTATCGGAACCCAGCGCGGCGACGGCCGAACCTTCGGCCACGGCGATCGCCGAACCGCCCGACGATCCGCCCGGGATACGCTCGAGGTCCCACGGATTCTTGGATGGCCCGTGGCAGGAGGTCTCGGTCGATCCGCCCATCGCGAACTCATCGAGGTTGGTCTTGCCGAGAATGACGGCGCCGGCCTCCTTGAGCCGCCTCACGACGGTCGCGTCATACGGCGCGACGTACTCCTTGATGACGTTCGACGCCGCCGTCGCGCGGACGCCGGCGACGAGCATGTTGTCCTTAATGGCGACCGGCGCACCGTCGAGCGGCGAAAGCGGTTCGCCCGCCCTTCGCCTGGCGTCGGACGCGGCAGCGTCAGCGAGCGCCGACTCCTCCGTTATCTCGACGTACGCCTTGGTTGTTCCCGCGTTCTTCTTCGCGACCGCCAAACAGTCCCCGACCGCCTCGGCCGAAGACCATTCCCCTTTCGCCAGTCCCGCGGAGAGCTCGGCGAGCGTTTTCCTTGCAAGCGACATATGGCAGATCAGGAAAAGACGGCTTTCACCTTGAGCATGTCGCCTTCGCGCTCGGGAAATTCGCCGAGCAGCGCGTCCCGCGTCCCTTTCGGGCACGGGGCGGGCTCATCGGCCCCGAAAACGTTTCGCACGGCGATGCTGTGCGCCATCGGCTCGATACCTTCGGTGTCGACCGTGCCGAGCGCGCCGACGTATTCCAAAATGGACGACAGTTGCCGCGTAAGTGCGTCTTTTTCCTCGACGGGGAGCTCCAGACGGGCAAGCCGTGCGATGTGTTCGACTTCAGCGGGAGTCAGCGACATAGGCAGTTTATTTCCCGTCCAGCATAGCGAGGAAACGGGCTTCATTCAAGACGGTAATGCCAAGGTATTGGGCTTTCTTCAGCTTCGATCCGGCATCGTCGCCCGCGACGACGAAGTCCGTGTTCGCGCTCACCGAACCAGCGACGTCACCACCGAGGCTGCGTATGCGCGCCTTGGCTTCGTCACGGGTCATCCGCTCAAGCGTTCCGGTCAGCACGAACGTCTTTCCCGTGAGCTTGCCGGCCCTTTTCGCCGCAGCGGGCACGACCTCCACTTCCTTGAGCAGCCGGTCGACGTACGAGGCGTTCCGCCGCTCGGCGAACCAGGAGGCGACGCTCTTCGCCACGACGGGACCGACGTTCGGCACCGCGGCGAAATCCTCCGCCGACGCCTTCCGGACCGCGCCGACGGTCCTGAACGCGTCCGCGAGGTCTGCCGCGGTTTCCTCGCCGACGTGACGGATGCCGAGGCCGTAGAGGAATCGCGCGAGCGGCAACCTGCGATGCGACTGGATGACGCCGACGAGCTTCTCCGCGGATACCTCGCCGAAACCCTCGAGGCCGGCGAGGTCCTCCTTCTTCAGGGCGTACAGGTCCGCCGCGTCGCGGATGAGCCCCTCGTCGATGAACCGCTCGACGATCTTGTCGCCGAGGCCGGGCATGTCCGCGCTTTTTTTCGAAACGAAGTGAAGCACCTGCTCGACGGTCTTGGCGTAACACTGCGGGTTCGTGCAGTATGCCGCGACCTCCCCCTCCTTGCGCGTGACCGGCGAACCGCATTCGGGGCACTTCTTCGGCATGCGGAACGGCTTTTCCTTCCCGCTCCGCGCCTCCGTGATGACCTTCACGACTTTCGGGATGATGTCACCCGCCTTCTCGATGACGACGGTATCGCCGATGCGCAGGCCGAGCCGTCCGATCTCGTCCTCGTTGTGAAGCGTCGCGTGCGTGACGGTCGTTCCCGCGACGCGCACGGGGCGCATCACCGCGACCGGCGTGAGCGCGCCGGTCCGTCCGACCTGCACGCGGACGTCCTCGACGACCGTCGTCGCCTGCTCGGCGGGATATTTGTACGCGACGTTGCCGCGCGGCGCCTTGCCGACGACGCCGAGCTTCTCCCAGAGCGCGTCGTCGTTCACGACCACGACGATGCCGTCCGACCAGTACGGCAGCTTGGCGCGTTTCTTGCCGATGTCGTCGTGGTACGCCTGCACCTCGTCGAGCGACCGCGCGAGACGCGAAAGCGGGTTGATCTTGACGCCGAGCAGCGTCAAAAGCTCGTGCGCCTGCTCATGCGTCGAGAGTCCCGCGTCGATGAAGAGCGCATACCCGAAAAAATCCAGCCTGCGCGACTTGGCCATCGCGGGATCCAGCTGGCGGATGCTGCCGGCGGCCAGGTTCCGGGGGTTCGCGAAAGGCGGGAGGCCCGCCTTTTCCTGTTCCCGATTGAGCTCCTCGAGCGTTTTTTTGGTCATGAATACCTCGCCGCGCACTTCGATCCGGCCGGCGAGCGACGACGTCGCCGCACGGAACGCCTTCGCGTCCACCGAGTCCCCGTGCCGCTTCAGGAACGCGGCGACCTCCTTCTCCTCGGGGACGCGCAGCCGCAGCGGTATGGCGTCGACCGTCCTCAGGTTCTGCGTCACGTCCTCGCCGACCGTTCCGTCGCCGCGCGTGGCGCCGGTCGCGAGCAGGCCGTCCTCGTATGCCAGCGAAACGGCCAAACCGTCCATCTTCATTTCGCAGTAGAATTCGTCGATGGGATCGGCGGAGAGCTTCTGGATTCGCGCGTGCCAGTCGGTCAGCTCCTCAAACGAAAAAATGTCCTCCATGGAAAGCATGCGGCTCTTGTGGCGGACTTTTGCGAACCCGGCGAGCGGTTCGCCCCCGACGCGCTGGGTCGGCGAGTCCGGCGTCACGAGGTCGGGATGCTCCTGCTCGAGCCGGTACAGCTCGTGCTTGAGCGAATCGAGCGCCGCTTCGGAAATCTCCTGGCGGTCGAGCACGTGATAAAGGTAGCGATGATGCTCGATCGCCTTCCTGAGCCGCTCGATGTCCTTTTTCGCTTCGGCCTTGTTCATATCGAAAGGTGAAAAGGTCGAGAGGTCAGAAATGACTTTGAAGCTCCAACCTTTGAACCCTTACCTTTTAAACTCAATCTTACCTATGGACAGCTGATGGTACCGCTCTTCACGATGGAACATTCGCTGAACACGACGAAATCGTATACTCCCGAAAGCGGCGTCTGCCGCGGCAGGGTGATGAGCAGCTTCTGCTCCACACCGGCGAACGTGCCGCGACTGTCGACTTTGACGCGACCGGGGAGGTTCACCGGCGCGTTCCCCGCGTCGTACCCGCGGATCTGCACGTTCTCGAGCGCCCCCTTTCGGGCGACGAGCCTGATGCGGTACAGCTTGTCCGGCGCCGCGACAGGGAGCACGGCGGTACCGCCGACGTACTGGTTCACGCCGATGGCCACGTTCGCCGCGTTGAGCGGGTCCCACGCGCCTCCGGGCTGCCAGCCGATGAGCGTCGCGCCCAGTACCGTACAGCCGGAGCAGGCATCGGTCCACGTCACCTCGACTTTGGCCACGTTCGCGCTCGCCTGCGTATCGGGATTGAAGAGCGCGATTTCCGTGAAGGAATCCTCGAGGATGGTCCCCGCGTAAATGACGCTCTCCTTGTCGTCGACCGACCGCTTCCATGTCGCGTTGTTGGTGAGGGCGGTGGCGCTGCTCACCGACGACGGCAGCGTGCCGGTCCGCCGCGCCTTGAACAGGGCGTCTTCCGCGCCGCTTTCGGCCGCGTAGTACGCGACGATGGCGCTGTCGATGACGCGGGTCTGCTGGAGCGAACTCAGGATGAGCGAACCCAGACCGACGGACGATATGACGACCGACGACATGACGATGAGCGCCATGAGCAGGACGGTGCCACGGGAGTCGAAGGCGGAGGGTCGAGAGTGGTGAGTCTCGCGCGCCGAACCTCGCCCCGCGAAAGGACGTTCCACTTTCCACTTTCCGCTTTCCACTGGACGTACCATAGCTATCTCTTGTATTTCCTGTTCGTCGCCGTCGTCTGGAGGTAAACGACGGAACGCTCGGCCTGCCGCTCCGCCGAGCTTTCGAGCATCAGGACGGCGGTCACGCGCGGCTGGAGGTTGGCGGCATACGTTCCCGTGTTCGGATCGAACGCGTTCGGATCGGTCACGGGACCGATGTAGAACTTCACGTTGTCCACCTTCACGCCCTTCGGGGTGATCGGCGCCGGCGTTCCCGTGCCGACGGTCACGAGCAGGCACGGCCTGCTGAGCGTGTCCGCGCAATTCGACTCGTTGCCGGAGTCGCTCACGTGGAAACGAAGCTTCGTGTTCGTGCTGTCGATGAGCGCGAGTTCCCCCTCCGGGACGCCGATGGCGGTTCCGCGCGAAACGTAATACGCGTAATCGAGCGTCCCGGTGCGCACCTCGCGGACGATCGCCTCCATGGTGAACCGCGCGTCCGCCTGGACGCGTTCCAGGCCGAACATCTTGCGCTGCGACTTGTTGGCGAGCAGGAAGATGTCCGACGCCGCGACGACGACGGTCGAGAAGATGCCGAGGACGACGAGCAGCTCCATCAGCGTGAAGCCGCGCGCCGCCGCGATTTTCCGCGCATGGACGGTCCTCCGCATATCAGCGCCAATTGAACATCCGCTCTTCGACATCGAGCGTGTGCACGCGGCCGGCGACGGCCCAGCGCATCTTCGAGGTCACGCGCATGCCGATCTTCTCGGCCGCGCCGCAACCGGCGCCGCTCGTCACGATGGTGTAGCCGCCCGCGCCGTTGTCGCACAGGGGGTCGGTGACGATCAGCCGGCTGAACCCCGAGACTACGGTACCCGCGGGCTGCGCGGCAGCCTGGACGAACAACCCGACGGTGGCGCCGCCGCCGCCCGTGGTGTAACGGTACACGCGCGCCGCGTTCGCGGTGATGACGTTCGCGGCCGCGTAGTTGACCGACCACGCGTTCGTCGACGGCGAAAATTCGGCAATGCCCGTGTAATCGGTGCCGTTGTACAGCCCGCTGTCGAACTGCTGGCCCGCCAGCCAGTTCGAGTCGCGTATCGCGCGCACCGCCTCGATGCCTTCGCGCGCCAAATTGCCGGCCATGATGCTCGCCTCGCTCTCCTTTTCGGCCTTGATGGTCCCCGCGACCAGCGTGAGCGCGGACGACACCGCCGTCACGATGATGCCCGTCGCGATGATCGCCTCGAGCATGCTCTGCCCCCTTTGGCGAAGTCCGCGACCGCGGCGCGGCCGATTGCGCTCCGGCAGGGCGTTGTCCGAAAACGTCGCGGCGTGAGGCATATCAGTCGGCGTTGACTTGTCCCGTGATGCGGTTCACCGTCACGTTTTTCGTCTGGCCCGTCGCCGCGTGCCGCGTGGTGACGGACGCCACGCCGGTCGCCGTCGAACCGTTGAAGTACACCGAAGGTTTCGGCGGCTCGAAGACGATGTCGAGCGTCGCGCCGGCAGCGGGAGAGAGCGTCGACACCTTCACGCTCGGACCAGGCGACGCCGAGTCCGACCGGATGAGTTCGCCCGCGTCATAGGCGCGGTCGCCGTCAAGGTCGGCGAACAGGATGACGCTGCGGTCGTCCGGCGACGTCGTCGAGAGCCGGATGCCGTAACCGCGCGGCACTTCGACGACGCACGTGCCGCCGCCGCACTCCGCGCTGAGGCCCGACGGGCACGTTTGCAGGTCGCGCGTTCCTCCGCGGCAGAACGCCGTCGTTTGGCCGGCGACGGCGAGCGTCTGCGCGCGCCGGATTGCGGTCGCCACGAGCTGGCTCGACAGTCGCAGCTCGTCACCCTGCCGGCCCGCGCGGAAATTCGCGGTGACGAACGCCGTCACGACGGCGAAAATGCTCATTGAGAGGAGCATCTCGATGAGCGTGAACCCGCGCAAAATTCCGCGATGGCGCGTCATAGGAGTCCCAAGTACCACTGCGCGATGTCATTTCCCCAGAGCAGGCTCGCGACGGCGCCGACGGCGAGGAACGTGCCGAACGGTATCTGGCTCTGCCAAGAACGCTTCTTCGAGGCGAGGAGCGCGAGGCCGAACAGCGCGCCGGAGACGTACGCGACGAACAGCGCGACCAGCGTGAGCGGCAGGCCGAGCATGGCGCCGACGAGCAGGCCGAGGTGGACGTCGCCGCCGCCGATCCACTTCCCTTTCGACAGCCAGAACTGCAGTTGGAAGATGCCGGCGCCGACGACCGCGCCGAGAACGAGTCCCGGCCACGGCATGCCGAGAGCGAGGTTGCCCGCAAAGACGAGCGCCGCCGCCGGAAGCGTCACCGACCGCAGGATCAGCATGTAACGGTAATCGAACACGAACACCACGACGAGCGTCGCGATGAAGTACCAGGCGAGCAGGAGTTTCGCGAGCCCGCGGGCGTCGATGAATCCCGCCTCAGGGATCATCCTCGCGGCCGCGGCGAGGAAGAGGATGCCGGTAGCCGCCTCGATCACGAAGTACGACGGGCTGATTCCCGCCTTGCAGTAACGGCATCGTCCGCGGAGCAGCAGGGCCCAACTGACGAGCGGAATCAGGTCCTTCGGCGCGAGTTCGTGCCGGCACGACGTGCAATAGGATCGGCCGGACACGAAGCTCTCGCCGGTCCTGAGCCGCCACAGCACCGCGTTAAGAAAGCTCCCGATGACGGTGCCGAACAGGAAGACGAATGCCGCGAGAACGGGTGACATGGGCGCTTACTGACGCCGAACGGCGCCCGTCATTGGATGCCGCTCTCCGTGGCGGTATGAACGCCCGCGGCAAGGTCGCCGACCTGGGCGCCGATGCAGAACGCGATCGTGTACGCGCCGCCCGCGGGAGCGGTGTAGCCGTAATCGTTTTGACCGGAAGAGCAGGTCCCGTCGACGGGCGTGGGAGCCTTCGGCACGAGCCCCATGTAGGTCGTGTCGCCAGAGGCGCACGCGGTCTTCCAGCCGCCGTTCGAGCAGAGCGCGCCGTAGCTGCCGCCGGCGCCGAGAACGATGGCCGACGCGGCAGTCGGGTACCCGTTGTTTTCCGAATAATAGAGTTCGAGCGCCGTCTGGATCTGCTTGACGTCGGCGACGCGCTTCGAGTCGCGCGACTTCTGGCGCGCGCTGTTCAAGGCGACGACGGCGAGCGTCGAGAGGATGCCGATGATGGCGATGACCACCAAGAGCTCGATGAGCGTGAAGCCGGCGTATGCCGGTCGTGAGCCGTCGTTGCGCGTTTTTCGCATAGGGTGACTTACTGTGAATACCGCACCAGCATACCATTTTTCGCGCTCAACGGACAAATCGCGCGCATACGAAAACCCCTGCTCGAGCAGGGGTTTTCCGGTCCAAAATCCGACGAGCGGATTATTGGATGCCGTTCGGGGTCGCCGTGTGCACGCCGGCAACGAGGTCGCCGACAGCGCCTCCGAGGCAGAACGCGACCGTATACGTGGTACACGGGGCGGTCGTGCAGGAGTTGAACATGTACGGGTTCGTCGTCGTGGTGCACGTGCCGTCAAACGGCGTCGGCTTCGCGGGGACCAGACCCATGTAGGTCGTGTCGCCCGAGGCGCACGTGGCCTTCCAGCCGCCGTTCGAGCAGAGGGCCTTGTAGCTGCCCTGACCGAGTTCCTGCGCTGACGCCACGGCAGGATAGCCGTTCGCATCCGCGAAGTAGAGTTCGAGCGCCGTCTGGATCTGCTTGACGTCGGCGACGCGCTTCGAGTCGCGCGACTTCTGGCGCGCGCTGTTCAAGGCGACGACGGCGAGCGTCGAAAGCAGGCCGATGATGGCGATGACCACCAAGAGCTCGATGAGCGTGAAGCCCTTTTGATTAGATTTCGTCATAGTTTCACCTCCCTTACGTTACTTAGGATCTCCCTGATATCAGGAGCCTAAGAGCGCGGACAAGGTCGCCCTTATCCACATTATTTAGGCTTACCAACTATACCACAGAACGCGCCCTCAAACAAAGCGAAAGGGTCAAGCCTCGCCCTAGAAATTCGAGGCGAGGTTGTACATCGGCAGGATGATCGCCGCGACCATGATGCCCACCGCGAGACCCATGACGAGCATGATAAGCGGTTCGATGGCCGAGACGAGATTCGAAACGCTGTTCTGCAATTCGCGCGAGTAAAAGCTGGTCAGGCGCTCGAGCACCTCGCCGAGCCGGCCCGTTTCCTCGCCGACGGACATCATCTGCGGAATCATGCCCGGCACCGATTTCTCCCTGAAAAAGACGGTCGTGATCGAATTGCCGTCAGAAACCTCCTTTTTCGTCTCGAGCAGCTGCCGCTTGTAGTAATCGTTACCCACGATGTCCGCGCAAATCTCTATGCTCGACGGAATGTCGACGCCGCCGGAAAGCAGAGTGGACATGCTCCGCGTCATGCGAACGATGTAGATTTTTTCGAGCAGGTCGCCGAAGACCGGGATTTTGAGCTTGGCGCGATCCCACAGGGAACGGCCGGTCGGCGTATTCGTCCACCACCGGAATGCCGCGCCGCCGAGGAACGCGCCGATGACGATCTGGATGGCGAATTTCTGGAAAAACTTGCTCGTCCCGATGAGCAGCCGCGTCGTCCATGGCAGCGCCGCGCCGGACTCCGAAAGCACCGCGGTGAGTTTCGGAACGACGAACGTCATCATGACGAAGCCGACGATGACGAGGCCGATGATGATGAAGATCGGGTAAATCATAGCGCCCTTGATCTGCGTCATCAGGTCGTAGTCGCGCTCCATCTGGTCGGCGAGGTAGTTCATCACGTCCTCGAGACGACCCGTCGTTTCGCCCGAGCGGATCATGTTCACGAAGAACGCGGAAAACGCCTTCGGGTGCTTCGCCATCGCCATGGAAAGCGACGTGCCCGACTCAACCTCGTTCGCGACGTCGGCGACGATGCCGTTCAGCTTCCTGTTCTGGGTCTGCTTCGCGACCGTCTTGAGCGCTTGGACGATCGGCACCTTCGCGCCCATGAGCACGGAAAACTGACGCGAAAAAATGACGATGTCCTTGATCGGGATGCTGTTGAAGAACGGAAGCTCCTTTTCAAAAAGGACCTTTTCCTGATGCTCCTCGATGGAGAGCACGAAAAGGCCCTTGTCCTTCAGGGTGTCGGTCGCGATGTCCAGGGTATCCGCCTCGACCGCGCCTTGGAGCGCGTTGCCTGCGGCGTCCCGGGCGCGGTAATCGTAGCGCGGCATGATTCCTCCCCTCCTGCGGACCGGCGGCCCTTCGTTAAGCGATCTTGAGCACCTTCTTGATCTTGTCGACCGCCTCGGCGGGCACGAAATGCGCCTTGATGAGGTAGTCCACGGCGCCGTCCTGCAGGCCCTTCTCGATGTCTTCCTTCTGGCCGAGGTTGGTGAGCATGATGACCGGGATGTTCTTGGTCGTCTCCTGCTGCTTCAGTTGCCGAAGCGCCTCGAACCCGTCGAGCTTGGGCATGAGCACGTCGAGCAGGATGAGGTCCGGCAGCTCTTTAAGCGCGGCCTTGACGCCCTCCTCCCCGTCACGCGCGGTCACGACGGCGAATCCTTCGATTTCGAGCTTGGTCGCGTAAATGCCGGACAGGAACGAGTCGTCATCCACGATGAGCACTTTCGCTTTTACGGCGTCTGCCATACGTCATGCGTTCTTTAATCGCTCATTCAGCGGTTATTCTGAGCACTTCCTCTATTGTAGTCGAACCCTCCAATGCCTTCAAGAGGCCGTCCTGCCGCAAGGTGATCGCCCCCTGCCGAACGAGCTGCTCCTTCACCTTGTCCATGGGGAACCCTTGGCTGATGAGCAGTCGCAGGTCGTCTCCGTACACGATCATCTCGGCGACGGCGACGCGGCCGACGTAGCCGGAGTCGCCGCAACGGACGCAGCCGCGGCCCTTGTGGACGGTCAGCTGCGGTGCGGCGATGTTCGCGGCGAGCGCGGCCTTGTAGGCCTCGGGAATCGCCGCAAGTTCCTCGCGGACCCGCTTTTCCATCTCCGGCGGCAACGTCGCCGTCCCCTTGCACCGTTCGCAGATTTTACGCGCGAGACGCTGGGCGATGGCGACGTTCAGCGTCGCGGAAAGCAGGAACGGCTCGACGTGCATGTCGGTCAGGCGCGGCACCACGCCGAGCGCGTCGTTCGTGTGGAGCGTCGAGAAGATGAGGTGGCCCGTGAGCGCGGCGTGAATGGCGAGCTCGCCGGTCTCGCCGTCACGGATTTCGCCGACCATGATGATGTTCGGGTCCTGACGGAGGAGCGCGCGGAGGCCCGTGGCGAAGGTGTACCCGACTTCGTGCCGTATCTGCGACTGGTTCACGCCCTTGATGTAGTACTCGACCGGGTCCTCGAGGGTCGAGATGTTCACGCCTTCCTCGTTCCGCATGCTGAGGATGGTGAGGAGCGACGTCGATTTTCCCGAGCCGGTCGGACCGGTGATGAGGAAGATGCCATGCGGCTTGCGAATCTCCTCCTTGATGACCTGGATGTACTCCTTGCGGAAACCGAGCTGCTCGAGCGTCGGCACGCCGCGCGTCGTGTCGAGGATGCGCATCACCACCTTCTCGGTGTCGGAAAGCGGCATCGTCGATACGCGGAAGTCGATCACCTTGCCGTTGAAACTTTCGGTGATGCGGCCGTCCTGCGGCACGCGCGTCTCGTCGAGCTTGAGGTTCGCGAGCACCTTGATGCGCGACACGATGGACGGGTGGATGTACTTCGGCAGCGTGAGCGAGGTGCGCAGTACGCCGTCGACGCGGTAGCGGACCCGCGTGTCGTCGCCGAACGGCTCGATGTGGATGTCCGAAGCGTTGCCGTCGACGGCGTGCCGCAGGATGACGGAGACGATGCGCGACACCGGCGCGCCCTTGATGGTCTCCTCGAGCTTCTCGCCCGAAACCGGCTCGACCTTCTTCTCGGGAACGAATTTCTCCTTCGCGACGGCGAGCGCGCCCTCGACCTCCTTGCCGATTTCCGCGTACTTCTTGAGCGCCGCGTTGAACGAGGCGTTGGAAATGATGTGGTACTTCGGACGGAATCCTGCGGTCTGCGCCAAAAAGTCGATGGAGCTCGCGGCCTGCGAATCGCGCGGATCGACCATGCCGACGTGCACGCCCTCGTCGTCGCGATCGAACGCCACGGCCTTGTTCGTCTCGGCGACGGTCTTCGGGATCAGGTTCAGCACCGCCGCGGCGACGGACTTTCCCGTCAGTTCCGCGTAGGGCACGCCGAGGACCGTCCCGCGCGCCTTGGCGAGAAATTCCTCATCGACGAGCTTTTTCGCAAGCAAAAGCTCGTCGACCGGGCGACCGGACGCGGCAATCTCCTCTTGGACGGCCTTCGCCTGCTCGACGGTGATGCGTCCGGCATCGAGCAGGATCTCCAGCAATTCGGTTGACGGGTTGGGCATTGCCATAACGTCTTTACCGCTGCGCCTCGCTCACGAAAGGGTTCGGGGACCCGGCGCCGCCGAGCGCGCGGACGGGAACGTCGCCGAACTGCTTGAGCGACTTATATTCGATGCGGTCGTAAATCTTGTCCTCGAGCGTCGTCGGCAAGGACAGCCGCGGCGAGCTCGGCGGCAGGGCCGCGTCGTCTCCGCTCGCCCGCGGGAGCAGCTTGTCTCGATAAAAATACAGCAGGACGACGACGATGATCGCGAGGATCGCGCCGAGGGCGAGGACTTGCTGCTGTTCTTTTTTCATCTTCATAGGCATCGGATCACGGAGCCGGCGGCGGCGCGGCAGCCGCGTCGAGGTAATACGCGCGGAGGACGAGGCCGTAGTTGCCGCTCCCCGGAGTGAACACCACGGCCTGCACGTCGAACACGCGGAGCGAACGCTCAAGGTCCATGAGGAAAAGCTTGAACTGTTCGTACGTCCCGCCCACGACGTTCACCGCCGAACGCACGGCGCGCCGGCCCGTCGGCGACATGACCTTCTCGTCAGGCACGGCGTCGACGGATACGAGCACGAGGTCGTGCGCCCGCGCGAGCGCGTCGAGCTGGACATAGATGTCAGGCACCCCCGGCTGGAGCGGAACGATAGCCTGCAGCTTCTCCTTCCTTTCGGGATTCAGCTTCTTGAACGTCTGCGCCGACGCGACAATCTGCTTCAGGTAGGCTTCGTCGTCGGCAATACGCTGCTCGATGGCCTTCGTGTCCAGTGAGCCTCCGGCCAAGAGCGGCCCGATTTTCGGCATGAAAAGCAAGAAGTACGCGGCGGCGAGATACGCGATCGCAAGCACGGCCGTGATGGCGGGCAGCGCCTTCACGAGTCCTTCCTTCGCCATTGGCTTGTTCTGGGTCTGCGCCATAGGTCAGGGCGTCGATGACGAGCCGCCTTCCGCAGTGCCGCCGGCAGCCGGAACGACGGCCGAATCTTCGGCATCAGGCACGACGTTATCCTGCGGTTGCACGGGCGCGGGGTTCGGCGTCGGCGACGCGGTGGCGGCGGGAACCGCCGTCACCGACCCCGCGACCTTCTTCCAGACTTCCGGTTTTAACCGGAGGACGAGCGTGAAGGAAACGCCGGTGACTTCCCCCGTCTCGTTGACGCGCGCCGACGCGGACGACGTGCGGACGTCGGCGACGTTCGGATCCTCGCGGAACTGCACGATCTGCTCGGCGACGTCACGATACGTCAGGCCGACGGCATCGACGGTCACCGTGCCGGTGTCGGCATCGCCGCTGAAGTTGAGGTATTTCACGGACGGAATGGTCTTCTTCTCGAGGAACGCGAAGAAGCTCGACCACGAGACGCGCCGGTCAAGCGCCTCGCCGGCAGCGGCGACCTGCGCCTGATACGCGACGACGTCCTTCGCCGCCGCCTCCTCCTTGGCGATGCTCTTCGCGAGCGCCTCGACCTTCGCGACGAGCTCGTCGCGATTGCCGGTCCGGGAAGAAAGGGTCTTATTCACGTAAAAGTACGCCCCGAGGATGACCGCCGTCTCGATGACGAGGACGAGTGCCAGCGCGAGCAGCCGCTTGCCGGGGTCGGCCTGTTTCTTGCCCTCGAGCTCGCTCGGCATGAGCGAGACGCGCAAACCGGAAAACACGCCTCCGGACGACGCGGGAGCCGTCCCGGACGCCTTGGCAGCGCCCGGTTTCGCGGCGGCGGGGACGTACGACTCCATCCCCTCCTCGCCCGGTTTCGATCCGGACCCCGGTTTTCCGCCGTCCAAAAGGCTCATGGCACGTTGGTCATTCGATATCGCGCATCGCGAGGCCGACCGTCACCGCGAAGCGCGGGCCGATCTCGTCGAGCACCGGCCGGAGTTCGTCGGAATACACGACGCGCGCCCAAGGGTCGCCGACGTACGTCTTGGTGTTCAGCTGCTTCGCGAAAAAGCTCGCGAGCGCGGGAAGCGCCGACGCGCCGCCGGTGAGGATGATTTTCTCAATCGACTTGCCGGTCGACTCACCGCCCTGGCCGCCGACGTACAGGTTCATCGAGTACTGCAGTTCGGTGAGCATCGGCGCGATGGCGGCCTCGAAAATCTTGGGAAGGCCCTCGCCGGGATACAGCGTCGAGACGCTCTTGATGTCGCACTTCATCTGTTCCGCCGCCTTCAGGTCCATCGAGAGCGTCTTCGCCATCGCGCGCGTGAGCGTCGCGCCGCCCATGTCGAGGCTGCGCGTGACGTACGGGATGCCGTTTTCGACGATGATGATGTTCGTCCGGACGGCGCCGACGTCGACGATCATCGAGGTCGCGCGGTCCTTGCCGATGAGCGAACGGATGAGCGCGAACGTCTCCGTCTCGAGGCTGACGAGCTCGAGGCCGGCCTGCTTGAAGACGGCGACGTACTTTTGCACCATCGTCTTCGACGCTCCGGTAATCAGCACCTGCACCGTCTTCGGTTCGTCCTTCTTGTCCTTGTCCGCCGGCTTCGCGGCCTTGGCCTTCTCGCCGGGCGCGGTGATCGGCTTGAAGTCGAGCACCATCTCCTCAAGCGGCACGGGGATGAGCTTCTTGGCCTGCCACTGGATCGCCTCGCGAAGCTCCTTTTCGTTGCCCTTCGGCACGGTGATGACCGAACTGAAAACGGAAGCGATCGGCAAGCCCGCGATGGTACGCATCGTGCTCGTCTTCGCGCGCTGGACGATCTTGCGGAGCAGGTCAGCCGTTTCCTTCGGGGAATCGACGAGATTCACGGGCTGAACGTCGGGCATCCGTTCGGTGAAGCCGTACGTATGCAAACGCGCCCTCCCTTTCTCGTTCTGGAGCTCGACCAACTTCACGCCACCGGCGCCCAAGTCGACACCGAGATAGCTTTGCTTCTTAGGGCCGAAAAGTCCCATAGTTTCGTACCGTTCTCCGCTGATGAGTTACCACCTTAGAGTATACACTTTTTTGAGCCCGACGGGAACGACGCCGCCTTAAACGGTGGAAAACCCCCTATTGCGGCGCCGAATCGGCGAAAATAGGCAGAGTTTTGGTCACGTCGCCGAATCCCGGGGGCGGGTTCACGACCGCCCGACCGTCATACACGAACTGCTCCGAACCCTGCGTGACGCTCTTGTAGGAACGGCTCAGGTGGAACTGCCGCGCGACGATGAGGCCGTGGAGCGTGAACGGATCGGGACTGTCCGAGAGCGGCGGAGCGACGCTCCAAAAACCGTCATCGCCGCCGACGTAGAACGCGCCGACGAGGTTCTTGACGGACCCGTCGACGTAGACGTTGCCTTTGGCGTTCGACCCGTCGTCGACGACGATCCACCCGAGCGACGCCAACTGACGGAGATCGGTGACGGTCGAGGTGTCGTAGAGGAAATCGCCGTTGACGTAGAGATTGCCGCCGTCGACGAATACCGTGCCGTTCCCCTTCGTGCCGTCGTTGTAAATCGTATGCGCGCCCACCGTGGCGTCGCCGACGACGCGGAAGACCTTCCCGCCCAGCCGGTTCGAGTAGGAATTGAGCGTCGCGTCGAGCTGGCCGGGAGGGACGTCGATGACCGTGCCGAACTTTCCGGCGCGAAGGCCGGCGAGGTCGAGCTTGCCGAGAACGGACGAGTACGCGTTGCCCGATTTCGGCCGATCGAACTTCACCGTCGCGTTCGGTCCGGCGGCGCCGGCTGCGGCGAGCGCGTCACAGGTCTGCGCGCTGTTGAAGTTGATGATCACGTCCTTCGCGGTGACGCAGAACGTGGCGTTGTACTGGTTCGCCGGCGGGACGTCCGGCGCGGTGATGCGCTTCTTTGAGAAGACGTTGCCCTGCAGCGTCTGGAGCCACGGGTAGAGCAGGTTTTCGCAGCGGTTTGCCCCGGTGCAGGCGGGAGACCCCATCACGTCCGTGCAATCGACGTCACGCTTGCACTTCTTGATACCGTCCTGACACAACCCGTAGCCCGGGAAGCCCGGCGCGGTGCCGCCGTCCGTGCACTGCGTGTCATCGAAGCAGACCTGGCCGCCGATGGTGCAGAGCCCCCACGCCGGCTCGCAAACCTGCGGATCAACGTGGTCGGGCGGCAAGAGCGAATAATCCATGCCGATCGACGGGCCGGGACAGGGGTAATCGCACACTTCGTCGGAATCGCACTCGCAGACGATTTCGGTATCGATCCTGCACCGGCCGTACTGCTTGTTCGGTTCGCAGACGTCGCCCACGCCGTTCGCGTTCGCGTCCGTCTGGGAGGCGTTCGGCAGGCCAACGCAGTTATCGCACGCCTTCGGCGACGTGGAGTACACGGTCGTATAGAGCCCTTCGGAGGCGCCATCAAGGTCAAAATCGGCGTAGGCGCAACCGTTTCCGGGATCCGGGTCGCCGGGACCGGGGACGTCGTTACAGACGAAAATCGCCTTGCGGTTCGACTCCACGGTGTCGCCGTCGCTGTCGCGGACGCCGACTGTCACGTAATACATCCCGTCTGGAATGGCAGTCGGAAGCGACACCTCCGCCTGGCACTGCATGGTATTGCCCGTACCGCCGCCAATCAGCCCGACGAACGTCGCGGTCGGCGGTGGGACGGGTCCGGGCGGACCGCCGACGACGACGCCTGCCGGCGTACGAACGTACACCTCGCACGGCTGGTTGAATGAGTCACCGGGTGCGGTAATGAAGTTTGCCGAAACGGTCGTCTTTAGATTACCCGTGCGGAAAAACGGCTTGCCGGGGGTGACCGTCAGGGCCGAGGTCAGCGCCGGCGTGAGGTTCACGGAAAACGCGGGCGCGGAAAAATACGCGCCGAGGTTGCCAGCGCCGTCCTCCGCGCGCGCCTGAATCGTCAGCGCCATATCGCTCGGAAACAGGAGGGGTGCCGTGAGGCAATCGGGTCCTGTCGGAAAAACGGTGCCGTTGATCTTCACGTCACAGCGGCAAATGCCCGACGAAAGGGGCGGCGCTCCCCCGGGATCGGTCGGGACCCCCCGAAACATCCGCATTTGCTGCGAGAGTGACGGGGCGACGCCATAGGGGACGCGTATCGTGCCGCCCATGGCGGCTTCCGGTTCGACTTCGATGACCGTCGGGACCGTACTCTCGTACAAGGTAGTCGAAAAATTCACGTCGCCATATTCCGCGACGTCACCGGGCTGCTTGAGCATCGAAATGCTGATCGGGTAGTTCTTCGTCGCCGCGGGAGTCGCGGGCGTGGCGCAGGTCAGCGTGACGTCGAACGGTCCGAAATTCCCGCCCGGCGTGTTGTAGATCTGCACGGCGTGGCCGGCGACGGCGAGGAAGGTCAGCCGCGCGTGCGGCAGCCCCGTGACCGAATCCAGGAGCGTGCAGGTCGGGTTCGCCGCGGCGTACGGGTAATACTTCGCCGCGTCGGTGTTGTCGCCGACGATGATCGTAACCGAAGAATACGTCCCTGACCCGGTGAACCGGAGCACGTCGGTCGAAGACACGTGCGCAGCGACGCGGACGGTCGCGAGGACGGTGGGATTGTTGCTCGTGAACGCGGTCGGCGCGGTCGAGCGCGGCACGACCTGGCACGTCGCGTTCGTCCAATTCTTCGGCGCGCAGGTACCGACGCCCCAGCAGCTCGAGTCCGCGCAGTCGATCGCCGCATCCCCGTCGTTGTCCTTGCCGTCACCGCAGGACGATTCTCCCGCCGGCTGACAGGCCTGCAGCTCGGGACCGAGACTGCCCGCGCACTGGGAGTCCGCGCAATCGACCTTGGCGTCCGAGTCGTTGTCGAAGCCGTCGCCGCACTCGTCGTTCGTGTCCTCCGCCGTCGCGCACATCGCCGCATGCCCGAGACTGCCGAGGTTAGGCCTGTTCGCCGCCCCCGCGTCGGCGGCGCAGTCCGTCACGTCCGCGCAGTCCTTGATGACGTCAGTGTCGTTGTCGCTGCCGTCGGCGCAAGAATCGTACGTGACGTCCTCGCGCGACGGGCACGGCCCGCAATTGCCGAACTTCCGCTTGCAATCGGTATCCGCGCAATCCTGCGGCCCGTCACCGTCGTCGTCGAAGGCGTTGCCGCAGTACTGATAGCGCTGGCCGAGGTCGAATTCCTTGTCGTAACAGACCTTGGAGGTGTCGAGCGGGTTGACGACGCCCTTGCAGTCGGTGTCGGCGCAATCCGAAAGGTGGTCGAGGTCGTCATCGACGCCGTTGAAGCACTGCGCGTCGGCATCAACGCCTCCCGCCGTCTTGTTCTCGCTCGCGGGGCAGGCGGCGTTGCCGGCGCAATCGTAATCCAGGCAGCGGAGCTCGCCGCCCACGGTGATTTCGCCGCCGGTCAGCGGCGCGTTGTCCCACGAGGGGTCGTAGCTCTTGTCCTTGTCGTTGTCGATGAAATCGGAGCAGCTCGTCTCCGTGGCGGGGCAGCCAAAAGCCGTTTTCTTCCAACAGATGGTGTTGACGTTGCCGCCCGCCGTCACGTCGAAGACGTTATCGACGCAGTCGGAAAGGCCGTCGGCGTCGTTGTCGAACGCGTCGCCGCACGTCGTAAGGCCGGTCTCGTTGCCGAACTGGCAAAGCGCCGTGCCCGACGGCTGCCCGACCTTGTTGTTGCAGCTGCTGTCGAGGCAGTCCGGCTTGCCGTCGGCGTCGTTGTCGAATCCGTCGTTGCAGGTGTTCTCCGGCTGCTCGCAGAGCGCGCCGCTCCCGACATTGCCCGTCTTGCCGGAACACTGCACGTCGGCACAGTCGCCGCCGAAGTCGAGATCGTTATCGATGGCATCGGCGCAGGGGAAATCCATGCCCGAAATCGCGCCCCACGACGTCGATTCGTCACCGTTCGACGGCGCGCCCGCGTCGACGTAGAACGTGAGCGTCTGGCCGCCCGTATCGCCGTTCTGGATGACGCTCAGGCTGAAGTCGTAGGAACCCGCGGCGAGGCCGGAGAACTTCACGCTCATCACCTGGTCGACGATGCACCCGGCGCATCCGTCGTTGTCCTTGCGCTCATAGGCGGTGCGTCCCGGATTCACGTCCTCGAGCGGCAGGATGACCGCGCTGTTCGTCGGATTCGCGTACTTGTCCCAAGTCGTGAAGGCGGGAAGGTCGAACAGGATGTACGAGACGAGACCCGCGGTGCTGTACACGCCGCCGTTCAGACGGACCTTGAGTTCGCCGCTCGGCGAAAGATGCTGGGTGTACGAGTAGTTCACGGTCTGCCCGCCGACGACCATCGATCCGGTACAGACGTTGCCCGCGCAGGGCGTGCCCGAGACGAGCGCGCGCGCCGGCATGGCCGAACGCGCGCCAAACCAGACGACCGTCGCGAGGACGAAGGCCGACATGATGCCGATGGCGGTGGCGCGCGGGGCGGTCCTCATGGTTTTTTGGTCACGTCGCCCGTCGCCCCGCAGCACAGGTCGCCGGACTGCGCGCCGGGGGAGAAGCAGTCGTCGGTTCCGCTCGCGTTATACTTCGCCGCGCTCGTGCAGTCGCAATCGAAGTACCCGTCGTTGGCGTCGCCGTAGCCGCACTCGAGCCCGTCGACGATCTGATGGAGCGCGGGCTGGGAAATCGTCCCCTGCCGCGTGCAGCACAGCGTCCCGCTCCCGAGCACGTAGGCGGGATCGGAGCAATCGATGATGCCGTCGCCCGCCTGACCCCAGGTGCACCGCGTGCGCGGCAGCGTCTGGCCCGAACACTGGTAGGACACGCCCTTGCAATAACGGTCAGCACAGTCGACGTACCCGTTCCCGTCGTTGTCGATCGTGTCGGCGCAGTTGCCCTCGACGGGAATGCCGCGCCGCATCGCGAGCGCGAACGACGCGTCGCCGGTGAAGTCGCACTGCGCGGCGTTCTTGAAGTAGTTGTCGGGAAAACCCGCGTTGCACTTGATGGCGAGATACTGGTCCTGCTGGGCGTCGAGGCCGGTCCAGGTGTTGCCGTGCGCGAATACCGGCTTGCGCGACGTCGTGGCGTCGATGATTTCGCGGCACTTGCCCGCGACTTCGTCGCAAATCTCCGTTCCCGCGGCGCATTGCGCGTCCGAAACGCAGGCCGACCCGTTCGCGTACCCGGCGATGAGGCATTTGTTCAGGTACCAGAGGCTGTTCTGCTGGATGTTGTCCGCCGCGACCACCGTGTAGTCGAGCGTCGTGGTGCTGCCGCGCACGGTCGAGGTCATGACCTTGTTCACGATGCGCTTCGACGCGTCAGGGAGCAGGATCTCGCATTCCAGAAACTGATTTACGGCGGCGGAAAAACCCTGGAAGGTCACGGACATCTTGTTCCGGTGGGTGCCGGGGTACGTGCACGTCCCCGCGACGGTATCGCACTTGAGGAGCGGCGGCGTCGTGCAGTTCGCGTCGCTCACGCACGGCGGCATCGCCGTCGCGGTCGGTTCGTATATGCCCTCGGGACGCCGGACGGTGCCGAGGTCCGCAAGCACCCACGACGTGTTGGCGATACTGAAATCGATCCAACCAATGCCGGTGCCGTCGGAATTGCCGCTCCACGCCCAGTGGTCGCCCGCCGCGCCTTTGGTGAAGTTGCCGTTCACGTTGTTGAGCACGACGTGGTAATTGGAGGTCACGCAGTCGTCCGCGCCGACGTCTTTGTCGCAATTCAGCGAAATCCAGCCGTTCGCGCCGAGACTGACCACTTGCGCCCATCCCCAGAACTGATCCTGTTTGGCGTTGAACGTGCCGCGGTACTGCGCGTACGGCGCGCCGCCCTCCGGCGTCGTGCCCGTGCAGGTCGTGCCGAAGCAGATCCACCCCATCGTTTCCGACCACGCCCAGCCGGTGAGGTCGCCGCGATCGGGGAAGCCGGGGGCGTTATCGATTGCCAAACCGTAATCCGCCGTCGCACAAGTAGCGTCGTTCGTGCAGTTGAGCGAGACCCAACCGATGGTTCCCGACCACGCCCAGCCGGTGACGTTGTCGGAGGTACCGGCGAACGCGCCTTGCGCGGCAAAAAAAACTCCGGCGGTAACGCCCAGCATTACCGAAAAAAATCGTATGGCGGCTCCCTTAAAAATGGGTCCCATACTCGTGCTTGAGTATAGCACGAAAAATAGCCGATTTCACGGCTATTTTTACCCCTGTGGACAGTTTTTTCGCCTTACGACGAATGACGGTCGAGCGCCTCATTGACGAGCCGGTCGGCGTCCTTGTTTTTTTCCCGCCGAACGTGGGTGAAACGCACTTTTTTGAAGCCCAATTTCAGGTTATGGACGCGCATGAAGAGCGCCGCGATGCCGGGGTTGCGGACGCGGTACTCGCCGTTGAGCTGTTTTACGGCCAGCTCCGAGTCCATGTACATCTCGACCTCATCGGCACCGAGCTCCTTGGCATGCTCGAGTCCGTCGATGATCGCCATGTATTCGGCGTAATTGTTGGTCTGGGTCCCGAGGAAGCGGCCGTGCTCCTTGAGGACGGTGCCGTCCTCGGCGGTAAGGTAGGCGCCGCAGGCCGCAGGCCCCGGATTGCCGCGGCTGCCGCCGTCGGTGTGAATGATGATTTTCATTGGCTGAGGTTCAGAGCTTGAGGGTTCAGAGGTCAAAGGTTTACACGCTCTAACCTTTGAAGCTCTGAAACTCTACCCTTTTCTTCCGTCTGCCGCACGTCGACAAGCTTGAGTTGGATTTCCTTGCGGCCGTTCCAGGCGTTGATGCCGATCTCGACGACCGCGTCGACGGTCATGCCGGGCATCAGCCCCTCCGCCTTTTCGACAAAATTAAAACCGATGAGCTTCGCCTCCTTGGGAAGGTCGCCGCGCGCGGTCATGCGGACGGTCTTGCCGTTCTTGCCGATCATGTCGACCGCGGAGAGCAGCAGGCCGCGGAGCAGGAATTTCGGCCGCGGGTTGCCCTCGCCGAAGGGTTCGAGCTTGGCAAGCCAGTCGACGAGTTCCCACGTCACCTGACTCATGCGGAGTTCCGCGTCGATGTCGACGACGGGACGCAAATCCTTGCCGGCGAGCTGCTCCTCGGCGTAGGCCTCGATCGCCGCGACGAACCCGCGGTAATTTTCCTCCCCCTCGATGGTGAGGCCGCAGGCTTGCGGGTGACCGCCGTAGCGCGCGAGAAATTTCTGCGCGCCGTCCATGCCGGCGACGAGATTGAACCCGGGGACGCTGCGCCCGGAACCGACGATATGCCCGTCGTCGTTGCCGAAGACGAACGCCGGAACGCCGAATTCGGCGGTGATCTTCCCGGCGACGAGTCCGACGATGCCCGCCGACCAGCCGTCACCGCAGACGCAGTGGACCTTGCGGCCCGGCGGCGCGGCGGCGACTTCGGCGCGCGCGGCATTCATGATCTGCTCGGTGTATTTCTGGCGGTCGCGGTTCACCTGGTCGAGCTTGGCCGCCGCGGCGGTCGCCTCCTCGTCGGTCTCGGCCATCAGGCACTTGAACGCGAGCTCGGCGTGCTCCATGCGCGAGGCGGCGTTGATGCGCGGTCCGATGGAGAAACCGACCGACGTCGTGTCGAGCGAACCGAACTCGAGCCCCGCGACTTCGATCAGCTTGCGCAGCCCCGGACGCCGCGTCTTGTTGAGCACCACGAGGCCGTACCGCTCGAGCGTGCGGTTCTCCCCGACGAGCGGCATCACGTCGGTGACGGTCGCGATGGAGACGAGGTCCAGGAGCCACTTGTCGTACCCCGGCTCAAACGGCGAGCCCTGCTTGGCGCAATACGCGATAAACCCGCAGGCGAACTTGAACGCCACGCCGACCGCGGCGAGCTTCTTGTACGGATACGTCTCGCCATCGACGAGCGGGTGCAGGATGACGCACTCAGGGATGCGTTCGGGAATCTGGTGATGGTCAACGACGATGGTGTCCATCCCCTTTTCCGACGCAAGCGCGATCTCGGCAGCGCAGCCGATGCCGCAATCGACGGTGATCATCACCCTGTTACCCGCGGCCGCGAGCGCCTCGACCGTCGCCGGCCGCACGCCGTAGCCTTCTTTTTCGCGATGCGGGATGTAGCTCGTGAAGAGCGACGGATCCTTGCCGAGACGTTTTGCCGCGTCACGGAAGGTGGTCATGAGCACGACCGAACCCGTCACGCCGTCAGCGTCGTAGTCGCCGTGAATGACGACCTTTTCGCCATCACGAATCGCGCGCCAGACGCGCTCGCAGGCCCGTTCCATGTCGCGGAAAAGGTACGGGTCGTGGATGTCCTGGCCGTAGTCAGGCAAAAGGAACTCGTCCACCGCTTCTTGCGTGGTGATGCCGCGGTTCGCAAGGAGCGCAAGCGCGACGGGATGGATTTCGGGAAATCGGGCGCGCAGTTCCTCGGACGGAGGCGGCGCGACCTGCCAGCGGGATCGCATAACCCGTTCAGCATACACGAGCGTCGCGGTTCGGGGCAGGCACGAAAAAGCGCCCCGCGCAAGGGGCGCTTCCGCCGCTAGCTCGTGAACGCCGGGGAGATCATCCCCATGACGGTCACGATGGCGACGAACGCGTAGAGGGCGATGACGAGCGCGCGCTTGACGGCGCGCTTGCGAATTTTCGTCTTGGAAAGCGTCGGAAACGTGAGTGCGGGGAACTTCATTGCGGTACGGTTAGTCGCGCTTAAGCACGGCGAGGTAGGCCTCGGGCGGGATGTCGACGCGACCCTTTCCGGCCATGCGTTTCTTGCCCTTTTTCTGCTTCTCGAGGAGCTTCATCTTCCGCGTCCAGTCGCCGCCGGAGATGTCCGCGACGTCCTTGCGGTATGCGGTGATGCGCTCCGACGCGACGATCTTGCTGCCGATCGCCGCCTGGATTTTCACTTCGAACTGCTGCCGCGGCAGGGTCTCCTTCAGCTTCTCGCAAATGCGGCGGCCCTCGCGGTTCGCGGCGTCGCGGTAGACGATGACCGCGAGCGCCTCGATCGGATCCTCGGCGACGAGGATGTCCATGCGCACGACGTCCGCCGGGCGGTAGCCGTTGAAATCGTAACTCAACGACGCGTAGCCCGACGAAACGCCCTTCAGCTTATCATAGAAGTCCACGAGAATCGACGAGAGCGGCACGTCGTAATGCAGGATGACGCGGCCTTCCCCGCCCTCGACGGTCAGGTACTCGGTGTCCTTGTAGATGCCGCGTTTGTCCTGCACGAGCCCCATGATGTTGCCGATGAATTCGCGCGGCGCGACGATGTCGACCTTCATCCACGGCTCGGCGATCGACTCGATGGACGACGGGTCGGGAAGGTCGGCGGGACTCTTCGCGACGATCGAGGTGCCGTCGGACTTCTCGACGTTGTAAGCGACGGACGGCGAAGTGACGATGATCTCGAGGTTGTGTTCGCGGCGAAGGCGCTCCTGGACGATCTCGAGGTGGAGCAGGCCGAGGAAGCCGCAGCGGAACCCGAAGCCGAGCGCCGCGGAATGCTCGGGCGTGAACGCGAGCGAGGCGTCGTTCAGCTTGAGCTTGAGCATCGCGTCGCGGAGCTTCTCGAAGGCGTCGCCCTCCTTGGGGAAGATGCCGGCGAACACCATCGGGACGATTTCCTTGTAGCCGTCGAGCGGGACGACGCCGCGGTCCTTGAAATCGGGAACGGTGACGGTGTCGCCGACGCGGCAGCCGTCGATCTCCTTGAAGCCAGTGACGAGGTAGCCGATCTCGCCGGCCGAAAGCGAATCCGCATGCCGGAATTTCGGCACGAAATGGCCGACTTCGAGGGTGTCACCGCGCGCGCCGGTCGCGGCGAGCCGCATGGGGACGCCCTTGGCGACGGAACCGTCAATCACGCGGATGAACGCGACGACGCCCTTGTAGGAATCGTAGATGGAATCAAAGACGAGCGCGCGGAGCGGCGCGTTCCCGTCGCCCGCGGGCGGCGGCACGCGCTCTACGACCGCCTCGAGGATGTCGCGAACGCCGGCGCCGGTGCGGCCGCTCGCGAACAGGATGTCCTCCTTGGCGCAGCCGAGCAGGTGCATCAGTTCGGCGCAGACCTTGTCGGGATCCGCGCTCGGGAGGTCGATCTTGTTGACGACCGGGATAATCGTCAGGTTCTGCTCCATCGCGAGGTAGAGGTTGCCGAGCGTCTGCGCCTGCACGCCCTGCGTCGCATCGACGAGGAGCACCGCGCCTTCGACCGCCGCGAGCGAGCGCGAGACCTCGTACGTGAAGTCGACGTGGCCCGGCGTGTCGATGAGATTGATGACGTAGTCGTCGCCCGACACGGTCCGGTAGTTCATGCGCACCGGCTGGAGCTTGATGGTGATGCCGCGCTCGCGCTCGAGATCCATCTGGTCGAGCAGCTGGTCGCGCATTTCGCGCTTCGCGACGGTACCCGTGACCTCGAGCAGGCGGTCGGCAAGCGTGGACTTGCCGTGGTCGATGTGCGCGATGATGCAGAAATTGCGAAGGTTCTTCATAGGACGCTATGACTCCGGAGTCAGGTTCTCCCCCTCCTGGCGGATGCCGGCGGGAATGACGGCGACGCGGCGGCGGAGCATGGCGACCGCCATCTTCGCCTCCTCGAGACCGAGCGCCGACGCGACCGCGACGTAGGTCATGATGCCGGCGACGCCGGCGACCGCGCCCTGCGTGAGGATGCCGACGAACGAACGCATGTCGACCGCGCTGCCGAGCACGACCTTCGCCGTCTGTACCGCCGCGGCCATGCAGAGCGCCGCGACGCTCATGAGCGCGAGGTCGCGGAACATCCGCCGCTCGTCGAGGTCGCCCGTACGATGACGCAGGTACGCCCAGAGCAGGACGAAATTCAGGATGCAGCCCGCGGAAAACGCGAGGGCGAGGCCGGGCGTGCCCATCCCGAGCGCGACGAGCTTCCAGGCGATGACACGTTCGAAGACGACGGAGGCCGCCGCGGCGAAGAGCGGCGTGCGCATGTCCCGGATGGCGAAGAAGGCGCGCGCGACGAGGGGCAGGAGCGCCTGCGCGAAGAGCGACAGCGTGAAAAACGAGAGCGTGTCGGCGGTATCGACGGTGTCCTTCCAGTCGAACCGCCCGGTACCGAGCACGACGCGGACGATCTGCGCGCGCAGAAGCAGCAGGAGGATAGTCGCGGGGACCACGAGGAACAGGACCGTCCGCACCGTCTTGGCGAAGGCAGCGACGAATTCGCCGTTCTTCCCTTTCGCGGCGAGCTCGGATATCAGCGGGAACGCTGCGACGGCGAACGAGATGCCGAGGACGCCGACCGGGAAGCTTTGCAGGTTGTTCGCGAGGCTGAACGTGGCGAGGCCTCCCGCGCCGACGGTCGAGGCGATTCCCGTGAGCAGGAGGAGGTTGACCTGGCTCACGGCAAGCGTCGCGGTACGCGGCAGCATCAGCCTGCCGATTTCGCGGACGCCCTCGTCGTGAAACGCGAGACGCGGCCGGTAGCGGTAGCCGAGGCCGCGGCAGGCGGCGAGCTGGAAGGCGAAATGCAGGAACGACCCCGCCGCCACGCCGACGGCGACGCCCTCTATGCCGAGCGACGGCGCGAGCGCGACGACGCCGACGATGATGCCGACGTTGTAGGCGATCGGCGCGAGCGCGTACACGAGAAAACGGCGATGCGTCTGCAAGATTCCGCCGAGTACGCTCGACAGGCCGAGAAATACCGGGGAAAGGAACATCACGCGCGTGAGTCCGACGGCGAGCTCGCGCTGGCCGTTTCCGAATCCCGGCGTCAAGAACGGCACGATGACGCCCGCGAAGATGATGCCGAGCGCGGAAAGCGCGATCAGCGCGAGACCGAGGATCGTGAGAAGCGACGATGCGAGGTCGTTCGCGGCGTCGTTCCCCCGTTCGCCGTCAGCGAGAAATTTCGAAAACACGGGGATGAATCCCGCCGTGATGGCGCCGAGGACGAAAAGGTTGTAGATGAAATCCGGCGCACGAAAGGCGGCATAATACGCATCCAGCTCCGGCCCGGCGCCGAACGTGCCAGAAAGCAGCCGGTCGCGGATGACACCGGCCAGGCGGCTGACAAGCGATGCCGCTCCCAGGAGAAACGCGGCAAAGGTCACGGTCGTGGATTTCAGCCCGAGGACCCGCTTCAACATAGATGAAACTCCGGGCACCGATGCGGCATCCGAATCCGGTTGAGTATAAGCAGAAAATAAGGCGAAAGCAAGGGAGCACCCGTGTGAACTTGACCTGACGGCCGTTCATTGCGCAGGATAAGGCGGCCGTCCTCCGAAACGGCAGAAATAGAGGACCGGATGGACCGAGAAAAACGCCTGCTCGCCTGCGAAACCGCCGGCTCTATCGCCTGGTTCGCCATGGACGCGAGCTGGATGCTGGGCCTGCCGGTCCCGGCCGCCAGCCTCGCCGTTCCGACGGTGCTGCTCAACCTGCTCATTTTCCGGTGGACCGTCCGGACCTGGCCGAACCTGCTCGTCACCGCGGCGATGGCCGCATGGGCCTGCATGAACGTCCTGTGGATGTGCGCCGACCTGAAGCTCGTCGCCTGGGGACTCCCCGTCGCGAAGGGCTTCTGCGTCGCCGGCGGCATCCTCCTCGCCGCCGCGCTCATCGGCGCGACGCGCTGGACTGACGCGCTCGAGGCGCTCCTGCGACGGTTCCGCCGGCTGCGTCTCCGCAGCCGCGAAAAATAAACGGTCCGCCCAGGGCGGACCGTTTTCTTATTGCTTGAGCGCCCGTTTCGCTTCCGTGGCGATCATCAGCTCCTCGTTCGTCGGAACGACGAGCACTTTCGTCCTCCCGGGAAGCTTCAGCATGCCCATCACTTTCTTGCGGATGTCCTCGCTCCGTTCGCCGACGCCGGCAGTGAACACGACCGCGTCCGCGCCGCCCATGAGCGTCGCATACGAACCGACGTATCGCGCGACGTCGTAGCAGAACATCTCGATGGCGAGGTTCGCGCGGTATTTCGTCTCCGCCGACGGCTTTTCCGCGAGCTTGTAGCCGGGAATCTTGTATCCTGCCGCGCTCATCACGTCGCGCAGATCCTTGTACCCCGATACGCCGAGGAGGCCGGACTGCTTGTTGAGCACGTCGTCGACCTGCTGCTCGGTCATCCCGAACGTGCGGATCATGTACAGCGGGATCGCTGGATCGATGTCGCCGCAGCGCGTGGACATGGTAAGGCCCTCGAGCGGGGTGAAGCCCATCGTCGTGTCGAACGCCTTGCCGTTCATGACCGCGGTGACGGACGAGCCCGACCCGAGGTGGCACGAAACGATTTTCGCCCTTCTGTAGGGCTTTTTCAGCATTTTCGCCGCCTGCTCGGTGACGTAGCGGTGCGAGATGCCGTGGAACCCGTACTTCCGGATCTTGTGCTTGGCGTAGTACTCCCACGGCAGCGCGTACATGAACGCGAAATCGGGAATCGTCTTGTAAAAGGCGGTGTCAAACACCGCGACGTTCGCGGCGCGGGGCAAAAGCGTTCGGCAAGAGTCGATGCCGGAGAGGTTCGGCGGGTTATGGAGCGGTGCGAGACGGTTGTAGGCGCGCAGTTTCTCGAGGTTCGCGTCCGTAATGACGGTCGGTTCGGTAAATTCCTCTCCGCCATGCACGACGCGGTGACCGAAGGTGACGATGCGCTTCGTATCGATGCCGCCGTTCACGAGCGCGGAAAAGACCTTCGTGAGCGCGTCCTTGTGGTCGGGTACCGCGTCAAACTCGAGCTTCTTTTCATCCGCGCCGACCGCGACCTTCATGAACGGCTTATCGAGACCGATGCGCTCGACAAGGCCGCCAGCGAGCTCCTTGAGGCTCTTCGCCTCGAACAGCTTGAATTTCAGGCTCGAGCTGCCGGAATTGACGACGAAAATCATACGCGTTGCCGGTTCAGACGTCGCCGAAGAAATGCGCCGCCTCGCCGTCTGCCGGATGCACGCCGACGATCTCGCCCATCGCGCCCTGCGCGTCGAGCGACGCCGCGTTTGCCTCGTCCGTGTCGAGGTGGATGTTCATCCGGAACGACGGGTGGACGCGGACGATGACCTCGCGCGCGATGAACGGCGTATGTCCGGGAATCGACACGTCAAGCACGTCGCCGGTCTTGAGACCGAGTTCGGCGGCCTCGGTGTCTGAGCAGTGCAGATGGCGCTGGTCGTTGATGACGCCTTCCTTGAGTTCGATACTCCCCTTCGGCCCGACGAGCGTGACGCCACCGCCCGAACCCGCGAGGTCGCCGGAGAGCCGGAGCGGGGTCTCGACGCCGAGCGTCCGCCCGTCGCTCCACGCGAGCTCGACCTGCGTCTGCTTGCGGCACGGCCCGAGGATGCGCGCGGAAACCTCCCCCTTCGGCCCTTTCACCCCGACTTTTTCCTCGTAGGCGAACTGGCCCGTCTGGGAAAGTTCCTTGATCGGCTTCATCTGGTAGCCGGCGCCGAAAAGCGCGTCCTGATCGGCCTGCGACAAGTGAACGTGGCGGGCGGAATACTCGATGCGTACTTGGCGTCCGAGCGCTTTGTGCTGATCTGACATAGGCATGAGGTTACGCGATACAGGATAGCACGGTTCACATGAATACGGAGGCGAGCCCGAGGAAGACGAAGAAGCCGCAGCAATCGGTGAGCGTCGTGACGAAAACGGTCGAAGCGAGCGCGGGATCGATGCGCATGCGCTTCATGATGACGGGGACCGCGACGCCGCCGAGCCCGGCGACGAGAAGGTTGGCGGTCATGGCAACGAGGATGACGCCGGCGAGGCGGGCGTTGCCCGTCCACGCGTAGGCGATGCCGCCCATGATGACGCCGTTCGCGAGGCCGTTCAGCGTCCCGGCGGCGACCTGCTTCGCGACGGCATGGAGGGTGTTCAGGTGCCGAAGCTCGCCGAGCGCGATCGCGCGGACGACGACGCCGAGCGTCTGCGTCGCGGCGTTGCCGCCCATCCCCGCGATGATCGGCATGTAGGCGGCGAGGATGACGATGCGCTGGATGGTGTCCTCGAACAGGCTCACGACCCCGGCGGCGAGCACGGCCGTCGCGAGGTTGACGATGAGCCACGGGAGACGCCTGCGGACGGTGAGGAGCACGGGATCGCTGATGCGATCGTCCTCGTCCACGCCGGTGAGTCGGGAGATGTCTTCCGCGTACTCCTTCTCCATGACCTCGAAAATGTCGTCGGCGGTCACGATGCCGAGCACGCGCCCCTTGGGCCCGACGACCGGGAGCTCGATGGCGTTATGCTCGTCGAACACCTGCGCCATCTCCTCCTGGTCCATCGTCGGCGGCACGCTCACGACGGCGGCGTTCATGAGGTCGCCGAGTTTCGCGTCGGCCGCGGCGGTGAGGAGCCGCATGAGCGGCAGCGTGCCGACGAGCGCGTCCTTGTCGTCGGTGACGTACACCTGATGCGACTTCGGTTTCGTCGCCGACTCGCGCGCGATCTGCCGGCGCGCCTCGTCGACGGTGGCGTCCGCGCGGATGCGGAACGCCTCATGCTTCATGCGACCGCCGGCGGTCTCCTCGCCGAAAACGAGCAGCGGCATGAGGCCGTGCGGGTCGTTTTTCCTGAGCTCCGCGATGACGCGGTCGCGCTGCCCGTCCTTGAGCAGCTGAATGAGGTCGACGGCGTCGTCGGATTCGGCCGCGTCGATCATCGCGGCCACTTCCGCCTGCGAAAGCGCGGGGAGCACCGCGTCCTGCGAGTACTCGCTGAGCTTCAGGAGGACGCGGGAATGCCGCTCCGCGGGGAGCCCCTTGAACATCCTGCGTTTCTCGTGGACGGACAGCGAATCAACGACGTGGATGACGTCCTCGTCGCCCATCTTCGCGAGCAGTTCGCGGAGCAGCGCGTCCTGGTTGCGGAACAGCATCTCCCTCGCGCGGTCGGCGAACCCCTTCCAATTCAGCATCGTCGGTAACGGCATACGTGCGGCAGTATAACAAAACCGCGGGAATCAATCCCGCGGCGCACGCTCATTTATCCACCACTTCGTACTCCTTGATCGGCTCGTCCGTATACCGGAGGAAGCCGCGCATGAGCCGCGCGACGAGCGTCTTGTCCTTCGACTTGCCGAATTTCTTGAGCCTGTCCTTCGACGTCCGGAAATGCGTGACCGCCCACTCGATGACGACCGCATTCATCCGCACGACGGCACCGAGCGGTCCGGTGCTGAACAGCTTCGACTCAAGCCGCTTGTTGGTGATTTCAATGGCGTGGTCCGGACAGACGCGCTCGCACGTCTCGCAGCCGATGCACTTGTCGAGATCGATGTAAATCGCCGGTTCGCCGAGCATGCCGAGCTCCTTGTCGTGCCAGGAAATCGCGTTCACCGGGCATTTCACGATGCACGAACCGCAGGACTTGCAGAGGTTCGTAAACCGCGTCACGCGAATCTTCGAGGTCTCCGCGACCTTCGGGGCGAAGCGCATCGGGCCGGTCGAATTGTCGGTCGGAGTGGTTCCCATATCATTTGACGAGGTCGTAGCCGACGTTGAACGCCTTCTCGTTGAGGTCCTTGAGCGAGGGATCCTTCTCGTACTTGTCCTTGAACGTCTTCTCGAGCGCCTTGCCGAACGACGCCTTGTCGAGCACCGGCGTGAGCTTCAGCATCGCGCCCATCACGATCATGTTGAACGTCCGCGGCTTCTTGAGCTGCAGTTTCGCGATATTGCCCGCGTCGACGAGGTGCGGCGCCCACTGCCGGACGCGCGAGACGTCATGCACGAGCGTGCTGTTCACGACGACCTTCGTGCCTTCCTGCAGGTACTCGAACGTGCGGTCGATGGCGCGCTGCGACATGGCGACCCACAGGTCTGCCTTGGCGAACTTCGGAAACGGGATCGGCTCGTCGCCGATCTGCGCGAACGCGATGGAAATTCCGCCGCGTTTCTCGGTACTGAAGTACGGCACGTAGAGCGTCTGCTTCCCCTGCATCCACGCGGCATACGCCATGATTTTCGCGATCGAAAGCACGCCCTGCCCGCCCTCGCCGCTAATGACGATCTTGAACGGCTCGGCCATATCAGTAGGTCTTCACGGGGTAGACGCCGGCGAGCGTGTTCTCGAGGAAATCGAACGTCTTCCAGGGGTTGTCCATCGTCTTCCAGTTCAGCGTGCACGGCGAGAGCACTTCGACGAAGGTAAACCCGCGCCCCTCCTTGTGGAACGTAAGCGCGTCCGTCATCAGCTTGCGCAGGCCAATCTGCCGGCTCGTGATGCCGCGCGCCACGAACGCGTTCGGGTTCACCTGACGGATCATCTCGGGACCCTTCATGTAATACTGGTCGGCGCCGCACGGAGCGGTGTCGACGACCATGCCCGGGAGCGTGGTCGGCGCTTCTTGACCTCCGGTCATGGCGTACACGGCGTTGTTCACCACGATGACCATGATCTTCTCGTCACGAATGGCCGCGTTCATGAGGTGCCCGCCGCCGATGGCGTACCCGCCGCCGTCACCGACGTACGCGACGGTCAGCGCCTTCGGATTGGCGCGTTTGAACCCGACCATCGTCGGGATGGTTCGGCCGTGGTGCGTCTCGATGGTGTCGACATTGAAGTAGTCCCAAGCGAGGAGCGAGCAGCCGATGTCGACGCCGAAGGCGAGCTCCTTCTGGATACCAAGGTCGTCGATGGCATGACCGAGCGCCTTGAGCACTTCCGGATGCCCGCAGCCGGGACAGAAGAGGTGCGGCTTGGATTCGATCCGCACGCATTTCGGAAACGCCATCTTCACCTCGCTCTTGTCCATGAAAAGTTTCTTCGCCATATCATTGTCCGGACGCGAACGTGACGAGTTCGGTCGGCGTTATGCCCATCGACGGCCGTTCGTATCCCACGACCGGCGCGGACGCGTGGCCGTACAGGGAGTTGCGGACGAAGCGGCCGAGCTGGTCGAGGGCGGATTCGGGCACGAGGATTTTCCGCGCGCCTTTCGCGGCGGCACGAAGGGCATCGTCGGGGAACGGCCGGAGCGTGATCGGACGGAACAGCCGGGCCTTCACGCCCCTCTCTGCCAGCGTCTTGATCGCGGCGCGCGCCGAAGCCGCGACGATGCCGTGCGCGACGATGAGCAGGTCCGCGTCCTTGTCGCCGAACTCCTCGTGCGCCGCGACCTGCGGCGCCATCTTGTCCCACGCCTCCTTGATTTCCATGTTGACGGCGAGCGTCTCCTCTTCGAGGTTCAGGCAGTTGCGGAAACAGTCGTACGACGTGCCGTCGGGCCCCTTGCGGATGTGCATTTCCGGCGACGGAACGAGCCCCTCGAGCGGCCGCGTACGGCTCTTCTCGAGCATGTACGCCTCGGTCGGTTCCATGACGATGCCCTTCTCTTCGGGCGAATACACCTCGACCTCCCCCATCATCTTGTTAAGGTAGCCGTCGGAAAGCAGGAAGGTCGGAAACCGGTACTTCCAGGCGATGTCGAAAACCTTGATGCCGAAATCGTACAGCTCCTGAAGCGTCGACGGGGAATAGACGATTCGGTAGCCGTTGCCGTTGCCGCCGTAACAGGCGAGGTTCACCTCGGACTGCGAATAAATGACGGTGGACGTCGACGGGCCGCCGCGCTGGCCGATGTACGCGACGACGGGAAGGCGCATCGCTTCCGCCATTGAAAACGCGTCCTGCATCAGGACGTGGCCGGGACCGCCGGTCGCGGTAAAACTCTTCACGCCGGCGAGCACGGCGCCGAGCAGCATGAAGCTCGCGCCGATCTCGTCCTCGGCCTGGAGGAACACGAGACCGTCCTTCTTGCCCTTATCGCCGCACGATTCTTTGGACCAGAAATGCAGGATCTCCGACGTCGGTGTGATCGGATAGCCGTACATCGCCTTCACGCCCGCCGCCAAAGCCGCGCGCCCGAGCGCCTCGTTGCCCATGAGGAATTTCTTCTCAGCCATGCGGATGCAGTTAGCTACGGGGACACTATACCACGGTCACGGTGGCCGTGGGGACTGTCCCTATGGGGACAGTCCCCTGTGGATAACGAAAGACCGGCTTTCGCCGGCCTGCGTTTCAGTCAAAATTATCCGCCCAAGGCGAACGCTCCTCCTCGCGCATCCAGTACAGCTCGCCGCCCTCCGCGACGACGGTCACCGCCTTGAGGCGTTGACCTTCGGCACCGACGACGTTCTCTCCCGTCGCGGCCTCGAACTGCGCGCCGTGCCAGCTGCACACCAGTTTCTTCTCACCGTCATAGCGGACGGCGCCGCCCATGTGCGGGCACTTGTTCTCGAAGGCCTTGAGCTCGCCCTTCACGTTGGCGACGAGAATCATCTTCCCTTGCGCGACGAACGTCTTGCCGCGTCCCGCAGGGACGTCGCCCGTTTTCCCCAACAGTATCTTCTGCATGGTCAGGCGTTCTGCGGCTCTTTCTTCTTCGCCGCCTTCTCGTGCCCGAAGGTGTAGTTGAAGATGTCGGACTTCACCTTGCCGCGCGTGCGCATGTACACCTCGCACATCAGGTACTTCACGGCGATGTTCAGGCGTCCGTCGCGGTCGAAACGGCGGACGGACACCGGAATCTTGTAGGTCTTGAGCAGGCCGAACTTCGCGACCTTGCCGATGCGGTTCACGTAGTCATGATCCTCGGCCAGCTTGATTTCGGGATCGAAGCCGCCGATTTTGTCGTGAATCGCCTTGCGCGCGAAAATGCAGAACCCCGGCGCGTGCGGCAACGTCTCCTGCGTGACGAACATGAAGTAGTTGAAGACCTCGTGGAACACCTTGTCGATCTTCTTCTCGGAGATCGGGTCGATCTTGCAGGTCGCGGCGCCGAAGGTGCGCTTCTCGAATTCGGCGACGGTCATCTGCAGGAACCACGGGTCGGGCAGGACGACGTCCGCATCGAGGAACAGGAGGTTCTCGCCCTTGGCCGCGGCGGCGCCGTTGTTGCGGCCGACGGCGACCTTGCCGCCCTCGACCACGCGCGCGCCAAAAGAGGCCGCGATTTCGCGTGTCTTATCCGCCGAGTTCGCGTCGGCGACGATGATCTCGTAGTCCTTGTAGGTCTGGCCCTGAATGGACCGGAGCAGAAACGGGAGATATTCCTCTTCGTTGTACGTCGGGATGACGATGGAAAGCATAGGATGGTCCGTCACAGCGTAGCAGGAGCGAGTGCCGCATGGGAAGGGCGTTTCGCTCTGCCGCACGCGGCGGGCAGGACCAAAGAATATAGCAGAAACTAGCGAAAAAGTCAATGGTTTTGCCAGGTATGCGGCAACAAAAAAGGCCTTGATTAGCGATTTTTTTGCGTCTCCGGAAAGCCTATTTTGGCGCACCCGACAACGCGTAGAGGGCTACACCGCAGGCGACCGCGACATTGAAGGATTCCTTGATCCCGACCATGGGAATTTCGACCGTCGCCTCGAGCCGTTTTCGGAGTGCGGGAGAGAGCCCACGCACTTCGTTTCCGACGACGAGCGCGAGTTTCTTCGGCGGGCGATATCCGCCGATGGGCACCGAACCGGCGCACCGTTCGAGGCCGACTCCGGCATACCCCTCTTTCTTCAATCGCTCCACCACGCGCCAGGCATGACCGCTCTTCTCCCATGGGACCGCGAGTTCCGCGCCGAGCGCGACTTTCTTGAGACCGTTCTGCTCCGGCGTTCCCGTAATGCCGCACAGGAAAATTTTTTTCACGCCGAAACCGTCGGCGGTCCGGAACATCGAACCAACGTTATGCAAAGAACGGATGTTATCGAGGACGAGGACGATATCTGGACGCATGGGTGAAAATCGGCTATCCTCCGCAGGATATGAAATTCGGCGACAAGGCCGTCCTGAAAATCACGGACGTCGACAAGAAGGGACGGGGCTGCGGTCTCGTCGGCGAGCGCGCGGCCTGCGCCAACTTTACCGTTCCCGGCGAGGAAGTCGAGGCTCGGCTCGTCGCGCGGCGGCACGGCATGCTGCGGATGGAAATCGAGAACGTCCTCGTCGCGTCGCCGCACCGCGTCGCTCCCCGCTGCCCGTACGCCGGCAAATGCGGCGGCTGCGCGTGGCAGCAGTTTGATTACGCCTACCAGCTCTCTCTGAAACGCGATCTCGTAAACCGCGCGTTCGCAGCCGGAGGACTCGCGGAACGCATCGACGCAGTCATCCCCGCGCCAGACCTCTTTTATTATCGCAACCGGATGGACTACTGCGTCGGTTGGAAGGGCGAAGTCGGCCTCAAGGAACCCGGCAGGTGGAACGCCTACGTGGACTTGGACGAATGCCACCTGCTTTCCCCCGATGCCGTCAAGGCGATAGGACGGTTCAGGTCGTGGATGCGCGAGAATGCCGTCGCGCCCTGGGACGCGAAGCGGCAGACGGGCTACGCGCGATACCTCGTCATCCGCGAAGGCAAGAATACCGGCCGGCGCATGATAACGGTCGTCACGTCCGAGGGGACGCTGCCCGGAAGGGACGGGCTTGTCGCGGCGCTCGCCGAATTCGCGACGACCGTCTACCACGGGATAAATCCGACCGTCACCGACCTTTCGACCGCCTCGCGCCTGGAACTGCTCCACGGGGAACAGTTCCTCGAGGAGACGGTCGACGGCCGCACGTTCGCCATCCATCCGAATTCTTTCTTTCAGACGAACACCGCGATGGCCGAACGGCTCGTCGGAACGGTCCGCTCGTTCATCGGGGAACGGAAACCGCGCGCTCTCCTCGACCTGTACTGCGGCGTCGGCCTGTTCGGCATCTGCCTTGCCGGCGACGCGACGAAGGTCGTCGGCGTCGAAATCGACGGGCAGGCGATCGACATGGCACGCGAGAACGCGAAACGGAACGGCGTCGCCAACGCGGCGTACTTCGCCGACAAGGCCGAAGGGCTCGTCTGGGAAAAGGAGCGGCCCGACCTCGTCATCGTCGATCCGCCACGCGCCGGCCTGCACCACAAGGTCGTCGCGACGCTTCTCGCCAACGCCCCCGAGCGCATCGCCTACGTCTCGTGCAACTACGAGAGTTTCGTCCGGGACTTCAAGGACCTCGCCGCCAAGTACCGCATCGCGGAAGTCGCCGCCCTCGACCTGTTCCCCCATTCCGCGCATGTCGAACTCGTCGCGATGCTGGAACGAAAATGACCGCGCCGGCGCGGTCATTGCGTTTTCAGGGGAAAGAAAACCGGTTCGCGAAGCGAAACCGGCGAAGTTTTTTTCGAAATTGCCTCAATTGAGGCAGGTCAGCGTCCCGTCGGGGACGAGGGACAGGAGGGTCCAAGGCAGCATGCGTGCGACGGACCGGGGAACGGACCATCGGGGAAGATCGTGAGCGAGAGTGCCGCAACGGCGGATTTTCCTTGCGGTAGCGGTGCGCTCGTGGCGCTCCGCCACACCTTCGAGGATTTCCGTACGCAGCCTGTTGGCCTCGCGTCGCGTCGTCTTATTCGTCATCTTAGCCTCCGATGAGGAATGCGCATCGCGTGAACGTGTCTCGTGCGGGGCTTGCGACCCCGCAGGCCGAAACCCTCCCGGACCCCTTTGCGCTGGTGTCGAGGAACGATGACTTAAGCCTAGCGGGGCCGAACGGCCCTGTCAACGCCGGCGAACCCCGCCGACTGGCATAATCACGGCGGAACGGGTACGCTCTCCGCGTAAACCTATGGCTGATAAACTCAAAAAATCCGGCCTCGCCGTTCTCGTCGGGCGATCGAACGTGGGCAAGTCCACGCTCCTCAACTCGCTCGTCGGCACCAAGGTCGCCATCACGACGCCCAAGCCGCAGACCACGCGGCATATCATCCAAGGCGTCGTCCACGACCCGCGCGGGCAGGTCGTCTTCGTCGACACTCCCGGCATCTTCACGCGCATCCCCGATACGCTGACGGCGAAGCTGAACGAGAAGGCGAAGGACGCCCTCGACGGCATCGACGTCCTGCTGTACGTCGTCGATCCCACGCGCCACGTCGGCGACGAGGAGAAGGCAGTCCACCGCCTCGTGCGGAACGCGACGGTTCCGAAAATCCTCGTCATCAACAAGAGCGACCTGAAGGGCCCCTACGCCGACGAATATCGGGCATGGGAGGAAGAGTTCGACGAGGTCATCGAAATCTCCGCGCTCAATCGCCGCAACCTGAAGGCGCTCGTCGACGCGATCTTCGGCTACCTGAAAGAGGGTGAGCCGCTCTACCCGCCGGACCAGATTTCCGGCGTCGAAAACCGGTTCTGGCTCGAGGAGCTTTTCCGCGAAAAGGTGTTCATGAAGATGCACGAGGAAATCCCCTACACCACCGCCGTGCACGTGAGCGAAGTCGCGGCGCGCGACAACGGCGTGACGTACGTCCGCGCGACGATCGTCACGACGTCGCCGCGATACAAAAAGATGCTCATCGGCGCCGGCGCGCGGACCGTCAAGGACATCGGCCGGGCCGTGCGCAAGGAACTCGAGGAGGTCAGCGGAAAAAAATATTTCATCGACCTCGACGTGCAGGTCGAAGAGCGCTGGCAGGAACGGTTCGAATGATGGAGAGGTTGAAAGGTTGAGAGTTAATAAGGTTAAAAGACCCGATTGAATTTCGCTTACCTCTCAACCTTTTAACCTTTCAACCTTTTAACCTTGCTGCCGCCTGTTATACTGCCCCCGTATGTCCATCATCAAGAAGCATTCCGACGAGCACAAGCCGCGGCTGGACGAGGAGATGAAGAAAGTCGACGTCTGCGCGTCGCCGTATACCGACTTCCGCTCCGGCGCGAGTTGGCGCATCTTCCGCATCATGGCGGAATTCATCGAAGGGTTCGAATTTCTCGCCGACCTCAAGAAGGAAGTCTCGATTTTCGGCTCGGCGCGCTCGAAGCCGACCGACCACTGGTACAAGGAATCGCGCAAGCTCGGCACGCTGCTCGGCCGCGCCGGATTCACGATGATCACGGGGGGCGGTCCGGGCATCATGGAAGCGGCGAACCGCGGCGCCGTGGAGGCCGGGGCGGTGTCGGTCGGACTGAACATCGAACTCCCCCAGGAGCAGCGGGTCAACCGCTACGTCCGCAAACCGAAGAACTTCCATTATTTCTTCACGCGAAAGGTGATGCTGTCGGTGTCGTCGCAGGCCTACATCTTCTTCCCCGGCGGCTTCGGCACGATGGACGAGTTCATGGAACTCATCACGCTCATACAGACGAAGAAGATGTGCCCCATCCCCCTCGTCCTCGTCGGCAAGGAGTACTGGACGGGACTCTTCACGTGGGTGAAGCGGGCGATGATCGACGAGGGGTACATTTCCGCCGAGGACCTCAACCTGTTCAAAATCGTCGATACCGCCGAGGAGGCGTTCGACATCGTGAAAGACTCGCAGGAACGCGCGTACTTCTAGCACGGCGCGCCGCGAAGAAAAAACCGCCCCGCGGAAGCGCGGGGCGGTTTTATTTTCGGGTCAGTGCGCGCGTTTCTCGGGGTCACGGCCCTTGTAATACGTGTCGCCGTAGGCGAAAAGGACGAACAGGATGCCGAGGATCGGCAGGTGGCCGACGAGCTCGCTCGCCCCGAGAAAAATGACGCTTCCCATGAACACCGGCGCAAGGAGGACGGCGGAGAGCCGCGTGAGGAATCCGAACGCCTCGAACAAGCCGATGGTCGCCTCGATGACCACGAGCAGGAAGACGTACAGTTCGCGCGAGAGTTCCGCCCCCGTCCATCCCAGAATCACGAACGGGTTGAAATTCGGAAATTTGTCCATGAGCGAAAAATGCAGGTCCGGCCGGCGCCACTTGAGCAACCCGAGCCAGAACACCGTGATGCCCGTGATGATCCTGAGCGCGACGTACGCCTTCTTGCGCTGCTCGGCCGTCGAGACGATCGGCTTGCCGAGGAACCAGTCCATCGAGAAACGGCCGCGGGAAAACGCGAGCAGGTACACGCCGATGCCGAGGTAATGGAGGTAGTCGAGCGCGTCGATCCACGGGAACAGCGCGAATGTCGCGAGGAAGAGCGCGATGACGCCCATCGCCGCAGCCTGCGTGAACAGGCCGATGAGCAGGAGCACGCCGATGGCGGATTGGCATCCGAGGAGCACGGTCGCGGCGGCGCCGTGCGGGAGGACGAAATTCGGCGCGAGCAGCGCGCCGCGGTACGACATCACGAGCAGCGTGACCGCCGTCGACACGGCAAGCACGCCGGCCGCGTAGTCGCGGAGCGGGCGGATTTTCTTCTCGTACCTGCCGTACGCGGGAAGTTTCTCGTACCACCGGTCGACGAACCAGCCGACGACCGTGAGCGCGGCGACCGCGGCGACCGCGCCGTACGTCCACCCGTTCGCGGTGACGAAAAAATCCGGCACCGGCGCGGTGACCGGGTCGACGGGGACGAACCATTTTTCATGCGCCTGCGCCGCAGGCACGACGAGGCCGGCCAGCCGATCGAAGAGGCTCATGCCGCCATCATACCACGGCTCGCCGGCGGCGCGCACGCCGAATAAAAAAATCCCCCTCAGCGAGGGGGACGGCGTCACGGGCAGCCGCACTCCGGATCGAAATCCGTATTGCAGCCGTCAGTACGCGGCGAGAGGTGCATGAGCGTGTAGCCCCAGCGCCAGCCGAGGCCGCCCGCCATGTATCCGTAGGCGAGCTGGTCGTAGGTGACGTCGAAGACGCCGTTGTAAGGATCGATCACGCGGTACGTCGACTTGCCGTACGCCGACGGACCGTAACCGCTCACGACGACGACGTGCCCCGCGAACGAGTTCAGGTACCCGACGATGATCGGCCTGCCGTTCGAGAGCTCGATACGCACTGCGGTCTCGCTGATGCCGCTGTCGAGCGCGGTGCCGTGGATGCCGAGCGTGGTGCCGAGGATGTACTCCATCTGCGGCTGGGGCGCCGGCTGGTTGCACGGTTGGTAGCCGCAGGCCGCGTAGTTGCAACAGACGGGCTGGGAAAAGCCGGCCTTGTACGAGGCGAGCTGGCACTCGCCCGCAGCGATGCCGTAGTAGTTCGCCACCATCGTGATGGTCGCGGCCCAGCACCACTGCTGGCAGTACTGCGCGAGCGGGGTGACCGGAAGCAGGACGCCGTCGGGATCGGGCGAGAGCCGGTCGCCGCAGTACCCGCCCGGATTCGGGCCGGGTCCCGGTCCGGGTTTCCCAGGAGCATAGCCGCAGTCGCGCGGACAGGTATACGGCGATTCGTAGTTGTTGCAGGCGCCATCGCCGCAGTACGGCGCGGGCGGTCCGCAACTCGCTGCGACGAGCGCGACGATGGCGACGGCGACGATCGACCAAATGGCGTTCAAAGTACGCATGAGCCTCCTCCTTGTCTTGTCCGTCCGGCTCTGAACGGGACTGCGCAGCGTAGCCGAAAAACGAACTCCCGTCAACCCGTCAGGCAAAAGAAAACCGCCCGCGCACACGAAAGTGCGGGGCGGTCGCGCGAATCAGCGAATCGCGTCGGGAACGTTCGCCTCGAGCTCGTCGAGCCACATCCGTGCCGTGGCGTCCGACGGCATCCGCCAGTCGCCGCGCGGCGAGATTGCCGTGAGGCCGACCTTCGGACCGTCGGGCAGGCACGAACGCTTGAACTGGCTGCCGACGAAACGCTGAAGGAACAGCCGCAGCCAGCGTTTGACGGTCGCGAGGTCGTACTTCCCGTCGAAGGCGTGGAGCGCCAGCCGCGCGATGCGCGACGGACGGTAGCCCCAGCGGACCGTGCAGTAGCCGAAGAAGTCGTGGAGCTCGTACGGCCCGATGATCGACTCCGTCTTCTGCGCGATCTTCCCGTGCTCGTCCGGCGGAAGGAGTTCCGGGGAAATCTCCGTGTCGAGGACGTCCTTGAGGACCGCCCGGACTTCGGGCTCCTTCGCGTAGATGACTTCCGCCGTCCAGCCGATGAGGAACGAGATGAGCGTCTTCGGGACGCCCGCGTTCACGCCGTAGTGGCTGGCATGGTCGCCGAACATCGTGCACCAGCCGAGCAGGAGCTCGGACAAGTCGCCGGTGCCGAGCACCATCGCGCCCTCGAATCCGGAGACCGAAAAGAGCACGTGCTTCCTCGACCACGCCTGGACGTTCTCGAAGAACGTCCGACGGCGCAGGGTCACGACGCTCGCGTCCCCCGCGGCGATGCCGGCCTTGATCTCCGCGATGAAGGCGCCGGCGTCGTCGATGCCGAGGTCACGGAAGGTCTGCGAGGAGAGGTCGCGGATAGAAATTTCCCGGAACGTCCCGCCGATCGCCTTGATGAGCCGACAGGCGTTCTGATAGGTCCGGTCCGTGGTCCCGAAGCCGGGCATGGTGACGCCGACGATGTTCGTGCGCGGCAGACCAAGCAGGTCCATGGCATAGGCAGCCACGAGAATCGCCTGCGTCGAGTCCTGCCCGCCGGAGACGCCGATGACGAGCTTGCGCATATCCGGGCGGAGCGACTCGAGCTTCCGCGCGAGCGCCGTCGCCTGGATCATGAACGTCTCCCGGCACCGCTCGTCCCGCCGCTTGGGGTCTGACGGCACGAAGGGGTGCGGTTCGACGGAGCGCTTGAGCGCGCGGTACGTCGCCGCCGCCGCGCCGGATTCCGTACGGTGGCGGAACGCCGCGGTGCGGAACGGCGTACGGCGGTCGCTCGCATTCTGGTGGAACGAGCTCTGCCGGATGCGATCCTGTTGCAGCGATTCGAGGTCCACGTCGACGACCGCGCTCGCGCCCTTGAGCGAGAACCGTTCGGTCCGCGCGACGAGCGCGCCGCGTTCGGCGACGTACCCGTCGCCGTCCCACGAAAGGTCGGTCGACGACTCGCCGAAACCCGCGGCGCTGTACATTTGCACCGCGAGATTGCGTCCGGACGATCCCACGACGAGCTGCTCGCGGTACTCGGCCTTGCCGATCGTGATGTTCGACGCCGACAGGTTGGCGAGCACGGTCGCGCCCGCGAGGGCGGCGACGGTCGACGGCGGAATCGGGACCCAGATGTCCTCGCACACTTCCGTATGCAGGACGAATCCCGAACCGTCGGTCGCCGCGACGAGGACGTCGGTACCGAACGGCACGACGTCCTCGTGGATGCGAATTTCCCTGCTGCGCGCCTCGCATCCGCGGGCGAAGTGCCGGAGTTCGTAGAACTCGCGGTACTCGGGCGGGTACGACTTCGGCGCGACGGCGATGACGTGGCCGTTCTGGCAGGTGACCGCGCAGTTGTAGACGGCGTCGTCCACGAGGAGCGGCATGCCTACCGAGAACAGCAGGTCGCGCCAACGGGTCGAATTCGCCAGAATCGAACTCAAGGCGCGCAAGGCGCCTTCGAGCAGGACCTGCGAATGGAACAGGTCGGCGCAACTGTAACCGGTGAGCCCGAGCTCGGGACAGAGCGCGTAGCAGGCGCCGTCCTTGTATGCGACGTCGAGCGCGTCGACGTGCGCTGCGGCGTTCGCCGCGGGATCGGCAACGGTCACGCGCGGAATGACGACCGCGACGCGACTGAAACCGTGTTCGAGTACGTTCAAGAAATCGTCTGACATGCCGCGATCCTCCTTCGCCATGCTGGTTGACGTTGCGTCGTTGTAAGGAGCGGGTCCTCCTTTCTCCGTGCCGCTGCGGCAAGCGGCGCGGGGAAAGGAGGCCGTGCCCGGAAAGGCACGGCGCGACCTCAGTCGTCGATCTGGTCGTCCGCCTCGTCGTCATCGTCGAAGATGACGCGGGCGATCGAGCGATTCAGCGAGATGACTTCGAAAGGAGCGAGCTTCTCCACCTTGGCGGCGGTCTTGGGGCAGGAATCCGTGATCCACACCTTGGTAAATCCGGCATTCAGGAATTTCTTCCATGAGTCCTTCGGACAGCTGGCATGCGTCGCGAAGGCGCTCACCTTCGACGCGCCCGCGTCGAGGAGCGCCTTGCCGCACTCGATGGTCGTGCCGCCGGACTTGATGATGTCGTCGACGATGACCACGTGACGGCCGCGCACCTCGCCCTCGCGGACCGTGACGATGCGCCTGTCGCCGTCACGGACCTTGTCGCAGATCACGAGAGGAAACGCGCGGTCGCCCTTCTTCGATCCGTCGAACATCGCCTTGAACCGCTTCCAGGCGCCGATGTCGGGAAACGCGATCGACACGTCTTCGCCCTCGAGCGCGGTCTTCAGGTACTTCGTGCCGGTCTTGTACCGGGTCACGACGTTGTCGCCGAAGTAGTGCCGCTGGCCGAGCGCGTGGATGTCGTAGAGCACGACCTCCACGGGACCGCTCCGGCAGAGCGGCGTGGCGGAAAGCATCCGCGCGAACGTCTTCGCGGTGACCACTTGGCTTTCGGTGTCGCCGCGCTCGAGCGTCCCGGTCGGGTAGTACGGCATGATCACCTTGATCTCCCTCGCGCCGAGGCGAGGCAAGGTATAGATGACGCTCAGCTGGCCGAAGACGTCCTCGACCGAGTCGAACGAGGCGAGAAAGGCGGCGCGCTTCTGGCGGATGCGCTCCTCCTTGCCGACGAAGACGTTCGGCCACCCGTCCTCGAACGTCTTCCAGGAAATCTTGCCAAGGTGGATCTTGTCGTTCGCCTCGCAGATCTTCTGCGCGAGGCCCTTCATCTGCGGGCAGTGGAAAAGGACCGCTTCCATCGTGTTCCCTCCTGACTGATGTCGCACGTGCACACTTCCGCGTTTCGTCCTCGGCAGCCGACGACCGTCGGCAACCGAGGAAAAACGCGGAGACGGCAGACCGTCTCCGCGCGGCTCATACCACGCACTCGCGCCGTTCTACGTTGGCGTACCCGAAAATCTTTTTGAAGAGATCGACGGTCGCCGCGTCGCCCGAGGCCTTGTCGAGATTGTTCGACAGCTTCACGAGCGGATGCCCGTTGGCCTCGGTCGCCTTCACGACGAACGAACCGAACGTCGGCAGTCCCGTGTCGTTCGAGAGCGTCGTCCCCCATCCCGGCTTCATCGCCTTGAAGCGATTGCGAAAGGTGAGATGGAGCGCGATGACCGAATCGACGTCGAGCCCGTCGGTCGGGTTCAGGACCTTCGTCCGCGGGTCGACGCCGTGCGACCTGAGGTACGCCTCGAGCATCTCTCCCTCGTGGAACGGATTGCCCGAGTCGACCTTGTAGACGTTCCAGGCCGCGGCGCGTTCGGCGCCGAAGTCCTCGAAGAACGCCTTGGAGCCGTACGTGTCGAGCACCGCCGTGCTCCAGCGCGGGCCGAACGTCGCCATCCAGTCGTCCATGAACTTCATGTGCGACGCGCGGATTTCCGCCCGGAGTCCCCAGTGGATGCCGGAATAGACCATCGGGCCTTGATGCGCGAACGTGCCGATGACCGGCCAGCCGAGTTCCTTGGCCATCCAGACGTGCGAGATGCCGGCCAGTTGTCCGGGGATTTCCCGGACGAGCGTCTCGTCGATGAACCGCGACAGTTCGTAGCTGAATTGCCGCCGCAGGCCGAACTCCCCGAACTGGAGGTCCGGGTACTGCCGCAGGAGCTCGATCTTGCGACCGAGCCTGCGGCCGGCCTCGGCCCAGAGCCGGCGTTCCGTGACGCCATGCTGACGCATCACCCACTCGCCGTTCAGCTTGGTGATGATCGGCAGGATGAAGGTTTCCCAGTCCATGCCGTCGCACCAGGCGCCATGCGGCTCGATGCGATATGTCGGCCCGTCGGGCGACGCGACCTTCTCGATGTCGATCGCCGACAGCCAGTTCGTCTGGAGATAGCCGAGATACTCGTCGGGCAGGAAGCCGTTCGGGACGCCGACGCCGAACTTGGCGCGGAGCCACTCGATTTCCTCCGCCGTGTAGGCGAGACGGCTGACATGCCCGATCTCCTCGCGGAGCCGGCCCTCGTCAATGCGTTCGCCGAGCACGATGCCCTTGGAGCGGTTCTTGAATCCCCAGCGGACGTGGACGTCGCGATGCCGCAGCCAGGCGAAGTAGCCCATGGTGACGTAGTACCAGTCCTTCTGCAGGCGGCTGCTCACGATCGGCTTGTCGTTGGTCATGTCTCCTCCAAAATCGGGGCGTGGTATGGATTGTAACGATCAGGCTTGATCTTCCGCGGGCGACCGGATGTCACCGGCGGAAGAAGAAGGGCAAGCGCGAGGCTTGCCGTGCCGCGCTAGGCGGCGAGCGCGTTCCATTCGCTGCGGAGCATCGACATGCGCACCATGTCGTGATACACGCCGTCGAGCAGGTACTCCTGGCGAAGGACGCCCTCCTGGACGAAGCCCATCTTGGCGTACGTCGTCCGTGAACGGACGTTCTCGACGAAAACGTTCAGGTAGACCTTGTTGAGGTCGAGCTGCGTGGGATCGAAGGCCACGGCGAGCGCCGCGCTGATCGCCGCCCTGCCATACCCCTTGCCGCGGTCATCCTTCCGGAAGACGAGCAGGCCGAGACGGGCGGTGCGAAGGTGCTCGTCGATCTCATGGAGGCCGACCGTGCCGACGAGGACGCCGTCGGCATCCACGCCCCACAGCCGCTCGGCGGGATTCGCGAGCACCTTTTCGAGGTATGCGCGCTGCCGTGGGACCGTCACCGGCGCGGAGAAGAACTTGAGGTTCCTCGTCGCCCCGGGATCGAGCGCGTCGACCATGCGCGCGGCGTCATCCGCACTCACGGGAACCAACCGGATCGTCATGGCTTCCTCCTTCACGGAAACAGGTCTTCGGCGAGTTTTGCCGCCATGTCGCGATGCGGCGAGAAGGCGATCTCGACCGAGGCCACGCGACTCGGCCGAATGCGCATCGCGCAGACTTCGCCGCGGTCCTGGCCGTCGACGAACGCGCGGATCGGACGCTTCCGGAAATCGAGCGATGCGATCTCGACCGACGAATCGAGCGAGAGCGGCGCCGACTTCCAGCCGCGCGGCGAGAACACGTTGTTGCCGACGATGAGCCAGCCGCGCGTGTCGACGAGGAGCGGCGTCGCGCCCATCGAGCGCGCGTAACCGGTGGAACCGGCCGCGGTGCTCACGAGCGCGCCATCCGCGACGAGCTTTTCGATGCGCGCGTGGCCGTCGACTTTCACCTCGAGCCAGGCGCACTGCCCGGTGCCGCAGGCGACCCACGCGTCGTTGAACGCGTAGGAGCCGAAACGGTCGCCGCGCAGGTCCTGGCACTCGACGTAAAGCTGCGGGAGCTGCTGCACGCGGAGACTGTCGAAGAAGAAGCCGGGATCCTGCAGGTCGTCGTCGATCTCGTTCAGCAGATATCCGCGGTGTCCCGCGTTCAGCCCGACGAACGGCAGGCGGCGACGCCAGTGCTTGCGGATGGCCCGCAGCATGGTGCCGTCGCCGCCGATGGCGACGAAGCAGTTGGCCGAATCTTCCGTCGTCGCGATGCCGGACAGCCGTTCTGCCAGCGCCTTCGCGCGCGGATTGCGCTCGTCGACGAAGACGAACGGTCGCGGGTCACCGAGGCGCAAGGTCGTCGTCTGCGACGGCGTGCCGCCGCGGTACAGGTTGTACCGCTCCATGTAGGCCGCGACCTCCGGGACGACCCGGTCGGCATACGGTTGCCGCCGGAACGCCCGTTCGCGGACGTCAGTGCTCGAACCGCCGTTCATGCCGTCGATCACGATGCGCTGCGGCGGGAGGTCTGCGGGGTTGCAGGGGAAGTCGTTGCGCGTCATCACGACGAAGCGGCAGGTACGCCACAGGCGCTCCCCCTCCTCCCACTGCCGCTGGATGGGCGACTGCCCGTCCTTGCCGCCGGCAATCAGGTCCGTGCCGACCACGTGCCAGATTTCGCCGCCTTCTCGCAAACCGTACAGCTCGTCGAGCCGGTGGGTCTTCGTGAAGGTGGCGTGCTCGAGGTCGAACAAGTCGACCTGCGCCTTGGGGATGCCGCGGAAGGTCAGGTCCGCCATCACCGCCCGATGGACGGGCTCGATGTCGTTGGTCTGCTCCTTGTCCGGGCGCGGCCCGCACGGGATGACGATGATCTTTTCGAAATGCGGGACGAGCGCCGCGGCGACGTCGCGATGATGCGCCGCCGACGGGTTGAAACTCCCGCCGAACAGGGCGACTTTTGCGGTCATTGCGCACCTCTTGGATGGAGGTCAAGGAACGTTTGCCGCAAGCGACATGCTTGCGGCAAGAGAGCTTGCGCCGACGCCGCCGTCAGCGGAAATTCTCTGAAAAGATATCCGAGGACGGACCGCGCACGGCGGTCCGCCCCGGGGTCGTGACGAAAGGGATCACTTTGCCGCGAGCTGGTCGGCGACGATGATGCGCACGCCGGCGTCTGCCATGAGCAGCGTCATCTTCTCCTCGAGGCCGGGAATCGGCACCGAGCGCGTCGCGTCCTTGATGACGCAGACCTCGAAGCCGCGCTTGGCGAAACCGAGGGCGCTGTAGCCGACGCAGTGGGTGAAGGCGTTGCCGTCCATGAAGACGCGCTTCACGCCCTCGTCCCGCATCTGCTCCGCAAGACCGGTCGTCCTGCCGAGGTTGTCGCTCTCGGCGCTGTACGAGTCGCACAGCGGGTCGTACCCCTTGAGGAGCACGAGACGGAAACCGAGGTCGCGGAGCGCGGGATGGAGCTCGGCCTCTTCGGAACCGATCCCGCCGTGCTCCGGCCAGAGCGTCTGCTTCTTGTCGGTCGTCCCCTCGAGGTAGTGCATCAGGTCGAACAGGCTGATGCCTGCCGCGCGAATGACGGCGGACGGATCCGTGCCGTCATTGATCCAGCCGAGCACGCGGTCGAGGGTGAGGTCGTCGTACGGCTTGAAGCCGACGTACGACGACACCCAGGAGACGTGCCCTCGCGGATGCTGGTCGAGCGAGGCGAACCGCCGCTCGACCGGGAAGAACGACGTATTCCGGAGGACGACGGGGAGAATCTCGTGGCCGCCGGGTACCGGGAGCCCGCCGCCTTTGACCGGCTTTCCGTCCCAGGAATGGTCGGGCATGAAAGCGGTCTGGACGTCGGTGTGAAGGATTGCATCGGTCTCCGGATCGATGACGATTGTGCCGTTATGCATCGGACGTTCCTTTCGTGGTGGAAGGAGCTGATATCCGCCGACTTTGGCGAAAAAACGCGAAGGCGGATAACGCCGAACGCTATCGCGTTTCTGACCTTCCGTCAAGGCGGCCGACCGCCTTAAAAGAGCGCGATGTCCGCCTTCCTGCGCGACCGGAAACGGTACAACGCCGCGGGACGATGCGCGCCGCCGCGATCACGCTTTCCGGTATCGGCGAGAAGGTCGAGGGAGAGGATTTTTTTGCGGAAGTTCCGCTTGTCGAGCGTACGGCCGAGGATGGCCTCGTACGTCGCCTGGAGCGCCGAGAGCGTGAATGCCTCGGGAAGCAGGCTCCACGCCACGTTCGCGTACTGCAACTTCGCCCGGACGCGCCCGAGCGCGTACCGGAGCATGGACTCGTGGTCGTATGCGAGCCTCGGCAGCGCGCCGACGGGCCAGAAGCGCACGTCGGCGTACTTCTCGGAGGTACGCAAGCGGACGCCGTCGTGCGGCACGAGCGCGAATGAAGCGATGCTCACCACGCGGCCGAACGGGTCGCGGCGGGGATCGTCAAACGTGGCGAGCTGCTCGAGGTAGAGGTCGGTGACGCCGGTCTGCTCGCGCAGGATGCGGCGCGCGGCGTCCTCCGACGTCTCGTCGTCGCCCAGCAGGCCGCCCGGCATCGCCCACCGCCCGGCGAACGGCTTCTTTTTCATCTGGATGAGCAGGACGTGCAGCTCCCCTCCGCGCACCGTAAAAATGGCGGCATCGACGGCGACCTTGATGTCCTGAGACGAGGGGTGGCGCGGCATGGTCGTTAGTTAGTGTTCGATGGACGTAAAGTAGCACCACCCGCCCCGGCGGTCAACCCGCGGCAAAGAAAAAAGGGCCGACGTCGTCGGACCTCTCAGTGCGCCGCGCGCGCCGGCACTTCGCCGCCGTTCGGCAGACAGCAACGGGCGCGCATCCATCCCTTCCCCGCCCCGAAAGCCTCGTGCGGGAACCAGACGACGGCGTCCTGAAGCACCATGCCGCCCCTGCCGACCCGGGAATTGCCGCGGACGAAACTCAGCCGAAGCGGCCGCAGTTCCTCCTCGACGACCTGCGCTACGGCAGTCACCGTCAGCGCGCCGAGCAGATGCCGCTCGTCGCCGCGGGCGCCGCCGTCGACCGCGATGCACGGCGTCGGATCGATTTCCGCCACGGGACGCCGGTCGCGCGTCGTGAGCGCGTCCTTCCCGGGGTCATAGACGCACCAGGCCGCGCCGAGCAGGTACACGCGCAGCACGAGCGGACCGGTGACGATCACCTGATGGTCAGGCGCGGCCTCGTGGTACTTCCGGATGCCCGCCCACTTCTCGTACGACTGCCTGCGGGCGGGGTCGGGCCACGGGACGGCGGCGTCGGACCACGTCGCGACGCCGTTGCCGAAACGCTTCGCGAGACGGCCGACGAGCGTCGAGTACGCGCCGAAGACGCGCGCGAAGTTGAACAGCGGACCCTCGACGAGTGCCGCTCCGCCGGAAATGACGTAACGGCTCGGACCGGTCATGCGCATTCCTTTCGCAAGGAGCTGTCGGTAAGGATGGCAGGATTACCGCCCTTGTCAACGCCCTGTTCCCCTTCCCGCGGCACGATGTTATCATCGGCGCACCGCCCTACGGAGAACGCCATGAAAACGAGAGTCGAGGGAAAACGCGTCATCGTGAGCTTGGAGCGCGGCGATGCCGTGCGCGCGTCGGTCGAGGCCGTCGCCAAGGAGCGCGGCATTCTCGGCGCCGCGGTGACCGCCATCGGCGCGATCGAGAATCCGGAGCTCGGTTTCTACCGGCTCGACGAAAAACGCTACGAACGCAAGCGGTTCCCCGGCATCTGGGAGCTGGTGAGCCTGCTCGGCAATGTCACGGCGAAGGACGGCGAGCCGTTCATGCACGCGCACGTCGCCATCGGCGGTCCGGATTTCGCCGTCTACGGCGGCCACCTCTTCGACGCCACGACCGGCGTCGTCGTGGAGCTCGTCATCGAACCGTTCGACCGCCCGCTCGAACGCGTCCTCTGCGAGGACATCGGCCTCCACCGCTGGGAGCCGCAACGCTGATACCCCCCCGCTGCCGCGGGGGCTTTTTTTAAAAAAACAGCCCCGCAAAATGCGGGGCGCCGGTCAGTTCGCCTTCTGGTCCGTATCCGCAGGGTCGCCGTCGGGTTCGACGCAGCGCACGCGGACGAAGTCGCGGCCTTTGCCGTAGACGGCGTGCGGGAACGTCACGTACGCGACGAGCAGCGCGCGTCCGGTGGCGCGATCGACTCGCGGCCCGCTCGCCTCGAAAGCGAGCCCGAGATGCGCAAGATTCGCCGTGACGATACGGCGCGCGACAGCGATGTCGCGCTCGTCCGCCATGCCGTACTGGTTCGGCCCGATCTGCTCGCCGTAAATGCAGACGACCGGTTGCGGCTCGAGGTCGGCGACGTCCTCCCCGAGCGGCGTGGTGATGCGTCCGGTCGCGGGATCATGCACGCACCAGGTCTTGCCGAGCAGGTACGCCTTCACGGTCATCCTGCCCATCACATGCACGAGCGCCTCGTCCACGACCTCGTAGAGTTCCGCCATCCCGTACCAGGCCTTGCGTGCCGTCGCCTTTCCCGGCTCGGGCCAAGGAATCTTTTTCTGATGCGCCGGGTGGGCCGTCGAAAGCGTCGTCGCGCCGTCAGCGAACTCCTCGGCGAGCGCGCCGACGAGCTCCTCGTAGGCATCGAGGATGACGTTCAGGTCGAAACGATTTCCCTCAACGAGGGCGTAACCGTGCATCACGCGCGGGTTCATCGGCGTGCTCCTTTCTTTGGAAGGGACTTGTCCAAGCTTTGCCCTTTCCGCGAGCCTCGTCAACCCCGCGCCGCAAAAGAAAAACCGTCCCGCAATTCTGCGGGACGGCCTGCCGTTCAGAACGGCGACGAGTCGTCGAAGTTTCCGGTCGGCATGGTGCCGACCATCAGCCGCTGCGGCATCCGCCCGCGCTGGAACGGCATGAGCTCTCCCCACGGCGACCGCACCAGCGTGACGTCGTCCGGCACGGGGAATTCCCGCGCCGGCGTCTCCGGATGCGCCGCCTTCATGAAGGCGAGCCAGATCGGCAGCGCGACGCCGCCGCCCGTGGCTTCCTTGATGATGGGCTGCGGGGTCATGCGCCCCACCCAGACGCCGACGACGAGGTCCGTGGTGAAACCCATGAACCAGACGTCGCGGAAGTCGTTGGTGGTACCGGTCTTCGCGGCGGCGGGCCTCTGGAGCTCGCGCACGCGCCTGCCGGTGCCTTGCTCGACCACGCCCTTCATCAGGTACGTGAGCGCGTAGGCGTCGCCGGCCGGAACGGCCTGCGGCAGTTTCTCCCTCGGCACGGGGTCGTACCGGTAGAGTTCCTTGCCGTCGGCGTCGAGCACGGACGTCAGGAAGATGCCCGCCTGCTCCGCGCCGGGATGGCGCGGCATCTGCTTTCCGCCGGACGCGATCGTCGCGTAGGCGTAGGTATGCTCCCACGGCGAGAGCTCGGCCGAACCGACCGCGAGCGGCAGGACGCGTTCGAGCGGCGACGTGATGCCGACCGTCCGCATCGTGCGGATGACCTCCTCGATGCCGTACTTGTAGGCGAGGCGGACCGAGACGGAGTTCAGCGAGAGCGCGAGCGCCGTCCGGAGGTTCACCATGCCGTAGTACTGCGTCACCGTGTTCGGGCCGCGGTAATTCTGCGGACACCAGATGCCGGACGCCGACGGGTAACAACTCGGCCCGTCGAGCACCGTCTCGTCGACCGTCATGCCGTGCATGAGCCCGGTGAGGTAGACGTAGGGCTTGATCGACGAGCCCGGCTGCCGGTGCGCCATCGTCGCGGCGTTGTACTGGCTCTCGGTGAAGTCGTAGCCGCCGACGAGCGCCTTGAGCTCGCCGGTGTTCGGGTCGACCGCGACGAGCGCCGACTGGAGCGCCTCGGGATGATCCGGACCGCTCGTGCGGCGCGCGGCGAGCGCGTAGCGCGTGAGGTTCGGCGTCTTGCCCTTGGGAGCGCCGACGGTTTCGAGCGTCGCGATCTGGACGGACATCAGGTCGCCGACCGCGACTGCGGCCTTCGCCTTCGCCTCCCATTTCGCGACGCGCGCGGCATCGTCGGGATGCAGCGGGAACGCGGTCCCGCGGACGCAGACCGTCGGCGTGCCGCCGACCGACGCGACGCGCGCCATTTCGATGGCGCCGTCGACGACGGGTTCGGCGGGGCCGTTGCAGCCCGCGTACTTGGGATCCTTGCCTTCCGGACCGTTCCAGCCGATGCGCCGCTCGAGATCGATGAGCCCGCGTCGGACCGCCGATTCGGCCGCCCGCTGCATGCGCATATCGATCGTCGTGCGGACCGTGAGCCCCTTCTCGAAGACGGCTTCGTTGCCGTACATCCGCTTGAGCTCGCGTCGCACGTGATCGCAGAAGTACGGCGCGGCCGTGCGGTTGAGCGGGTCCTCGTGATAGATCATCACGATCTCCTGGGCGCGGGCCTCGTCGGCCTGCGCCTGGGTGATGGCCCCGGTCTCGACCATCCGTCCGAGCACGTACGCCTGTCTGGCGCGCGCACGATCGTAGTGGGCGTACGGCGAGTCGCGCGACGGCGCGCGGGGCAATCCCGCGAGCAGCGCCGCCTCCGCTACCGTGAGCTGGCTCACGTCCTTCGCGAAATAGGTCTGTGCCGCCGCCTGGACGCCGTAGGCGCCGTGGCCGAGGAAGACGTGGTTCAGGTAGACCTCGAGGATCTTGTCCTTCGACATCGTCTTCTCGATCTCGACGGCGAGCACGATTTCCTGGAGCTTGCGACGGTAGGTCTTCTCGTTGTTCTTGAGAATGACCTGTTTGATCGCCTGCTGGGTCAGCGTGGACGCGCCCTGCTTGGTGTCGCCGCTCTCGAAGTTCACCGACGCCGCGCGGATGATGGCGACGGGATCGATGCCGGTGTGCGTGTAGAAGCTCTTGTCCTCCGCGGCAATGAACGCCTGGCGGACGTGGTTCGGGATGCGTTCGAGCGGCACGCGCACGCGGTTCTCGAGCGTGAACGTGCAGACGAGCTCGTTGTCCGCGGAATATACCTGCGTCGTGACCGGCGGACTGTACGCGACGAGCGCGTTCAAGTCCGACGGCACGCCTTCGGCGATCTTCTTGCGCGCATAGGGCAGCGAGAGCGAACCGAGGAGCGCGAGGCAGGCGAAGAAGAGCGCGAGCGACCGGAACAGCGCGAAGCGCTTTCCCGGCAGCTCGATCTTCACGATGCGCCAAAAGATGATGCGACCGAATCGCTTCATCTTCCTGCGCTTCTCCCTGGGCACGCCGCGGATGCGCCATGCCCAACGGTTCGGCGGACGCGTCCTGTAGGGCGGTCCGGCGAGGAGGGCGAAGGCGGCGAAGGCGACCGCGGCGGGGACGGAGAGCAGGCTGGTACCGACGAACGACTGAACGTTTCGCCAGACCAGCCATGCGCACAGGCCCGCGCCGCAGAGCCAGAGGACGATTCTCACCCGACGGGCGAACTGGGGCTTCATTTAAGGCTCCTTGTGCGGTCGTTTTGACGGTAAAAAGGACGTGATTCCCGCGTGGCGGGAACATCACAAGGTAGACCCTCTTCGTCGAAAAAGTCAACCGGCCGGAGGATAAAAAAGAGCCCCTTTCGTGAAGAAAGGGGCCGTCTCATTTGGCAGGTCGGACCTTGAGGGTCCAACCGTCGTGAAGGAACGGGGTGCGAAGCGAGCCGTCGCCGCACGTACCGCCCTTCGTGCGGAGGCACAGGCGGTGCGGGCCGAGCCGGGCGAAGAACGTCATCTTCATCCCGGGAAGGACGCTGCCGAGATCCTCCCCGTCGATGACCACCGTGAGTTCCGCCTTGCCATCGACGTTGTCGACGGTGAAGCGGATCTTCCGCCCCTTGTCGGGTTCGATCTGCGGCGTGAACGGCATCGAGTACTGCGGCGGCTTGACCTCCGGCAGCGTGACGCGCCGGTCGGCGTCCCTCTTCGCCACCGCCTCAAGCGTCGAGGCAGTGAGCGGGCCGTCGTACGTCTCGCACTTGTACTGACGGTAGAGCGGCAGGAGGACGTTGTTGAACGACCCGCGCATCTCGCGCACGTCGCGTTCGGCCTTCGCCGTCGCGTCGAGCACCGCCTTCATCGCGTCCGCCTCGTCCGGCGTGAGCGCCGCACCCTCGCCGCCGCGCCCCGCTTTCGCGATGCGCGCCGACATGTGCGCGAGCCACGTCCCGAGTTCGGCGTGCCGCTTGCCCTGCTCCCTTGCGAGGAGCGCGGACGATGCGGCCGCGCCGTCGAGGCAGCCCTTTTCCTTGTTGAGGTGCAGGTCGAAAACCGCGTCGTTCGTCGCCTTCTGGAAAGTCGCTCTCGCGTCCTCCATCGTGCCGACGGTCGCCGTGCTTTCGATGATCGCCCTCAGAAGCTCCTCGCCCCCGAGCGGACCGTTCGCCTGCGTCTCGCCGTCGAGTATCGCGCGGAGCCGAGGATCATCCGGCGCGAGCCGGGCCGCCTCCTTGTACTCCTTGAGCGCCTCCTTGGCATCGCCGGCCTGCGTCCGCAGGTCGCCACGGAACTTGCGCAGCCGCGCTTCCTTGGGGAAGCGAGCGAGCGCCGAACCGAGGGCGTCGTACGCGGCATCGCGGTCGCCGGCGGCGCGCAGGCATGCGGCCTCGAGGAACACGACGTTGACATCGCCGGGAACGAGCTTGGCGACCTCGTGCAGCTCGCCGGCGGCGTCGCGGTAGCGACGGTAACCGGCGTAGAGCGTGGCGAGCTCGCGGCGTGCCTCGACGTGCGTCGGCCAGAGCGTACGGGCGTCCTCGAAGGCGATGATCGCCTTCGGTTTCAGCTCGAGCGCGATGAGCGACATGCCGAGCCAGTACCGCGTGTCGCCGTCGAACGGCCGGACCCCGGCCGCGCGTTCGAGGTATCCTCGGGCGATGTCGGGATTCTTCTCGTGGAGCTCGAGCTTGCCGAGCGCCACGAGCGACCGCACGTCCTTGGGACGCTTCTCCACCGCGAACTCGTAGTGGAGCCGCGCCAGGCGGCGCTTGTCCGCCTCCTCGAGGAGGTGAGCGTAAAAGCGCTGCGCTTCGGCGTGCGCGGGATCGATGCGCACCGCGACCTCGGCCATGCCGAGCGCGGTGTCACCGCTGCCGTCGTCCTTGTCCGCGAAGTAGCGGACCAGGGCGCGCGAGTACTTCAGGAACGCGAACGCGTCTCCCGTCGGCGGCGTTTCGACGGCTTTCGCCGTCTCCGCCGCGAGCGGGTGACCGCCTGCGGCGAACGCGTCCGCGACGGCTTTCGCGAAGAGCGCCTGTACGCGCGCCTGGGACTGCGTGCGAACCGTCCGTCCCGACGCGGTCTTCACCTCGTCGGTGAGATCGCCGGACGCCGTTCCGCTGCCGACGAGCCTCGCGCCTTCGGGGCGCGCTTCGTAAAGCTCGACGACGAACGTCCACTGCCACGTCTGACCGCTCATGCGGCCGGTGAGGAAGTGGGTCGCGCCGCGCGACGCGGCGAGCGCGTTCGCGGCGGCGACGTCGAACGGCGTCCCCGCCGCAGGGTACAGTCGCGCCTGTTCCTTCGTCAGGATCAGCGGACCGTTCAGCGGTTCGACGCCAGGATCGTCCTCGAGCCGTTCCGCGACGATCGCGGGAAGGCCCGTCGCGAGCGCCGAGAGCGACCGCGCCGCCGCCCCGTTCTGGAGCGGCGTCACGAGCAGCTTGATGCGCGTCGCGGGGACGGCCGGTTGCGCCTTGGCGACATGGACGTCCAAGACGAACGTAAAGAGCAGTACGCAAAGAAACAGGATCAGCTTGCGCATGGCTACCCTCCTCCGGGTCGGTAGCTGGCTCCAGCAACCGTGGGTTTGAGCCGATTTCGGTCTATCAAGGTTTCCCGCGGGCGTCAATCGAAAAATAGAAATCGAGCCGCAGTACTGCGGCTCGAATTTCGGCCAATCTCCGCATCGTTTTAGGCGACCTTCCGGCGCCGGACGAGGCAGACGAAAGACTTCAAGTAGGCGGATTCGGGGAAATAGACGGAGAGTGGATGGTCGGCGGACTGACGTACCGTTTCAAGGATGCGGAGATCGACGCCAGCCTGCACCGACGCGCGCCGCAGGATGAAAGCGAGGTCCTCTTCAGGAAGGAAGTGCGAGCAGCTCGAGGTGACGAAGATGGCACCGTCCTCGGCGAGACGCAGCGCGGCGCGATTCAGAAAGTGGTAGGCCTTTTTCCCCTCTTCCGCGTCCTTGCGGCTCTTGATGAGCGCCGGAGGGTCGAGGATGATCATGCCGAAACGCTCGCCCGCCTTGTCGGAGAGGAACTGGAAGGCGTCCGCCTCGACCGTCGTGAACTTTTCCGGCGCGACCCCGTTCGCTTGGGCATGCGCCGCGCATGCGGCGAGTGCGGACGCGGAAGAGTCGACGTTCACGACCTCGTCCGCGCCGCCCTTGATGGCGGCGACGCCGGTCGCGCCGCCGTACGAGAACAGGTTCAACGCGCGACGCCCCCTGGCGTACCGCGCGACGACGGCGCGGAGATCCTTCTGATCGAGGAAAAATCCCGTTTTCTGTCCCTCCTTCACGTCGACCGCGAAATGCATGCCGCGCTCGTCGAAGACGACATTCTCGGGGAGCACGCCGTACCGCAGGCCGACCTCGTCGTGAAGCCCCTCTTCCTTGCGCACGGCGATGTCGCTCCGCTCATAAATGGCGACCGGCGAAAAAACCTCGACGAGGGCGGTCACGACGTCGTCGCGCAGCCGGTCCATGCCGGCGGTCGAAAGCTGGATGACGATGACGTCGTCATAACGGTCGACGACGAGGCCTGGGAGGCCATCCGCCTCGCCGAACACGACGCGGTAGCCGGTCGTGTCCGTGTCGGGGCCGAGGCCGACCAAACGACGCGCGGCATCGGCTTCCTTTATGCGCGCCTTGAGAAAGGCGGCGTCGATGACGGCGTTCTCGAAGGCGAACAGCCGGACGGCAATGGACGATTTGGCCGAGTATGTACCCGTGCCGACGATGGCGCCGTCGGGACCGGCGACGTTGATGATTGCCCCATGTTCGACGTCGTCAGGACGACGCTCAAGCGCGCCCGAGAAGATCCACGGGTGCTTGAAGGCGGCATTCGCCATCTTGGTTTTCTGAAGCGTCGCGACGGGATAGGACATAGGCGTGCGAAAAAATATTCGTGAATGACGGTCGAGCGTAGCACGCTCCGTCGCCCCGGTCAATGGCGGCACCGCCTCCTCAGGATTTCCTCGCCTGTCGCGAGAGCACGGCGATTTCCACGGCGACGAGCGCCGCCGCGAGCGCGTACAGCGCAGGAAACGACCGCTCCTGCGCGCCGTCGCCCGGGCTCGCGCCCCCTTCGGTGACAGACGCGGCGACCACGGTGAGCGGGAAGGTCTGTTCCGCCATCGTCTCGCCTGCGACATCGAGAAACCGCGCGGCGAGCTCGTACTCCCCCGCCGCCGGGAACGTCTGCGTGAACGTCACGTTCCTGCCGAACGCGCGCAGCGTTCCCGCGAAAGCGATCTTGTCGCCCGAGGAAATCCGCACCCAGACGCTGCCGAAGTCCGCCGCCTTGTCCGCGTCCTTGTCGACGAGATTGAACGCCAGCGCGGCCGGCTCGCCCGCGACGAACGTCTCGGGCGACCAACCGACGTCGATGAGGTACTTTCCGACCGCGGCGTCTGCGCCGCCGGCCATGTGCGCCATCGTCGCCGCGGGCATGAAAACGGCCGTCATCGCGCACGCCGCCGCCGCGACCATGGTGAGAATTTTCAGCATACTGCGGCATGATAGCGCGGAGCCGCGCTTCGCGGAAGTCGCGGCTACCCGCCGTCAGGCCCGTTCTCCTTGAGCAGTTCCGCGAAACGCTTCTTGGCCTTCGCGAGCTTGGGGTTGATGACGACTTGGCAGTATGGTTCGTCCTTGTTGTTGGCGTAATAATTCTTATGGTAGTCCTCGGCGGGATAGAACGCCGCTAGCGGCTCGAGCGAGGTCACGATCGGGTCGCCGCCGGGATGATCCTTCTCAAGCCCGGCGATGAACGCCGCGGCAGCCGCCCTCTGTTCCTCGTCGACGTAGAAAACCGCTGAACGGTACTGCGTGCCGACGTCGTTTCCCTGACGATTGAGCGTCGTCGGGTCGTGCGTCGCGAAAAACACGGAAAGCAGGTCATCGAACGCGATGAGCCCCTCGTCATACGCGACGCGAATGACTTCGGCGTGACCGGTGCGTCCCGTGCACACTTGGTCGTACGTCGGATTCGGCACCGTGCCCCCGGCGTATCCCGGTTCGACCGCCGTGACGCCGCGCAGCATCTTGAAAATCGCCTCAGTGCACCAGAAGCAACCGCCGCCGAATACCGCCTGTTTCGTTTCGCTCATAATCCGAAAATCCTTACCGCGTTCTTAGAGAATACGTCCGCGTCGGCGCCGAAAACCTTCTTCGCGACGGCGACGTATGACGACTGATCGCTGATGGGCCAATCGGTCCCGAAGAGCAGCCTGTCCGTGCCTCCAGCGACGCGAACGAAATCGCGAACGACATCGGCGAAATGCGCGCGATGTTTCGCGTCGAACGCCCCGTAGACGAATCCGGAACAGTCCGCGTGAACGTTCTTGTTCTTATACACCACCTCGGCCGCGTCGATCTGCCACGGGTAGCCCATGTGCGCTATTACGATGGGCAGTTCGGGCATTTCGGTCGCGATTTCGTCGACGTGCAGCGGGTGCGCGAAACGCAGCTTGGCGACGTGCACGCGGCTGTACGTGTCGCCGCTGTGAAAAATCGCCGGCCGCTTGAATTCGGCGAGCAGCTTCAGGTACGGACGCAGCACCTTGTCGTACGGGTAGAAATACTCGTATCCGGGATAAAATTTCATGGCGTGAATTTGCCCCTTCTCGAGCCAGCCGCCGACGGTCTTGAGCGAGGGCCGTTTCGCGAGCGGCGAAATCGCGCCGACGGGAAAAAGCCTGTCGCGGTACGACGCGACCGCCTCGATGAGCGCCTCGGTCGAGCATTGGTTGATGCGTCCCGCGAACACCATTGCCTTCGCGATGCCGGCTTTTCGCATCGACGCGACGAGCGAAGCCGGCCGCGCGTCGATGGCGCCGCCGAACCCGATGTGCACGTGACTGTCGATGATGAGCATGGCGAAAGTATACAGCCGCGAACGCGCCGTGAAAAGAAAAAATCCGCCGACGGGCGGACGTTCTCAGGCGGCGAGCGGGCGCGGCAACCAGACGGACAGCGCATCGGGAACGCGGAGCGCCCCGGCCGAACCGGCGGCCGCGATGGCGGCGCGCATGCACTGGTACTCGACCGCGAAGTCGTGCGTGCCCGCGCACCAACCGACGGGATCGGCGGAGGCGGCGCGAATCACGTCTTCGGGCGAGAGCCAGCGGAACTCGTCCACTTCGCCCGGCTGCGGGACGAGCGTGGCGTCACGGTCGGCGACGGTGACGAACTCCCGCACCCAAAGGCGCGCGTTCTCGAGGCGCGTGGTGCGCCACGAAAGCAGCGTGCCGCCGGCAGGCGCGATGCCAGCCTCCTCGTACAGCTCCTTCTCGGCGTTCGTCTCATACGTCTCCCCTACGCCGACATGGCCGCCGAGGTGCGTCGACCATACGCCAGGGAGGCGTTCCTTGGCCTCCGAGCGCTTATGGCAAAGCACCTCGCCGTGCGGGTTCAATACGAAGACGTTGGTGGAGCGGCACCAGGCACCGCTCGCGATGACGTCGGCGCGGCGCATCGGCTCGCCGACGGGTTCGCCCGTCTCGGGACGGACGACGTGTAACATTTCCATGAGACTCTGGCGGAAACAAAAAGACTCCCGCCGTTACTAGGTAAGAGTCCCGTACGCCTGAGCGCGCGAGACAAGCGAGGCATGTCGCTTGTCTCAAGAATTCCCGTCCGTTCTTCCGGGTGTGGGCGTGAGCCCAACCCGTGAACTGGCGTCTATCTTGAGGCAAACACTGCACTCGTAGAGCACTATAGCACGAAAAAGGCTTTTTGTCAATCCTCGGCAAGCCTATCGGCCGATGAAACTCGCCTCAAAGGCGCATTTCCGTGCACGATCGACGTCGCGGGGCGAAAGGACGCCGTTCTCGAGGAGAAAAGCCTCCTCCTGATAGAGGTGCGTCTGGTACATCTCCGGGCCGTCGGTGCACACGGCGAACCGCACGTCATGTTCGAGCAGGCGTCCGAACGTGCCCCGCATGCGTTCCACGTCGGCAATGACGCTGTTTCGCAGGTTCGACGTGGGGCAGACCTCGAGGACGATGCCGCGCCGAGCGACTGCCTTCATGAGCGCGGGATCGTCGGCACATTGCACGCCGTGGCCGATCCGGTCCGGCCTGATCTTGTCGACGACATACCGCATCTCCTGCAGCTGCCGCTCTTCCCCGGTATGGACGGTGATGCCGAGACCCGCGCGTCGCGCCCGCAGGAACAGGTCGCGGTGCGCCGCCATCGAGAAGCCCTTCCGGTTCGGTCCGGCGAGATCGACCCCGACGACGCCGCGGCCGCGGTAGCGCACCGCCTTGTCCACGATGATCTCGTTCAACCCCCTCGGAAACGAACGGTCCATCATCAGGATGATGCCCGCCTTCACCTGCGGATATTCGAGGAGCGCCTTGTCCATGCCCCAGAGCGCGGACATGATGATGTGATCAAGGTCGCGCTCGCCTCCGCGGTTGCGCTTCATCGGATTGAACCGCAATTCGTGCAGCACGATGTTGCTCCGTCGGTACGCGCCGTCGATGACCGCCTTCACCGACATCTCGATCGCCTCGGGCGACGACTGGATCAGCTCCGTCCAATGGAAGAACCGGTCATTCATCTCCTGCAGGTTGCGGTTGCGCTCCTTGCCGGTCATCGTGATCATGTCCTCGAACTCCCAATAACTTTTCGTCGGGAGCTTGATGCCCTGCCTGTGGGCGATCGACCAGAGTATGGACGGGCGTACCGACGCGCCAAGATGATTGTGCAGGTCGGCCGAGGGACGCATGTGTCGTTGCGGCATGGCGGCAGCGATTACGGACGTTCATCAAGGGCGACACGCAGCATCAGGCTCCGTTCGTCCGCAGCGACGACGGCGAAGGCGTACCCGTACGCCGATTTCGTCGATGCGGTGACGGTTCCCAGGTGCAGGACGTTCTCGGTTTCACCCGCCCTGCCGCCGCGGACGCGAAGCGACTGCGACAGCTCGCCGGCCCAGACGCACTGAACGTCTTTCGGACAACGGGAGTCGTCGATGGCGTCGAGGGCGACGACAAGGCCGTCATCGAACGTCACCGCGCTCCCGATAAGGAACTCGACCGTCGTTCCAAGGGATGCCACTTTCGGAACCTCCGGCCCCCTCGCCTCCGGAAGGGCCACCGGCTCCGGAACGTCCGCGGCCGGCTTGCCCTGCGTGAAGTACGCCGCCGCCAGCGCCAAGCAGGCGAAAAACGCGACGGCCAAGGCCGCCCGCGCCGCTGATACCGCTTTTTTAGCGCCGTCCGCCATAAGGGTTCCTGAGTATTTGTGTCATACTACACCTTGCGCAGCCGCACGGACAGCGTAACGCGAAAGAAATTCTCCCCCTTGCGCGTACTATATTATAGATATGAGCAGTAAGACGTCCTCCCTCGCCGTACTCGGCGCAATCATCCTCGTAACGGGCGCGCTCGTCGGGCTGCGCGTCATCGGGGCGTCAGGCTCGTTTTCGAGCGCCGAGGCAGGATTTGAGGCATCG
>CAYOXM010000005.1:0-20484 GCA_964407925.1 uncultured Gammaproteobacteria bacterium
CGACTTGCATGCCTTAGACACGCCGCCAGCGTTCATCCTGAGCCAGGATCAAACTCTCAGAAGAAATGCGACCCTGGCGGGTCTGCATTTCCATACCCAGACGCGATCTTGCGATGCGCGAAGGGTCAGTGAGATCACTTAAGATCTCGTTGAGGAATTGACTATAGGTTCGTTCCCTGCCGCTGCCGGCAGGAAACCCTTTTCAGGCTGTCTCGATTACATTGTCAAAGTCCCCGCATGTCCGTTTTTTCTCCGGACTTCCCGCAGTGTAGAGGAGGCGCTTTTTCGCGTCAACCCCAGCTGGGAAAATAAGAGAGCGTTCGACGCCCCTTCTCCGTAGAGAATTGAGCAATCGAAAGCTCAGTGCGGAGTATACGTGCCTGTAGATAACGTGTCAAGGGGGAGGGCGGGTGCACGCTTTCAGACATAAATTTATGCTTATTTAAGCATAAAAAAAGCCCACCGACAGATGCGGTAGGCAGGCCTTTTGGAACGCGTTTTAGACGCAGTTCCTGAAGCCGTTCGCGTCGAGGACGCAGAGGTCTTCTTTGCCGAAGTCGAACATGAGCTGGGTCGCTTCGAGTCGCGCGATTTCGCCGCAGGTGTAGCGGACAAGGTCGTCTTCGGTGCGGGGGCGTTTCGGAACGCCGTTCTTGTCGCGCTTGCCGCGACCTATCTCTCCCATCCGAGAGCGGACGTGCGCCGCCTTGCGTTCGTCGAAGTCCGCGGGCCGGACTTTTTTGTCCGCGAACATCTGTTCGGCGCGGATTCTGACGTACTCGTCCTTTTTCTTCGCCACGAATTCGGCGAACTGCTGCTCCGCGGGAGTGCGGAGACCGTCGGGTTTCGCGTCGCGCTTGCCGACGCCGGACGCGTACGCGAGGCCAAGTGACGCGAGTTTGTCGCGGTACTCTTTTTTGAGCGCCTTCGTTCGTCGCTCGAGCGTGAACGTCGTGCCGTCTTTGTCGAACGCGTGACGGACGCGGTACTCGCCGTCCGGCACGATGACGTGCGACGTGCCGTGCTTGCACGGCGCGGGGCGCGGGGCCGGACGGCCGACGTCGTCGAAGCCGTAGAGGACGCAGTCGGCGCCGACGCCCTCGACGACGAGCGACGGCGCGTGCTCGCGGATGCTCGTCGAGAGTTGATAGTAGTCAGCCCTGCAGATCATTACGCCGGCGATGGGCGGATGCTTGTGGTTCAGCGGATGCGGCACGAATGCGTGTCGCAGGCCGAAGACCGCGGTGTCGAGCGTCTCCCAGATCCCCGGTCCCCAGCCCAGCAGGAGGTGCAGGCGGGGAAAGTGGGCCCATTGGGGGACATCGATGGATGCGCGGAACGATTCGGGTTGAAGAAGGAACTGGCCGTGTCGGGTCATGTGGCTTCCCTCCGTCGCGCCCGTGGCACGACAGGTGAACCTAGCAGGAAAACGCGGTCCAGTCAATCCTCTCTAGAGACGAAAAAAGCGCCCGTTCAGGCGCCCTTTTTCTTTCGCGTCTTGCGCTTGCCTGACCGCCATTCGGCAATCTTGGCGTGGTCGCCCGAGAGGAGCACGGGCGGCACCTTCCAGGTCGACCCGCGCTTCGGGACGAAGACGTCCGGCCGCGTGTACTGCGGGTACTCGGTCACGCCTTCTTCGGAATGCGACTCTTCGGCGAGCGAGGCTGCATCGCCGAGTACGCCCGGCACGTGGCGGGAGACAGCGTCGATGACGACCATCGCGGGGAGCTCGCCGCCGGTAAGGACATAGTCACCAATGGACAGCTCCTCGTCGGCGAGGTTCGCGGCGACCCGTTCGTCCACTCCCTCGTAGCGGCCGCAGAGCAGGACGACGCGCTTGTACGTCGCGAGGCGCGTCGCATCGGCGTGGGTGAAACGTTTGCCTTTGGCAGACATCAGGACGACACGGGTGGATTTCGCGCCGATTGCCTTGAGCGACTTGAGCGCGCGGAAGAACGGTTCGACTTTCATCACCATCCCCGGTCCGCCGCCGTACGGCTTGTCATCGACCTTCTTATGCTTATCCGCCGTCCAGCCCCGCAAATCGTGGGCGCGGATGTCGAGCAGCTTCTTCTCCCGGGCGCGCTTAATCACGGACTCGGAGAAGTAGCCCTCGAACATCGCCGGAAAGATGGTCAGCACGTCGAATCGCATAGGAACATCGTACACTATCGCGTCTCGGCGCGCATGACAAGGGCGGGGTGATGCCCCGCCGCAGCGACCACTTTTCAAAGAGGGGCGGGGTCTCGCCCGAAGGCGAGAAAAAACCGACCTAGGCGAAGCCTTGGTCGGTCAGGTGGATGCGCATCTTGTTCAGCAGGCGTTCCTCGATTTGCCGCACGCGCTCGCGCGTCACCCGCTGCTTACGGCGCATGAGCGGCGCGATGCGGTCCGCGGTGTCTTCGAGGGTGAGCTCGTCGACGAAACGGCAGCGGACGATGGCGATTTCGACCGGCGTGAGCACGGCAGCGGCGACCGCGGAGATTCGTTCGCGCAGTTCACGCGACAGGAGCGTCTCTTCGGCGCCGGCCGCCTCGTCCTTGAGAATGTCGATGAAGGCGTTCGGCAGGGCGTCCTCGCTGCTGACCGGCGCGTCGAGCGACGCGTGAAACCGGAGGGGCATCGCGTCCCGCGCGTTGTCGAAGTGCTCTTTGCTGATGCCGATCCTCTTGCGGATCGCGCGATCGGTAGGACGTTCGCCCGTCCGTGCGTACTCGCGTCGCGCCTCGCGTTCGATGGCGGCCATCTCCTCGAGCACCCGTTGCGGGACGTGGATGAGCCTGCCGCCGTCCGTGAGGGACTCGTTGATCTTCGCGAGTATCCACCAGTTGGCGTACGTGGTGAGGCGCACGCCGTGCTTCGGATCGAAACGCCGGACCGCCGTCGCGAGCCCGAACGCGCCCGCCTGTTCCAGATCCTCGAACTCCAGCCCGCGGCCGCGGAACCGCTTTGCGACCATGCAGACGAAACCGTGATGCTTGCGGAGCAGGGTCTCCATCGCGCGTTCGTCGCCCGCCTGCGCTTTCGCAATGAGCGCGTATTCCTCTTCCCTGCCGAGGTGCGCCGCGCCGACCGAGGCGCGGCGAAGATTTGCCGGTTTTTTCCTCGGTTTCGCCACGTCGTGCCTCCTTGGCAATGAACCGTCGCAATCGTGGCAGAAATGCCGCCGCTTGGCAACCGTCCGGGGGAGTAAAAAAACGGCCTGGGAATCAGGCCGTCGTCTCCGGACGGAGCATTTTGCGGAGTTTGTCTTCCGCACTTTGCTGGATCTGGCGGATGCGTTCGCGCGACAGGACGCCGCCCGAGAACTTCGCCACCGCGCCGGCGGTCTCCGTGAGCGTCAGTTCGTGCCTGTACCGGCAGTCGAGAATCGCGTTCTCGAGTTTCGAGAGGCGCAGCCGCGCGGCTTTCACGCGGCGGACGCCTTGCGACGCTTCGGCCTCGTCAAAGGGCGTGCGCTCCTCGGCGTGCTGATCGGGATGCGCGTCGAGCAGGTGCATGGTTTCGCCGTCGCGCACGTGGACGTGGGCATCGTAGGACAGCGGTTCCGTCGGCACGGCCTCGGCGAGCGCGATTTTTTCCGGCGAAACGCGGGCCGTCCTGCCAAGCTCCTCGCGCGTCGGCGCTCGACCGAACTCGGCGTGAAAACGCCGTGCCGCGCGGTCCAGCCGCCGCATCGCCGCCTGCGTATGCACGGGGACGCGGATGGTGCGTCCCTTGTCCTCGATCGCGCGACTGACGGCATGGCGCATCCACCACTGCGCGTAGGTGGAAAGCCGCGTCTTCTTGCTCGTCTTGAAGCGCATCACCGCCTTGTGGAATCCCTCGTACGCCTCGTTGAAGAGGTCGGATTGCGAGAACCCCATCGTCGCTCCGAGCGCGCGATGCCGGTTGGCGAAGAAGAGGATCAGCTTGAGGTTCAGCTCTCCGAGCCGCCGCATCGCCGTCTCGTCTCCGCGCTGGGCGGCAAGGATGAGCTTGCGCTCCTCGGCGCGGGACAGGATGCGGTGGTGCAGGGCTTTCGTGACGAGCTTTTGGAAGCCGGGATCATGCGGTCCGGTCATTGCGAAGTCGGCCATCGGCCCTCCTTGCAGGGGTGAAAGGACTCCCGTGCATTACTGCATGAAACGTAATAAAAATCAAGGGTGCGGGTTAAAACAAAAACGCGGCCGGACGGCCGCGTTTTTTCGTGCTGCTAGATGGTGAGGTCGACGGCGGAAGTGTCGATGTTGTCGCGCGAGGTGTCGTGGCTGCCGTTGCCGTTCATGCCGCCTTCTTCGCGGCGGGGCGGCCTGCGGCTCCCTTCCGGTTCGTAGATTTTCAGGTTCACGCGGGCGTTGTTCTTCGCACCCACGATTTTGAGGAGCGTGCGGATGGACCGCGCAGTCTGGCCTTGGCGGCCAATGACGTAGCCCATGTCTTCCTGGTTGATGTGCAGCGTGATGAGGACGCCTCGCTCGTCAATCGTTCGTTCCGTCCGGACGTCGTCCGGATGGCCGACGATGGCCTTTACAACGTATTCGACAAATTCCTGATCCCGTTCTGCCATAGCTGGCTGTGGTGGCGTCTGCCGCCCCGTGAGAGGGACGGTCGGCGCGCTCTAAATGGGTTATTAACGGGTCTCCGTTTCCGGAGTCCCCCCAATTCCCTTGCGGGAACCTTTTAAAGTATAGGAAAGGGGTCTCGGAGCGTCAAGAAAAATCGAAAGCGCGTCCGGACAACCTCAGGAACAAGAGCAGGCGAGGAACGCGCGAAACGGGAGAGACGGGTAACGCAAAACGCGACCACGGGGGTCGCGTTGTTGCTTGCGTCTTACGCCTTTTTCTCCTCAGTTGCGGGAGCGGCGGACTTGGATTTGTCCTTGTCTCCGGTCGTCGCCTTCATCTTTTCTCCGGAAACGATTTTCTTGTCGACGAGGAGGTTGTGCACGCTCGGGGACGGCTGGGCGCCCATCGAGATCCAGTGCTTGATGCGGTCTTCCTTGAGGATGACGGTCTTGGGGTTGGTGCGCGGGTTGTAGGTGCCGACGATCTCGAACGACTTGCCCCAGGGGTCCTTCTTCTTGTCCTGGACGACGAGCCGGTAGCTCGGCTGTTTCTTCTTGCCCACGCGGGAAAGACGGATGACTAACATGCGTTGATGATGAGGTTTTTCCGAAGAGTCGGAGCGGTGGGGATCGAGCAATCCCGCGCTCCTGCAGCAGGGCGAGTGTGCCAAAACCGGGCGGCCCTGTCAACATCGCGGCCCGTTCGGGGCCGCGGTCCGGCCCGTATTCCGGCGCGCGCCGGAATCTTGACAATACGCCGTTTTTTTGCTTATCTTTGCTTGCTTTGCGATACAGTTTCGCAGGCCAACGGACGTTGACAACTCCGCACTACAAGCAAAAAACAGGAGTTCCGACGCCAAGGAGCAGAACGATGACCAAATTTCTCGCAGTTCTCGCGGCGATGTTCCTGTCGCTCACGTTCACGGCCGCCGCGCGCGCCCAAGAATGCGACCGCATGGTCGTGGACGGTGCGAACAAGCTCAATCCGAGCGGCATCGCGACCGTCGAGGCGGCGGGCAACCGCCTGGTGAATTCCGGGGCGGACGTCCGCGTCCGCGTCATCCCGAGCGCCGCAACGTACGGCAATCTTGACCGCTGGAAGGCCGACATGCAGCAGCGCTGCGCGTCATGGCAATCCGCGGACGGGGGCATGAAGAACAACCTCCTCGTCGTGGTCATCTCGATGGACCGGCAGGCGGGCATCTACTTCGGCAGCCAGTACCGTCGCGCGCTCGACGGACGTACCGCGTCCATCCGCACCGACAAGATGAACCCGAGGTTCCGCGATAACGACTTCGCGGGCGGCCTGGCGAACGGCATCGACGCCGCGCGCGACCTCATCGTCGCCGCGAATGCGCCACCGCCGGTCAACACGCCGACACCCGCGCCGACGCCTACCGTCATCGTCAACACCGGACCGCCGGCCCAGCCGACGGACTTCTCCGGATTGTGGTCGGTGATGGGATGGGGCCTCGGTCTCGTCGCCATCGGGCTCATCGCGTTCGGCATCGTCTACTACTCGCGCGTCCGTGCCAAACGGCGCGCCGCACAGCAGAAGGCGCAAGCCACGCGCAGTGCGTGCGCGGGGCGCATCACTGAGCTCGACGACCCGATTTCGCTCGCCGGAGCCAAGTTGGCGAAGGCCGCCAAGAACGTTTCCGAGGAGGACGCCGCCCCGTTGCGCGCACGACTCGAAGCGCTCAAGGCCGCCGCCAGCAAGGCTTCCGCGGCATACAGCGACCTCCAGCAGTCCGCGAACAACCCCGACCAGACCGGCCTCTCTGAGGACGAGTACGAGGGGATGAACGCGGCCTTCCAGAAGGTGCTCGATTCGCTCGACGGCATTCTCGCCGACCGAACGCGTCTCGAGAGCGACATCGGGAACCTCCAAGTCCTGATCGATGCCGCCAAGCCGCTCATCGACGCCCTCGACAAGGACATCGAGACGGCCGCCGGCGTCATCGCCAAGGTACAGGAGCAGGGCTTCGCCACGGACGCCGTCGAGACTGTTCTCGCGTCGGCCGTGCAGGCCAGCGAGGAAGCGACCGCGGCGTTCGGCAACAAGCGCTTCGGCGCGGTGAAGGCCATCTGCGACAAGGGGTCCAAGAAGGCCGCGGAAGCGAAGTCGGCAGCCGAGGCGTTGCCTCGCCGCAAGGCCGCGATCGACGGCAGCATCGTCTCCCTCAAGGGACGGTTGCCGCAGACGCAGTCGGCCATCGACGCCGGCAAGGCGACGTTCGGCGAGATCAGCTCGACGTACGCCGACTCCTGCTGGGAGACGATTCGTGGCAACGGCACCGAAGCCGTGAAGCGGCTGAAGTCCGCCACGCAGGCGGTCGAGGACGCGACGCAAGCCGCGACCATGGACCGTCAGGAATGGCAGAATGCCGAAGCGATCGTCGCCGGCGCCAACAAGGCGCTCGACGAAGCGGAGTCGTACATGCGTTCCATCGCCTCGCTCAAGGGAAACCTCGACGCGGCGAAGCGCGACGCGCAGCCCGAGATCGACGCGGCGCAAGCCGACGTCGACAAGGCGGTCGCGTTCGAGCGGCAGTACGACGATGACATCCGCGACTCGATCAAGGATGACATCGCCCGCGCGAAGACGGTCCTCGAAGGCGCCCGTGCCGAGCTCGCCAAGGCCAAGCCCGACTACTTCAAGGTGGTGGGCGAGGCCCGCAAGGCGAACGCGGCGGCGGACAAGATCCTCGAGGAGTCGAGGAGCGAGCACGAGGCGGCGGAACGTCAGCGGCAGCGTGCCGTGAGCTCGGTCCGTGACGCGGCGTCCCGCATCTCTGCGGCCAAGGAGTACATCGAGGACCACTCGTCCGACGTGGATTCCGCCGCCAAGGAGCACCTCGCCGGCGCCAAGCGCCAGCTGGCCGAAGCCGAACGTACGCAGGACCTCGCGTCCCGCATCCGTTTGGCCGAGGACGCCGAAGGGAAGGCCAAGAAAGCCCTCTCGTCGGCGAAGTCAGACGTGAAGGACGCGGAAGACGCGCGCGAACGCGCGCGTCAGGCGGCGGCAGCAGCTGCGGCGGAGGCCGAACGCGAGCGCAAGCGCGCGGCGGACCTGCTCATCGGCGCTGCGGCCGGCTACGCGATCGGCAGCAGCACGCGGCGTTCTGACGACAGTCCCGGCTACGGTGGCGGGGGCTACTCCGGCGGTTCGAGTTCGTCCGACAGCGGCGGGGGAGACTCCGGCGGCTGGGGCTCGAGCGACAGCGGCGGAGGCGATTCGGGGAGCAGCGGTTCGTCCGACAGCGGCGGGGGAGACTCCGGCGGCTGGTAGGAAATCACGCTCCCGACCTGACCTTGGCGGCACTTCGGCCGCCAAGGCGGGTGTTCACATCGCGACGACAAGAAGCAACGGGCCCGCACAAGGGCAGAAGACAGGAGAGACGCACATGGCAAGCATTTGGCAGAAGATCCGCACGCTCACGCTCGGCAACATCCACGAGTTGCTCGACGCGGCCATCGACCTCAACTCGGTCGCGGCCTGCAAGCAGTACGTCCGCGACCTCGAAGAGGCCAAGGACAAGATGCGTGATCAGGCGGCGGCGGCGCGCGGAAGGCTGGGACAGTCCCAGGCGGCCGTGGCGACCCTCGAGCACCAGATCGCGACCGACACCGAGCACGCCCAGCTCCTCCTCGACGACGACGACGCGTCGAACGACGCGGACGCCGAGCGGCTGATGGAGGGCGTGGTGACGAAGACCGAGCTGCTCGAGACGAAGAAGACCCAGCTCGCCACCGACAAGCAGGTCTCCGACGCGCTGGGCGAGGCGGTCCGCAAGATCACCGCCAAGCACGCGGAGATGGTCAACAACGTCCGCCGGCTCGAGGCGCTCGAGCAGCAGACGAAGGCGCAGGAGCAGGCGACCGCCGCCCTCAAGCAGGCCGGCAAGCTCGCGAACGCCACCGACGGCGTCTCCGTCGACAACGTCGAGCAGCGGCTCCGCGACCGCGCTGCCGCTTCGAGCGAGCAGTTCAAGGACGCGATGTCCGACATGAGCGGCGGGAGCGTCCAGGAGAGCGTCACGGCGGCGAAGGCGAAGAAGCTCATCGCCGAGATGCGCGCCAAGAAGGCGGCCGCCCAGGCCGGCTGACGGGCGAACGACGAACGTCGTCGGCATGACGACGTGCAGGGATCCCTCTCGGGGTCCCTGTTTTTATGTGGCGCGACCGAATTGCTAAAAGAATCTATGAAAGTGAGGAGCGCGCGAAATAAAAGAGGGTTAAGAAGTTACGCAAAAGGCGGGCCGAAGCCCGCCTTTTCTCATACTGTCACGGTTGCCTTCTTGCTGTTTTTGAGCGTTCCCGCCTCGTCCAGGTTGATGGAGAGGAGCGCGGACGTGCCGTCGTCGCGCATCGTCACCCCGTACAGGACGTTTGCCTTCTTCATCGTGTAGCGGTTGTGCGTGATGACGATGAATTGCGTCTTCTCGGCCAGCTCCTCGATGATGGAGGCGAACCGGTCGGCGTTCGACTCGTCGAGCGCCGCATCCACCTCGTCGAGTACGACGAACGGCGAGGGGTTGTTCTGCATGATGGCGCAGATGAGCGCGATGGAAACGAGCGCGCGCTCGCCGCCCGAGAGCATCGTGATGCTCTTGATCTTCTTGCCCGGCGGCGTCGCGTTGATCTCGATGCCGACGATGTGGTCGCGCCTCTCTTTCTTCTCCTCTTCCTGCTTCGCCGCGGGTTCGGCGCCTTCCGTGGCCCCGTCCTCCTCCTTGTCGCTCGCCTTGATCTGGATGAGTTCCGCCTTGCCGCCGCCGAAGAGCGTCTTGAAGTAGCGGTCGAAGTCGCGGTTCAGTTGGCGGAACGCGGCCTCGCTCTTCGCCTTGATGGTGATGTCGAGTTCGGCGATGACATGGTCGAGATCGTCGATCGCCTTCTTGAGGTCCGACGTCTGGCCGTCGAGGAACTCGAAGCGGGTCTTCGTCTCCTCGTGTTCGCGGACGACCTCGGGGTCGATGCCGCCGATGAGCTGGAGCTGGTACTTGAGCTTCTGGATCTGCGCCTGCAGCTCCTCGACACGCTCCTCGCCGGTCGGGGAGTAGGACGACTTCGTGTGCTCGGCCTTCTCGCCGAGTTCGGTCGTCATTTCCTGCTCGAGCGAGTCGCGGCGGGACTCGAGGCGCGCGATTTCCACGCGTTCGTCGCCGAGGGCTCGTTCGAGGGCGTGCGCGGCGTTGATCTTTTCCTGGAGGCCGCGCTGGAGGCTGAAGAATTTTTCCTTCTTCTTCTGCTCGCCCTGGTTGTAATTCTGGAGCTCGGCGCTTGCGGCGCGGATCTTCTCGTCGAGGCTGACGATGGACGCGGCGACGTCGGCCAGTTCCTTGGCGAGGGCCGGGTCTTCCTTGGGCGCGGCCACGGCCGGCGCTTCGGGCGCGGGGCGTTCGAGCCGGTCGCGGAGCGAGGCGACGTCGTTCGAGAGCTCGTCGAGGTCGTCGGCGACTGCCTTCGCGTCCTCGAGCGTCTTCGCCGCGCGGAGCCGTTCGACGATGGCATCCTGCCGTTCGGAGACCGTGCGGATCTCCTCGATGATCTTTGAGAGCGGCATCGCCGACGCGGCCTTCCGCTGCACCTGCTGGACCTGCATCGCGATTTCCCGCTTGCTCTCGAGTTGCATGTGCTGGCCGCGGAGCCTGTTCTTCTCCTCGAGGAGCTTCGAGTAGTTCTCCTGCAGGCGCGAGAACGCGTCCGAGCCGGTCTCCTCGACCTCGAGCTTGGCGAGTTCGGCCTTCGCGCCGTCGAGCGTCGCTTCCTTCTCCTTCCATTCGCCCTCGAGCTTGGCGAGCGCGGCCTGGCGCACGTCCATCTGTTTCTTCAGGTCGTTCCAGAGGCGGCCGTAGTACTGGTGCTTCATCGCGTGCAGGTCCTCCTCGAGCGTGCCGCGCTCCTCGAGGCGTTTCACCTGGCGCGCGAGCGACCGCATACGCGGCTCGATTTCCGTGAGCAGCATCTCGGCCTGCTTCAGGTTCTCCCGCGTCGCTTCGAGCTTGATGACCGACTGGTGGCGCTTGAGCTGGAACTGCTTCACGCCGGCGGCCTCGTCGAAGAATTCCTTGCGTTCCTGCGGCGACGCGACGAGCACGCTGTCGATCATGCCCTGACCGATGACGGAGTACGACCGCGCCCCGAAGTTCGCCTGCGCGAGCAGGAGCTGGATGTCGCCGAGGCGGACCTTGTTCTTGTTGATCAGGTACTCGGAATCGCCGTCGCGGTAGATGCGGCGGGAAATGGTGACCTCGGAGAAGTCGAGCGGGATCTTCCCGGACTCGTTGTTCAGGTGGAGGATGACTTCCGCGAAACCGGAACGCGCGCGTTTTTCGGAGCCGGAAAAGATGACGTCCTCGGCCTTCTTGCCGCGGAGCAGCTTCACGCTCTGCTCGCCGAGCACCCAGCGCAGCGCGTCGGCGACGTTCGACTTGCCGGAGCCGTTCGGCCCGACGACCGCCGTGATGCCCTTGGAGGTTGCGGACGGGGCGAGGAAGTCGAGTTCGGTCTTGTCGGCGAAGGATTTGAAGCCGATGGTCTCCAATTTCTGCAGATACATACGCAAGAAAGTGTAGCAGAGCGGCTAATGGGCGCAATATAAGTAGGAACGCGGTTTCAGACCTGTCCCCACGCCTCCTTAACGGGACCCGGTCCCAAGTCCATGCGTGATCCTGAAGAAGGCACGAAATCATAGAGGAGAGGATTAATAAAAAAGGCCCAGTATCGGCCTTTTTAAGGAGACGGGACGGTAATGGCCTTGGCTTCGAGGAAAGAACGGACGGTGGCGGCCGGGATGGCGATGTAGGCGCCGGACCCGGTCTTGCCGATGGTTACGCCGATGAGCCGGCCGGTTTTTGCGGAGAAGACGGCGGAGGCTTCGGTTTTCGGCGCGTCGCCGGAGTCGCCCGACCGCTTCACGATGAGGAGGTCCGACAGGTCGAGTTCGCCGGCCGACTCTCCCTTGTAGTGCGGGTCGGCGACCGTGCCGTCGGCGTGCTTCCGTTCGATCATCGGCGGATCGCTCATCGCGCTGACGTAGCCGGTGACGCGCGCCCTGTCGCCCTTGGCCGCGCCGGCCGCCGGTTCGAGCGCGACCCAGCGGGGGAGCGGTTTTTCGGCCCTGAGCACCGCGATGTCGTGTTTCTCGTCGATGGCGATGACGCGCGCCGGTATCTTGGCGTCGCCGACGGTGACCGGGAAGTACTTCGCGCCGAGCACGGTACGCGGCGACGTGAGGACGTGGCCGTCCGGCGTCACGGCGATGCCGGTGCCGGAGAAATGGCCGCCGACGTCGACGCGGACGACGGTCTCGGCGGACTGCGCGGCGGGATCCTTCTTCGGTGTATCCGCGCGCGCGTCCGAGAACGGATGCGCGGCGAAGTAGAGGACTGCCGCCCACGCCCAGACATGGAGGAAACAAAGGACGTTGCGCATCGGGACGCCTTTCGTTCGGGAAAACGATGCGACGACATGATACGACGGCGTCGGCGAAATAAAAAGCGCCCCGCGAAAATCGCGGGGCGGTCGCGTCAGGGCCTGATCGTGGCGCGGTCGTAGGGGTCGAGCGTTCGGTAGGCGAGCTCGACGCGTTCGGCGATGGCTCCGGCGAAGCGCAAGTGGTCGGGCCACGTCAGGGCATCGAGGCCGCGCGCGTCACGCAGGAGCGAAGCGGTGTCGAACTCGTCCTCGAAGGCGAAGTACAGGTATGCGCCCCGTTCGTCGTGGTGACGGTGACGCAGGACGACGAACGCCTTGTCGTCGGCCGTGCGGAAGCCTTGGTGGCTGAATCCCTTCGGGCTTACGGAGCCGGACATCGGCCCCGGCGCGAGCAGAAACGCCTGACCGTGGACGTACGGTTCGACAAGGTGGCCGGCGAGGACGATTTCGGGAATGCCATCGCGGCAGAAATCGTGCCGGTCGAACGGTCGTTTCGCGGTGAAACCGACGATGAGCACGGGTGCGCCGATGGGCAGGAAAACCGGATCGTCGTGGGCGGTCGTCATGGGGTCGCTCCTTGTTGCGGGATGCCGCGTCTCTGTCCGGAAATGAGCACCCTCGAACCTACCGCGCATCGCTTCCGTCGTCAACCGCCACCGGTGATCGTCGCTGACGCGGCGAGGATTGACGCTAGCCGTCCCCGTTGGTACGTTCACAGGCTCCCTCTATGGATATCGACTACCTCCACCGCGCCGCGCATGACGCCCTGAAGAAGGCGAAGCGCGTGCTCATCGTCTCCCATCCGAAGCCCGACGGCGACACGCTCGGGGCGGCTTCGGCGATGCTGAACTGGTGCCGCAAGGCGGGCATCCCCGCGGACGCGTTCTGCCTCGATCCCGTGCCGGAGCAATACCTCTATATGCCGGGGACGGAGGAGTACGGGTTCGACAAGGGGATATTCGCATCGCCGACGCACGACGTCCTCGCCGTGTTCGACGCGGGTGATTTGCGGTATGCCGGCATCGACGGTCTCATCCCGATCATGCCGACGAAACCGGTCATTATCAACTTCGACCATCATGCGACGAACGAGAAGTTCGGCGACATGAACGTCCTCGACGTGAAGGCGTCGTCGACTGCCGAGGTCGTCTACGACTTTTTCCAGACGAACGGCATCACCATCGGCAAGGACGTGGCGACCTGCTTGCTCACCGGCATCCTTACCGACACCGGCGGGTTCTCGAACCCCGCGACGACCGGGAGTTCGCTCGTTGCCGCCTCCGACCTGCTCCGTCGCGGGGCGAAGATCCAGGACGTCGCGAACCGGCTCGTGCGCAACAAGACCATCGACGCGTTGCGGCTGTGGGGCAAGGCGCTCTCGCGCCTCAAGTACAACCAGAAGCTCGGCGCCGCGTCGACCGCGGTATTCACCACCGACCTCGCAGGCATCGACGACGAGCACGTCGAGGGCATCTCGAACTTTTTGAACCGCTTCCTCGACGTGAAAATCGTCCTCGTGCTCAAGGAGCTTCCTGACGGCAAGGTGAAGGGCAGCATCCGCTCCGCGGACGACCTCGACGTGTCGCTCCCCGCGAAACTCCTCGGCGGGGGAGGGCACAAGAAGGCGGCGGGGTTCACCATCGCCGGACGGATCATTGAGACGGCGAACGGTTGGAAGGTGGAATGACGGGCGGAGCGGAGCAGGCCGTGCGGCGGCTCGGCCAGAGGCCGAGCCCTCGCTCCGACTCGGGTTTACGCCAGTTCACCTCAAGTGAACAGAAGAGATGCGCCCAAGGGCGCCGCTACTGGGCGCAAGCCGCATGACCGCGGCTTACCTGCCGCAGACCTGCATCCGTTCTGCCCGTCAGGAGGACTGTGGGGTAAATGCCCCCCGGGCAATCGATGACGATGAAAAAAAGAGCGGCCCTGCATAAGCGGGGCCGCTTTCGTTCACTTGGGCGACGGGACGTCCATCGCGTACGGGATCTTGTTGGCGTCGAGGAACGCCTTGATCTGCGCAGGCGAGGAGATGACGCGCACCACCATCGGCGGCGTGCGTCCGCTCGTGACCCAGAACATCATGCGCATGATGCCGATGAGCTTCCCGTCGGCCGAGGCAAAAATGCCTGAGCCGGAGGTGCCGGGGCCGTCGGGCAGGTCGACGAGCGTGGCGTCCACGATCTCGCTTTTCTTGCCCTGCAGCGTGTAGTGCTGCTTCATCACGTACCCGCGGCCGACGATGCCGCCGAAGTCGTACGGATAGCCGACGTTATACACGCTGTCGCCGGGGTGCACGTCCGACTCGCGGGCGAGCACGGCCGGATCGCGGAAACGGCGGTCCACCTTCACGACGGCCATGTCGTTCGGCTTGTCGACCGCGACGACCGTGGCCTTGTAGGTCTTGGCCTTGCCCGCGTCCTCGACGATCGAGATGACGAGTTCGTTCTCGTCCCCCTCGACCACGTGGGCGGCGGTCAGGATGTGACCCTCGGAGGAAATCACGACGCCGGAACCGTGGCCGCCCGACAGGATGTCGATGCGGTAGGTGGCGGCGGTGTTCTCGCGCAGGCGGGCCAGCTCGGCGCCGCGCGACGGCGGGACGTTCCCCAGCGCCGAGCCGCATCCCGAGAGGAACGCGGCGAGGAGGAACTGCATCAAAAAGACGAGCCAGACTCGCGTGGTTCCCATGAGGGCCTCGTTGCCGAAAAAAAGAACGGCAGTACGTAAACCATACCAGCGCTCGCGTTCGCGTCAAATCGGCCTTAAATAAGAAAAGCCGTTCCGCGATGCCGCGGAACGGCTGAGCTTACGGTTGCTTTTGGGCGACCCATTGGCCCGAAACGCCTCCGGGACCGACGTACGTGCCGTTCACGTCGACCTTCGAGGTGAACGTTCCCGACAGCGTCAGCTGGAGCGAAGGTTGCGTGAGGCCGAACGTCACGCCGTTGATCGTGCCGGACGCGCTGTCCGCGGTGCCGGTGTAGGACACGCTCCTGCCGTTCTGGGTGAGAGACAGGTCCTGGCTGAGCGACTTGTCGATGATGACGCGCCACCGACCTTCGACGTTGAGCACGACGCGGACGGGGATGGATGCCGTCGCTCCGCCGTAACGGGCGGTGAGGGTGGCTTCCGGTTCCTTGCCGTAGAAGTCGGTCGGAACGCCGGCATCGGCGCCCGCGTCGCCGACGGGCCCCGCGCCGCCCGTTCCGAGCGCGCCCGCGTCGGGGTCGGTCGAATCGAACCAGTCGCGCATGCCGGTCACGAGGCAGGCGTCGCCGAGGCCCTTCACCTCGACGACAGCGGGATCGCTCGATTCCCATTCGAGGGAACCGAGGTCGATCTCGACCTCCTTGCCCGCCTTGTCCCGCGCGACGATGCCGATGATGACGCTCTTGTCGTTGGGAACGGCGAGGCCTTCGGCATTGATGCTGGTCGAGCGGAACTCAAGCGACTCGACCGGGACGTCGTCGTTCGCGCAGCCGGAAAATCCGGCAATGAAGAACGCCGCGGCTGCCGCGGCCGGCGCGAGAAGCAACAGCGACCTGCGCGTCATGGGAACCTCCTGATCGGTCGGTAGGGGAAGGAACGACCTAGCGTCACCTAAGCGCTTAAAGGGCGGATAGTCAATGGGGCGCAGCTTCAAGGCCGCAGAGATTCAGGGGTTAGAGCTTCGAGTTTTGAGCTTTGTAACTTTGAACCTCCACAAAAGAAAAAACCGCCATGAAGACGGTCTCGTGAATACGCGCCGAGCTATTGGCGCGTGCAGGTGAGCGGGCCGCTCGTTCCCGAACCGGAGTACGTGCCCTTCGCCTCGTCGCGCGACAGGAACGTGCCGCGGATGGCGAAACCGGAGACGTCGATGGCGAGCGTGTTGCCGGTGATCGTGCCGGAGTAGCGCGTCGACCGGTCGGTCACCGTCCTGCCGACCTGCGAGAGGTCGAGCGGGTAGGCGAGGCCGCTGCCGAGCTTGGCGCTCCACGTCCCGCTCGCGTTGATGACGCCGCGCACGGTGACCGTCGCGGTCTTGCCATCGAGCGTCGCGGTGAGCGTCGCCTCCGGCTCCCTGCCGGCGGCGTCGAACCAGTCGCGATGCATGACGACCGTCGCCGTCGCGCCTGAGGCGCGCACTTCGATGCCGTCGCCCGAAGCGGCCCAGCTCGTCGCGTCGGCGGATACGGGGCTGCCGTTGCCGTCCTTCGCGTCCATCCGGACCGTGACTTCGGCGTCGCGCGGCGCGGCGAGCGCCCCGTGATCGAGCGCGTCCGAACCGATGGCGACCGTGGCGAGCCCGCCGCCGGCGCCCTCGTCGTCTCCGCCGCATCCGGGTGCGACGATCGCGGCGAAAAGCGCCGCTGCCAGTATCGTTTTTCTCATGTGCCTCCTCCTTGCGTGTGAAAGGCCTGCAGACACGGTAGCCGTTCGCCGCCGCCGGTCAAGCCCAGCCCCGTTTTACGGCCATCCCCTGAAAGGCTATACTGCGGAGGAACCTCATCCCTTCTATGGCCAATCCTTACGCGATCAGCTCCAACTACCTCATTCCGACCGTCATCGAGAAGACGCCGCAGGGCGAGCGCGCCTACGACATCTACTCGCGTCTCCTCAAGGACCGCATCATCTTCCTCGGCGACGCCATCGACGAGCACGTGGCGAACATCATCGTCGCGCAGCTCCTGTTTCTCGAGAGCCAGGACAAGACCAAGGACATCAAGCTGTACATCAACAGCCCCGGCGGTTCGGTCACGGCCGGCCTCGCGATCATGGACACGATGAACTACATCAAGCCCGACGTCGCGACCATCTGCATCGGCATGGCCGCGTCGATGGGGGCGGTGCTCCTGTCCGCCGGCAAGAAGGGCAAGCGGTTCGCGCTCCCGAACGCCGAGGTGATGATCCACCAGGTGATGGGCGGCGCCGAGGGCCAGGCCTCGGACATCAAGATCCGGGCCGAGCGCATCCTGAAGATGAAGGACATGCTCAACAAGGTGCTGTCGGACAACACCGGCCAGCCGCTTTCGAAGGTGGAGAAGGATGCCGACCGCGATTACTTCATGACCGCGGACGAGGCGTTGAAGTACGGGTTGATCGATAAGATTGTTAAATAGTTTTTGGGGCGACCCACGCTCGTCATCGAGCCCCACTGCGGCGGCGTCATCGGGCCGCCTTCGTGAGTGGTTCACGGTCTCGACGACGAGCGCGGGTCGCCCCTGTCGTCAGCCCGTTGGTGGAAAAATGAAAAAGAACGCCCTCTGACGAGGGCGTTTTTCATTTGCTTTCCGGGAATAGCGCGGCGCGGAGCGGGGAAGGGTCAAGGTCGGGCGACGTCGCGTCGAGCGAGAACGTCGTGCCGTCGTGGATGATCCGGAGCCCTTGGCATTCGCGCAGGCCGGGCACGAGCGTGCCAGTGAGCGCGTAGGCGAGCATTTCGAGGTGCGGGCTGTGGCCGACGACGAGGACGTTCGCGCCGTCAGCGAAATCCCGCGCCCAGCAGACGAACCGCGAGACGAACTCGTAGCCGAGACCGAGCGCGAGCGTGCGGTCATGGGCGAGGGCCGCGGCCATCATGTCCTCGCCGCGAATCTCGGCGCCGCGGCAGAATCGCCAGAGCGCCCAGGCGTCTTCGCGCTCGACGTAGATCGGCGGATACGCCGGCGCGAGCTTCAGCATGAAGTCGCCCGCCCCCTCCGCGAACGCGGCGAACGTCTGATGCGTGCGGAAGAAGCTGCTCACGAAGAAATCCGTGAACCCCTTTCCGCGGAGCTGCGCCGCGCCGACCGCGCGGGCGAGGGCGTACCCTTTCGGGCCGATGGTCGCGGACGTGGGGCCGTCCTTGATCGAATGTCGACGGAATTCGAACGTCTTCTCCACGGCAACCTCCTGGCGGAAGGAACGTGGCGTGATGGTGGCAGCGCGGCGCGCACGCGTCAATCGCGGAAAAAGAAAACGCCCGGCGGGAAACGGGGCGTCATTCGGCGATTTCGACGTCGACGTGCGTGACGTCGTGCACCGCGCGCCGGACGTCGTCCTTGAGGGCCGCGGTTTCTTCGCGCAGCGCCTCGATGAGTCCGGTGGCGCTGACGCCGTTGCCGTTCATCGCGCGGCGCGCGAACCATTTCGGATCCCACGCGACGGTCACGCGGCATTCGACGTCGTGCGGGCTGCGCATGACGGCGACGACGCGCTCGACCTTCGCCACGGATTGCCGTTTCGCCGCCTCCGCGACCGCACGGACCGTTTCCTCTGGAGCGGCTTCGCCGATGATGAGCGAGCGGCTCCGGTTGATGAGGAACAGCGACGAGCAGGCGAGCAGCGCGGCGATGGCGAGCGAGAACGCGCCGTCCCAGCGGGGATCGCCGGTCAGCGCGAACAGGCCGTAGCCGGCGAACGCGAGCGTCACCCCCAGCACGTCCGCGCCGTTCTCGACGAGAAGCGCGAGCAGGATGGGGTTCCGCGAGTCGCCGATGTTCGCCTTTCGTTCGCGCGCCTCGGTGCGGAGTTTCCGCCACACCACGAGCAGCGACCAGCTTTCGCCGACGAGGGCGAGCGCCATGATGCCGAGCGCCACGGGCGAGCGGTCGGGGACCGCGCCAGTCCGCAGGCTCTCGATGCCGTGGGACGCGGTAAGCGCGGAGCCGACGGCGAGCATCATGACCGCGGCGACGAGCGTCCAGAAGAACGCTTCCCGGCCGTGCCCGTGCGGATGCCGAGCGTGCGACGGCCGCGTGCTGCGCCGGTGGCCGAACCAGAGCACGAGCGGGTTCATCGAGTCCGCCGTCGAGTGCGCCGCCTCGCCGAAAAGCGACGGCGAACCGGTGACGCCGAACGCGATCCATTTCGCGGCGGTGATGGCGAGGTTGACGGCGAGCGTGGCGACGACCGCCGCGCGCGTGGCGCCGTGTCCGTGGTGATGGTGGTGGCCGGACATCCGGTCCTCCTTGCCGCGCGGGGGCATGCGGCCTTTGCGCGGCTTTGTAAAAAGGGCTCGTGCGGCTAGTGAAGCGGATGCGCTGCCAACGTGCAACGGCAGCGGCATGAATTAAGAAGAGGCCCCGCACGAGCGTGCGGGGCCTCCGTCTAAGCGCGGATCGCGCCTCGTCCTGCGGCCGTCCTGTCAGACTGCCGGGGCGAGCGCGATGCCGCTCGTCCTCTTGCGAGGCTCTTCGTCATCTTCCCGTGCCTCGGGGTCCTCCTCGTAGGTCTCGATGAGGGCCTCGACCTGCTTCACGCGAAGCTCGATCTCCTTGACCGTCTCCTCCGAGAGACGCTTCTCGACGATCCGATCGTCCTTTGGCAGGACGACGCGAACCGCCATCTTCAGCCGGCCCGAGAGGGGCTTGGCCGCGGTGACGACGGTCACCCGTCCTCGCGGGTACTTCATCACGAGGACGTTGTGGTCCTCCTTGATCACCTCGACCGAATCGTCGTCCGCGACCCCGGTGAGGGCGGTCGCGCAGATGAATCGGAAGAGCTTGTGCTTGATGAAGCCGCCCTCGCTGAACCGGATGCGGATCTCTCCGGTATTGGTGTAGGCCCAGATGAAGACCGTCGGGTCGGCGTCCAGCGGAAGCCGGACGTACGGCGACTGCGTCTCCGGATCGAACCCTGTCTCGCCGTCCGAGTCAGGTGCTTTCAGAAGCTGCAGTAGAGAGTCCAATTGGGAGTCCATGAGAACACCTCCGAACATGTCTGGAACATTGCGGTTGAACTGACAGTGACCTCCGGATTGTGTCCGGAGCCCGCGTCTTCAGTTGGACGCGGGACCGCCCTCCTGCGGCGGGTCGATCGGAGGCAGGCTCATGATGCTCCGCACCACCGTCACGTCGCCCGAGAAGGCGGCGTACATGGAGCGGATCATGTCGGCGGTGAGGCCGAACTCGTCCGCGACCTTGCGGGCCGCGTCCTCGAAGCCGAAGCGGTCGAAGTGCCGGTAGGCGGTGAATGCCGCCGAAAGCATCTTCGTCGCGCCGAGATCGTAATCCCGGGCGATCTGCGCCGCGTAGTAGGCGCAGCGGTTGCGGATCAGCATCTCGTACGCCGATGCGGCGTCGAGATCGGACGGAATCGGAATCGCTTTCTGGTTCATCGTACTCACTCCTGATTCTGTCGCGCGATGCGACGGTTGATGGTCGTAGTGGCAGCGTCGGGAGTCGAACCCGCTCGATTATCCCAGCCGCCCTTGCGGGCACTTCTACCGAGATCTTTTTGCTGGGCACTGCCGATGATTGTCAACGTGCGTGATGTCGGTTCGAGGCCTTGGCCTCGCCTCGCGCCTCCTTTGGGGGAGAAGCGAGGTGAGGCTCCCTCCGCGCGCGGCGGAGGGAGGCAGGGGTGAACCGCTAGTGGCGGGGAAATGAGACCGGGTTCTTCCGGTTGTGGAAGTCCCCGCAGGAACAGTCGCCGCCGCCGGCGCAGCCCTCGGTCCTGCAGTCGACGCAGTCCTTGTCGTCACGGACGCCGTGGCGGCACTGGGAGAGGTCGGTGGACGACGGGCTGTCGTC
>CAYOXM010000005.1:20584-29402 GCA_964407925.1 uncultured Gammaproteobacteria bacterium
AAAACACCCCAGCGATTCGCGCTCACGACAAGCATGGGGGTTACTTGAAGGATGTCCTGGGCTCCGGCTCATGCTCCCCTTCGAGTAATCTTCTTGAGCGCGACTCATTGCGGTGTTTTTTTGTTTGTTACGGAAGCGGTCTCGTCACGGGGCGGGTCCTGCCGCGGTTCACCCCGGCCAAGTGCTCACTTCGTTGCGCGCTAGGCCGGGGTCCCCGAACCGCGTCACCCGCCCGAGTGCGATGACCGTCCGTAACTGCACAGGGATGGTATTGAAAAAACGGCCCGCAGGCCGTTTTTTAGTTTCCGGTTGGGCCGGTAGCGTTTCCCGGTGACATTTCGCACGTCATCCCATGGCAGATTTCTCCCTCCCGCTCGATTTCGATGGTTAGGTGGTCGATGCCGTCTTTTTTAACAAGTTCCGTAACGCAGCACTTTACGGCGTACATTTCTTCCGCGGTACTTTTTGGGCTCACGACGACATGCGTCGTGAGGACCGCATACTCCCCATCGAGCGACCAGATGTGCGTGTCATGCACCGCCTTGACGCCGGGAAGCGCGGCCGCCTTTCGCTCGATGTCGGACAGATTGAATGAATCCGGCACCGTTTGGAGAAACGTCAGCACGGCCTCCTTTGTATTCTTCAAGACGTTGCGGAGCACGTAGAGCGTGATAAGCACCGAAAGAATCGGATCGAGGACATGGAGGTCGTAGAACGAGATGAAAATGCCCGTGATTAGGACGGCGATCCAACCGAGCGCGTCCTCGGCCAAGTGCCATGTAACCACCCGCTCGTTGAGCGTCCTTCCGCTCCTCATGCGGAGGACGGCAGCCCCGTTCACCGCGATGCCAATGACGGCGAGGGCAATCATTCCTTGGGCGTTGGAGTGCTGGGGCGCAAACAATCGCGGTACGGCTCTTGAAAGGATGAGGAGTGATCCGATAATCAGGACGACACCGCTAATCAACGACGCGAGGAGGGAAAAGCGCCTATATCCATATGAAAAACGGGCGGTGCGTTCACGTGCCGAAAGCCGCGCGAAATACCACGAAAGGCCGAGGGAGAGTGAGTCCCCAAGGTCATGAAGCGAATCGGCGAGTATCGCTGCGCTGTTTGTCCATAAGCCTCCAACAAGTTCGAGAATCGTGAATCCAAAATTTAGGAAAAAGGCCACCCCAATCCTTTTCACACTTCCGTTTCCGGTCTTGTCGCCCGCGTGTTCGTGCATATTTATTGGTGGTGTGTTCCGTGCTTATGAAAGTAAGTGCCGCGTTCGGCTTGGCACGCGGGAGATGAGATGACCATATGGCCTTGTTTCGTTCAGTTCCCCGTTGCTCCGGCCGCGTCTTCCGAGGGGACGCCGGCATCGGGCGTTCCGACACCCGACGTTTTCGGGGCGTTCGGATCGATGCCTACTAGGCAAACTTCCTGCCATGGACGGTAACGGCTGAAGAAATCCCTTTTTTCAACCTTGCCGTCTGCGTAGGTGACCGTATACGTGAACACTGCGTCGCTGCCGACGTGCGGTTTTTCGGTACATTTCGTTTCGCCCGGTTTCAGGCTGGTCGTTTCGACGGTCTTTTTTTCGGGAGGCTGGACGATATTGGAAATTCGCGAGGCGGTCTGTTCCGCCCGCCTTCCGTCGCGGACCCCCCAGAAGGTGAACGTAAGCCGATTTCCGCTGATACCCGTCTTGATGATGATGTGATGCCCCGTGTCGTTTTTGAATTTGAAATCCGGTGCGGGATCGTAGATGGTCGCGTCCTTGCCTGGCCCGAGGTAGCTGCCATCGCCGTTGAGTTCGTAATAAGGTACGCGGTACGAATGGTTGCGCCGCTCGGTGATGACGAGTCCCGAATCGAGCGCTGCCCGGAACGCGGTCGATCCGATTTGGCAAAGGCCGCCGCCGTACTCGGGCTTCGTCTCGTTGCCTTTGATGACAAGTTCCTGCTTGTACCCCGTCGTCCCATCGATTGTGCCGAGCGTTTTCATCATCGAGAATTCTTCGCCTGGCGGAACGACCGTCCCATCGACCGCCTTGGCCCCGACCGCGATGTTGTGGCGTCGGTTCGCGGGGCTGCCGCGGAAATTGGACTCGCCAATGCCGATGATTTCCTTCACTCCGAACGGATTGGCATCCTCGGTGTCGATCGTCGGGCGGACGTCGCTCATGACGAGCGGTATCGGCGCGCCTTGCGCGTCGCCGAACACCGCGGCCTCGATGGCCGCGATGGATGCCTCGACGTCGAGCGCCTCGCCGTGCACGCCTGGTTCGAACAGCGTCACTTTGCCGTCTTTCATCTCGAACGACGCGTCCTTCGGTTCGGTCGCGAGCGCCGCGCCGCGCGACGACAGGAATCTCCCCGCCTTCAGCGGGTCGATGCCGAGCCGCGCCGCGCCGGGGTCGTCGCCGGAAGGGACCGCGGCGAGCCAGTCGGCCAGCAGGTCGCGCGAAACGGTCCAGGTTTCATCCTTCGCCTCGAGCGCGAGCGGCGCCTTGGCGAGCGCCGACGTGACGCCGGCCGCGAGCGGCTCGATGTCCTTCGTCGTGAGGGCGGGCTTGATTTCGCGGATGGGCACGGTGACGGGCTCGGAGACCAACGCCATGATCCGGCGTTCGGTCTCGCGGACGGCGGTCGCGTAATCGATGTCGATGCCCGACTGCTCTTTTTCAAAAGTGACCTTCGGCACGCCGTCGCCGGCGCGAACGACGAGCTTCGCGTCGCGCGCGGGGCGCGTCTTCGTTGAGAGCCGCGTCTCGAGCGCCTTTTGCAGCGCCGCATCGTCGATGGAATAGGGAAGCGCGACGCTGGCGCCGAAAAAACGAGCCCTTACGCGTTCGGCGAGCGAAGCGAGCGGTCCGCGACCGCGGCCGACGGCGAGCGCGGACGTGACGGCGTCATCGACCGAGAACTCGGCGAAGCGCCCCTCGTTGCGGCTGCCTGCCGGGACGAGCGTCGCACGCGCGTCTTTCGCGACGTAAGCGATTTCCATCGCGGACACGCGCTCCTTGAGCAAGCGCCTCGCTTCATCGGCGGTCCTTCCGCCGAGATCGAGGTTGTTCACCGAGACGCCCTTCGCGATGATGCCCGGGGCCGCGGCGACGGAACCGGCGACGCCCAGCGCGATGACGAAGGCGAGCAATAAAAAAATCGCCACCCCACGTACAGGAAAGGGTGACCTCTTCTTTCCCTTCGTTCCGCGCCCGCCCGCCTTCTTCGCAGAAAGCATGTTGGACGCAGCGTTCCCGTGCTCGCTCATGATTCGGTAAGTATCTCGCTGAGTACCGCCATCGCCATGCCGGTCCTGTCCGTCGCCGGAATTTTTTCGGCCGCGGAAAGGTCGATGCAGAACGAATCACCCGGAACGCAGTTTTGCGGCAGGTGTTCGGCGGGATAGCGGAAACGGTGGCCGCCCTCGGTGCGCAGGGTCGCGGCCTTCCCGTCCCGGTTTTCGAAGCTGACGGTGATTGGAAAAGCCATAATGCGGGTGGGGAGTCGAGAGTGGAAAGTTGAAAGGGGAAAGAGCGCAATGCTCTCAACTCTCCACTTTCGACTCTTTAACTCCGGGCACTCAGGATTCTTTCACCTTGATGCGTTTCGAACGTTCGACCTTCGGCAGGCGGACGATCAGCACGCCGTCCTTGAGGGAGGCGGTGATGCCGTCGACGTCGATTTCGGTCGGGAGGATGACGGAGCGGGAGAACGATCCCCAGTGGCACTCACGGACGAGCGCCCGTGCGCCCGATTCCTCTTCCACGGAACGCTTTCCGCGGACGGTGAGCATATCATTGTGCACGAATACTTCAAGGTTCTCGGGCTTAACCCCGGCGATGGCGGAGCGAAGGACCAGTTCCTTGTCGGTTTCGTAGACGTCGACGGCGAGTTGGCCCTCCTCGTGATGGCGGAGCCATGCGTCATCCTGTGCCGGCCGCTCTCCGAGCGTCGGCATGCCGCCCGCCTCAGGGAAAAGGAGAAGCTCGTCGTCTTCCTCGGGCCGTCGTTTGAGTGATATGGCAATGCCCATACTTCATGCGCTAGTGTACCCCCTCATTATGCGGTAAACAAGCTGCGTAAGCAAGCGAATGGGGTTGACCGCGCGGCAGGATAGGGATATGGTCCACCGTCGTTCATTTTTCCTTCCGAGGAGGTCGCCATGGATGCCGTTCTCGACGTGCTTGTGCACGCCGTGCTCCCCGCAGTTTTTTTCGTCGGAGCCGGCGTCTTCATCGTTTTCGAGCTCATCCGTCGGCGGAGGCTCGCGCGGAACGCGAGTCCCGCCCCACGCGAGCCGACCGATAAGCCGCGGACGTCGCACGCGCTCGCCCCGCTGTTCGAACGCCTGCGCGCGACCGGCATCGAGGTCTGCGAGCAGGTCGCGTCGCCGTCTCGTGTGCCGTTCCGCGTCGCGCTGCTCATCGGTCACGAGAGCGTCTACATGTGCTCGTGCTGCGGACAGCGCGGCAAGGTCGCGTTCGGCGAGGCGTATGCCGCCGATTCCGGACGCTGCGGCACCGTCTGGATCGGACACCTCTGCGGGCACTGCGGCTTCGTCGACCGTTATCGGGACGCCGCCGACGTCCACGGATTCTTTTCCGCGACGCTCGATCACGGCAGTACGCTCCTCGACGTCGTCGTCGCGCTCGAGGCGCAAGCGGGCGTTCCGCTCGCCCATCGCGTGCAGGCGGTTCTCGCCGAGCGCGAAGCCGTCTTCGCCGCCCGTTCGGGTGCGGTTCGCGCCCTGCGCGACGACATCGCCGCGCGTACCGGCGCGGCCCGCGCGCACCCCTTCAGGGGATGGTCGGGGCACGCCCCGTTCAAGGCGTAAATAAGCCGCCCGCGCCAAGGCGCGGATACTGCGGCTTTCGGCGAGCGGGGTGCGCCTTAGCGCATTTCTCTCAATTCAGCAGGCCATTGCCTGCTTGCCCGCCGTAAAGGGACCCGCAGCCGCGGGTCCCTCTTTATTATACTGACGGCCCCGCCAGAGGCCGTTGACAAACTCGGTACGGGGTCTACTGTTACCAGCCGCTCCTTGGAACCGGCTTGGTTCTTTCTAAAGAGAAAGGCAGGGGTCACCCCATGAGCGTCCGACTGATCGTCGAACCGCGGAAAACCGTGAGCTGGGCGCAGCTCATGAAGTATCCGCCCTACACCATGGCCGTCGACGGCTACTGCCGCGGGTCGCCGCGGTCGTCCGCCGACGGGCTCATCCTCAACATCAACCATCACGAGGATTGCGACCGCATCGCGACGCGGTCGTCCTGCGCGCAGGCGCTGCACCTCGTGAAGATGGGACTGTTCGAGACCTTCTCGTTCGAGGGACATCGTCGCGCAGACATCTACGTCAACGATTGCGACGAGGACGTTACCTGGGCGACCTACATCCTCAGGAATCCGTCGCACATCGACCGTCCGCGCCTCAAGATGCTGATCCAGCTCGAGGACCTGCTCGACATGTCCGCCGGCCTGTATCCGATCAAGAAACGCTGGCACCTGCTCAAGAAGCTCGTGTGGGTGAGCCAGCCGTTCTACGAGGCGAAGGCCGACCGTTCGCTGCACACGATGGGCGGCGACGCAATGGCCGCGCTGATCGAGTCGATGCACCGCCGCATCCGCGACACGTTGTTCGGCCGCGGCAAGGAAATCGATCCCGACACGCGGTTCGAGGTCCTGGAGCAGTTCGACGGCTGGTCGTACGTCAGGAAGATCGGCGAGCACGCCAACTACGGCATCGCGCACGAGGGCATCAAGGCCTTCGTCGCCCATGTCGCAAAGTGCGGCGACCGCCACCGGTACTGCGTCTTCCGCCGCTCGCGATTCATCAGCGGATTCCCGCTCGAACGCATCTGCGAGCTCCTCAACGAGGAGGAGGGCATCGGCCTCTCGTCGAACGACCGCTGGGGCGGAAGCGACAACGTCATCGGTTCTCCCCGCGAAAAGGGGAGCGGCCTCGCCCCGAAGCGCGTCCTCGAGATCGTCAGGCACGCCTGCGACGAACGCAGGCTCCGCCGTCGCGAAGCGCGCCCGAGTCACTGACTTCGTGCAAATCGCCCCGCAGTAACGCGGGGCTTTTTCGTTCCGGCCGGCCCTTCCGTTCGGGTCGTTTTTTTGCTATACTTCAAGGGAAATCATGCGCTGGAAATTGGAGGAAAACCAGCCTGATCACGTGCACCTGCGGAGCCTGCGGACGCGTTTCGTGCTCCCGGTGCTCTTCGTCGTTTTCGCGATGGTCGGCATCGCGGCAGGCGCGGCCCTCTCCCTGTCCGCCGCCGCCGAAGCGGACGCGCGGCGGAACGCCCTCGTCATCGCCCGCGTCGCCGCGCTTACCCAGGAACGCGTGGTCGCTGACGCGCGCGGCAGGCTTGAGGCGTTCCTCGCCGATCCCGCGGTTTCCGCGCGCGATGCCGCGTGCGGCGCGAAGGCCGCGGCGCTCGTCGCCGCTGACCGGCGCGTCGCCGAGGTCGGCGCCGCCGGTCCGGACGGCGCCGCGTTCTGCGTTTCCGGCAAGGACCGCGGCTCGGTCGCCGAACGGCGGTTCTTCCGCCGTGCCGCGAGTTCCGGAGCGTTCGCCGCCGGCGATTACGAAGTGCTGCCCGGCGGCGACGTCGCCGTGCTCGCCTTCGGGCTTCCGGCGAAGAACGCCGAAGGTCGCGTGACCGCCGTCGCCTGGATCGCGTACGAGGTTTCGGCGCTCGCCCTGCCTTCGGGCGAGGACGGGCTTTCCGCGGACACGGGATTCGGCGTGCTCGACGGCCGCGGCGTCATGCTCGTACGGCATCCCGAGAAGGACCGGTGGGCGGGCAAGGCGCTTCCCGAAACGGCGCTGACGTCGGAAATCCTCTCGCGCAAGGAGGGAGCGGCGGATCTCGTCGGCGAAGACGGCGTTCGCCGCACCTACGCGTTCACGCGGCTGAAGGGCCTCCCGCTCTACGTGTACGTCGCCATCCCGCGCGCCGAGGCCCGCGCGAACTTCGATCAGGCGCTGCTCGGCGTCGCCGTCATCGGTTCGCTCCTCGCCGCGCTCGCGTTCTGGCTCGGCCTCGCGCTCGGCGACCTGCTCATCCTCCGCCGCGTGCGCCGCCTCGCGATGTCGATGCGCCGCGTCGTCGGCGGCGACCTCGAGGAGCGCGGCCACCTCCAGTTCGGCATGGGCGAGCTTGACGACATTACCGGCATTTTCGACGCGATCACCGCGAAGCTCGAGGAGGCGTACGCCACGACCGAACAGAAGGTGAAGAAGCGCACGGTCGAACTCGAGTTCAACAAGGGCATGTCCGACCTCGAGAAGGCGCGGTTCGAGGCGCTCCTCACGAGCGTGGGCGACGGCCTCTTCGTGACCGACGAGCAGGCGAAAATCTCGTTCGTGAACCAGGAGGCGCAGCGCATGCTCGGGTGGACGGCGAAGGACATGGTCGGCAACATCTCGTATCGCTTCTTCCGGCTCGAGGACGAAAAGGGCGAGCTCGTTCCCGACGAGAAGCGCCCGACCGTCGTCGCGCTCACCTCGAAGCAGAAGTACCTGTCGCCGGTCCTCCCGCATCCGTACTATTTCGTTCGCAAGGACCGGACGCGCTTCCCGACGCAGATCACCGCGATGCCTATCCTCGTCGACGGCAACGTCATCGGCGCCATCCAGGTGTTCCGCGACGTGACCGACGAGACGGAGTTCGACCGCCGCAAATCCGAGTTCATCTCCATCGCCTCGCACCAGCTGCGCTCGCCGCTTTCCGCGACGAAGTGGCTTTCCGACATGCTGCGCAAGGGCGACGCGGGCGCGCTTCAGCCGAAGCAGAAGGAGCTCGCCGACAAGCTGTTCGAGGCGAACGAGCGCATGGTAGTGCTGGTGAACGAGCTGCTGAACGTGTCGCGCCTCGAAGCGGGCACGACCAAGCTCTCGCCCGAGCCCACGGCGATGGCCGAGCTCATCGCCGGCGTCGTCGCCGAGCACGAGGCGCTCCTCCAGTCTCGCGGGCAGAAGTTCGATTTTGCCGAAAAGCCCCTGCCGACGATCGACGTCGACCGGCTGCTCATGCGCGAGGTGCTCGCGAACGTCATCTCGAATGCGAGCAAGTACTCGCCGGAAGGGACGACCGTCACCGTGCGCGCGGAGAACGACGGCACGGAAGTGCGGATCAGCGTGAAGGACCAGGGCATGGGGATCCCCCGTTCCGCGCAAAAGCAGATGTTCCGCAAGTTTTTCCGCGCGGACAACGCAGCGAAGAGCGTGGTGCAGGGCACGGGCCTCGGGCTCTACGTGGTGAAGTCGATCGTCGAGCTGCACGGCGGCAAGATCTGGTTCGAGTCCGAGGAGAACAAGGGCACGACGTTCTTCATAACCGTTCCGCTTGCTGGAGCCCCGGCGCAGCCCGCGCCCGACGCGGCATCCTGATTTCCTATGCGCAAGAAACGCGTGCTCATCATCGAAGACGACAGGACGTTCGCCGACATCTACGTCGACGGGCTTTCCGACGCCGGGTTCGACGTCGCCCTCGCGACCGACGGCGAAAGCGGTCTCGATCTGGTGCGGAAGGAAAAGCCGGACCTCGTCATCCTCGATCTGGTGCTCCCGAAGATGAGCGGATTCGAGGTGCTCGAACGACTGTGCGGCGACGAGGAGTCCGTGCGGTGCATCCCGACGCTCGTCGTGACGAACCTCGGCCAGGAAAGCGATCGCGCACACGCCCTGCGGCACGGCGCGAAAGAGTACTTCGTGAAGGCGAACACGCTGTTTTCTGACGTGCTCAAGGCGGCGAAGCGCGCCGTCCGCTGAAAACGGTCGACGGACGGAACGACGCCCCGCCTGAGCGGGGTTTTTCAGC
>CAYOXM010000005.1:29502-72453 GCA_964407925.1 uncultured Gammaproteobacteria bacterium
TCATCGTTCCGGCGTGAGCGCGTCGACCAGCGCGACGTCGTCGGCGACCTCCTCCATCGGCGGAAGCCGGGAGCGGCAGTCGGCGCGGATGCGGTAGAACCGCACCTCGACCGAAACGTGCGACGCTCCCTTGCGGTTCCAGACCGTCCGCGGTTCGCCGACGAGCCGGTACGCGTTCGCGTCATCGGGGGCGACGAGCGCGATTTCGCGCGGATCGTAGAGCAGACGGCCGAGTCCCGCGCGGATCGGGGCGGTGAATTCCGTCCTGCCCGCCGGCGCGATGCCGCTGATGCGGTATTCCGGTTCCCCGTCGTCTTCGCCGACGCCCTCGCGGGCGCGCTGGGTGAACCAGTGCATCCCCACTTTCGTGAGCGCCGCGAGCGGCGGCGGTCCGGCATCTGCCGGCGCCGGACGGCTGATGCGCGGCCACAGTTTCGGGAGGTCGCGTAGCACGCCGTCCATTCCCGGCAGCACGGCGGCGACCGGTCCCACGCCTCGCGTCGCGACGAATTTGGCCGGACCGGCGGCGTACGTTCCGAGCGCGGTGATGCGGCTCAGGTGGCGGACGGCGGTCCTGCCGCCGTAGTGCCCGTGAAGGTAGTCGGTCGCGGACGACAGCGTGAGCAGGTGGGCGGCTGCGACGCCCTTCTCCGGTTCGCGTCCGGCGTACGGGCGTTTGTCGGGACCGGCGACGCGGATGACGCAGTCGTTCCTCTCCGCCCAGTCTTCCCGCCCGTCGACGAAGTCCGTCGCGATCCGGCGTTGAAGGCGGAGGTAACCGTCGGCCGCACGGCCGAGCCGCGCCCGCGTCAGCGGATCGTCGCAGGCTTGTCCGTACGTGAGCGTCTCGGTGAACGGGTGCGGTCGGAGTTCGAACAGGCGTTTCAGTTCAACGAGCTCGACGGCGCCGAACGCGCCGCCGATCACGCGGAGGAAGTCCTCCTGCGGGATGCCGTCGCGCCACTCGGCGCATCCGGATCCGAAGTGCGGCATCCTGCCGTGCAGGACGGCGATGAGACGCACGCCCCCGGGGGAGCGGCCGTAGTACTCCGCGGACGCGGTGACGAAGTCGTTCGCCCAGACGACGTCCTCGACGTCCGCGGCGAGGCGCGCTTCGGCGAGGTCGGGAAGCGAAGCGACGCGGCCGCCGCCGTCGGCGTACCGCTCCGCGCGACGGAGCGCGAGGAGCGGGTCTCGTGCGTGGCCGAACGCCACGGCGCGGGATGCCTCGGGGGAGACGAGATCGTCGTCCCCGAGTTCGGGACAGTCGGTATCGTTCATGTCGTCCTCGGTGCGTAAAAGGTGCGTGGCGCCGATCCGTCAGTGCCGGATCAGGCACGCGTGTTGTGTAGCACGGCGTGAAGGCAGGGGCAATTTCCCGTATGTCGGCGTCGTGCTATCCTGCCGTCGTATTCATTCACTTACGGCTAAGACTGCCTATGTACGTCCTCCTTTGGCCGCTCTTCTGGATCGCGCTGTTCGTCGTCCTGGGGTCGCTCCGCCAGGTCAACCAGTACGAGCGCGGCGTAAAATTCACCATGGGCCGCTTCACCGGCATCGCCGAACCGGGTTGGCGCCTCGTCATCCCCGTGTTCCAGACGATGAAGAAGGTCGATCTTCGCCTGAAGGCCGTCGACGTTCCGACGCAGGAGTGCATCACGAAGGACAACATCTCCGCCAAGATCAACGCGGTCATTTATTACAAGATCGTCGATCCGGCGAAGGCGGTCATCGAGATCATGAACATGGACTACGCCGTGCTCCAGCTCGCGCAGACGACGATGCGTAACATCTCGGGCGAGCACACCCTCGACGAGGTCCTGAGCCAGCGGACGGTCATCTCCGACAAGATCGAGAAAATCGTCGACGATTCGACGCTCGGCTGGGGCGTCGAAGTGACGACGGTCGAACTCAAGGACATCAACTTGCCGCCGGACATGGTGCGCACCATCGCCAAGCAGGCGGAAGCGGAGCGCGAACGGCGCGCGGTCATCATCAGTTCGGAAGGCGAAGTCGCGGCTGCCGAGAACCTCGCGCGAGCGGCCGATATACTGTCGGCGTCAACCGGCGCGCTCCATCTCCGCACGCTCAACTCCATCAACGACATTTCGTCCGACGCGTCGAACACCGTGGTGTTCGCCGTGCCGCTCGAGATCATGAATTCGTACACGGGTTTCAAGGAGATCGCCGCCAAGGTCGTGAAGGCCGGCTGATCTTACGTGAGCGTGACGAAAAACCGCCCGGAGACTTCTCCCGGGCGGTTTTTTTAGAGTTCTCTTCGAGAAATCGCACAAAGACTTCGCGTGCGATTTCCATATATTTCAATAACGCCGGAAGAAGCGCGGCCAATCAGGTACGGACGGGTGGCACGGTTCGGGGGACCCCCAATGGGCGCGCAGGGCCGAGCCCGAGCACCCATTGGGGGTGAACCGGGACAGGACCCGTCCCCACCATTAAGGTTTACGCCGTCTCCATCTTCCTACTCACGCTCCAAAGCAGTGCAAAGAGCTGCTCATACGTCTCGCGAAGCGCCCTGCTCTCCACCGTCCAAGCCAGCCCTTCGTCCTTCGTCGTGAAGAACGCCACCGTGTCGTCCCAGAACATGAGCGACGTGCGGAAGGCAAGCTCTTTCGGGAGGAATTTCGCCTCGCGAAGCTCGCGCTCGTGGGTCGCCGCCGAGTATCGCTTGATTTCGCGTGCTTGCACGCGGAGGCTCTTGAGCCGGACGCCCTTCGCGACCCGGCGGCGCGAGAAATGGAACCGTTCGCCGAGAATATCCTGGAGATCCTTCGCCGCGACGATCTCGCAGACGAGCTTTTCCTTGGCCGCAAGCGCCTGATGGAACACGTCGGTTACGCGTTCGCGGTAGTAGACGCGAATTTTCGGCTGGACCGCCGTCTCCGCCTTCAGCTTCTTGAGGACGGGGATGACGCCGGCGAGTTCCTCGGACTGCCGTTCGACGATGGCACGGAGCACTGCCGGGTCGTACGCCTCATAGGCGTGACGCGACTTCCGTTTCGTGACTTTTACGAGACCGATCTCGGCGAGGCGGGCGAGCACCGACTGCGCGGTCGTCAGCGGAAGGCCGGCTGCGCGGCTGACGGGGGAGAGCGTCGTGAGCCCGAGCGGGAGCAGGGCCAGGTACGCTGCTCGCTCATTCGGTCCCAAGCCGAAACGCGAGAGCACCTCGTCGATTTCCTTGCGTTGTGCGGCCGTTACGGCGGAAGACGGCATATTTACGAATTATTTCGTAATAATTTGTTACTCTTTCTGAGCTTATTTTAGAATAAAATACGTTATTGTCAATATTTTCTCCGAATTTTTACGGTGTAATTTTGCGGTTCATGGCATCGTGGCGGTGTCAGCGAGGGGGCTGGTCCCTCGCTGCATGATCCTTGCAACAGACGGAGGACGTCATGAAAGTGCTCAAGGAAGGGAAGTGGAACGTGCCGTGGACGATGGAAGTCACGTGCACGACCTGCGAAGCGAAGCTGCTTGTCGAGGAGGTGGACGTAAAGCCGACCTACGATACGCACAACGCGTTCTACTGCCTCTGCGCGATCTGCGGTAAGGAGAACAAGCTTCTCGCCAAAGACATCACGCTTCGCGTGCGGGAGGCGGTCGAGAAGAAGCGGGCATACGATCGCGGCGGCTACTTGGACTGACGGAGCCCGGACGCTTGTCCGGGCTTTTTCGTAATAAAAGAACCGGGCGCAAGCGCGCCCGGCGTGTTCACTTCTTCATTTCTTCGACCTTGTCGAGGACCTTGAGGAACGCCTCGGGATCCTTGTAGCCCATGACGCGTCCCATTTCCCGGCAGTCGCCGTCGATGAAGACGACGGTCGGCAGGCCTTGGACGCGCGCTGCCATCGCGACATCGGGATTCTCGTCGACGTTGACGTGAATCGCGCCGTAGCCGCGCAGGCGCTTGATGACGCGGGGGTCCGCGAGCGTGGTCTGCTCGAGCTCCTTGCAGAAGCCGCACCAATCGGCGCCGAAGACGACGACCGTCACCGGTTTTGCCCGGCACGTCTTCGGAAGGCAGGACGCGTCTTCGGATTCGACGCACCAATCGATCCCGGCGGGAGCCGCGAGCGCGACGTTCATGACGAGCGCCGCGCCGACGAGTGACGCGACGAGCGCGAGCGACTTCCTCGCCCTGTCGACGAGTCCGCCGTCGAACGACAGGTAAACGGCGCCGGCGAGGAAACCGAAGACGACGAGCGCGATGCCGGCGACGTACGAGCCGCGGCCTTGCAGCGCGGGAACCGCCAGCCGCAGGAACCAGAACGATCCTGCCGCGAGCGCCACGCCGAACAGGCTTTTCACCGCCTGCATCCACGCGCCGCCCTTCGGCAGCTTGAGCGCCAGCGAGCTGAGCAGCAGGAAGGGGAGGCCGAAGCCGATCGCGTACGAGGCGAGCATCAGCGCGCCGAATCCCGCGTTCCGCGTCGTCCCGACGTAGGTCAGGATGCCGACGAGCACCGGGCCGATGCACGGCATCGCGACGATGCCGGCGACGAGTCCCATGGCGAACGCGCCTGCCGGGCCCGCGCCGCCGGTTTTCGCGGCGAGACGTTGGAGGGAGCCGGGGATGCCGAGTTCGAACAGCCCGAAGGCGTTCGCCGACATGAGCGCGAGGAGCGCGGCGAGCGTGAAATTGACGGCGACGTTGCCGGCGAGCGCGCCGAACACCCTGCCAGTCAGCCCCGAAAGGAGGCCGAGGGCGGTGAACGAGGCGACAATGCCCGCGACGTAGAGCGCGCCGCGTGCCAGTGCCTGTCGGCGCGGGGTGTCGCGCTTCACGCCGATGACGCCGAGCGTGATCGGGACCATCGGCAGGACGCAGGGCGTCGCCACCGACAGCAACCCCGCGAGGAACGCCGCGGCGAGCGCGACGAGCGGACCGCCCGCGAGCAGGCGGGTGACGGCATCTTCCATTGGTGACTCCTGTGCGGAAAAAGGGCCACGTCCACTGTGCCACACGCCGGCGTCGTGTAAAGCGGGAAAACGAAAAGCCGGCGGTGGGCCGGCTTTGCGCGTCGCGGGTTACCTGAGTTCTCCGCAGACGGCGTAGGGGAGCTTGCCGTCGACGGGATCGCGCTTCACCTTGAGCGCCTGCTCGGCCTTGTCGATGATCGCGGTGAGGTTGACGTCGAGCACCGTGGAAGATTTTCCGTTCACGACCGGCGCGAGCGGATACTGCACCTCGGCTTGGGCGGCGGCGCAGTTTCCGGAGTAGATCGCCGCCGGCTGCGACACGTCGGGATTCGGTCCGGCGAGCGCGATGTCGATGCGGGTCTCGTTGCCCGGGAGGTCGGTGAGCGTGGCAGTACCGGACTGCTTCCAGTCGCCGACGGCCCTGAGTTTCACGGTGACTTTGCGCGCCGCCGGAGCAGGGGCAGGCGCCGCCGGAGCCGATGTGGGCGGAGCGCCCGCCGGCGGTTCGACCGGCGCGATGACCGCGTTCGGGGACTCCGCCGGGGCGACGTTCGACGGCGCGACGGTCTTCGTCGCACAGCCGGCGCCGACGACGAGGAGCGAGAGGGCGGCGATGCGGGTAGCGAATCGGGACATATTTTTGGTGAAGGTTAATCGGCGGTAAGTATAGGCACTTTTTGAGGCTTTTGTCAATTCGCCCGACGGCAAAATATCGTGATACCTGAGTCATTTTTCCGCACTACGCGCTACGTCCGCGACCGCTTGACAAAACAGGCGTAACGTATAGGGTTGGCTGTTGCTCTTTGACAACACCAAACGGAAGGCAAAAACAGACTCGGTCCACCAGCATTCGGACCCGAACCCCGATTACGCATTTCCGAAAAAGGAGGCAGCATCATGTCCGATTCCGAGGAGAAGAAGAGCGGAGGATTCCTTGGCGCAATCAAGGGCGCGCTCTTCGATGAAGAGCCCGACAAGCCCAAGCCCGCCGCGCCCGCAAGGCCGTCCGGCGGTTACGTCGCGCCCGTGGCGCAGCAGGCATACGCGCCGCAGGGCCAGGCCGCTCCCGACCCCGAGATCCGCAAGGTGCTCGAGGTCGACGTGCAGGCCGCCGCGAAACCGGCGTTCAGCCAGTTCGAGGCGATGAGCGCAAGCATGGCGCCCGTCATCCCGGACGAGTTCACCAGGTTCCGCGCCGTGCTCGCCGCGCTCACGCCGCAAGGCGTGACGCTCGACGCCATCATGTTCGACGTGGACGAGTGCCTTCAGGCGCTCGACCAGAAGGAACGCGAGGCGCAGCAGGCGGCCGCGACCGCGCGCAAGAAGTCGGTCGGCGCGCTCGAGGCGTCCGTCGCGCAGAAGCGCGAACGCATCGCCGCCATGAAGGCGGAGATTGCCGCGCTCGAACGGTCGACGGCGGAGGAAGAGTCTTCCATCGCCGCCGAGAGCGCCCACATCGACGCGACGCAGCGGCGCTTCGCCGCGACTGCCGCGCAGTTCCGCGCCGAACTTACGGCGAAGAAGCAACAGATTTCCCGACTCGGGAAAGGAGCACAGTGATGGCTGACCTTCAGAAAATGGCAAGCAAGTCCTTCTGGCAGAAGCCGGAGGGAACCACGGGCAAGATCGTCCTCGGCGCGTTCGCCGTGGCCGGCGGCCTCCTCGTGTACAAGTACCTGCCCATTCTCCTCGAATGGCTGGTGGCGGTGCTCGAGAACGCCGTCTACGCGGGCATCCTGGGCGTCGTCCTGCTCGTGCTGACCTCGCCGATCTGGAACAGCAGGGTCCGCACCCTCTGTTCCTACATGGCGCGCAGCTTCCTCCGGATGATCACCGGCTGGTTCGTCGAGATCGATCCCATCGGGATCCTCAAGAACTACGTCGAGGACCTGAAGAAGTCGCTCGCGACCATGGACAAGCAGATCGCCAACCTGAACGGCACCATCCAGCGGCTGCGCGGCATCATCGCGCAGAACGCCGCCGAACGGGAACAGAGCCTGAAGCTCGCCGGCGTCGCCCAACAGAAGGGCGTCCGGTCCGCGCTCGTCCTCAATTCCCGCAAGGCCGGCCGCCTGAAGCAGTCGAACGTCACGCTGCAGGCGCTGCTCACGAAGATGGAGGCGCTCTACAAGCTCCTCGGCAAGCTCCGCGAGACCTCGGACTTCACCATCCAGGACATGGAGGACGAAGTTCGGGTCAAGGAGCAGGAGCGCAAGGCGATCCTCGCCGGTTACGGCGCGTTCTCGTCGGCGCTCAAGGTGCTGAAGGGGGATCCCGACAAGCGGGCCCTCTTCGATCAGGCGATGGAGTACCTCGCGGAGGACTACGCCAAGAAGGTCGGCGAGATCGAGGACTTCATGAAGGTCTCCGAAGGCTTCATCGCTTCCGTCGACCTCGAGAACGGCGTGTTCGAAGAGGACGCGCTGGCGGAGCTCGAGAAGCGCCTCGACGCGCAGACCGAGCAGCTGCTCCTTTCGCCCGTCGAGCGCCGCGTCCGCGTGGACGCGACGGTCGGCGACGACGACGCTCCCGTTCCCGACGGCGGTGACGCGAGCGTGCAGAGCCTCTTCGAACGCAGGAAGTGACCGCACGTCGCGGTCGCGCAACCCCGAACCAGAAGCTACAGACCGAGAAGGAGAATCCGAACAATGGCAAAGCTGAAGACCGGACCCAAGGTGGCACTCGCCGTCATCGGCATCGGTGCCGCGATCTACGGAGCGCGGTACTACGTCGTGAACCACGGCAGCGCCAAACAGCAGTCCACCGTACCGACGACCACGGAACAGCTCGCCGACTTCAAGGAGACGACGACCGCCGACAACGGCGGCGGCACGTTCTCCCTGCCGTCGACGGCTCCGGCATCGATGCCGGGCTCGCCGATCAAGATGCTCGTGATCCCCTGGAACGCCCAGATGGGTCTCGCGCTCGCGAACGGCGGCACGGCCACGATGCAGGGCAGCCTCATGCAGAAGAACGGGGTCAACCTGGCGATCGAGCGCCAGGACGACTACGGGAAGATGCAGGAGGCGCTCGTCGCGTGCGCGACGCAGCTCTCGAAGGGGGCCAAGCAGTGCGCGAACGGCGCGAACTTCGTCACCATCATGGGTGACGCCGGCCCCGCGTTTTTCGCCGGCCTCAACGCCCAGCTCGAGAAGCTGGGCGCCGAGTACCGCGCGGAGATCGTCGGTTCCGCCGGCCGTTCGTTCGGCGAGGACAAGTTCATGGCCCCCCAGGCCGTGAAGTCCGACCCCAAGAAGGCGGGTCCCGGCCTGCTCGTCGCGGGCGTCCTCAAGGACGGCGACTGGAACATCGCGCTGTTCTGGGCCCGCGAGAACGAGATCTGCAACAACCCCGACGTCACGACCTACGATCCGGACTGCCTCAACTGGGTGGGCACGTCGAGCTTCGTCGAAGCCGACGAGAAGTACATCCAGGGGGCGTGCGAGGAGCGTCCGGTCGTGCAGAAGGGCAAGAAGACCGGCGCGACCAAGCGCGTCTGCGTGAACGGCGTCGTCACCTGGACTCCGGGTGACGTGGCGGTCGCGCAGAAGAAGGGCGGGCTCGTGTCCGTCCTCTCGACCCGCGAGAACGGCTCGCAGATGGCGAACGCCATCATCGGCATCCGCAAGTGGAACCGCGAGAACCGCGGGACCGTGAAGTCGATGCTGAAGGCCGTCTTCGAGGGCGGCGACCAGGTCAAGCGCGGCGGCCAACCCGTCCTCATGCGGGCGGCGAAGGCCAGCGCCGAGATCTACAAGGAGGAGACGGCGGCCTACTGGGCGAAGTACTATCGCGGCGTCGAAGAGGCGGATGCGACGGGCAACCTCGTTCCCCTCGGCGGCTCGCGCGTCTTCACCTTGGCGGACAACCTCCGCTACTTCGGACTCGAGTCCGGGGCCGCGAACGCCTACGCTGCCGCGTACAAGCTGTTCGGCGACATCGCCAAGCAGCAGTACCCGCAGGACCTCCCGACGTATCCGCCGGTGGAACAGGTGGTCGACACCTCGTACATCCGCGAGATCGCCGACGAGGGCATGGCGAAGGGCGCGGTCGACACCCAGAAGTTCGACGACCCCGCGGCCGCGACCGAGACGCTGGCCAAGCGCTCGTGGCGCATCACGTTCGAGACCGGCAGCGCCGGCTTCGGACCGAGCGCCGCGAAGGAGCTCGACCAGCTGCTCGCGGTGCTCGTCGTCGCGAGCGACACGTACGTCGAGATTCACGGCCATACCGACAACGTCGGATCCCCCGCGGGAAACGTGTCCCTCTCCGAGGCGCGCGCGAACGCGGTGAAGCGGTATCTCGAGCAGAAGGCGCCGGCGGACTTCCCGACGGGCCGCATCAAGACGGTCATCGGACACGGCCAGAGCGATCCGGTGGCGTCGAACGCGACGAACGAGGGCCGCGCCCTCAACCGTCGCGTCGACATCGTCATCAAGTCGACCCGCTAGCACCGCCTTCCGCATGGTGCGTCCACGCTGCCCGACCCTGGAGTCATCCACGGTCGGGCGTTTTTCCGAGAAGCTTTCCCCGCAAGGAGAAGGCCGCTCGGAACGAACGATCCAACGGAGGTCATTGCAAATGAAGGCACTCTTGTCGTCCTTCTCGCCCAATCGCGTCGTGTCGAGGAACGTCCTCCGACTCGTCGCGATGCTCTGGGCGGGACTGTTCCTGGCATGGTGGGCCGTGTTCCCGCCGCGCGTCGTGCCCAAGCCGACGGAGGTCCTCGGGGCCTTCGGCGACCTGTGGTCCAATGCGTCATTCGGGCAGGAGATCGTCACGAGCCTCTGGCTCAACGCCGAAGCTATCGCGCTCTCGACGGCGATCTCCCTCGGCCTCGCGTACCTCACGGTGCTGCCGGGCGCACGCCCGGTCATCGCCGCGATCTCGAAACTGCGGTTCCTGGGGCTCACCGGCCTCACGTTCCTCTTCGGCCTCTACCTCGAGGGCCACGCGCTCAAGGTCTGGCTGCTCGTCTTCGGCATGACGGTGTTCTACGTCACGTCCATGTCGTCGGTCGTGGCGGCCATCCCGAAGGAACAGTTCGACCACGCGCGTACGCTCCGGATGAGCGAGTGGCGGACGGTCCACGAGGTGGTGGTCCTCGGCACCTTCGACCAGGCGCTCGAGGCGCTGCGACAGAACGCGGCCATCGGCTGGATGATGCTCACCATGGTGGAGGGTCTCGTCCGCTCCGAGGGCGGCATCGGCGCGCTGCTGCTCAACGAGAACAAGCACTTCAAGCTGGACGCGGTGTTCGCCATCCAGATCACCATTCTCGCCGTCGGCCTGCTGCAGGACTACGGCATCGGCCTGCTTCGCAGGACGCTCTGTCCGTACGCGGACCTGCGCCTGGAGAGGAAGTGACCCATGGCGGACTACCAGATCCTCGAAACGCTGCTCGAAGTGAAGGACGTGTCGCTGAAGCTCGGCGACTTCCAAGTCCTCAGGGGCGTGAACGCCGAAGTGCGGAACGTCGTCCGTCCCGGACGCACGCAGGGGCAGGTGGTGAGTTTCCTCGGCCCGTCGGGCGTCGGGAAGACGCAGCTGTTCCGCATCCTCGCCGGCCTCAACAGGCCGGACACGGGAGCGGTGCTCGTGACCGACAAGAAGGTTCCCGTCGCCCCGGGCATGGTCGGCGTCGTGCCGCAGAACTACCTCCTCTTCGCCCACCGCACCGTCTGGAGCAACCTGATGGTCGCGGGCAAGATGGGCGGCCTCTCCGGCGCGAAGGCGAAGGAGAAGGCGCAGAACCTGCTCGAGCGGTTTCGGCTCGCCGACAAGGTCGACCGGTATCCGTCCGAGCTTTCCGGCGGCCAGCGCCAGCGCATCGCCATCGCGCAGCAGCTCATGTGCAGCGAGCACTTCCTCCTCATGGACGAGCCCTTCTCCGGACTCGACCCGCTCATGAAGGACGAGGCCTGCAGGCTCGTGAGCGAAGTCGCGGCGATGAACGAGCTCACGACGATCATCGTCGTGACGCATGACATCGGCTCCGCCATCCAGGTGGCGGACACGCTGTGGCTCATGGGCCGCGACCGCGACGCCGAGGGGCGCGTCGTTCCCGGCGCGTACATCAAGGACACGGTCGACCTGATGGCGCGCGGCCTCGCCTGGCGTCCCGACCTCGCGGACTCACCGGAGTTCGCGGCGTGCGCGCACGAGGTCAAAGCGAAATTCCTGACGCTCTGACAACGACGCCCCGCTTTCCGCGGGGCGTTTTTTTCGGAGCCGCTGCTGTTGCCCGCAAATGCCCGTCCCCCCGCCCTTCTTATCGGTAGCAGCTACCGTTGACGTCTGGCTGGGCGGGTGTTATCGTCAGTCGTCGTTCCTTGTCATGAGCACGTCCCTTCAACGGAGGATGAGCATGAAGAAGAAAATCCGTTACGCCGTCATCGGTTGCGGCGAGCACGCGCTCCAGTCGCACGCCAGGCCGGCCCTCGACATCCCCGAGCTCGAGCTCGTCGCGCTCTGCGACCCGTCCGAGCATCGGATGTGGGAATTCCAGGAGGCGCTCGGCCTGCAGGGCGGCGTCTCGCGCTACACGACGCTCGAGCTGCTGCTCGGACGCGACGACGTCGACGCGGTCGTCGTCGCGAGTCCCGACAAGTTCCACGCCGAGACGCTGTTTCACGCGGTCTTCGCGGGGAAGCACGTGCTCTGCGAGAAGCCGACGGCGACTGATGACCACGATCTCCAGGCGCTGCGCACCTCGCTCGCGCGGGCGGCCGAGAAGGGCCTCGTCGTCACGAGCTGCCATCCGCGCCGGTTCGACCGGCCGTACGTCTGGATAAAAAACCGCCTCAAGCTCTTCACGCAGGAACTCGGCGCGGTCATCTCCCTCGATCTCGACTTCTCGTACCACAAGGCGAGCAAGGTCGGGCTCCATGAAGGGCTGCTCATCGACCATCTGAACCACGAGTACGACCTGATGAACTTCCTGTTCGGCAGGACGGACTGCGTGGCACGCCGGCTTTGGGACACCCAGGACCGTTACCACGTCGCGGGCATCCGGCAGGACGGCATCGCGTTCTCCTTTCAGGGGACGCGCATGCTCGAGACGCGCCGGTATCCCGAGTACGTCCGCGTGCGGTTCGCTCGCGGTACGCTCACGGTCGACTGCGAGAGCGGGGACGCCGAGTGCCAGTCGCACGAGACCGGCAACGTCCAGCTCCTCCGCGCAGAACCGACGGATTACCCGGCGCGGTTCCGCGCCATCATGGCGAACTTCGTCGCGAGCGTCCGCGGCGACGGTCGCAACTACCTCGATGCGGAGGACCTCGAGAACAACGCCGCCATCGGCATAGCGCTCACCCGGGGCGCGCACTGGTCCGGCTGACATCCAAGCCGTCACGCTTCACGCGTGACGGCTTTTTGATACTTAACGTTTTGCTCGCCGGCATCATTGACAAAAGCCCGTTTTTACGCTACGATGTCCTGCTGTTCATTGAAAAGTGACGGCATGGAACCGACCGGTTTCCATGATGGCCGGTCGGGAACGATCGGAAATCAAGGAAAGGTTGGGACCATGAAACAAGTCACCCTGAATGAAGATCGCATCTCCGCGCTCTATCTCGCGTTTCAGAGGAACGGATGGTCGGCCAAGGAGGTCGACACGCTCACCGAAGACGCGACTCTCGACCGCGTCAGGGAAGTGGTCGTCGCAAGGAGCGCGATCAGCGTCATGCAGGAGTGGCCGGCCGTTCCCGACGGCTGGTCCGTCGAGTCGCATGCGTTCCATCCGCCGTTCAAATGGACGCCCGACGCGGTCACGCTGCACTTCGAGGACGAGCAGGTCCGTCGCGGCGGCATCAACGCCGGCATCCTGCGCCGCAGGCTCGGGAACAGGCCGGCGCTGAATGCCAGCGTCCTCGACTTCCTGCTCGAACGTCCGCAGCTCATCCCGACGTCGTGGCGTTCCGCGATCGTCCACTTCTGGGGTACCGTGTACCGGGACCCCGCGGGCCATCGCTGCGTCCGGCATCTTCGCTGGGAGGCTGACCGCTGGCAGTCGGGCCGCACCTGGCTCGGCGGCGAGGATATCGGCTTCCTGAGCCCGGCGGCGCTTCTCGTCGAGGCCAAGCCGGCCGCGAAACCGGAGGATGAAATCGTCTTCCTCAGTCTTGCCGCGGCGACGTTCCCGACCGACGTCCGGCGCGACACCATCCCCGACATGACGTTTCTCGACCGGACGTCCAACTGATCTTTCGCTTCGCCCCGCGCTTCTCGCGCGGGGCTTTTTTTGTCCGTCATGTCGTCGCAGGTACTGACAAAATCGTGAAGACGTGCTAGGGTCCTGCAACGCCCTTTCAAGGAGTCCACGATGTCGGAAGCAAACGTTCTCGCGCACCGCTGGTACGACCTCTTCGCGCGCTACGCCGAAGACCTCTACCCCGGGCGGTACACGCACACGAAGTGCCACGAGCTGGCGGACATGGCCGTCGAGGTGCGCGCCCTCGCCAAGGCGAAGGGTTCGACCATCGTCAGCCACAACTACCAGTACCCGGAGCTCCAGGAGATCGCCGATTTCGTCGGCGATTCGCTCGGGCTCGCCTTCAAGGTCAGGGACGCCGGCGCCACCCGCGTCGACTTCTCGAGCGTCCATTTCATGGGCGCGACCGCCAAGATCATCACGGGCGACGCCACGCGCGTCTACGTCCAGGGCGACCCGGACGTACACGGCTGCTCGCTCGTGCGTGGCACGGACCACTCCTGGATCGAGCGCTGGAAGCGGCGCAACCCCGACGGCGTCCTCGTGACGTACGTGAACAGCGACGCCTACACCAAGGCGATTTGCGACTACGTCTCGACGTCGCGGAACACGGCAACGGTCATCGCGCGCGCCAGCCAGGAGCACCCAGGATCGAAGGTCCTCGTGCTCCCGGACAAGTTCCTCGGTCACGTCATGAAGTGGCAGGCCGTGAATGAGATGGGCGTGAATCCCGACCTGGTCGAGGTCTACGCCAATCCGTTCGGCGGATACAACGCCTGCTGCTACGTGCACGAGAAGATAGGTGACGAGGCGCCCGAACGCGCGCTCGAGGAATACGAGGATGCCGAGCTGATGCTCCACCCGGAGTGCGGCTGCGCGTCGTCGTGCCTCTTCAAGCTGAACGCGGGAATCCTGCCGAAAGGGAGGGTCTATTACCTCTCTACGGAGGGGATGCTCCAGCGCGCCCACGCGAGCGCCGCGAGCCGTTTCGTCATCGGCACCGAGAAGGGGATGATCTACCGGCTTCGCAAGGAGGCGCGGGGCAAGGAGTTCATCCCCGTCTCGCAGGAGGCCGAGTGCGGCTTCATGAAGCAGAACACGATGGAGAAGCTGCTCGCGTCCCTGCGCGAGGACAAGTACGAGATCGTGTTCGACGACGCGACCGACCCCCGGCGGGAAACCGTCGACGGCGACGTCATCCGCATCAACCGCGACGTCGCGTCGAAGGCGAAGGTCGCCATCGACCGGATGCTCGCCATCCAGTAGGAGGACGCGATGACTCCGCTCAAGAAGAACGCGCACTGCTCGTTCTGCGGCGAAAAGTTCGCCGACGGGCCGTTTCCCAAGACCTGCGGCGGGTGCCGCGTGACGACGTGGGTGAACCCGCTTCCCGTCATCGTCGTGCTCGCGCCGGTCGGTGACGGGCTCGTCGGCGTCATCAGGGGAATCGAGCCGAAAATCGGGTGGCCGGCCCTTCCTGGCGGCTACGTCGACCCTGGCGAGACGCTCCGCGAGGCCGCGAGCCGCGAGCTCCGCGAGGAGACGGGCATCGTCATCGCGCCCGACCGGTTCGACATCGTCACCGACGGGCCGTCGAAGAACGGCATCTACCTGACCGTCTTCGCGCGGTGTCCGCCGGTCGCGCCGGACGAGTCCGGCCTTCCGGCGTTTGCGCCCAATGCCGAAGTCAGGAAGCGCGTGATCCTCACGGGGAGCGAAGATCTCGCCTTCCCTGACCATACCGAGGTCATGCGCGCGCACCTCGCCGGTACGCTGTGAACGCGAAACCCGCCCATCATGGGCGGGTTTTCTTTTTCGTCTTCGCGGTCACTGCCGCGGAGCGAACACGATGGCGTTCGGCAGCTGTCGTCCGGGCCCCGTCACGTATTTGCCGTCGAAGAGCAGCGCCGCGCTCCCGCCGCCGTCGAGGTTGAGCGCATCCGTCGCGCCGATCGCCCGGAAGATGCGGGCGAGATCGACGACCGTCGCCGACTTCGCGATGACAAGGTAGACGAATCGCGCGTCGACGCCGATGCCGCCGCGCGTCCCTTTCACCGTCCGCATCCCGTCATCGAGCCGTGACTCGCTTTCGACGACGAGCGCGCCGTTTTCGACGAGCGACGGGTAATTCGCGACCGCGGCGTCGAGCGACGTCCCGTTCGCGTTCTCGAATGCCGCGACCGACGTGCCGAACTCCTTGGTGCGATGGAAGAAGCGGAATCTGCCGTCCGTCGTCTGAACGAGCATCGGCCCCTCGTGCACGGGCAGGCTCGACGCGTTGTGCATCGCGCGCGTGGGGGAGTCGAAGAACGGCCAGAGGAAGGTGTTCACCTTCGCCGCGCAGTCGGCGTAGTCCGGCGGGCAGAAGTACGTGCCGTGGATGCCGATTGCCGCGCCGCGCTCCTGCGCGTACGCGAGCAGCGGCTTCGCCGCACAGCCGTTCGCGCAATCGGCGGACTCGGCCGCGACAGTCAGCATTGTGAACCAGTCCTTCCGCAGCTTCACCACCTCGGCCGCGAACGAACCTGAAGGCGTCGCCACCGTCACCGAGCGCCGCGTCGCGGGAAGGTCGTCGTCGATGACGGCGGCGTATCGCGCCTCCTCGGACGTCGAGTACTCCGAGGCCGAAGCGATGTCCGCGCCGAAGCGGTAATTGGCGAAGAACGCGTCCGGGATGTCGTCGACCTTCGTGTTCCACGCGCCGCCGTACAGCGACGATGCGGCCTGCTCGGAAGTGATCCAGCGGAGCGTGCCGCCGAGGCCGACCGCGTACGTCTTGTCGTCGGTCGTGAATTTCACGAGCCTCGCTCCGGGCCGGTAGGTCACGTTCGTGCCGAGCGGGAGCGACGCGAGAAACGATGACGATACCGTCTGCACGCCGGAGAAGTCCGCGTACCAGGAAAAGTAGACCTTGTCGTTCGGGAAGGCGTGACGCCTCCCGTCGCTCCCGTAGTAATAGACCGCCTTGCAGGGATCGTTCACGTCGGCCTTGGCGGCGCAGGCGAGTTTCACGAGCGAGCCGGGGGAGGGTGCCGCCGCGACGACGGTCGGCGTCAAAAGCAGGGTGGCGGCGAGGAGGATTTTGCGCAGGCGGTCCATAGGTCTTTCATTGTACGGCATTCACCGCAGGCCGTGCGAGCAGTCTTGACAAAATGGCCTAAATAGGCTAATTTTTTGCATCTGCACCGACATCGCGGCCAGTACGGGCGGGAGAGATGACGTCGTCGGCATCCGCCGAAGCCGTCGTCTCCCCAGCCGGTACGCACAATGCGCCCGGGACAGCAGGGCCCTCCCTGAATCTAGGGAAGGGAATTCGTTCGTTCACATTCGGAGAGAGACCATGTCACAGACCAAGACCCCGTTCGGACCCATCGGACAGGCGCCGCCGCGCGGCTTCACGACGATGGAGGTGAATGGCCTGCGCTGCGAGATCAACATGCCTCCCGCCACCAAGTCGCGCTTCGACGCGCGGGGCGAGGAGATGACGCAGGGCCTCGCCCGCTACCAGAAGGCCGACGTCTACCGCGTCGACGACTTCCCGAACTGCCCGGAGCACTGGCAGAGGAGTGACCCGTCCCGCGGCGTCGTGAGCTGCTTCATGCTCGCGAAGCCCGACCACATGGTGTGGATCGACCTCACCATGAACGCGCACCACGCCCACCACGTCGCCGCGCTGTTCTCGGCGCAGGGCGTGAACGCCGTCACGGGACAGAAGGTCGAGCCGCCGATCCGCCTCGAGCAGTACGACCGCCGTACGCCGCCCAAGGGCTGGACCGCCGGTCCCGACTGGCCCGAGCAGAACTACATCGCCACGACCTGCACCGGCGCGCTCTGGCGTGACGGCTTCCGTGCCAAGGACGGCAAGACGCGCGAGTTCGTCTTCACCGAGGACATGACGCGCGACGTCGCGACGGCCGTCATCGGCGCGGAAGAGCGCGTCGATGCCTTCGGCATCGCGTTGTTCACGTCGAAGGAGCCGAAGCCGCGGCCGACCTATCGGTCGCGTGGCGCCCTCGAGATGCTGGGTGGCGGTCCCGTCGCGAAGGGCGTGACCAGGTCGGCCAGCATGGGCGTCGGCGCGGGCGCGGTGGTCAATCAGACCGTCACCCGCGACCCGAACCGCCTCGACTTCTGGAACGAGACGCCGGACGCCCTCTTCATCGTCTACTACGTCGGTGCCGAGGAGTTCCAGCGCATCACCGGTTCCGCCCCCGGACGTTCGGGCGGCAACGAGGGGTTCCTCGGCGGCACGCCCGTCGGCAACCCCTGATGGCTCTCCGACTTCACGGCTTCGCGGCTGAACCCGTGTCGCCGTGATCCTCCGCCGCGACCGCGCTTATCCAGCGCGGCCGCGGCATTTTTTGTCCGTCAGGATTGACAAAATCGCATTTTTGTGCTTAACTGAGTGCCGAGGAGGGAGATATGTTCAAGCTCTTTTACAGCGAAATGTACGTCAATTCCGCCTACGAGTTCGATACGATGCGCAAGTCGCGGCAAATCGCCATGAACCTGCGCAAGGATCCGGTCGCCGGAGTCACTCTGCTCCGGCCCGAATCGGTCACCGCCGAACAATTGCGCGAGGTGCACGAGTCGGCCTATATCGACGCCGTACGCACCGGCGCTCCCCGCGAGCTCGCCCAGGGCCAGGGGTTTTCGTGGGACGAGTGCGTTTGGGACGCGGTCCGTTCCTCCACGGGGGGGATGGTCGCCGCCGCCATGGCCGCGCTTAAGGACGGCGTCTCGGGCACGCTTTCGAGCGGGCTGCACCACGCCGGCCGCGCATACGGTTCGGGATTTTGCACCTTCAACGGCCTCGCGCTCGCCGCCATCGCGGCGCATCGCAAGACCGGCGGACGGGTGCTCATCTTGGACCTCGACGCGCACTGCGGCGGCGGCACGAACGACATCCTCGGCGCCATGCCGTGGGTCCGTTCCGTGGACGTCTCCGTCAGCCCGTTCGACGTGTACCTTCCCGACGGCGAGAACACGCTCGACATGGTGTACGACGAAGGAACATACCTCGACGTCATCGAACGGCGTCTCGCCGCCGTCGGCACCGACTTCGCCCTTTGCCTGTACAACGCCGGCATGGACCCGTACGAACGGTGCCACATCGGCGGCCTCCGCGGCATCACGCGCGGCATGCTCTGCGCGCGGGAAGAGGCGGTGTTCGCCTTCTGCAAGGACGCCGGCATCCCCGTCGCCTTCGCCGTCGCCGGCGGCTACTCCGGCCGCGGCCTCGACATGAACGGCGTCGTCGCCCTGCATCGCATGACGATCGAAGCCGCCGCGTCGCAATGACGCCCTTACGCGCGCCCTTCCCGGGCGCGTTTTTTTATCATCGCAAAAGGACGGCTCGCGCCGTCCCTTTTTTCATCCCTACTGCTTTTCGAGTTCCTCCGCGGCCGCCTCCCATTCGCCGGAACGTTCGTTGTCGGGATAGCGGTTGAGCAGCTGGCGATACGCTTTCGCGCCGAGCGCGGGATCGGACTTGGCGATGCCCTTCACCTGCTGCTCCTCGAGCGCAATCGCGTTGTTCGACAGCGTCTCGAGCTGGGCCCTCTCCGATTCGGGATTGAAGTTCCAGCCCTCCTCGTGGAAGTTCTTGTCGCCCGCGTCCGTGCCGTCCTTGTTCGTCGCGCGGCCCTCCATGGCCTTGTCGTCAGCGGGGTTTTCCATCGGTCGTTCTTTCATAACATTCAGGGTTTTTTCTTCGCCGACTTTGCCAGGTAGCTCTCGAGCATTTTCCGGTTCTCGCCGCCCTGATCGCCGTCGGGCTTCAGCTGGACAGAACCGTACCAGGAGCTGTTCATGAGCGCGACCTTGCCGGCGTGGTACGGCTTCTTCTTCAGGTCGGCTGCCGCCGTGGCGTCGACGTCTCCGTTCGCGACCGCCTCGTCGAGCGTCTTGTCCGAGTACCACTTGCCGCCCTCGAGGTCGCGGTACATCTGCGGCCCTTTCCGGCCAAGCTCGGCGAGGGTCTGCGGCGTGACCGTCAGCGCGTTTTCCTGGAGCGCGTCGAGTTCGGCAAGCATTTCCGCCATGTCGACGCCGGCCTCGCGCGACGCGAGTTCGACGAACTGCCGCCCCTTCTTGATGATTTCCGTCACCGCCCTGTTTGAAAGGTCTTCGGACTGCGTTTCCGTCAGTTCGCGTTTCTCGGCGGGGGAGAGCTCTTTCACCTTTTTCGTCACGTCGCCGACGGTGACCTCCGTCTCGCCGTTGCGCGGCTGCTTCAGAAAGTCCTTCGCCATGTCCTTCTTGTCCCATCCGTAGCCGTACGCCGCCCAGGCGTAGCCGCCCATGTCGATGTTGGCGTGCAGTTTCACCTCGTCCACGTCTTGCGCGTCGTACTGCGCCAGCGAGTCGCGCGTGATGTCGGCCGCCATGCCGTTCGCCTTGAACGTCGAGGGAAGCTCGAACAGCACGTGCTCCACGGACTTCTTCACTTTCGGATTGCCGTCCCTGTCTTTTTCGACGACGCGCTTGTATTCGCGCGTGATGGTCATGTTCTCGCCGGACGGGTCGTCGTACTTGAACCCCACCTCGATGGTGGTGACGAGCTCTCCCGTTTCGGGATCGACCTCGGGGTAGCCGATGCGTATCGCTTCGGTATCCATGTAGGACATCTCGCCGGGTTTGCCCGCCTTTTCGAGCCGCCCCTTGATGTCGAGCGCGCCGAGGAGCAGTTCGGGATTTTTCCCCATCGTCTCGCGCAGCGCCGTCAGGTTGAGCAGCGTCAGTTCGGACGTGATCGGCGGGCCGTTCTCGCCGCCCCACCGGCCGGAAAGCCGTTCCTTCATCTCGCTCATTTCTTTCCGCAGTTCGGGCGAGTCGATGATTTCCGCGGCTCGTTTTCCGAGGCGCTCGGTCATCACGCGTACGATCTCGGCGCGCTTGCCCTTGTCGCCCGCCGCCGCTTCCGCGAGCTCCTCGAGTCCTTCGAAGTACCCGTCTTCCATGTTCATGACGTCTTCCGCCATGCGGGCCGCCTCCATGAGCGCCTCTTCGCGTTCGGGGGTGAGTTCGGCGGATTCCTCGGCTTCGGCAGTCTTCTCCGCCGCGTCGTCGCCGAAAAGCGCGTCGATGTCCTCGTCAGTGACCTCTTGCGCCGCTTCTGACGGTACGGCAGCCGGGGCGGGTTCGGGCGCGGCGCCCCATCCAGCATCGACGTCATCGATTGCCGCGGCCAACTCCCGCTTCGCCTCCTTCGCCTCGCTGCGGAGTCCTTCGAGCTTCTGCTCCGCGGCCGGATCGCCGACCGCCTCGGCCATGCCCCAGGCGTCGTCGATGGACTCCATCGTCTCTTCGGTCATCCGGTCTCCCTGCAGGCGCAGAAATTCTCCCGACTCACGCGCGGTCTGCTCCCGCTCCGGCGATTTCGGCTTCTCCCGCTTCTCGCCGTCGTTCAGTTGTTCCGGTGCTGCGCTCATAATAGGTCCAGTTTCTTACGGGCTTCTTCTATCTCTTTCGCGCGCTTGCGTTCGTCCAAATCGCGCATCAGTCCGAGTACGGCGGACCGGATACGCGTCATTTTCGCGGCGAAACGCTCCCAAGCGGCGGCAAGGGCGTTTTTCGCGCGTTGTTCCTTGTCTTCGTTCGGCATGGGCACATCGTAGCGTATCGCCGAAACGCGGAAAAGCGTCAGCCCTGCCCGCCGTTCTTGCGACCGTTTCTCGCCGCCTCGCCACGGAATCCCTCGCTTTCCGCGAGCACGTCGATGCCGTCGATGAAGGAGAATATCCGACGGATTTCCGAGAACCAGGCGTGGATGTCATCGGCAGCGGCGGCCATGTCCTGCGGGTTCCAAGACAGGAAGGAGGTGTTGAGCTGGGGGAGGGCGATGTCGGCGTACTCGCCGTGGAACGCGAGCATCAGGTCGCCCGCGACCTTGCCGAGGTCCGTCGCGCGCGCGTGCACGTGATGCAAGACGTCAGGCGTCAGGATGACGCGCGTTTCGACTTGATCAGTCGAGTAGACGGCAAAACGTTCCGCGAAAGCCGCATCTTCGAGTTGGACGCCGTCCATTTTGGCGAGCTTCTCGCGTCGTTGCACCAGGGCGCCCTGCCTGCCGACGACGACCGTCGTGCCGTCGAAATCGAACGGGGGAGTCACGCGGACGAACCATCCGCGGAACGTCGGTTCCCGCCGCTCGTTGCCGTTCTGGTCGATTTCCGAGCGGTAGCGGAACAGCCAGCGTGCGTCGATGTCGAGATCGCGGTACTTTCCGCCGAAGTGGAACGTCGCGCCGGTCTCGTTGCCGGCGGGCCAGATGAGCGATGCCGCCGTCAGGTCGTACAGCTTGCGGTCTGACGCCTTCAGGGTCATGCCGAAGCGGTTCAGCACGTCGTTCAGCGCGTCTTCGACCGGCGGTTCGGCGCCTTTGTACGTGGGTGCGTTCGCCCATCCGAGTATGATCATGATGACGATGACCCCGAGCGCCAGGAGGGTGAAGGCGAAATACGGCCCGAACAGCACGAGACCGAAAAGGGTCAGCGCGCCGGTCGATGCCGCGAGTATCATGAGCGGGATGCGTACTTTTTCCGTCCGTTTTTCCCGAAGCGCGGCGTAGATGATCCGGTTCTCGTTCCAGTCCCGGATGCGCGGCGCGATCGTGTGCGCGAAAATTTCGGCGAACCCCTCTTCGTCGGGTGTTCGTTCGTCGAAGGCAATGGTACCGATCCTGCCGAGCGGTTTCTCATTCATACACGGGGTAAGTATAGCGCATGGGCGGCGTACCCGTAACGCGACACCGCCCGTTCCGTTTTTTCGACGTTCCTCGCGTCTCGACGGGGGGGTCGAAAAAATGCTATACTTACCGCATATTCATCCATTGATGGCAGTCTATGAACGCGGTCATTCGGCGGGTCGACGGTCGCACCTTTAAGGCGGCAGTATCGCTCGCCATCGTCGTCGGCATCGTCGCCGGCGTTTTTTCGTCGACGCGATGGGCTTCCGCCGCTTCGCTCGTCCAGACGGCGACGGGCCACGACGCTGCGGCGAAACGGTGACCGAGGTCACGCGAAAAGGCCCGTCACGCGGGCTTTTTTCGTAAAAAGAAAAGGACGCCCCAGGCGGGCGTCCTAAACGATGTCGAGCCGATCCGTGGCGACGGCCGGGATTCCCAGACCGTGCAGCCGTTCGGCGGTTGTCCTGTCGTTGACGGTCCATGCGTGTATCGCGAGGCCCTTCTCGAGGCACTCCTTGGCGAATCGGGCCGAAATGATGGCGTGCCTGACCGAAAGCGCCCATGCTCCCGACTGCAAGGCGATGCCGACGGCCGCGCCGCGCTGATGCCGCGAGTACACGCCGCCGACTTCCGTGCGGAGCGTCGGACATTCGCCTTTGAAACCCTCGAGCGCCTTTCGTCCGTAGGCGATGACGACCGACTGCCGGACGACGCCGGCCCTGCGGAGTTCGCGGACGACGACGTCCTCGATGCCGACGTCCTTCACGTCGACCTTGAGTTCCGTCCGCCCCTTGAGCAGTTCCACGGCCTCCGCGAACGTGGGGACCGGTTCGCCGTTCGCAAGCCGGAAACCGCGGAGCTCCGCGAGCGTCTTGCGGACGACTTTGCCGCGGCCGTTCGTCGTGCGGTCGATTTTTTCGTCGTGCATGACGACGGCGACGCCGTCCTTGCTGACGCGGACGTCCATCTCCACCATGTCCGGGGAGTAGGCGAGCGCCGCCTGAAGGCCGGCGAGGGAGTTTTCCGGAGCGACATGCGGCGCGCCGCGGTGGCCGATCCTAAGGTACATTGATCCTCCTTTGTCGGTGAGCCGAGCGTAGCAGTCCGTCGGCGGACAGGGAAGTCCCGTTCGGCGGTTGACACTCGGGCCCCGCCGTAGTGCCATCAAGGCAGTCCGTCCGCCGCGCAGGCATACGGCAAGGAGTCCTTTTGCATGACCGACCGCAGGAGCCACGTAAGGGGAGCGTCCGCATCCGACGTGGCGAGGCTGATCGCCGACCTGTTATTTTTCACGCAGGTCGTCGCGGCCGTCGTTTCGGGGGTCGCCCAGTTCGTCCGGCTCATCGGTACGACGCAGGGCGTCGGCGTGAGCTGGTACGTGTTTTGGGACGCGTTCCTCCTCGTAAGCCTCGGCCTCGCCGTCCGCGCGCACCGCATGCAGCCGAGCCGCGTGACATGGCAGACCGTCGCCACGTATGCGGTCTGGCTCGTGATGGTCACGGCGCAAATCGGCGCGATGGCGTGGGGCAGGAGCGGCCTTTGGGACGCGCGCGACACGACGACAGCGCTGTTCGCCGTCGCCGGCATCGCCGCCGTCCTCGGGTGGTGCGTGGCAAAGGGCGTCGGCGTGCTCGATCCGTACGCCCGTGGCGGGTACGCGCTCTGCTTCCGCGTCGTGCCGCAACTGATGCTCGCGTGGCGTCTCGCCGTCGAGGGAAGCGGGGGATTCCCCGGCCTCTCCCTCGTGATGGGCCATCTCGCCATCCTCACGCGCATCGGCCAGGTCGCGTTTTCGATCCGCGAGGCGGGTTGGGACCGCAATCGGACCGCGTCGGCCATCGCCGAAATCGGCAACGAGGCCAGCTGGTGCGCCATCACCGTCGCTTGGTTCCTGTAGCGGAAAGCCGCCCTTCACGGGCGGCCTTTTTATGCTTTCGCCAGGAATTCGCCGTCCGCGTACGCCGTCTCGCCGTCCATTTCTATGCGGTCCGCGGCGACGAAGACGTCGATATGGTAGTGCGTCTTCTTCGGATTGAAACCCGGTTTCTTGTAGACGCCGTGCTTTTCGCCGAGCGAGAGGTGCAGGCCCTTCTGCCGCTCGAACGCGGTGATGTCCGAGAGCGTGCGGTGCGGACCCATCGCGGGATTCAGCCCGAGGCCGAATTCGCGTACGAGCACCTCCTCCTCGGTGCGTATCTGGTCGAGCACCGCTGCGAATTCCGGCGGCGCGTCCGGCGCGGTCAGGAGGCCGCCCTCGACGCGCACCTTGAACGGTTCGTGCATCTGCACGAGATGATCGATGCCGGCGAAGGCGAAGATGAGCGCCTCGCCGTTCACGCCGGCGAGGTCCCTCGGTTCGCTGAACACCTCGCCGATGGGAAACGTGCCGCCGACGTTCTTCATTCCCGCATAGTCGCCGACGTTCAGTTTCGTGGGCTCCATCCCGCCCGTGTAGGTGAGCGCGGTCCCGGCGCAGCGCACGACGATCGTCGACGCGCGGTCGATGCGTTCCTTGAGCGCGTGTCCCAGTCCGCGGTAGTACGCGGGATCGTAGGCCAGCGCGTCGACGTACGTCGCCATCTGCGCCTCGTCGCCGGAACGTTCCAGATGCACGTGTTCGATGACGGCGATGGACCTCTGGAACAGTTCGATGCGGAATCGGAATGCCGCGAGCTGGAAGTTCGACGACTGGACAAGCACGACGAGGTCGCCGGGAGCGAGCCGCCCTATTTCCTCGAGGACCGCTTCCGGCGTCGCGGCGTCGAAATCGACGAACGCGGCTTCGGGGACTGCGGCGCGGTACGCGCCGGCGATGAGCCGCGAAAGCGGCGTCCGTCCGTCGAACACGACGAGCGCCTTTCGGGGCACGGCATGTTTTATGGCGAGTCGGACGATGTCGCCGACGTTTTTGGCCGCTTTTAAGCTCAGGGCATCCATGCGGGCCATCGTAGCAGGACGGCACGGAGGAGGCGAGCGTGCTTGACTTTTCGCTCATCCGTGCTAAAAAAGACGGTTCGACGCGGCGAGCACGCCGGCGGTCGGGCGCATGCACCTTCACAGCCCCAGCCTCCGCGTTCGACGCGGAGAAAGGCGTAAAAATGAGCCAATCCTACGACGTCGCCGTCATCGGCGGAGGCGTGACCGGCACGGCCGCGCTTTACACGCTCGCACGTCACACCAACGTCCGGCGCGTCCTGATGGTGGAACGACGGCACGCGGTGGCACAGGTCAACTCCAACGTGGTCAACAACAGCCAGACCCTGCACTCGGGCGAGATCGAGACTAACTACGATCTCGGTGCGGCGCTCAAGGTGCGGTCCGGCGCGGACCTCGTCGCGGGGTTCATCGAGCGGCATGCGCCGCACATCTGCCTGCGCATCCACAAGATGGTGCTCGGCGTCGGCGCGGCGGAAGTCGCGTCGCTCGAGGAACGTCATCGCGCGTTCCTGCCGAAGTTCCCGGACATCCGGCTTCTCGGGAGGGACGAACTGACCGACGTCGAACCGCAGGTCGTCATCGGACGACGGCCGGACGTCCCGCTCGTCGCCTTGCACACCGATCACGGCTACGCGGTCGACTACCGCAAGCTGTCCGAAGCCTTCGTGCGCGTGGCGAACGACGGCAATGCGGAGATCGACTCGGTGTTCCACCTCTCGGCCGACGCCATCCAACGCCGCGACGGCGGATTCGTCATCAAGATGGGATCCGACGAGGCATTCGCACGCGCGGTCATCGTGGCTGCCGGCTCGCCCAGTCTCGTCTTCGCCCAATCGCTCGGCTACGGGCTCGAGTACGCCATGCTGCCGGTCGCCGGGAGCTTCTACCGCACCCGCAACCTCCTCCGCGGCAAGGTGTACACGGTCCAGAACCCGAAGATCCCGTTCGCGGCCGTCCATGGCGATCCCGCCGTTTATGATCGCAAGGAAACGCGGTTCGGACCGACCGCGCGGCCGATGCCGTTCCTCGAACGTCACCACTACGCGACGTTCTGGGAGTTCATGCGTACCGGCACGGCGACGCCGCGCGGCCTCTGGGCGGCGCTTCGCGTCGCGGGCGACTGGGACATCGCGCGATTCCTCCTGAAGAACGCCGCCTATGACCTGCCGTTCGTCGGCAAGCGGGTGTTCCTCGGGGACGCGCAAAAGATCGTGCCGAGCCTCGAGGCCAACGACCTGAAGCTCGACCGCGGCGCCGGCGGCATCCGCGGCCAGCTTGTCGACAAGCGCCTCGGCAAGATCGCCCGCGGCAAGGACAAGCTCGTCGGCGACGGCATCATCTTCATCATGGCGCCGTCCCCGGGCGCGTCGTACTGCCTCGGCAACGCGGTCGAGGATGCGCGCACGCTCGCGGGCTTCCTCGGCGACGGCTACCGCTTCGATGAGGCGGGGCTGCGTGCCGAGTTGTCCGCGCGGCCTCCGGCCGGCAGGGGAGCGCCGGCGCAGGCGTGAGTTCGTCGAGAGTCCCGTCAGGGGCTCTCTTTTTTATGAATAAAGCCGCGCGGGCATGCGGCTTTTCGCGAAGATTCTTTTAGGAGACGACATCCTCCGGCTCTGTCTTCTTCTTCGTCTGCGCGTTCTCGAGCCGGTCGAAGCGAAATCACCATGCGCCGCACGCACCTATCCTTCCCCGCCCTCCCGAAGAGACGCGTTGGGACCGCGTTCGCTCGTTGTACGGTCCAACATAAACGAAAAAGCCGCCCCTCTCGGGCGGCCTTTTTTTCACGCGTTGGCCGCGACGGGCGGCCGGTAGGAAGTAACGAACAGCAGCCAGCCCGCCATGACGAGCATCGAGCCGAACAGGACCGAGGCCGAGGTGCCGAAAGCCGCCGCCATGACCCCTGCGCCGAGCGGCGGCACGACGTTCGCGAGCGCCAGCACGCTCTGCGACACGCCCATGATTTCGCCCTGCCGTTCGGGGCCTGCCGAGCGGCTGACGAGTCCCTGCAAGTTCGCGAAGGTCACCGCGTTCGAGGCGGCCATGAACGGCACGATGCAGGCCATGATGCGCCAGTCGTTCGGGAAGAGGTGCAGGAAAACGGTGATGGCGGTACCGAGCATGCTCCAGCGGAGCAGCCGTTCGACCTTGAACTTGCCGGCGAGACGTCGCACCAGGATGACCTGGCCGAGCACGATCCAAAGGCCGACGAAGGCGAAGTAGTTGCCGAGTTGCGCCTCGGTGAAGCCGAACTTCTCCGTCAGGATGATGCCGAAGAACGACACGAAAAAGCCGAAGCCGGTCGAGAACAGGAATTGCACCGCGAACAACGTCCGAAGGTCCCGCATCGTCCATGCTTTGGTGACGTTGGTGAGCGACGTGAGCCAGCGGAAGACGCGGTGCGTGGCGTCGGTCTTGAAAGTCTCGGGGAAATACATGAGCACCGAGACGAGATTGAGCGTCGCGAGCCCCGCGGCGAACCAGAAGGGGACGGTCACCCCCGCCGCCGCGAGCCTGCCGCCGATGAACGGGCCGAGGATGAAGCCGAGGCCGAAGGCGGCGCCGGTGAGGCCGAACGACTTGGCGCGATCCTCGGGTTTGGTGACGTCGGCGACGGAGGCGTTGGCGACCGCGATATTGCCGCCGGTGATGCCATCGACGATGCGCGCGAAGAACAGGAGCGGGAGGTTCTTCGTGAACAGCGCCATGGCGAAAATCGCGTAGCTCACGGCCGTGCCGGCCAGGCAGACGGCCAGTACGCGGCGGCGGCCGTAGCGGTCGGAGAGCTCGCCGAGGATGGGCGCGGAGAAGAACATCATCAGCGGATAGCTGGCCGAAAGCAGGCCGACGAGCAGGTAGGCGGTCGGGAGCGACGTGCCAGGCGTCAGCATGTAGGACGGCGAGTCGGCGTTCACGAACAACTGCGGGAACACGGGGATCATGATGCCGATCCCGATCATGTCCACGAAGATGGTCAGGAGGATGATGGCGAGCGGGGAGGGTTTGCGCATAATTGGGAGATGATAGGGGAAGTGTATCAGAGAATCAAGGGCGGCGGGGTCGCGAGTGAATGCGGTCCCGCAGTCGTGATAGAATGCCGTCGATGACCCGCAAAAAGCCCAACATCTTCAGCGAGCGTGTCGTGATGCTCGCCCTTTCGATCCCGAAGGGGAAAGTGACCACCTACGGCCGCCTTGCGCGCGCCGCGGGTGGGGGAGCGATGGCGTCCCAGAGCATCTCGTCGATTTTGTGCAGGGCCGAGGCGCGCGGCACGCGCGGCATTCCTTGGCATCGAATCGTCTACGCCGACGGGCGGGTTTGGCTTGATTCGTCGTGCCACAAGGAGCGGTTGGCCCTCTATAAGAAGGAGGGGATTCGGATCGACGACAAGGGAAAAATCGTAAACTTCGAGGACATCGTCCTTTGATGCGTCAGTCCCGATTTGGTACACTACAGTCTGTAATTACTCACCCCTCCCATCGTATGTGGAACAGCGATGACCCGAAGTCAAAGTGGCTGCACCTCGTCGTGAAGCTCGTCGCGGCGATCATCATCTTCAAGCTCGGCGTCATGGTCGGCGAGTTCAAGGTCATCAAGGCGATGGTCCTCGGCGGCTCGTCACATCCGAAGATGCTGTTCAGGGGCGACGACAAGGACGGCAACCGTTTCTTCGAAAAGCGCGTCGCGCCCATGATGGACGGCAACAGGATGATGTTCTGGAAGGCGGACAAGGAAGCGGCGGTCCCAGGTCCCGGCACGCTGGTTCCCCCGCCCGCGCAATAGGTTCGGAATGAAAAAGAGCCCCGCCAATGCGAGGCTCTTTTTTTATGTCGTCTTGCCGTCGTACGCTTCTTTCAGTTTCGCGAGATCGAACTTTTTCATCGTCAGGAACGCGCGCGTCAGACGGTCGATCTGCTCGGGCGTGCCCCTGCTCATCATCTCGTCCATGGCCGTCGGGGCGATCTGCCACGACACGCCGAACTTGTCTTTGAGCCAGCCGCACTGCTCGGCTGCGGGCACCGCCGACAATTTCTCCCAGTAGTAATCCATCTCCTCCTGCGTTTCACAGCGCACCATGAGCGACACGGCCTCGTTGAACGTGAACTCGTGCTTGTTCGCGCTGTCCATCGCGGCGAACCACTGATTCGCGAGCATGAAGTCGGTGAACATCACGGTTCCTTCTTTCTCCGGTGCCATGCCGGCGGGCCAGCGGGAGAGGACGCCGCGTTTCGCGTCCTTGAAGACGGAAAGGTAGTAGTCTGACGCCTCTTCCGCCTTGCCGGCCCCGTCCTGCGTGAAGAGGAACGACGGGATGATTGGCGGACGCTCTTCGCCTTCGGGTTTCGTGAGAATCAGCTGCCAGGTCACGCCGTACTTGTCCTGAATCCAGCCGTAGCGCTCGCTGAACGGGTACTTGTCGAGGGGCATCAGCGCTTTCCCTCCCTCGGAGAGCTTCGCCCAGATTTCGTCGATGCGCGTCTTCGCCTCCGGATCGCGCGAGGGGTCGAAGTTCACCATGAACGAAACGGACGGGTTGAGTTTGAAGTACGGCCCCGCGCTGATCGAAGCGAACCGGTAGCCCCAAAGCGTGAATGCCATGACGTCGCAATCGCCTGACGGCGTGTTGTGAAGGACGGTGGCGCTCGTGATTTCGGACTTCGGGAAGACCGAGACGTAAAACGTCGCGGCTTCCTTCGCCTCCTTGTCGAACCACAGGTGGGGGACGATTTTTTGCATGGCGGTGTCGGTTATCGTTATGAACGCTTTTTCTTGGCGGCGGCTTTTGATTTGCTGATTGCCTGCCTCAGCAGGTTCGCGAAATACCGTTCGTCGATGTCGACGGCCTTGTACACCTTGACGTGCCGCACGTACTGCCCCTTGCCCTGCAGCAGGCCCTTCGGATCCTTGAACGACGAACCGCGCATGAGGAGGAATTGGACGTGATCCTCGTCCGAGTACGTGCCCGCGACGGGGATTTTGTCTCCCTCGCTCATCCAGCAGCCGTTTCCCCATTTGACGGTCTCGCTGAGCCGGGGGAACGCGCGGCGTATGAACGTCCGCAGGGCGCGAATGAGCGCCTTGTTTTTCCGCGGCTGGTCGGCGAGATACGCGTCGAAGCTCGGGTAGCTCTTCATCATAGTATTACTTCGTGAGCAGGTTCATGAGGTTCCGCTCGTACCAGGCCTTCTTCGCGACGCGGTCGGTACGATCCGCGATCCACGGGTTCCAGTCGAAGTTCGGTTTCGAGTACGCGCCGCCTTCCGGAGATGCGGCGGCTTCGCGCGAATAGTAGGGGTTCTTTTCCTCGATCACGCCTTCCCTTTGATATTTGCGCACGAGGTCGAGCACGTCGGGGGAGAGCATCGTGAGTTCGAACAACCGGATTTGCGATCCTGCGCGGTGCGACAGGGTGACGTTGGAGCGCAGGATGATCTGTTCGACCGGCATGACGGTCAGCACGGCGTACATCCACAGGAAGAGCATCGCCGGGAAGCGGACGACGTCTGCGCGGGCGCGTACGAAAAGCCGGGATACGAGCCAGAGCAGGAGAACGGCGCAGAACGCGACCGCGTACGAGGCGAAGAACTTTTCGTAACTGAAGCCGTAGTACGTGACGTAGAGCGCCATCCGGTGTCCGGCAGACGCGAGCAGCAAGAAGGAGGCGACCGAGAATACGGCGAGCAGGCGCTGGACCGCCGGAACGGTTTTTCGGTAGGTCGTGAAGGCGAAGAGGATGTTGATGACGGTCAGGCAGAGCAGTTGCCAGAACCCGTCCTTCACCAGGCGTTCGGTCTCGCTGAACTCGATCGGAAGCTTGCCGACCCACATGTGGCCCAGCTGAATCCAGAGGAAGAGCGCGTAGAGCGCGAGCACGCCGCCGAGCACGATGCCGGCGATGATGGGATCGACCTGCTTCGTCTCCGTCTCGGTCGCCACATGCGACGACGGCCGTGCCCAAGCGAGCAATGAGGCAATCGTGCCGACGGAGAGGAGGAAAAATATCAGGATTCTCCCGAACAGCGACGTCGAAAACAGTTTCTTGACCCATTCGTTGACGAATCCCATCGTGGCCGCGAACTGCGCGTCCGCGGACGACAGGAGCGGAATCACTACGATGACGGCGACGAGCAGGAAGAGGGCGATGCCCGTGACGACGCGTTTCGCCGTGCTGGGATTTTTCCTCGCGCGTGCCGCCAGGCGTCCGATGAGATCCCCCGCCTTGCGGATGTGCGTCACGATCGAAAGCGCGCGCCAGACGAGCGCCTCGACGGTTTTGGCGTTCCAATGCACGCGTCCCTTGGTGGACAGGAAGGCTTCGTTATAAAAAAGCGCGAACGTCGCGGGCAGCGCCAGGATGCTCACGGTCTTGAGGAAGGGGTTGTCGTAGAGCGCGTAGCTGAGGGTGATGAGAAAGACCGGTGCGATCCAGTGGACATTTTTTCGGAGCGAGACGCCCTCGCGCCGCATTGCCCACAAGAACAGCCCCACGATCGTCGCGAGGTAGACGGATGCGTTTACGCCCAGCGCATAGACGTCGCGGTCGAAGAAACCCCAGAGGAAAATCACCCAGAACAGCGACAACCCGAGGCTCCACAGCAGCTTCGTCCGGTCCGCGTATGCAAGCGGTGCCTGCTCCGCGTCGTTTTGAGGATGCATAGCGCAGAGGTGAGCTAAAGAGTAGCCATTTTTGCCATTACAGCATGGCGGTAGGTCAAAAGGAAGGTTCGTCAATAAAGAGACTCACATTTGGGAATTCCGCCTCGCGCCGCCGAATGCGGCGCGACTTGCCCAGGGCAGCGGTCGAGTGAAGACATTCACTCGACCGGCGCTCCGCTCACGCGCGCTCGACGGCGCGCGTGGCGTCGACTGCTGCCCGTTCGATTCCCCTCGGGGCCCCATACACAGAAAAACCGACCAGCATTGCTGGTCGGTTTTTCTGGTAGTCCCAAGGGGAATCGAACCCCTATTTACTCCGTGAAAGGGAGTCGTCCTAGCCGTTAGACGATGGGACCGCAGTATTTGACGATAAGGCACATGGTAGGCGGAAAAACGCCTCACGTCAAGGCTGTCCGGCAAAGAAAAACGCGGCGAATGCCGCGTCGTGTCGCTACGGGATGCGGTCCGAGGTCGTGACCGTGATGCCGCGTTTGGCCCACTCCTCGATGAACCGTTCGGCCGGAACGACGTCCTCGTGCTTGAGCGTTCCGGACGGCGCGATTTCGCCTGAGACGAGCATTTGCGCGATGATGGACGCCGAGTAGCCGGTCGTCCGTTGCATCGCGGAGTGCCCCGTCACGGGGTCCGCGCGGTCGATGAGGTCGAACACGACGCCGATGCGGTCGCGGTTCAGCGCGGCGACGCGCAGGACCAGCATGTCCGGTTCGCCTTTCGGTAACGTCGCGTCGAGGAACCGTTCGGTGAAGTCGCGCGGTGCGATTGCCGTGCCGTCGACGTCGACCGTGCGGTCGGACGAGAAGAGCCCGAGGTCCCGCATCGTCGTGATGACGTCCCAGTGGCCCTCCCAGCGGAGCGTCTTGTAGTCGAGGTGCTTGATACGTCCCTCGTAGGTCTTGGCGAGGGTCGAGGAGCCGCCCGACGTGTAGGCCGCCTCGAGCCGCGCGAGCATGGGAAAGTGCTGGTACTCGCGTCCGCCGAGCGACGGCACGAGTTCGCGCTTTCCTTCCCAGAGGATTTCGGTCGGTTCGCAGTAGTTGCTGACGAGCCCGCGCGCGGAGAAGACGATGCCGTACTTTAGCGGTCCCCGCGGCATCTGGGGCAGTCCGCCGACGCGGATGAGCACCCGCTCGGCGTCCGGCACGCGCGACATCGCGAGTTTCGCGAGCACGCTCACCGCGCCTGGCGCGATGCCGCAATCCGGGAGGACGCGCGCGCCGCGGCTCACGGCATCGGCCGAAAGCAGAAACTGCGCCGCGACGACGTCATTGTTGCCGCCGAGGTCGCAGTAGTGCGCTCCGGCCGCGATGGCGGCACGCGTCAGTCCGAGGTTCAGCTCGTAGCTTGCCGCGCCGATGACGCAGTCGTGGCCGTACATGAGCGCCGTGATGAACGGCTGGTCCGACGCCTCCGCGGTCGCCCCCGCGACGCGCGCGTCGCCGAGCTTCCGTACGGCGGATTCCACGCGCGCGTCGTCACGGTCGACGACGGTCACGCGGGCGATGCCGGGGCTTCGGAGCAGGTCGTGGGCGATCGCTAGGCCCTGCATGCCGGCGCCGAAAACCAGGTACTTCTTCCCGTCTGACATTGGGAAACGACTCCTTGAAAGGGGAGGCTTATCCTCCGCGCCGACCTTAGCGCGGCGGCGTGACACGGTCAACGTGGCTGGGTTGACGGTCGTCCCGCGTCTTGCTAGCCTGACGGGTCGGTTCTTTCCACGGGCAATGAGGAGGAAATCATGGACACCAAGCACCGTCGGGGCCTTGTCGCGCTGTCTGCCGATCCCGTCACGTTCGGCCACCTCGACCTCGTCAGGAAGGCGGCGGCCAAGTGCGAGGAGCTCGTCGTGCTGGTCGCGAACAACGACCGGAAGCTCGGCAGTTACTGCTTCACGCTCACGGAGCGGACGCTGATGGTCGAGCGTGCGGCCAAGGAGGCCGGCATCGGCAACGTCCGCGTCATCGGTTCGGGCGGGCTCCTCGTCGACGTGTACCTCCGCGAAGGCTGCGACCGGTTGTTCCGCGGCGTGCGGAACGAGAAGGACGTCGACTTCGAGGAAGAGCAGGCAACGCTCAACTGCATGATCCTGCCGGCCATCGAGGGCCGGTTCGAATTCGTCCAAGCGGACCCGAAGTTGAAGCTGGTGTCATCGACGCTGGTCAAGGCGTTCGTCCAGCTCCGGCTCGACGTCGACCGCTTCGTGCCGATGTTCGTGAAGCAGATGCTCGAGGAGCGGTTGCTCCGGCAGTATCGCATCACGGTCACGGGCGGCATCGCCGTCGGCAAGAGTTGGGTCGCGGCCGAGCTCGCCGCGCAATCAATGCGCGCGGGCATCCCGTCGACGCACGTGAACGTCGATCAGCTCCTGCGCGAGGTCTACGACGAGCAGTCGGCCGGCGCGCAGGGCGTGCGTGACGCGCTTGCCGGGCGCTTCGGCGACGACGTCCTCGTCGCCGATCGCAAGTCCGTCGAGCGCAAACGTCTCGCCGAAATCCTGTTTCGTACGACCGAGGGCGGCCGAGAGGACGAGGACGCCTTCATCGATCGCGAGTTCGTTACCGCCCTCACCATGCCGCACGTCGCGCGGAAGTATCGCGACGCGATTGCCGACGTGAAGGGACTCGTTGTCGTCGAATGGGCGCAGACTGCTGAAATGGACATGGGCTCGTGGACGAACAACAACGTTGTCGTCGTCGACAGTCCCGACCGCCCCGCGTTCCTCGCCCGGCGCCGCATCGCCGCGGAGCGCGTCGCGGTCATGGACGGCATCCAATGGCCGGCCGGACGAAAGGCGAGGGAGCTCGAACGCCGCGCACGCGAAGCGTGTCACGGAACGGTGCTGCGCTACGCCAACCGCCTTTGTCCGACGGAGGACGAGGCGCGGCTCAACGTGGGGCAGTTCTTCATCCATGTGCTGACGCTGTTCCCCGGCATCCTCAACGTGAAATGGTAGATGCGGCCCCGCGAGCGCGGGGCTTTTTTGTTGCCCGATACGGATGGACAAGACTGGCGAAACGCGGTAGTTTAGCCGCGATATCGTATGCGCGTCCTCGCCATCGAAACCTCCTGCGACGAGTCCGCCGCCGCCTTCCTCGAAGTGAAAAACGGGAAGACGGCGCGTTTCGCGCACCTCGTCGCGACGCAGGCGATACACGCCAAGTACGGCGGCGTCGTCCCGGAAGTCGCGGCGCGGGAGCATTCGTCTACGCTGCCGCTCGTGCTCGCCGGCCTCGCCAAGGAAATCGTCGGCAAGGAGGACGGCGTCGCACTGGGTCGCGCGGTCGACGTCGTCGCCGTCACGCAGGGGCCGGGTCTCGTCACGTCGCTCAAAGTCGGGCTCGATTCCGCCCGTTCGCTTGCCGCGGCTTGGAAGAAGGAAATCGTCGGCGTGAACCACATCGAAGGGCACATCGCCGCGTCATGGCTCCCCAGCGCGCCGCTCGAGTCGACGCTCAAGGACGGCAAGGGCGTATTCCCCGCGCTCGTCCTCGTGGTGTCCGGCGGCCACACCGAACTCCTGCTGATGGCTGGGTTCGGCAAGTTCAAACTCCTCGGCGCGACGCGCGATGACGCGGCCGGCGAGGCGTTCGACAAGGCCGCGAAGCTCATGGACCTCGGATATCCCGGCGGTCCCGCCATTTCGCGCCTCGCGGCGGAGGGCAACTCCGCGGCCTACCCCTTCCCGCGTCCGATGATGAACGACCCGCATTTTGATTTTTCGTTCTCCGGCCTCAAGACCGCAGTGCGCTATTTCCTCCAGAAGGAACGTGACCGGCTCACCGATCCCGTCTTCCGCCGCGACGCGGCCGCATCCGTTGAACAGGCCATCGTCGACGTGTTGGTCGCGAAGACTGTGCGCGCGGCCGCCGCGACCAAGGCTAAAACCGTCATCATCGCCGGCGGCGTCGCGGCGAACGGAAAGCTGCGTCGAGCCCTCGCCGCCGCCGTTGCCGACCGCGTGCCAAAGGCGCGCTTCGCCGAACCGCCGCTCGCGTACTGCACCGACAACGCCGCGATGATCGCGATGGCCGGGTATTTTTCCGCGCGACGTGGCCGCTTCGACGCTTGGAAGTCGATGGAACCCGATCCGGCGTGGGAATTGGGGAGGGGGAAGTTGAAAGTGTAAAGTTGAAAGTGGAAAGCGCCGATCCTTTCAACTCTCGACTCTCCACTCTTATATGCAGACCGTCATCATCAAAAACCTGTCCGACCTTGAGGAGTTCGCCGATTCGTTCGCGAACTCGCTTGACCATGGGGGAGTGGTCGGCCTCGTCGGCGACCTCGGCGCGGGCAAGACGACCTTCGTCCAGCGCGTCGCGAAAGCGCTCGGGGTGAGGGAAAAGGTCAAAAGTCCGACGTTCATCCTGATGCAATCTTTCCCGACGGGGGCGGCCGCGAGGAAGCGCGGCATCAGCCGTCTCTGCCACGTCGACGCGTACCGCCTGAAAGATGAGGCCGAACTTTTCGGCATCGGTTTCGAGGAGTACGCGTCCGACCCGGCGACAGTGACCCTCGTCGAGTGGGCGGACCGCGTCCCTGCCATCCATGCTTTTCCTGGCTATCGCGAGTTGACCTTATCCTTCATGGACGGGTCGGACGGCCGCATCGTCCATATTGTTTAAAAATGGCTTAAATAAGCAAAAAATATCAGCCAAGGGCCTTGACAAAAGGCCTTTTTTATGCTATATTCAGATGTTCTTTTCAAGCTCAATAACCCTCACTACACCCAAATCAGAAAGGATGTGCCGGATGAAAGGTTTTATCACGCTGTTCATGCTGTTCGCGGTCGTCTACTCCATCTGGGGCATCAAGGCCTGCAGTGACGAGGGGCCGACGAACACGAGTGGCGTGGCGACGGTTACTGCCGTCGAAACGCCTCCGGTCCGCAAGGCCGTGACGAAGAATCCGAACGGACGAGATCTCGGCAAAACCGACGAACTCGTCCGCGCGGTCAGCGAGACCTACGGAGTCCCCGCTGGCGCCCTCTACGGCGTCTGGATGGCGGAGACCGGCGGCCTTACGAAAGACTGGGGTACGGGTGACGGCTGGCAGCAGCCGTCCTCATACAGCCAAGGCAAGCCTTGCTTCGCCCGTCTCGGCGTCGCGAAGTGCGCGACGGGCAATGCCGCCGTCATCGCCGTCTGCGGCCAACGCAGGAACGGCATGCCGGCGTGCGACCCCGCGGCCGTTCGTGTCGCCGACGCGTTCGCCATGGGGCCGCTCCGCATCCCCGTCTCGCGCATCCTCGCCGCACGTCCCGACGGGACGACGGCGTGGAATCCAGCGTTCGCCGAGGACTTCGACGGCGACGGGGTCATCGACCCTCACTCGCTCGCCGACGCCCTCGCTATGGCCGCCCGCCACCTCCGTGCCTCCTACGAGGAAGCGCGGAAGACCATGCCGGAAGTTCAGGCGTGGGAACGGGCCGTCAGCCGCTACCGCGACGACGCTCCGACGGGGTACTACGAGGGTTCGCCTGGCTCACCGGGCGTCCGTTTCCACTGGCAGCAGTGGTGCGCGACGCGCGGTTCCTGCGGGTGAAAAATCGGCCGTTCGCTCGGCTGCCTCGATCGGGGGCCGGACACGCTTGTGTCCGGCCCCCTTCTGTTTTTCAGGCGAGCCGGGGCCTCCCCCGATGCCTTTTCAAAATGACCGCTGTAGGCTACGGTCGATAGGAGGTGACGCATGAAGGTTTTCCGCAAGGATGCCCCGGCGCCGCCTTTCGGTAGCGCCGCCCGAATTTTTTGTCCCCGAGGTGCGCCGTGAAGCACAAGTACGTTAAAATCAGCAATCGCGGTTCTTTGAATCGCAAGTACCTCGAGCTCATCGGCTTCACCACGAAGCGCGAGTCCGTGGACGACGAATCGGTGATCGGCAACAAGGGTTCCGGCACCAAGCTCGCCGCCGTCGCCGCGCTGCGGCTCGGCCTGGACGTCGGCATCGCGTCGACGGACAGCTACGGCCGCTACCTCCTGACGTTCGACGTCGAGGACGTGGACGTCGGCGGCGGCGCCACCGCGCGGCAGATCTTCTTCCGCTACGTGAACCGTCCGGCCGGCGGCGGTCCCGCGAAGGTCGTGCGTTACCCGTCCGGCATGGTCATTCAGGCCTTTCAGGACTGGGATGCGGCCATCGGCACGGACGGCATGGCCTCGTTCAAGGTCCTGCGCGAGTTCATCTGCAACGCCATCGACGCCGACAAGGAGTACCGAATCGACATCGTGGACCGGCAGGAGCCGGCGGCGGAAGGCGAGACCGCGGTGTACCTCAAGTACACCGAGGAATTCCGCCAGATGTTGTTCGTCCACGACGTCGCCCCGCGCTACTTCAAGTTCATGGGCCGGCACAAGCCGGAAGTCGCGGTACCGGGACTCGGGGCCATCTACCCCAAGTCCGACCCCGACGCGACGAGGCTTTTCATCCTCGGCGTGCTCGTGGACTGTTCCGACGACTGGTGGCGGACCTCGATCTTCGACTACTCGATGAGCGCAAAGTCCCTCATTTCGGAGGAGCGCATCGTCAAGAACGTCTACGCCTACATGAGCGAGGTCGCCAAGCTGTTCGGCCGGCTCGTGCACAGGCACGTGATGGCCAACATCCTCGCGGCGGCGTCGACCGGAAAGGCCGAGTTCGAGGCCAACGTGCTCAGTCGCGTCGACGCGTTCACGCAGGCGTCCAAAAATGCCTGGCTCGAGACCGTTCACGGGCTCTTCGGCGACAAGATCGCCGTCGCTTCGGGAAACAAGGTCGTCGACAACGACTGCGAGCAGATTTACGGTCTCAAGCCGGTCGGCGGCTCGAACACCCACCTGCGCCAGTTCCTGAAGGCCCTTGGCATCCCCAAGGCCGAGGACGTCGTCCCGACGAAGCTCAAGTACGACGCGGTGTCGTACTTCGCCCTCGATCAGGGGAGCCGACAGCGTTTCCGGACGGCGTTCGCGCTGTTCGCCAAGCACTTTCCCGAGCGGGCGCGCATGCCCATCGTGCTGTACCATCCGCTCGACGCGAAGCTGCGCCGGCTCCTCGGATTCACCCCGATGGCCGGCGATCGCAAGTACCAGGACATCTGGCTCGCGACGAAGACGCCGACTTCTCTCGGCGAAGTGCAGGAGATCTTCGAGACGCTGGTGCACGAATCGCGCCACTGCCTCACGAAGGTCGACGACTACGACCGCGCGTTCGTCCATCAGGCCGAGCGCGACGTCGCCACCGTCGTCTTTCGCGGCGAAGGCATCGCGACCTTCGACGACGGGACGCCCGTCCCGCCCTACGGCGACCCGTCGGTGGAACCAAACCTCGTCCTTCCGGGCGAAGCCAAGGAACCTTCCGCGAGTTCGCCGCCTCCCCCCGTCGGCACGGGCACCGAGTTCGACATCGACGTCGAAATCGACGCCTTGCTCGACGGCATCAACGAGGAGGCGTCGAAGAAGAAGTGAACGAAAACCCCGATCCGTCAGGATCGGGGTTCTTTTTTCTCCTCCCCGCAGAACGGACTGCACATCGACCCTGCTGAAGAAATCGCGCTTGATCGTGCGGCGGCGCGGCAGAGGCTCGCGCGCAGGACGCAAAAGCGGGCGCTAAGGGCGGGCAATCTCCACGCCCGCCGTAGCGCCCGCTTTGCGGCCGACTTCATTCAGCAACGCTGAACACCTCTTCCACCGTCGAAATTCCGTCCAAAGCCTTGAGCAGCCCGTCCTGCACCATGCTCACCATGCCTTGCTCCATCGCGATGCGCTGCATGTCGTACTCCGACACCTGTCCGGAAAGGATGACCTTTTCGATCTCCTCGGTCATCGCCATGATTTCATAGATGCCCATGCGGCCCTTGTAGCCGAGGTCGCCGCAGGTGGCGCAGCCCTTGCCCTTGAAGAACTTCAGGTTGTTGAGATCGACGGTGTATCCCGATTTCGGGCTCAGCGTGGAGAGGATTTCCTTCACCTTCTTCATCTGGTCTTCGGTGATCGTCGTGTCATCCGTCTTGCAATCCTTGCAGATGCGCCGCACGAGGCGCTGGCCGATGACCGCGTTGAGCGCCGGCGCGAGCAAGAACGGCTTCACGCCCATCGAGAGGAAGCGGGGGACGGCGCCTGCCGCGCTGTTCGTGTGAATCGTCGAAAGCACCAAGTGACCGGTGAGCGCGGCTTGGATGGCCACTTCCGCCGTCTCGAGCTCGCGCAACTCGCCGACCATCACCACGTCGGGGTCCTGGCGGAGGATGGAGTGGAGGCCTTTGGCGAAGGTGTAATCTTTCGACTTGTCGATCTGCGACTGAGCGATGCCCTCGAGCTTGTACTCGACCGGGTCCTCGAGCGTGATGATCTTGGTATGGCCGTCGTTCAGCTTGTTCAGGATGGCGTAGAGCGAGGTCGTCTTGCCGGAACCGGTCGGGCCGGTCGTGATGATCATGCCGTTCGGACGCTCGACCTGGAACTTCAGCTGCTCGTAGGCGATGCCGCGGATGCCGAGCTGCTCGAACTGGAGCGCGATGGTGCCCGGCTTCAGGAGACGCATCACGATGGATTCGCCGTACGCAGTCGGCAGCGTCGAGACGCGGACGTCCACCTTGCCGTCCTTCGTGAAGATTGTGAAGCGGCCGTCCTGCGGCACCGTCGTGATGTTGAGCTTCAGCCCCGAGAACAGCTTGATGCGGTTCACGATGCGCTGCCACAGTTCCTTCTTCACCGCGGCGACCTTGTTCAGGATGCCGTCGATGCGGTACTTCACGTCGACCTGCTTCTCCTGCGCCTCGATGTGGATGTCCGACACGCCGGACGAGAGCGAGATGGCGACGATGAGCGCCACGAAGTCGGTGGTCGTGACCTTCTGCACGGCGGCGTCGAGCTCCTTGAGCGACGGTACCGCGGCGTTGAACCGGTCGAGGTCGGCCTGCGTGATCTCGACGCCCTTCACGATCTCTTTCACCTCGGGAAGCGCGTCATACGCCTTTTCCGCGAGCATGTAGCTGTGCTCGGAAATCATGTAGACCTTCGTCGTCTCGGGATGCGCCCGCTCGGCCACCTGAAACTTGATTTCCTCGAGCGCGGGATTGTTCGGATCGACGGCGCCGATGCGGCAGTCCTTGCCGTTGTAGAGGAAGGCGATGACCTTTTCCTTCTTCGACTGCTCGCGGGGGATGAGTTGCAGGGCTTCCGGAGAGATGGGGAAGCCCTTGAGGTCGATGTATTCGAAACCGAGCTCCTGAGACCGCATGCGGGTCCGGGCCTCCAGGTTCTTCAGCGCGATCTCCTCCATCTTTTCGCTGAATTTTTCCTGGGCCGTTTCTTCGCCGGGCTTGGTGCTCTTCTTCTTTTTGCCGATCAGGTCCTCGATGGATCCACCGCTCATATCCAGATAAGTATAGCATTTTTTCCCTCATGTAGCGACCCCCGCGTTAAGCCCGCGAGGCCGCATCCGCGTCCCGCGCGCAAGGCGGCGCGAATCAAAAACCCCCGTCCTCGGACGGGGGTTTCGGCGGTATCGGTCAGCCGCGCATCCGTCGCGCGAGACGGAGGAGCTTGGAAACGGGCTTTCGGTCGGTGATTTCGCCCCACAAGAGCGTCCAGGCGATCGTCTGGAAGGTCGTGATGAACGATGCGGAAACGACCACGACGAGGGTCACGAGCACGCCGGCGCCGACGAGGACGGACGAGGCGAGGGCGGACGTCTTCAGTACCGCGGAGAGCATGAGGATGAACACGATCGGCACGGACAGGACCACGCCCCCGAGGATCGCGGCGAGCCCCATGACGAGCGCGGCGAGGAAGAGCAGGAAGCTCATCTCGAGGCTGACCAGCCAGTGTTCGACGAGGAGGAGCCAGCCGGCGGTCACGGCGCGTTCGACGCCGTCCTTCTTCGCGACGGCGAAGTTCGACGCGTACACCGCCACGACGGAGGCGGAGACGGCGAGGAGCGTGAAGACCACGAACGTGCCGACGTAGAAAATCCCGCTGGCCATCGTCCGGTCGCGCATCAGCGTGAAGAGCGTCGCTCCGGAAAGGATGAAACTGCAGAAGATGAACAGCTTCGCGAGCAGGTTCACGGAGAGGATGGTCCAGAACCGTTCGGCGCCGGTCTTCACCAGGTCGCCGAACGTCGGCTCGCCGCCCTTTTCGATGCGTCGCGTCGCGCTGATGAGCGCGCCGATCGACACCATCATCATCCAGGCGAAGACGAGCGACAGCAGTCCGAATACGGACACGAAAATGACCGTCGCCGTCAGCGGGGACGCGGAAAAGGCGATGATGGTCTTCATGGTCGTGATTCCGGGAATCGCGTACATCGGCGACTGTCCGCCGACGAGGAGCGGGAACCACTCGCTCACGCGCCGCGAGGCGCTGAAGAACACCTCCGAAACGCCGCCGAAGCCCGTGAGCGCGGTAAAGAAACCGAACACCCAGAGATGCTTGTGATGCCAGGTGATCCGCCAGGCGTCGGCCATGATGCGGCGGTAAAACGGCGCCGCGTCGGTCTTCCTTTGCATAGTCCTCCAAAAGGAAACGTTAATGTCCCCAGTGTAGCAGGTTTCGGCCCGCCTGTGAAAACGAAAAGGCGTCCCCACACCTTTGCAGCGTTGATTCTCTCTCAACATTGCAAAGGTGTGGGGACGCCTTTCGCCTGCCGTTTAGGCGTGGGAGGGGGTCGGGTTGAGGGTGCCGGACGGCGTTTCGGGGCCGGTCTCGGCCGGACCGTGCGGATGTTCCGCGAAGAGCGCCTCGAACTGGTCCTTTTCGAGCGTTTCCTTCGCGAGGAGGGCGTCGGCGATCGTATCGAGCTCCTTGCGGCGCTCCGTGATGACGCCGCGGGCCACTTCCATGGCGTTCGTCAGCAGCGAGGAGATTTCCTGGTCGATCATCTCGGCGACCTTCTCGCTGTAGTCGCGTTCGTGGTGGATCTCCTTGCCGAGGAACACCATTTCTTCCTTTTCGCCGTACGTGCGCGGTCCGAGCTTTTCGGACATGCCGTAGTCGGTGATGAGCCGGCGGGCGAGCCGCGTCGCGTGGCGGAGGTCGCTCGACGCGCCGGTCGTCAGGTTTTCCTTTCCGAAGATTTCCGATTCCGCGACGTAGCCGCCGAGCGAGACCGCGAGGTCGTCGAGGAACTCCGTCTTCCGTTGCATGCGCCGGTCCTCGTTCGGGAGCTTCAGCGTGTAGCCGGCCGCGGAACCGCGCGAGATGATGGACACCTTGTGCACGGGATCGGCGTTCGGGAGCGTGTGCGCGACGAGCGCGTGGCCGGCTTCATGGTACGCCGTGACCTTGCGTTCGGCCTCGGAGAGGATGTGGCTCTTGCGTTCGGGGCCGAGGAGCACCTTCTCGATGCTCTCGAGGAGCTCGTCCATGCCGACTTTCTTCTTGTTGCGCCGCGCGGCGAGGATCGCGCCCTCGTTGATGAGGTTCGCGAGGTCCGCGCCCGAGAAGCCCGGCGTGCGCTGGGCGCTGAGGCGGATGTTCACGCCGTCCTCGAGGATCTCGCATACGGCCGGGATGGCTGTAGCTACACC
>CAYOXM010000006.1:0-48834 GCA_964407925.1 uncultured Gammaproteobacteria bacterium
AGATCGACCACTGCGTGGGGTTGGACGCGCCCGAGTGGTACGCGCCGATCGGCGCCGACGCCGACGCCGGCTTCGGCGGCCCGCTGAACGCGTACGAGCTCATGAAGGGGATGATCGAGGCCGGCGCGTCGGCCGTGCACTTCGAGGACCAGCTGTCCTCGGAGAAGAAGTGCGGCCATCTCGGTGGCAAGGTCCTGATCCCCCAGAACGCGTTCATCCGCACGCTCGTCGCCGCGCGGCTCGCCGCGGACGTCGCCGACGTGCCGACCGTGCTCGTTGCGAGGACGGACGCGAACAGCGCCATGCTGCTCACCTCTGACATCGACGACGGCGACAAGGCATTCTGCACCGGGGAACGGACGGCCGAAGGGTTCTTCCGCATCCGGGGCGGCATCAACTGCGCCATCAGCCGCGGACTCGCCTACGCGCCGTACGCGGACCTGCTGTGGTGCGAGACTTCGACGCCGGACATCGCGGAAGCAAAACGGTTCGCCGAGGCGATCCACGAGAAGCACCCCGGCAAGCTGCTGGCCTACAACTGCTCGCCGTCGTTCAATTGGCGGAAGCATCTCAGTCCCGCCGCGATCGCGAGTTTCCAGCGCGAGCTCGGCGCGATGGGGTACAAGTTCCAGTTCGTGACCCTCGCGGGATTCCACGCGCTGAACTTCTCGATGTACGATCTCGCCCGCGACTACGCGCGGACCGGCATGACCGCCTACTCGGCGCTCCAGGACCGCGAGTTCGCCGCCGAGAAGGACGGGTACACCGCCACCAAGCACCAGCACGAGGTGGGTACCGGGTACTTCGACGAGATCATGCAGACCGTCACGGCCGGACAGTCGTCCACCGCGGCGCTCAAGGACTCTACCGAGGCGCACCAGTTCCACGCGGACGCCGACACGGCAGCCGAGGGCAAGTGACGCTTCACGCCAGGCATCCTACCGATGCCTGGTTTTTTCGTCAGGCCGCGATTGACACCGCTGCCGCGTTTATGGAAGATGGCCGCGACGAGACGTCTTCGGACGGCTCGGCCGTCCTTTACAAGGAGTTCCCACATGACCAAAGCGAACGAACGGGGCGCGAGCCTCTTTCCGACGAACGCCGTTCCCGCGCGGGACGAGCTGCCCGAGGGGTTCCTCGCGTTTCTCGAGCCTTTGCACCGCGAGTTCACCCCGCGTCAGCAAGGACACGTCCGTGGACGGCGGGCCGCGCTCGGCCGCGCCGCGGTCGGCGACCTGCCCGGGCACATCAGGGGGTTCAGCATGATCAAGCAGGGCGACTGGCGCGTGACGGTGCCGGACTGGTGCGCCGACCAGCGCAACCAGATGACCGGCCCGGCCGACGATGCCGAGCTCTGCGTGAAGATGCTCAATTCCGGCGCGCCCGGCGTGATGCTCGACCTCGAGGATTCGATGGCGAACGGCTGGGAGCACATCAAGCGCGGCATGGCGAACGCGGTGGCGGCGCTCCATGGCGAACTCTCCTACGTCGGCAAGAAGGGCGAGACGGTCGGCATCAAGCCGAGCAAGACCGTTACTTTCACGCGCGTGCGCGGGCTGCACATGAGCCAGCACGGCGCGTTCGACGGCCCGTGTTCCGCCTCGCTTTTCGACGCCGCGCTGCTCGTCTGGCACGTCGATCCGGCAAAGCTCAAGCATCCGCTTTGCATCTACATCCCGAAGTCGGAGTCGCTGTTCGAGGCGACGTGGTGGGCGGACCTGTTCAAGGCGCTCGCCGCCGCGAAGGGGATGCCGGCCGACTGGATCAAGTGCATGGCGCTCGTCGAGGCGCATCCGCTCGCCTACGAGATGGAAGAGTTCCTCTACCACCTCAAGGACCACATCCTCGGGCTCAACCTGGGGCGGTGGGACTACATGGCGTCGCTCATCCACTTCACGCTCGCCGATCCGGAGTGGGTGTTGCCGGACCGCAACACCATCCCGCACGACGTGCCGTTCTTCCAGAACCTGCGCGAGCTGATGGTGGAAATCTGCCACCGGCGTGGTGCTCTCGCCATCGGCGGCATGACCGCGCTCTACCCGAGCCGGACGGACGCGGCGCTCAACGAGCGCGCGCTCGCCGTCCTCGCGAAGGACAAGGCGAACGAGGCCGCGGTCGGCATGGACGGCGCCTGGACGGGACACCCGGACCAGAACGCGATCGCGGTCGGCGCGTTTCCCGAGCCGAACCAGCTCGCGTTCCGCGTCCTCGGCGCGTCACCGTATCCGAACCTGCGGCCGAAGCCTGTCGGCGTCGGAAAGATCACGCTCGACGGCACGCGTGCCGCCGCGCGGACGACCATCCGTTACCGCGCGGGCGTGCTGTCCGGCAAGGGGGCGTCGCTTCTCGACGGGTACATGGAGGATCTCGCGACCGACCGTATCTACCGGCTCATGATCGCGCAGCGGCTGCGTCACCGGGTCGAAGTCGATATCGGCGACGGCGCGACGGTCCGGCACGCGCCCGAGCTCGTGCGAAAGCTTTACGACGAGGAGCTCGCCAAGCTCATCGCCGCGCTTCCGTACGGGAACGAGGACGCGTACGCGCCGACCTACCGCAAGGCGGCGGCGATCAGCCTCGCCATGATCGAGGGCGGCGAGTTCGATCCCGCGTGAACGCAAGCAACGGCAACCAAGGCGACCCGCTCCGGCATCTGTCGGAGCGTTTTTTTGAATCACCTGCATATAAAAAATCCCCCGCCACGAGGGACGGGGGAGCGTCATTTCTTCCTGCCGCACGGCAGGCCGATGACGTAGTGCGCCGCGGCGCGCGCGTCGACGGAGGCGAAACGGCGACTCGTGCCGCAGGACAGCACGTAGATGTTGTCCTTGCGTTCGAGCACGATCGGCCAATCGCGTTTTTCCGCCTCCGTGCCGAGCACGTCGTTCGGGTTGAAAGCGATGGGCCGCGCGACCGACTCGAGCATCGGGATGTCCGATCCCGTGTCGCCGAGCGCGACTGACCCCTCGAGGCTCGCTCCGGTCTTCGCGACGTGCGTGAGGAGCGCCGCCTTCTTGTCCGCGACCGGGATGAAGAGGTCGCGGCCGGTGTAGCGGCCGAGGTCGTCGACCTCGAGCTCGGTGCCGTAGTGGTACTCGAATCCCCAGTACGGCGCGAGCAGCTTCACCGTCTCGGTCATGGCGCCGGTGATGGTGATGCATTCGTGCGTCGGCTTGAGCTCGTCGAGGAGCCCGCGCGTGAACACGTACAGCCAGTCGCGGTGCTTCTCGAAGACGCGCTTCGCCGCGACCTCGACGTCCGACCGCAGCTTCCCCTTGATGCGTTGCGTGAACAGGTCGATTATCTGCCGGTCGTACGCCTCGAAGGTGATCTTGCGGTCGCGGTGGATGATGCGGATCTCCTTGAAGACGACTTCCACCACGCGGCGGAACACCTGGAGCTCGAAACATTCCTTGGTCAGGAGGACGAGCAGTTGTTCGCGCACGAGCGATCCGTCGAGGTCAAAAGCCGCGACGGGACGCGTTGCGGGCGCAGGCGTTTCGTTTTCTTCGGTCATTCCCGCCTCCTGTTGCGGAAAGGGTGGTTTTGAAGGTGCGTCATTTTCCCGCCGCGGCACGGAGCTCCATGAGCTCGAGCTCGCGCAGGAGGATGTTCGACGAACTCGTCCTGACGTAGCCGGTGCGGATCAGCCTCCAGGCCTCCTCGAACGGCAACCGCCAGACGTCGATCATTTCGCCGTGGTCGCCTTCGGCTTCACCGAAGGCGGCGGACGAGACGTCGACAATGAAGGCGGTGACCTTTTCGGTCGAACCTCCGAGCGTCGGGTAGAACGTGCCGACTTCTCGGAGCGCCTCCGGACCGACGGCGATGCCGGTCTCCTCGCGGAGTTCGCGGATGGCGGCATCGGCGGGAGTTTCGTCCCGGTCGATCATGCCGGCCGGGAGCTCGAGGACGGTGACGTCATCGGCGGCAAGCTCGAACGAGGTATCCGTGCCGCCCGTGCGGGCGGCGGCGAGCGCGGCGATGCCGGCCTCGGTGTCGGCGAACGCCTTCACGTGCCGCGGCTGGACGATCATGTACAGCTCGCGCTTCGCGAAGTCGGCGGCAAGCATCACGACCGCGTGTCCGCGATGCATGAGGTCCTGCCGATGCGGCACGCCTTCGACATCGAACGAGTAGATGCTCAGGAACCCCTTCCGGTCGAGCCGGACGTTGCCGTAGCGGAACCGTCTCGGCGTTTCGCCGGTCTTCCGTACGAGTTCCCCGTTGATGGTCATGCGTTTCCTCCTTAGCGGGCCGCGCCGAACGGCGCGACGTCCCTTCGTACCATGATAGGCGGTATCGGTCAATCGGGACAATAGGACGTTGACAGCGCCGGTTTTTTGCGTAAAGTGACCGCGAAGTTCATTTTCTCCGTCTTTCGGCAACAACGACGAAGGAGGCTTACCGTGCCAGACAACATCCCCCGTAAGGACGGCGGGCGACCCCGGTCGCTCGTCACCGGTGCGAACGGGTTCATGGGCACTCACATGCTCGAACTCCTCGCGCGGTTCGGCAGCGACGTCGTCGCGACCGACATCGGCGACGCGCCGTCGGCGACGGCCAAGGACCTCGGCGTCGAATACGTGAGCGCGGACCTGCGCGACAGGTCCGCCGTCGTCCAGCTCCTGCGCGGCAGGGCGTTCGACTACGTGTTCGACATCAAGGGCCTGTTCGACTACAGCGCGCCGTACAAGGACTTGTACGACGTGAACGTGCGCGGTTCGCTGAACTTGCTGCACGGTCTCGCCGACGCCGGCATCCGGCCGAAGCGCATGGTCACGTGGGGCGCGGCCGGCGTCTACGATTTCGCGAAGGAGTCTCCCGCGAGGGAAACGTCCCCCGTGAACCCGCAGGGCGGCTATCTCACGACCAAGTACGTCCAGGAGATGCTGATGCTCGAACAGGGACCGCGTCTCGGCATTCCCGTCACGGTCATCCGGCCGGGCGGGGTGTACGGGCCGCGCAGCCGCTACGGCGTCGCGACGTCCATCTTCATCGCCGCGCGCGGCGGCATGGGCCCGTTCTACTTCGGCCCCGGAAAGACGCGCGCCGGCATGGTGCACGTCGAGGACGTCTGCGGCGCCGCGCTGTTCCTCGCGCGGCGTCACGAGGCGGAAGGGCAGATCTACAACGTGAACGACGACTCGGCCTACCCGACGTCGGAGCTCATGCGGACTGCCGCGCGATGGCTGGGGTTCCCGCTCCTGCCGTTCAACTTCCCGCTCGGCGTCATGAAGTTCTTCGTCGGCAACCTCGGCAAGAAGGCCGCGAAGAAGGGCCGGATCTCGCTCCTCAACGAGGAGATGACCGCTCTCGTCGCCTATGACGCCCTGCTCGATCCGTCGAAGCTCAAGGCGCTCGGCTGGAAGGCGAAGTGGCCCGACTCGATCAGCGGCCTCAAGGCCACCGTCGACTGGTACCGAAAGGAAGGCTGGCTATGATCGCGCTCGTCACGCTGTTCCTGCTCCTCACCGCCTACGGCGCGATGCGGGAGCTCGCCCGTGCCGAATCCGGCCGTCCGGCGGAAATGCGGCTCTACACGTTCTTCGTCGATCCGCTCCTGCCGTGCCTGCTGTTCGGCTTCCTCATCGCCCGGCTCTCGCTCATCACGGGGAAGGGAAAGAAGCTCGACTACGAGTCGTTCAGGAAGCGGAAGCGCGTCGTGAGCGCCGTGCTCTGGTCGCTCTTCCTCCTCTGGGTCGTCGGCGCGGAAGTCCCCGCGTACTTCAACCTGATTCCGCACCCGTTCGACGGAACGCGGACGGGAAACGACTTCATGTGGAACGGCTACGTCGAATGGCTCTTCGGGCGCATCGTCGACACGACGGTCCCGACCTACAAGAGCCTCGGCATGAACCTGCTCGCCGTCGCGCTCCTCGCCGTCCAGGCCGGAGCCGTCTGGTTCGGCAGCCAGCTCGCCTACATGACCGCGTTCTTCGACGACTTGAACCGCTGGTCGCGGCCGAAGCCGAAGTGATTCACACCCCGCACGCGCGGGGTTTTTCTTATTAAAAAAGCGCCCGAAACGGGCGCAATTCAGTACAGGTCCTGCATTTTGAGGTCGAGGATCTTGAAGATGTCGTCGATGGCGAGCGCGTAGATGACGCCCTTGCCGTTGTCGAAAAGGAGCAGGCCGACGAGTTCGCCGCAGGAATTCACGATGGGCGCGCCGGCGTCTCTCGCCTTGATCGCCGCTCCCGTCACCATCCAGCTGCGGGCGTTATTGAATTCGGCGTCGGTATTTCCCAGGACGGTCTTCCCGACCGGCGTGTCGACGCCGAAGTACCAGATCTTGTCCGCCGGCACCGACGGCCCGCGCCGAAGCGGGAATGGCGCGGGGACGGCCGTCAGGTCCTTCACGTGAAGGACGGCGACGTCGCGTTCGCGCGAGAAGTAGACGAGTTCCGCGGGGACTTCGCGATAGGGGACGGCGACGCCTTCGTCGGTCATCCGGCGGTACGAGACGGTGATGAACTGCGCGGCCGCGACGCCGTGGAACGTCGTGAGCACGAGCCCCTTGTGGCCGATGAGCGCGCCCGAGGCCACGACGTGCGTGATGCCGTCCTTGTCGGCGTAACGCGCGGCATGCACCTCGACGACCGCTTCGGCGGCACGTTTGACGAACTGGTTGTGGCGCTCGCGGTCGCCGCTGAGGATCGGGTCGACGTCTTCGTCTTCGGGGACGCAATAGGGGGCGTTCGTGCAGATGGCGGGGACGCGGATCGTTTCTCCCTTGAACCACGAGCAGCCGCCGAAAAAAATGCAGAGGAAAGCCGTGAAAAGGACTTTCGCACGTGCGCGTGACGCTACGGGTTGCATCGATAGACACCTCCGCGTTGCAACGCGGTAATGGTGGCAGGGCGACGGGGACCGGTCAACTTGGCTCGGCTGGCCCCCTGGCCGACACAGAAAATCGCTTCGAGCGATTTTCCTCATGCTTAGGCGCGAACAGCGACGCGACATGAAGTCGCTGCGGCTTCGCGCCATGCGCAACGGTCGGCCAGGAGCCAGCCTTCGCCGCGGCACCGGTCGCGGGGGATTAAAAAAGACCCCCGAAATCGGGGGTCAAGGTTCAGTCACGGTCGTTGAGGACGGTCGCGAGGGCCGTCTCGATCGGGACGAAGTAGGTCGGGGCTTTCCCGTGGCCGTCGTTCCGAATGAGCACTCCCGCGATTTCGCCGCGCGTCGTCACGAGCGGGCCGCCGGAGTCGCCGGGATTGCTCACGAGGTCGACCTTGAAGAGGCCGCACTTGTCGCCGGCGCAAGCGTCGGCCTTGAGGAAACCCCCGTGCATCCAGAACGACGTCGAGCCGAACTGCCACAGATCGTCCGCGCCAGGCGGGACGCCGCGGTAGATCGGCATCGGCGCCGGGAACGTCTCGCCTTGCACGAGCGGGCGCAGGAGCGCCACGTCCCGTTCCTTCGAGGCGATGACGACGCGCATCGGCACGTCACGGACGCGGAGGACGTCCTTGCCGTCGTCCGACAGGCGTCGCGTCGACACGGTGACGAACATCGCGTCCGTCACCACGTGTTCCGCGGTCAGCACGCCGCCCGCCGAGTCGATGATCGTTCCGGTGCCGCCGCTGTAGGACATCCCGTCCTTCGCGTCATACTTCGACGAGTGCACGTAGACCGTCGACGCGATGCTCTTGCGCGCGTACGCGACGCGTTCGGCGCAGGCTGCAACGGAAAGGTTGGGACAGAGCTCGGGCGGCTTGCGGACCGAGGTGTCGATGCACGGACGCATCGGCACGGGTGCCGACGCGCATGCGGCGAGGGGGAGCGTGAGAAGGAGCGCTGCGGCCGCCTTCTTCAGAAACATCAGCAAAAAGGCCGTTGGGCGCATGGCGTTCCTCCTTGAGAAGCATGAAAAGGCCGTGTCTCAGCCATAACAGGAAAACGGGGTCCCGTCAATCCGGCGATGGCCGACGGGGATAGTGTATACTGAAGCCATGAAGCCGCCAAAGGACACTCGGAATAAGGCTCCGCTCAGCCTCGCGACGCGACGCGCCGTCGTGGCTGGCGTGCTCTTCCTTGCGATGGTGGCGGGACTCCTGCTCATCAACGCCGTCAAGGACAATCTCGGTCTCGACGAGCGCCCGGTAGAGCTCGGCGCGACGTTCTCAAAGCCGTATGCGGAGAGCCTCGGCCTTGATTGGAAAAAGGTGTACGTCGAGACGCTCGATGATCTCGGCGTCCGTCGGCTGCGCATACCGGCGTACTGGAACGAGATCGAGCCCGAACCCGGCGTGTACAATTTCGCGACCATCGACTGGCTGCTCGACGAGGCGAAGAAGCGCGACGCGAAGGTGCTGCTCGCGGTCGGACGCAAGCTGCCGCGCTGGCCGGAATGCCACGTTCCCGCATGGACCGAGGGAATGGACGAGAGCCTCGTGCAGACGCGCGTGCTCGCGATGATGGAGGCGGTGGTCCGGCGGTATGCCGCGAGCGACGTCATTTACGCCTGGCAGGTCGAGAACGAGCCGCTCTTCGAGTTCGGCATCTGCCCGCCGCCGGACCGCGACTTCCTGAAGCACGAGGTCGCCGTCGTCCGCGCGCTCGACGACAGGCCGATCGTCATCACCGAGAGCGGCGAGCTTTCCGCGTGGGTGGGCGCGGCGAGCCTCGCCGACGTCGTCGGCGTCAGCACGTACCGCAACGTCTGGGACAAGTACATCGGCTACTTCTACTGGCCCGTCGGTCCGCGCTACTACACGCGCAGGGCGGAGGCGATCTCCACGCTCGTCGACGGCGTCATCGTCACCGAACTGCAGGCGGAGCCGTGGTTCACCGCTCCCGTCGCGTCCGTCGACCAGTCGAGCCAGAAGACGCTCATGAATCCCGCGCGCCTGCGCGACAACGTCGAGTTCGCCCGCCGCATCGGTTTTCCCGAAGTGTACTTGTGGGGCGTCGAATGGTGGTATTGGATGCGGCAGCACGGCAGCCCCGAGATGTGGAACGAGGGGCGGAATCTCATCCGCGCGTCAGTGCCGCCGGTGACGCCGTAATGTCCATGCCGATGAAATCAGCGAAGAACGCGGAGGACCTTCGGCGCCGGCTCGCCGCCGAGGCGTCGGCGCAGCTCGGCAAGCCTTACGTCTACGGGGCGCGATGGCAGGACGCGCCGAAGAAGTTCGACTGCTCGAGTTTCGCGCAGTACCTCTATAAGAAGATCGGCATCCGGTTGCCGCGCGTATCCATCGATCAGGCGGCCGGGGGCCGGCGCGTCCGCGCGACGGCCGCGGCGCTCAAGGTCGGCGACCTCATCTTCATCCGCGGGCGGAACGGAAGGTACAACCGCCGCTTTCCGAAAGGCATCGGCCACGTCATCGTGGTGACCGGTCCGGACGAGGTGATTCACGCGCGGTATCGCAGGGAGCGAGGTCGTGACGGCGGATGCGTGGTCAGGCAGAAGTTGTCCCCGGTCCTGAGACGCAAGGACATAACTGTCATCAAGCGTTACCTCTGAAAACGAAAACGGGCCTCGCGGCCCGTTTTTTGGTTGTCGTTCAGCCGAAGGTGAACGCGTAACATTTGACGCCGGGTTCGAGAAACGTCAGCTCGAGCAGTTTTTCGCCGTAGTCGCCGCGTCCGTCGACGAGGTCGTACATCCGCCCCTCTTTCACGGTGACGACGGAGTCGGCACCGACGTCCGCGCCGCGCGACGCTTCGCCGAGCGGTTTGCCGTCAAGCGAAACGCGCACGCGCCGCTCCTTTCCCGCGCCGTCCATGACGAAGTGCACTTTCGACGCGCGGACACGATAGATGATTTTCGCGTCCGCTTCGCGCGCCGTCGCGCCGTCAATCGCGACCTCCCACGCGCCGACGAAATAAAAGACGTTCAGCGACGCGGCCTTCGGGGCGGTAAACCGCGTGACGACGCCGGGACGCACGGTTTCGGGGGAGCCGAGGTACTCCAGCCGGTCGAAGCCGAGGTAGGTCTCGGGGGAGCCGATCTTCTTGAAATCAATGGCATCGCCCACGGTCCCGCTCACGCCGCCGGTCGTCGTCGTTCCCGCTTCGGCGAGGAGCGACTTGATGACCTCTTCGGAGTGGCCGTAATTCCCTTCGCCGAAGTGGTGGTAGCGCACGTCGCCTTTCGCGTCGACGAAGTAGTGCGCCGGCCAGTAATGGTTGCTGTAGGCGTTCCACGTCGCGTAGGCGTTATCCATCGCGACGGGATAGGCGATTCCGTACTTCTTGAGCGCCGCGTGGACGTTCGCGGCGTCTTTTTCGAATTCGAATTCCGGAGTATGGACGCCCACGACGACCAGACCCTTGTCCCCGTAGGTTTCATGCCATGCGCGGACGTAGGGGAGCGTGCGGACGCAGTTCACGCAGGAATACGTCCAAAAGTCGACGAGCACGACCTTTCCGGCGAGGCCGGCGATCGTCAGCGGGCCGCCGTTCAGCCACCGTTCGATGCCGACGAATTCGGGCGCGCGCCCCTCGACCGGCAGGCTCGCCGGATCGACCGGAACGCCGCCGGTCGCACGGAAGAGGCGAGAAAGTATCCCCATCGCCGTCAGGATTTCAGCGCCTCGTTGACGCTCTTGATCAGCCGTACGCGGAGAATGCGCCCGCGACTTACTTGTTCGACGACGGCCATCAGTCCGTCCGCCACCATGACCGGCTGGCCCTGCTTGGTCGCCTTGCCCGCCTTCTTTCGGACGAGCCGGCCGATGGTGCGCTCCTCGCCCTGCTCGATCTTCGTATTGAAGAAGCGGTTGATGTCGGGGATGTCGGTGTCGCCGTGGGCGATGATGGTGTGCTTGTCCACGCGCTTGATGACGTTTTCATCGACGTCGGACTCGTCGCTGATTTCGCCGACGAGCTCCTCGAGGAGGTCCTCGAGCGTGACGAGGCCGACGACGGCTTTCTCCCCGTTCACGACGATCGCCATGTGCGTGCGCCGCCGTTTCATGTCGCGGAACAGGTCGTCGACGAGTTCCGTCTCCTTGACGAAGACGGGGGCCGCCATCACGTCGCGGAGCGTGAGCGGTTCCGCCGGCGCCGCCATCTTCGCTATCAGGTCCTTGATGTGCACGATGCCGACGATGACGTCGGGCGTCCCGTCGTACACGGGATAGCGGGAGAATCCGTGGCTGTTGATGACGGCTATCGCGTCCGCGAGCGGCTTGCGCGCGTCGAGGCAGATCATGAATTCCTTGGGCGTGAGGACATCGTTCGCGGTGATGTCGTTGAGGAGGAAGACGCGCTCAATGAGCTCCTTCTCGCCGCTCTCGACCGCGCCCGTCTTCACGCCGAGGTAGGTCATCGTCTTGATTTCCTCTTCGGTGACGACCGCTTCCGCCCCCTTCGACTTCACGAACAGCGCGACGAAACGGTCGATGAGCGCGATGAGCGGGCGCAGGACGACCGTGAGCGTATGGACGGGACGCGCGACGGTAAGCGCCCACCATTCGACGTGGTTCGCCGCGTGCGACTTCGGAATCAGGTTTACGAAGATGAGCACGACGGTCGTCATCACGACGGTCTCTATCGCGACGCCGGAGTCGCCCATGAGGTCGTGCGCGACGAGCGTCGCGAGCGACGCCGCCGCGATGTCGCAGACCGTCTGGCCGAGGAGAAGGGTGCCGAGGAGCGTCCGCACGTTCGAACGAAGCTTCGCCGCGACCGCCGCGCGCCGGTCGCCCCGCTTCACGAGCGTCTGGAGGCGGACTTCGCCGATCGACAAGAGCGACGTCTCGGCGCCCTCAAAACAGGCGGCGACGGCCAAGAAAAAGACGATGGCGATGAGCATGGTCAGCATGCGGTCGGTTCGGATTTACGATGATTTCGCCTGAGGCGCGCCCGTCTCGGATTTCTTTTCGGATGCCGCGGCGGGAGCGGCCGGAGCGGCGGGGGCCGCTTTCGCCGCTTGGACGATGGGGAGCAGCACGCTCATCTGCGTGCCGACCTTCTCGATGGAGTCGCAGAAAATCTTGCCCTTCATGTTCTCGACGATCTGCTTCGTGATCCAGAGGCCGAGGCCGGTGCCGGGGATGCCCGACGTCTGGTCCGTCTTCACGCGGTAGAATTTCTGGAACAGCTTCTCGCGCGCCTCAGCCGACATGCCGAGGCCGGTGTCGGTGGCCTTGATTTCGAGCATGTTGCCGTCCTTGACCTCGGTCGTGATGGTCACGCTGCCGGCCGGCGTGTACTTGATGCCGTTCGAGCACAGGTTGATGAGGACCTGCCGGAGCCGCGCCCTGTCCACGCGGATCTTCGGGAGGGGCTGGACGGGTTTGCGATACTCGAAGGCGAGCTTCTTCTTTTCGGCCTCAAAATGCAACTGCGTGACGATTTCCTCGATGAGCGGTTCGGGCTGCAGGTCCTCGAAGTCCATCTTCATTCGTCCCTGCTCGATGCGCGAAACGTCGAGAAGGTCTTCGACCAGTCCGGCGAGGTGCGTCGCGATCGCGAACGTCGTGCCCATGATCTGCTTCGGTTTCTCGTCCATTTTGCCGAAGGCGTCCTCGAGGAACAGCGACAGGTAGCCGCGGATGGCGGTGATCGGCGCGCGCAGCTCGTGCGAGGCCATCGAGATGAAGTCGTCCTTCATCTGGTCGACCTCCTGCAGCTTCTTGTAGAGCGACGCGTATTGGAAGAGCCGGGTATTCGACGCGAGGATGAGGATGACGATGAGCACCGTGAACGACAGCCACACGTACGACCAGAACAGGTTGCTCCGCACGAGCTCGTCGATGACGTTGAGCGAGATTTTCGCCGAGAGCAGGTAGAGCTTCTCCCCGTTCGCGTCGTAGAGCGGCATCACGACGCCCCAGAACCGCTCGTCGCTCCGGGCTTCTTCCGCGGTGAGCTTCTGGTCGACGGCGGCGGAGCGCGGCGACTTGGTGAGATAGGCGATCGCCTGTCCGTCGTACCACGAGAGGATGTTCTGCCTGCCGTGCGCGGGCTGGCCGATGCCGTCCTTATACAGGCTCGCGAAGACGGAGAAGTCCTCGCCGTCCTTCTTCAGGATGTCGAGGCTTTTCACCTCGGGGAGCGTCGCTGCGACGTCCTCGAGCCGTTTCTGGAGCTTTTCCTGGTCGGCGAACAGGTCGGCGCTCGTCACGTTGAGCATCTTGCCGATGATGAGCGCCGTGCGCTGGAGTTCGACGTCGACCGTCTTGCGGAAACGGTTCACGACGAAGAACGTGTTCAACACGATGGTGACGGGCACGAGGACGATGAGCAGGACGGCATAGAGAATCTGCCAGTTCTTCTTCAAGAACATGGTGCTCGCCCCTACTTTCACCGGCGCTGCCGTCTTTTGCATGCGGGAAGCATAGCATTTTTATCGACGCGCCGCCAGTCGCCCCGTCCGGTCGCGTCGCACCGTTTTTTCTTGAAGATTTGGCCGTTTTTTGGTATACTGTGCCTTATGGAAGACTCCCGTCGCCAACGGCTCGAGCGGCTGAAGGACGAATTCGTCTATGTCGCCGCGCATGAGCTCCGAAACCCGGTAGCCGCCATCAGGACCATCCTGAACGTCATTTTTGACGACAAACGGTTTACCATCGACCCGCTGCTCCGCGAGTACCTCCTTAAGTTGCAGGAGGCAGACGACCGCCTGCTGCAGCTCGTCGACGAGCTGCTCGAGGTCGCGCGCACGGAGGCGGGCCGGCTCACGGTGGCGCTGTCGCCGCAGGACGTCGCGGAGCACGTGAAAAGCGTTTTTGCGGAAATCCGCCCTGCCGCGCTCGCGAAAGAGGTCGAGCTCGTCTACGACCCGCCGCCCCAGCGGCCATACGTTCTCGCCGACGCCTCGAAGCTCAACGAGATCCTCGCGAATCTCGTCATCAACGCCGTGAAGTACAACGTCGTCGGTGGAAAGGTGACGGTCGCGCACGAGATGAAGGGGGACATGCTTCTCACGACGGTGACTGACACGGGAATCGGCATCAGCCCCGAGGACCTGCCGAATCTTTTCGTGAAGTTCTGGCGTTCCGAGGACATGGCCGTGCGTGAGCAGTCGGGCACGGGACTCGGGCTCTTCATCGTGAAACAGCTCGTCGAGCGCATGGGCGGCACGATCGAGGTGCGGTCGTCGCACGGCAAGGGTTCGACGTTTGCGTTCACCCTGCCCGTCGCGCGGGAACAGGCGAAGGAGCGAGGGGAAACGTGAGGCGACGAAAAACGCGGCCCTCGGGCCGCGTTTTTCATTCCGCGACGATCATCACCTTTTCGCCGTTCAGCACGTCGCCGCCGTTCCAGTCGTGCGCGGCGTCCATCAGGACGAGCTCGTCATAGACGTAGTCTTCCCCGAGCCTCGTGCCGGGGTCGTTCGTGACGAATCGGCCGTCGGCGTCGTAGCCCTTCACCACGAGCATGTGGTAGAGCGGCCCGCCGTTCTTGAAATTCGGGTTCATCAGCAGCTTGCCGGCGGTCGGCAGTATGACGAGCCGGCCGGCAGCGACCTGGCGGCGGATGTCGTTCGCCGACATGAGCGGCAGGACGTGGACGCCGTCGACGCCGAAGTGCCGGCGGAGGACGTCGGCGGTGCGTTCCGCGTCCGTGCTCTTGTAGTCGCCGTATTCCTTCGTTTCCCAGTCGACCGCCGCGAGCAGGCGGGCGTCCATCTCTTCCGGCGTCAGTGACGTCTCGCCGTCGAGGTAGGACTTTGCCATCACGAGCGCCGCTTCCTCGCAGGTGTCCTCGTGGACCTCGTCCCAGACCTTGAACGGCGCCTGCGGCACGAATACCACGCGGAGGTTGATCGACCGCGGCACGTCGTCCGGAATCGGCTCGCGGACGCGTTCGGGCTTCGGCGGTTCCGCCACAGAAGTGTCCGGCGCGGCGCCATCGCCCGGTCGCGCGGATTTCGGCTCAGGTTTTTTGGCGGGTTTCGGCGCGACGTACGCCGGCGGGGGAACGGACGCCTGCGCCCTCTTGAACTCCTCGCGCGTGACGGCTTTCGGTACCGGTCCGCGCTTCCATATTTGGTACTTGTCGCGAAGCGCGCCGCGGAACGCGAAGGCTGCGCCCGACGCGGCGAGCCCGAGGACGACGGCAATGACGAGGATGTTTCGGGCGGCCTTCATGACCGTGGAGTATGCGTCGATGCGCGTGCCGTGTCAACGTCGCGCGGCCGATCGCTTATGACGCGAATACTGTAGCATGGTATAGTGCGTCGTGGATAAGGAGAGGTATCGTCCCTGCCGCCCGCGCTTCGACCTACGGGGGTTGACGCGGGCGGTTTCAGTCCGCAAGGTAGCGCATATATCAGCCTCAATTCCGACTATGGCAGACAAGAAGCCGCTCAAGATTTCGAAGATCGTCATCGACCGCGACCTGTGCATCGGCGCGGCGACGTGCGTTACCATCGCGCCGGGGACGTTTCAGATGGACGACGAGAACAAGGCGGTGCTCGTCTCGCTCGAGGGCGATGCCGCGGAGACGGTCCTCATGGCGGCGGAGTCCTGCCCGACGAAGGCGATCTTCCTTTACGATGAGGACGGTCAGCAAATTTATCCGTACGCATAGGCGCGCATCCCGGCAATGGAACGCTTCGACCACATCATCATCGGCGGCGGCGTCGCCGGCGTGACCGCGGCGGAGACGATTCGCGGGCGCGATTCCGGCGCGAGCGTGCTCGTCGCCGGCGAGGAGCGGCACGCGCTGTATTCGCGCGTCCTTTTGCCGCACGTCATCCGCGGAAAGACGGCGGAAGAGAAGGCGTTTTTGCGCCAGCCGGGCCATTTCGAGAAGCTCGGCATCGCGTACCGTACGGGGGTCGCGGCCGCCCGCGTCGATGCGCGCGCGAAAACGGTGACGTTTTCCGACGGCTCGTCCGCGTCGTACGGCAAGCTGCTCGTCGCGACGGGCGGCTCCGCCCGCCCGCTCGACGTTCCGGGCGCGAAAGAGGCGGGCTGCCTGCAGTTCCAGACGCTCGATGACATGCGCGCCATCGTCGCGAGCCGCGGTACGGCGTCCGCGCTCGTCTACGGCGGCGGGTTCATCGGCCTCGAGTTCGTCATGTCGTTCGTCCATTTCGGAGCGCCAGTCACGGCGGTCATGCGCGGGGACGGATTCTTCTCCCGCGTGCTCGATGCCGACGGCTGCCGCGCGGTGACCGAGACCGCCGCGAAGAACGGCGTCACCGTCCGTACCCGCGCGACGATCAAGGCGATTGAGCTCGCCGGACCGCGTAAGATCGTGCATTTCGACCGCGGCGAACCGGTCGCCTGCCAGACCATGGCGACGGGCATCGGCATCGACCCGAACGTCGGCTTCCTCGCGGGGAGCGGCGTCGGTACCGGTTCCGGCGTGCTCGTCGACGACCGGCTGCGCTCCGAGACCGACGGGGTTTTCGCCGCCGGCGACGTCGCCGAATTTTTCGACGCGTCCGTCGGACGAAGGCATGTCGTGGGCAACTGGCAGAACGCGCTGCTGCAAGGGAAGGTCGCCGGCGAAAACATGACGGGCGGCGACAGGGCGTACGACGTCCTCACGTCCTACGCCATAACCTGCTTCGGCCTCCCCGTCGTCTTCATGGGGGCGACCGACGTCGTCGACGCGGAGCGCGTCACTCGACGGACCGACGCGGGGGCGTTTTTGCAGCTTTTCCTCCTCGGCGGTCGGGTCGTCGGCGCGACATGCGTCGGTCCGTTCGGCGACCGTGCCGCGGTTTCCCGCCTTATTTCCTCCCGGCAGCCGTTGACCCCGTCCGGGCTTTCGGCGCTCGCGGACCCGCGTCAGGACCTGGCCTCCCTTGCCCCATGACGGACGGCACAGAGGCGGTATACTACCCGCATGTGGCCGTTTAACGAAAAAACGAAGAAAGAGACGGCTGATTCCCCTTGGGCGTACGCGGCCGTCTTTTTCGTCGCGCTCGTCGTCTACGCCTACGTGCAGTTCCAGCCGGCGTTCAGCGATCCCGACTCCTTTTACCATGCGAAAATGGGGGCGCTCATGGCACGCGACGGCGTAATCAGGGCGTTCCCATGGCTGCCCTTCACGACGCTCGCGGACGCGTACGCGGACCATCATTTCCTCTACCACCTCCTGCTCGTCCCGTTCGTCAACGCGTTCGGCGCGGCGATGGGGACGAAGGTCGTATCGGTCGCGCTGGCGGCCTGCGCCATCGTCGCGTTTTACGGACTCCTGCGCGCCCATGCCGTGCGTCACGCGTGGGCCTTCACGGCGATTCTCGGAACGACGTCGTCGTTCCTCTTCCGCCTGAACCTCGCGAAGGCGGGTGCCGCGTCCGTCTGCCTGCTGCTCCTCGCGCTCATCGCCATAAGGAAAAAGAATCCCGCGCTGCTCTTCGTCCTGTCGTGGCTGTACGTCCTCCTTCACGGCGGGTGGCCGCTCATGGCCGTCGTCATCGTCGTCCATCTGTTCGCGCGAGCGATAGTCGACGCGATGCACGACCGGCATCCCGTCCATTCGTGGGCGGGCGTCTGGTTCTGGAAACGCGTGTTCCGCGGCTCGCGCCACGCGCTCGCCGATTTTCTCGCCACCGCCGAAGTCCGCCTCGCGCTCGCCGCGGCCTGCGGACTCCTCTGCGGCCTCGTGATCAACCCGTATTTCCCGCAGAACCTCGCGTTCTACTGGGAGCAGATCGTGCAGATCGGGGTCATCAACTACCGTTCGAGGATCGGCGTCGGGAGCGAGTGGTATCCATACGACCTCTCCAACCTCATCGGCGGCACGTGCGGCCCGTTCGTCGCGATGCTCATCGTCATCGCCCTGCTCGCCGCGATGATGTTCTGGGACGACGTCGTCCGCCGCCGGCATTCCGCAGTCCGGAGCGACGACGCGACGGCGCGCGTCGCCTTCGTCATCCTGACGACGTTTTTTTTCGTCATGACGCTGCGCAGCCAGAGGCACGTTGAATATTTCGTCCCGTTTTTCATGACGACGGTCGCGCTCTTCGCCGATTCGCTGTTCGCGCGTCTCGACGCGCGGGCGCTCGTCGCGCGGCTGAAGACGGTACTCCCGCGTCCCGAGATCCTCGTCCCCGCGTTTTTGGCGTACTGGGTCGCGGTTTTCCTGTACGTCGGCGCACGCGACGTGCAGGCGACGAAGGACCATTACGACGACGGGCTGCCGTGGACCAAGTACGAGCAGGCGGCGAACTGGCTCCGGAGGAACACGCCGCGGGGAGCGGTGGTGCTGCACAGCGACTGGGACGACTTTCCGCCGCTGTTCTTCCATGACGACCGCAACCGGTACGTCGTCGGCCTCGATCCGACGTTCATGTACCGGAAGGATCCGGACAAGTACCGCACGTGGGCGGACATCACGACGGGACGACGGTTGAGCGGCGTCGCGGAAACCGCGAAGCGCGACTTTGACGCGAATTTTCTCCTTGTCGAGAACGACCACGAGGCGATGCTGAACGCCGCCAAGGTCGATCCGCATCTTTTTGCCGCGTACCATGACGACGAAGTGACGATTTTCGCCTCCGACCTATGAGGATCTCGATCGCCATTCCGGTCCTCGACGAGGAGAAGGTGCTCCGCTCGTCGGTGACGAAGATCAGGACGTTCGCCGACGCCGCGCTTTCCGCGCACGCCGTGGAAATCGTCATCGCCGACAACGGCTCGACCGACGCGACGGCGGCGATTGCCGACGAGCTGTGCCGCGATCTTCATGGCGTCAGGACCGTCAGGCTCGCCAAGCGGGGTAAGGGGCTCGCCATACGGAACGCATGGGCTTCCGCGGATGCCGACGCGTACGCTTTCATGGATGCCGATCTCGCAACTGACCTCGCCGCGCTCCCGGCGCTCGTCGCCGCGCTCGCCATGGGGAGCGACGTCGCAGTCGGTTCGCGCTACCATCCCGACTCGACGGTCGAGCGCACCGTCCTGCGCAAGGCGCTCTCCTACGGGTATCGGGGCCTCTTGCGCGCGCTTTTCGGTACGCGCGTCACGGACGTCCCATGCGGGTTCAAGGCGGTATCCGCCCGCGTCGTGCGCGAGGTCGTGCCGGACGTGAAGGACGACGGCTGGTTTTTCGACACGGAGCTGCTCATGCGCGCCGAACGCAGGGGATTCCGCATCGCCGAGGTTGCCGTCACGTGGCGCGAGGTGCGGCCCGAGGGCAGGCGATCGAAAGTGCGCGTGCTCCGGCTGGCGGCCGATTACGTGCGCAAGGCGATCGGGCTGCGTCGGGAGCTCGGTCCCGCGCCTCTCCCGCCCGCGCCGTTCGAGGGCGTCGGAGGCGTCGTTCGTTCGGTGACGCCGCCCGAACGCAGGCTCGTCGCCGCGGCCTCGCTCGTCGCGATGGCGTGTTCGGCGGCGATTCCCGCCGCCGGTTTCCTCGCGGCGCGGGCGCGCGGCCTCGCATGGACCGGCCGGCAATTCCTTTCCCCCGGCGACCTGAGCGTGTACTTGTCGTACGTCGCCCAGGGCAAGGCCGGTCGTGCGCTCATGGAGAATTTCGCCACGACCGAACCGCTGGTTCCCGTGTTCAACTGGTTCTGGTTTTCCGTCGGCCAGTTCGCGCGCGTCTTCCGCCTCTCGCCGCTCGTCGCCTACAATGCCGCTCGCGTGCTCCTGATTCCCGCGCTCGCCGCCGTCGCCTATCTCGCCTTCGCGTGCGTGCTTCGCGGGCGGCGGCATCGCGCCGTCGCGTTCCTCACGTTCCTGTTCGCGTCCGGCGTCGGACCCTACGTCGCCGCGTTCCTCCGTCCGACGCTGCCGACGGCGACGTCGTACGCCTGGCCGATCGATTTTTGGGTCGGAGAGTCCAACACGTTCCTGACGATGCTGCACAGCCCGCACTTCGTCGCCTCGCTCGCGCTCCTCGTCGCCTCGTCCGCGCTGATGCTGCTCGCGCTCGATACCGGAAAGGCCGGCCATGCCGCGCTCGCTGGCGTCGCCGCCCTCGCGCTGTTCCAGTTTCACCCGTTCCACGCGCCCACGCTGTACGCGGTCTTCTTCGCGATTATCGCGGCGCGGTCGCTGTTCGACGGCGTGCGCGGCGGCGATTTTCGCGCCTACGCCCTGTTCGTCGGCATTTCCGCACCGGCCGTCGCCTACCATTGGTGGCTCACGCACCTCACGAGGAACGCCCGGTTCATGCTCGATACCAACGTCACGCTCACGCCGTCGTTCGGCTACGTCGCCGCCGGCCTCGGCGTCGTCCTGCCGCTCGCGGCATACGGGGCCCTGCGCTTGCGCGGTCACGCCTCGATGTCCGCTCCGCATCGCCGCGCCCTCGCGCTGTGGGCCGCCGTCCAGCTGCTCGTCATCTACGGCCCGCTGACGTTCCAGCGGCGGCTCATCGAAGGCATCGCTTTCCCGCTCGCCGCCCTCGCCGCGCCCGTCGTCGTCGCGGCGTACGACCGTTACGCGTCGCGCAAGGAATGGCGGCCGTACGTCATCGCGTACGCCCCGCTCATCGCCGCCGTCCTCTTCCTGCCGTCGACGGTCGGAGCGGTCGTGAGGAGCCTGAGCGTGAACGAGCCGTCGATGCGCGCCATCTCCTTCATCACTCCCGGCGAACGGGCTGCGTACGCGTGGATCGCGAGCAGGACGCCGCCGGACGCCGTCATCCTCGCGGGCGAAGGCGCGGGAAACTTGGTCATCGGCCTCGGCGAAAGGAAGACCTACCTCGGACACTGGGCCAACACCATCGATTCGGGAAGGAAGCGCGCGCAGGTGAACGGTTTTTACGGGGTCTGGACGGATGACGAGCGGCGGGATTTCCTTATTCGTGAGAGAATAACCCACGTGGTCGTCGGCGCCGCCGAGCGCGCCGGCGGCGGCGCGGTATCTCGGACGCCGGGGCTCGCACCCGCGTTCATCACCGACGGCATCGTCGTCTACGCCTTTACGCCCTGATCCAGCAGCGATGAAAGCCCTCGTCGTCATCCCCACGTACAACGAACGCGAGAACGTCTCCCGCGTCGTCCCCGCCGTCATCGCGACGGACGGCGTTTGCGTACTCGTCGTCGACGATGCCTCTCCTGACGGCACGGGCGCGGTAGCGGACGGCTTGGCGGCGGCTCATCCGGGACGCGTTTTCGTCCTGCACCGGTCGGGCAAGCTCGGTCTCGGCAGCGCCTACCTCGACGGCTTCCGCTTCGGCATCGAACGCGGCTTCGACGCGCTCTGCGAGATGGATGCGGACGGTTCGCACGATCCCGCGGTCCTTCCCGCGCTTCTCGCCGAGGCGTCCGGCGGCGCCGACGTCGCCATCGGTTCGCGCCGCGTCGCCGGCGGAAAGGTTGTCGGCTGGTGCCCGCACCGCCACCTCATGAGCTGGGGCGCGATGGCGTTTTCCCGCCTCGCGCTCGGCCTCTCGACGCGTGACGTGACGTCGGGTTTTCGCTGCTACCGCCGTCCGGCGGTCGAAGCGCTCCTCGCGCTCGGCATCGCGAGCGACGGTTACGCGTTCCAGGAGGAGACCGTCTATCATTGCGAACGGCTCGGTTTCCGCGTCGCCGAAGTGCCCATCGTTTTCCGCGACCGCGTGCTCGGCGTATCGAAGCTTTCGCCGAAAGAGGTATGGCCGTTTTTCAAAACCGTCCTGCGCCTGCGTTCCCTGGGGCGCGTCGGACGAAAGGGCCGTTAGCATGACCTGCCCGAACTGCGGCGTCGACAACGCGAAAGGCTTCGACATCGCGACTCAGGAGGCGGGCGCGCCGCGCCGTTGCCGCGTGATCGAGTGCGCGTGCGGCCTGCGTTACCTTGAGGACTATGCGGCCGACCGTTCCGCGGTCTACGGCGAGGAGTACGCGATGTGGGCGAAATCGGCGGAGGCCGACGAGGCCGTCATCGGCGCGGCAAAACGCGAAGCTTTCCGCGCGCAGCTTGCCGAGCTTGCGCGTTTCGTCGACGGTGCGGGAAAGCGGTTGCTCGACGTGGGGACGGGCAAGGGATACCTCCTCGACGAGGCGCGTGACCTGGACTTCGACTGCCATGCCGTGGAGATATCCGCGTACGCAGCCGCGGCGGCGGAAAGGAAATTCCCCGGACGCGTTTTCACCGGAACGCTTGACGCAGCCCGCTATCCCGAAGCGTCCTTCGACGTCGTCACGATCACCGACGTGCTAGAGCATGTCGCCGACCCGCACGCGCTCGTCGCCGAGCTCGGCCGCGTGCTCAAGCCCGGCGGACTGCTGCTCGTCATAACGCCGGACGCGGGTTCGTTCAGCAGGAAGCTGCTCGGCGGCAGGTGGTTTCAATTCAAATACGAGCACGTCACGTACTGGGACCGCCGCTCGGTCGCGGCGCTCCTCGGCCGACACGGTTTCGCGATCCGGCTCATCAGGACGAACGTGAAGCGCTACACGCTCGCCTATTACGAACGGTACTTCGCCAAGTACGCCTTCCTCGGTCCGGTCGGCAAGGCGATCGCCGCGGCGATCCGCGCGCTTCCCGAGTCGGTCGGGCGCGTCGCGTTCTCGAATCCCGTGAGCGGAGAGATGCTCGTCATCGCGGAGCGCCGATGACGACGGGTCGCAGTACGGCCGCAATCTCGACGACCGGGACGCCGACGGGCGCAAGGGAAGTACCGCGATAGCCGTTCATGGCGAGGCGGTATTTCGTTTTTTCGAGGGTCATTTCGGGAACGTATTCTCCGGCAGGCAGGCCATCCGTCGGAATGACGGCGTACGTCCTGCGCGTGCCGGTCGCAATGACGCGCGATGCGGGAGGGATGCCGTCGATGAGGATGCGGGTCTCGGCGCGAATGTTTCCGCGCCTGTCTTTCAGCGCGAACCGCGCGACGCGGCCGTCGGCCTCGCCCGCAGCCATGGCCCAGTCGGCGGTAATGAGGACGTCATTGTCACGCAGCAACACGCCGTACCGGGCGAGCGGCGGGCTCGTTCCCTCCGCGGTTATCGACTCGGTGACGGCGGACGGCGCGCCATCTTTTTCGTACGTTACGAACGGTCCGCGGTAGCGCACGGGTTGGCCGAGCGCGGCGAGCAGCCGCGCGTTCCCGCCGGCGTACTGCGATGCCGTCCACGAGGTCGTCGGGAACGTCCACCGATACGTCGTAAGATCGTTCAGGTCGAGCAGCGCGTATCGAAGGTCATGCGGCGGCGGATAGGGGGCGGCGCCGAATTGGGTGACACCGAGGAAAACGTAGTGCAGCGAGTACAGCCGTTCGCGCGAGGAAAGGCGCGGCAGGAGCGAGTAGCTTGCGGCGACTGGCGCATCCTCGGGTATCGCAGAGACGGCCTCTTCCGCGAGCGCCGCGTACCGCGCGTGTTCCCCAGGCACGAATGCCAGCGCGATGGCGCTCGGCAGGGGTCCGATGGTCAACGCGCAAAAGATCGTGCCGATCGCGATGGTCAGCGCCGCTCCAGCGACGGCTTCATGACGGTCGAGCGGGAGCAGTTTCCGGAGTGCCGCCGGCGCGTGCGGCAGCGCCTCGATGAACGCGAGGAAAATCGCCGGCAGGAAAAGCGAGGCGTAGTGCGTTTGCAAAATGAGTTCTCCGCCGCCCGCGCCCCCGAGGACGATTTGGGCGAACACCGCGGCCGCGAGGAGGAGCCTGCGGGGACGCAGGAGCGGGACGAATGCCAGCGCCATGAGGAAACCGATGAGCATCTCGGCGTTCGGCATCGTCATGACATGTCGGAGCACGCGGAGCGGATGCAGGACCGCGCCGGTGACGATCCCCAGCGGCGTATTCCCGAGCCAGGAGTAGTACGCCGCGAACTTGTACGCGCCGCCGACCGCAAAATGCCCGACGAGACGCATGGCGAAAGCGAACCAGACGCCGGCGACAGCGACGGGCGCCACCTGCCACCACCGCTCGCGCTTTTCGAATAATGCGAGCACGCCGATGAGTGCGACGAAGAGCGCCACGTCCTCGCGGCAGAGAAGCGCAATCAGCGTCCAAGCGACGAACGGCGTCTTTCTTCCGCGCTCGTAGGCGAGCATCGCGAAGAGGAGCGGCGCGACGGCGAACGGCAAGATGTGGAATTCGAAAAACGCGATGTTCCAGACGAGCGGATTGGCGAGCCAGAGGAACGCGGCCGCGAGCGGCGCAAGGCGGGCGGCCGTACCAGGGACTTTTTCAAATTTCAGCTTCGCAATCAGGAAGAGCGGCCATGCGGCGACGGCGAGCGCGGTAGCTTGGAGCGCGAGGAGCGCCCGCGGGTCGGGGAACAGGGCGTAGGGGAGCGAGAGGGGGAGGATGGCGAGTTCCGCGTGATCGCCGAGCGAGAGGTGCGGATGGATGGACATCGCGAACGGCCTCCCGTGAACGGTATTCCAGAACACCTGATTGAAAATCGCGAGATCGAGCCCGTCATACGCGAAATAAGCGTATTTAACGGAAGTCAGGACCGTAATTAAGATGACAAAAACGCCAATGCCGCTCCAAACGAGCTTATTTTCCTTCCGAATAAGCCAATCTTTACTAGCGATAAGGCGGGCCCGCATACGGCATTATCATAGCGCGTTAAGGTGAGGAGCGGTATGGATGACCGTATAGTTAAAAAATTAGCTAATTTTAGCGAAGAAAGTTTGCCTGACACTCTTGACAAAACCGCCATTTTGTGCTATATTCATACGTTACTGGAGAGGCCCTGCGCCAATCCGTAACGAGTTCTCTGACAACCTGTCATCCGCAACCATCAACCGGCATTTCGCCAAGGAGTCACGTCATGGCAAAACACGATCGACCCGCCGCACCGCCCCCTCCGGCCGCACCTGCTGCCGACGAGAAAGTCGGCGGCTCTTCGGCCCTCGACGAAGCCCTCCGCCCCGCGGTCTCGAGCGCGCTGTCCAGCATGCTGGACTGGGTGCTCGATACCAAACCCATCAACGAAGCGCTCAAGTACCTGTCGCCCTCCGTGCGGCAGTTCTCGAGCCTCCTGCCGATGGGCGTCGGTTACGGCTTCGCCAAGCTCCCCATCAGCCTCTTCCCCAACGAAACCGTCGCGCACTTCTTCCAGGACGTCGTCGTCGAGATGGCTCGTCACCTCGATCGCAAGATCAAGGCGAACGGGTCGGTCGACAAGGTGTCACCGGAAGAGTACGCCGGCGCGCTTCACGAAGGGATGAAGGCCGCGACCGAGAAGAGGTACGCCGTCGATCCGCTGGGCCACGTCCACCGGAGCGATTGCGTGAAGCTCGGCGCGTTCCGACGCCCTCATCAGGAACGGAAGGATCGGGACGGCCGTCCGCTCCCTCCGCCGCCCTCGCAACTCCAGGAAGTCACCTTGGAGTCCGCGATCAGCCAGAAGCTGCGGGTTTCCCCCTGCTGCTTCGAAGGCGTTCAGGCCGACGTCAAGAAGGCCGACGCGCCGAAGGCGGACAAGAAGTCGCGATCGCCGATGGAAGTCATCGGCGGCAGCGGCGACCCGGAGCTCCAGAAGCAGTTCAACGACTGGTTCAAGGGGCTCAGCCGCGACGAGCGCGATCGCGTGACCAAGCTGCTGCGGCACCTCGATTCCGTCGACGAGTTCAAGGGCCTCATGGCCACGGACCCGGAGATCAGGGACGAGATGCTCACGCTGCTCGAGAACACGAACGCCTCGTACACGGTCGGCAAGGTCCTCGAAGCGATCGGCAAGGCGGGTAAGACCGTCGGCACCGAAATCGTCGAGGCCGCCAAGGTCGCCTACCGGGAGTTCAAGGCCTGGGAAGCGAGCCTCGCTCCGTTGGAGCGTCGGCTCGAAGCCCGGCTGAACGCTCCCGCGAAGCGACGCCCCTGGCATCACATGTTCAGGGTCTGGTGACACGAACCGCCCCGGAGCAGCCTTAAAAAGCGCTCCGGGGCATCCACCATCAACGTTCCACCTGCATTGCACCGGAGGTTTCTCATGAAAAGGATTCTGAACGTTCTGCGTCTGTTCGTCATGACGTCGGCCAAGGACGCGTACGAGGAAGCGCGGGAAAACCTGCGCCTCACCCTCAACCTCGTCTACGCCGCCATCGGCGCGCCGCTCGTCCTGCTCGTCATCGGCACGTGCTTCGGGATGTTCGGTCTCTCGGAGGTCGCTCGCGGCTTCAACGTCGCGGCTGGCTTCTTCGGCACCGCGCTCCTGACGCTCGTCTGGATTCGCGCCGTCACGTTCGGCTACATCGCGCTCTTCCTCGCGAAGGGCGTGAAGGTGGTCAGCGGCTCGAAGATCGACATCGCCGACGAGCTCGAAATCGACCGTTTCTCCAAGTGGCTCCGGGGCGTCACGGCCTGGGCGTCGGGCGTCTGCCTGTACGCGCAGATCGTGCCGGTCTGGAAGCATCTCGGCGTCTCGGTCATCGCGGCGACCTGCATCATGGTCCTCGCGGCGATCATGTCGGCCAAGTGGTTCAACAGCAACGTGCCGAAGTACGTCTTCGCCGGCGCCACCCTCGCGGTGTTCGCCGTCACGACGCTGTCGCTGGTCAGCCCGAAGTTCGATCAGGCTTTCCAGAACCACAAGGACCGCGTCCTCGGCGCCGAGCGATTCAGCGAGGCGGACAAGGACCTGCTCACGCAGAAGCAAGCCGAACGCGCGAAGATCATTCGACGCGCGGTCGACCTCTGCGGGGGCGAGCTCTGCACCGGCGACCAGGAAAAGCTCGCAAAGCTCGACCGGGACATCGCCGACCTGCAGCAGGGCACGTACTGGGAGCGTCGCATGAACGGCACCGCGCCGAGCACGCCCGCTCCCAAGGTCGAGGGCACGAAAGCCGCGAACGGCGCCTCCGTCGCGGACCTTCCGCCCCCGCCCGCCGCCCCGACGGTCCAGATCGCCGCGAACGCGGATGACAGCGCCAAGAAGGCCCCTCCTTCCACGGGTACGAAGGACAAGGCTGAGCAGATCTGCTCGAAGTACCCCGACCTCTGCAAGTAAGCAGGGATCGCGAAGGGCCCCGGACGCTTGTCCGGGGCCCTCTTCTTATTTTCCGCCTTATTTTATTTGCTAATTTTAGCGTAAATATTGACCTGACAGGCTTGACAAAAGCCTTAAAATATGCTAAAGTGCTATGTTCGGTGATGAGGATTCTCCTCTGAACCGACAGGACTCGAAAGGTCTTTACAACCAACCTCTCACACAGGAGTAGAAGCCATGAAGTCGAATCTGACCCTCGTGCTGCTCGCGTTCGTTGCCCTCACGGGAGTCGGATGCGCGCATGCGAACTTCGCCTCGGAGCCCGGCACCTACACCGTCGCCGGACGCTCGCACAACCCCGAAGCGATGGCGGCGACGCTGTCGATGAACTACACGCGGGAGAAGAACACCACGGAGTACTGGAACTGCGTCGCGGCGGGCAAGTGCTTCGCCTACCCGGGCGGCGGCTATGGCAACGCCATGAGCTACCACTACGGGAACGTCTACGTTCCTCCGCCTCCCGCCCCGCCGTCGGCCATGCCCGCGGCAAGCGGACAGGGACCGGCGGTCGCTCCTCCTCCCGGCGGCTACGCCACGAAGGAAGAGCTCGACTGCGTCAAGGCGAAGGCCGACGACGCGCTCCGCGCGCAGGCCGGCGTTCCCCTCAAGGGTCTGCCGCCGCACTGCAAGAAGTGAACGAAACCATCCACCGAAATTCTCGACAAGGAGTCCGTCAATGAAGAACCTGTACGCCTGCATCGTTCTCGTCCTGCTCTCGTTCGTCACCGGCTGCGCGTCGACCGCCCCGCTTCGTCCGGCGGCCGACTCCAGCTTCCAGGCCACGCCTGGCTTCGTCCCTCCTCCGACCGGCCCCGCGATGATGGTGGCCCCTGGCGCAGCGATGCCCATGGGTTACCCCCAGCACTACGCCTTCCTCGAGAAGCGCGTGCCGGGCTGCGAGAAGGGGCCGCTCGCGCTGAAGATCGAGAATCACACCGCGTACTTCGTGAAGCTCATGATCGACGGCGTCGAGCTCGAGATGTTCAGCACCCAGGGCCCGCTTCCGGGGTTCATTCCTCCGGAGACGGCAGTCTGGGTCTGCCTCGCGAGGAACGGCGAAGTGAATTTCACGGGCATCGCGTTCGTGAAGCGGCCCATCGGCGCCACCGGCACCTACTCGTTGCAGGAAGTGCACGGCGCCTACGGCCGGTTCAACATGACCCGAAACCTCGGTCCCCAGACCGATGCCGTGCTGGAACACCACCTGTTCCCCTTCGACAACAACACGTTCCGCTTCGAGTGAGAGGGCAGTGATACGAAGAGGCCCGGTGCGCGCTTGCGCAACCGGGCCTCCTTTTTTTCCGAACGTCCCGTGCCGGCTTAGCCGGTGGTGGCGGTGCTGATGGCGTTGACCACGAACCCCGTGATGGCGTAGGCGGCAAAGATGAGGATCATGCCGATGATGCACTGGGTGATGATCTGCTTCGCCTTCTTGACCTTCTCCTCGTTGCCCTGCGCGGTCATCCAGAGGAAGCCGGCGTAAATGATGAGCGTGACGAGGATGACGCCGAGCAGGCCGATGGCGGCGTTGATGAACGAGCCGACGAGCTGCGGCAGGCTCTTCTGGGTGGAAACGCCGGCGGCGTTGCCCGTCTGCTGGTAGTTGTTCTTGAGGTTGTCGAGCGCGGTCGCGGCGGAAGCCACGAGCGGCGCCGCCGTCAGGGCGGCGACCGCGACACCGGCGGCGAGCTGCTTGGCCCTTGAGCGCAGTGAGTTGGACTGCATAGTGATGTGTTAATGGTTGACGCCTGTTATTCTAGCAACGTGTCCGTCTGTTTCGCAAGCGAACGTCAGTCGCAGTACGGGTTGTCCGTGCCGGGCACGGAACACGGGTCTTCCTCTCCCGAAGCCGCCGGCGCGTCGGACACGGCCGGCGAAACGATGTTCGAGATGACGAATCCGACGAGCGTGTAAGCGCTGAAGATGATGATGATGCCGATGATCGAGCCGGTAATGACGTTCTTCGCCCGCTTGATCTTCTCGTCATTGCCCTGCGCCGTCATGTAGAGGAAGCCGCCGTAGATGATGAGCCCGAGGAAAAGCGACCCCATGAGCGCCGCGAGGCCGCCGATGACCCGTCCGATCATCTGCGAAAGATTGGTCTGCGTCGGGACGCCGGACTCCTTCGCCGTGATGCCGAGGCCGGTATCGTCGATGAGGCCCTGGGCGCGAACGCTGACGGCGACCGACCAGAGGAACGCGCTCGTAGCCAGTCCCGTCGCCGCAGTCATGAATTTTTTTCGCATGGAGGACATGGCCGTTGGTTGGTCGGTGATATCGGGATGCCGCTTCCGGATCAAGGACCGGTAAGCTCTCTCTCCGCTTCCCGCTCCCCGATCCGGAAAGGAATCGGGGCAAAGCTTTGCAATCGCGTTATGCCGACGTGCCGTTGATGATGGCGTTGACGACGAACTGCGCGATAGCGTACGCCGACATGATGATGATGAGACCGATGATGCCGGAGATGATGAGCTTCTTCGCTTCGGAGACTTTCTCCTCGTTCCCGCCCGCCGTCATCCACTTGAAACCGCCGAGGAGGATGATCACGACTGCAACGATACCGAGAAGGCCCATGAAGGCCTTGATGACGTTGGAGACCGTGGTGCGGACGTCCTGCGTACCGAGGCCGATGGCCGTCGCGTAGTTGAGGCCGAGGTCCACGCCGCTGGAGGCCGCGAAGGCCAGCATCGGGAGGGCCAGGGTCGAAACCGTGAGTGCGCCGACCGCGAGTTTCTTCACTGTGTTCTTTGTCATGTTTCTCACCCCCTTTCGTTTATGGAAGATATCCACACAAAGCATGGATAGGGTCATTTTAGCCCATATGCGGGGAAAGCGAAACCCGCCTTTTTTAAGGCGGGTTTCTGCGCGATTTCGGGGTTATTTCGCGGGGTTGTCGAGATAGCCGATGATGAAGTTCACGAGGGCGAAAGAGACGAAGATGGCGAGTAGGCCGATGGTCGCCCAGACGATGGTGTCCTTGGCCCTTTTAATCTTGTCTTGGTTGCCTGCCGCGAGCATCCAGGTGACGCCGCCGTAGACGAACATCAGAAGGGCTATGCCGCCGGTGAAGCCGAGGATGCCGCGGATCACGCGACCGACGATCTGCGGAAGGGTCAGCCCGCCGCCGAGGAACTTGAGCGCGCCGAGCGTCGCCTGCGCGCTGACGGCCGAGGGGAGAAGGAGCAGGACGACGAGGAGCGTCGCGGCCGTGGCGCGAGGATGGAAGCGCTTGATCATATGGTCACGTCTGAGAATCCGGAGAGGGCGGCGAAGACGGCGCGGAGCAGGGCGTAGGAGCCGAAGATGATGACGAGGCCGAGCGCCGCGGTGATGAATACCTGCTTGCCCTTCTTGATCTTGTCGGGGTTGCCGCCCGACGTGAGCCAGGTGAAGCCTCCCCAGATGAACATGAGCAGCCCGATGGAACCGGAAATGCCGGTGACGATGCGGATGGCCCTGCCGGCGAGGACGCGGAAGTCGGTCGTGCCGAGGGGGTTGGAAAGTGCGTAGGTCTTGGTCGTCGGCGCTGATCCCGATGCCGCGGGGGGTTTGGGCGGGTCGGCAGCATGTACCGACGGGGCGAACGCGAGAGTGAACAGTGAGAGCGAGAGGATCGCGGTGAGCGCCGCGGCGCGTACTTTCATGATTCGCATAGGTTTGGCTATTTGGGGCAGCATTGGACTTCCGCCTTGCCTTTGCAGATGCCGACGATGCAGCCCTCGGTTCCCAGCGTGCGCGTCTTGGTGTTCTGGCAGGAGTGCGTCGTAATCTGCGAGCAGTCGCTGATGCATTCCTGCACACCCTTGGCGTTCAGGAAGAGTATGCTCTTCGGCCCGCAGCAATCGAGCGTCGAGATCTGGTTGCCCTTGTCGTCCGACGTGATGCGCATGAATTCGGAACCGCCCTTGATGCCCTTCTGTTCGCAGATGCTGCCGCTTCCCTTGCCGCCGCCCGTCAGCCGCTGGTAGCCGTACTCGATGACGTACGCCGCGGTCAGGATGATGAAGATGCCGATGACGGCGTTCTTGATCGCGTCCTTGCCCTCGGAAACTTTCTTGTCGTTGCCGCCCGAGGACAGGATCTTGAAGCCGCCGAGGATGAACATGAACAGCGCGAAACTGCCGGTGACGCTGAAGATGAGGCGCGCGACGTTCACGAACGCGGTGACGGCGCAGTTCAGGTCGGGAAGGCCGGTCTTGGCGCAGGCCGGAACGATGGAAATGGCGAGCGCCGGCCGGCCGAAGAGCACGGAAACGCCGATGATCGCGACCGCGATCGCGGGAGTGAGGAACAGCCCCTGGAGGAGCGGCGCGGTGCGGCCGCGGAAGAAGCGTTTGCGCATGGCATTCGTCGCCGGCCGGGCCGGCGGGTAAGCGTTAGGTCGCTCGGTCACTTGATGGTCTGGTTGACCTTGGTGGCTCCGAGTTCGATGATTTTCTTCGGATCGGCCTCGCCCGAGAGCATCTGCCGTATCATGTCGGTGAAGGCGAGTTCCGCCGCGTTGGCATCCGTACCATGATACCAGCTTTTCGCGGTCGGGACCTGCGCGGCGAAGACGGAAAGGTCAAGGTCCTCGAGCTGGCCGTTGATGAGGCTGCGGAGCGCGGTCGGCTTCCTCGTGGCGGCAAGGTACTTCGTGGCCTGCTCTGCGGACGTCATGAACTGGACGAAGTTCCACGCCTCGTCGGCGTGCGTCGTCTTTTTCGAGACGACTTCGACCCAGTAGTTGGCGAAGTGGACCGGCTTGTTGCCCTCGATCTGCGGGAAGCCGGAGATGCCGAAGTTCAGCTTGGGGTTGCTGAAGCGGATGACCGGGAGGTGGTAGGCGTAGCCGAAGAAAAACGCGGTCTGGCCGTTGATGAACGCCTGGAGCGATCCGGGCATCTTGTCGTTCCACGTGTAGACTTCCTTTTCGGGGTTGGCGAAGTCGGTGTAGAAAATGAGCGCCTCGGCGCCCGGCGGGAAGGGGCGTCCGGCGAGCTCCGGCGGGTACTTGTCGAACGTCGCGACGCCGTTTTCTCCCGTCATCTGCGTGCCGTTCTGCATCATGAGCGCGGCGAGCACGTCGGTGGACCGCTCTACGTTGTTCGCCGTGCCGAGCGCCGCGGCCGACTGGATGATGACGCCGGTCTCGTCGAGGCGGGTGACCTTCTTCACCTGCTCCTGGAACGTGCGCCAGTCGGTCGCCGGCTGCGCGATGCCGGCGTTATTGAGCATGTCGCGGTTGTAGTAGAGCACGAGGGAGTCGACGGAAAGCGGGACGCCGTAAATCTTCGGCACGAGCGGCGCGCGCGGGTCGTCCTGCTCGGTCGGTAGGACGACGTCGGCGGACACGGTGTCGACGTAATCGTTGGCGAGCTGCTTGAGCGTGATGCCGGGCTCCTGACGGATCACCGTGACCGCTTCCTTCTTGATCGTGCCCTGGATTTCGCGGTAGGGGATCGAGAGTACCGGCGGGACCGCGAGCAGCCGGGGCTGCCAGCCGCGCATCCACGTGTTGTGGATGCTGAAGACGTCGGGACCCTTGTCCTCGGCGATCGCCGAGAGCAGCTCCTTCTCGTATTCGTCTGAGCGGAACTTGCGGTACTCGACCTGGATGTTCGGATGCTGCGTCCGGTACGCCTGGATGATGCCGGAGAACGCGTCTTCGTCGTCAAAGACGCGCCAGACCTTGAGGACGATCGGCCGAGAGCGCTGCGCGACTTCCTTGCTGACGCCCTTGCAGCCGAAACCGGCGAAGAGCAGCGTCGCCGCGAGCGAGAGGAGCACGGTCCGGCCGAAGGCGGCCTTGAGGCGCATGACGAGGGAGCGAATCTCCATAGGGCGTTCAGCGTGATGATTTACGGCCGCCGGCCTTGCGAGAGGACCGCGCGACGCGTGAGGCTAAGAACTTGGCGAAAGCGCCGCCGGCGTTTACTTCGGCGTGCCTGAGGGCGAAGTCGACGGAGGCGATGAGGAACTGCAGCTTGTTCCCGCAGTCGTAGCGGATGCCGTCGACGACGCGTCCGTAAATGGGGGAACCGCCCGCAAGATGGGTGATGAAGGCGTCGGCGAGCCGGATTTCGCCGTCCTTTCCCGGTTTCTGCGTCTTGAGCAGTTCCATGATGGCGGGCGTGATGATGTAGCGGCCGACGGCGGCGAAAGACGACGGCGCGTCCTCGACGCGGGGCTTTTCGACGAAGCGGTTCACTTCCATGACCTGCTTGCCGACCATCGTCCCTGCGGCGATGCCGTAGCTCGACGCGTTCTTCCTGCCGACGTCGTAGAGCGCGATGACCGGATCGTGGTACTTCTCGTACGCGGCGACGAGCTGGCCGGTGACGGGAACTTTCGCGTCGAAGACGTCGTCCCCGAACAATACGGCGATGGGCTCGTGCGCGTCGACGAAGGGGAGCGCGGAGAGTATGGCGTGACCGTCCCCGAGCGGGGTCTGTTGGCGGACGAAGGCGAATTTTGCGAGGTTGGCGACACCGAGGAGGTCGGCGAGCTCCTTGGTCTTCCCTTTCGATTCAAGGCGGGCTTCAAGCTCGGCGTTGCGGTCGAAATGGTCCTCGATGGCGCGCTTGGTCTGGCTCGTGACGAAGATGATCTCCTCGATGCCTGCGGCGACCGCCTCCTCGACGACGTATTGGATGACCGGCTTGTCGACGAGCGTCAGCATTTCCTTCGGCTGGGCCTTGGTCGCGGGGAGAAAACGGGTACCGAGTCCGGCGACGGGGATGACGGCTTTGCGGATCTTCATACGCTGTTCAGTATACGGAAAAAACCGGTGCGGGAAAAGGGCCGCTCGGGAAAGAAAAAACGCCCCTCCGGGGGCGTTTTTAGGTTCAACGCATCGACGAATTGATGACGTCGACCGCGTCGCTCACGAATCGCTGGTAGTCCGGGTCCTCGATGGTCGGTCGGGCGGCGATGAGGTCGGCGAACGCCTTCTTCACCACCTCGTAATCCTTGCCGCGATACCACGCGAAGGCGGTCAGGTTCTGGCCGACGAACGGCGCGACGTCCGGATCGGTCATCTGCTGCTGGATGAGCGTCCTGAGCGCGGTCGGCCGTTTGGTGGCGGCGAGAAAGCTCGCGACCTGCTCCTGACGCGCGGCGAACTGCAGGAAATCCCAGGCCTCGTCGGGATGCGCGGTCTTTTTCGATACGACCTCGATAGGGTAGTTCGCGATGTTCTTGGTCCGCGACGGGTCGATCTGCGGCAGGGGCGCAAGGCCGAAATCGAGTTTCGGCGCCCGTTCGCGGACGGTCTTCATGTCGGAAGGGAAGCCGAAGTAGAAAGCCGTCTTGCCGGTGACGAACGCGTCGAGGGAGTACGGCAGCGACGCGTCCCACGTGTACGTCGACGTGCCGGGATTGGCGAAGCTCTCGTAGAAGAGCAGTCCCTCGAGCCCCGGAGGATACACGCGGTCGCGCGTGTCTTCGGTGTAGCGGTTGAACTGCGCGTAGCCGTAGTCGTTATCCACGATGTCCGCGCCGTTCTGCGCCATGATCGCCGTGAGCAAGTCGACGTAGTGCGCGACGTTTTTCGCCGTGCCGAGCGCCGCGCCCGACTGCTTGATGCCGCCCTTCTCGTCGAGAATCGTCATCCGGACGGCCTGTTCCTGCAGGTCGCGCCAGCTGACCGGGGGCTTCTCGATGTTCGCCTTCCGGAGGAGGTCCTTGTTGTAGAAGAGCGCGAGCGTGTCGAACGAGTAGGGCAGGCCGAAGATGTGGTCGGTCGGCGGCGTCCCTTCTTTTTCGGAGAACGGGATGATGACGTCCTTCGTCACGCCCTCGACGAAGTTCTTGCGCATCTCGAGGATGGTCATCCCCGGCGTCTTCACCTTGGCGTTCACGATCTTCTTTTGCGCGTTGACCGTCTGGGTCACGACGGCGGTCTCCTTCGGCATGAAGGCGATTTTCGAGAGCCACGGCCGGAGTTCGGTCACGGGGATGCTGAAGAGGTCGGGTCCGCGGTTCTCCGCGAACGCCTCGAGCAGGTTCCGGTTGGCGGATTCCTTCTGCATCTTCACGTACTTGATTTCCACGTTCGGGTGGATTTTCTTGTACGCGTCGATGATCGGCCGCATCGTCTCCGCATCGTCTTCCGTCCTCCAATATTCGAGCGTGACGGGCTTGAGCGGCGCGTTGCCGCCGCCCCCGCCGCCGATGGCGCAGCCGGCGCCGACGAGGAGCAGGGAGAGGGAGAGCGCGAGGAGGGGCAGTTTCTTCTGCATAGGTGAAGATGAGGTTCGTCGCTCATTGTAGCAAATCGCCGTCCGTTGCGACACGGGCGGCGATTTCGGGGGTTTCGGGCGGATGTCAGCGCCGTACGTCATCGACGACGGAGCCGTCCCGAAGCGTGATGACGCGCCGTGCGAGTCGGGCATATTCCTGCTCGTGCGTGACCATGATGATGGTCTGGCCGGCGTCGTGGAGCTCGAGGAACGAGTCCATCACGAGCTTCGAGTTCGAGGTGTCGAGGTTCGCGGTCGGCTCGTCGGCGAACAGCACGCGCGGCGAATGGGCGATGGCGCGGGCGATCGAGACACGCTGCTGCTGGCCGCCGGAGAGCTGGCTCGGCAGGTTTTGGTCCTTGCCGGTCAGGCCGATGCGCTCGAGCGTCTCTTTCGCCTGGCGGAGCGCGTCCTTATCGGGGAGGCCCTGCATCATGAGCGGGAGGGCGACGTTCTCGACCGCCGTGAGCTCGGGCAGGAGCGCATAGTCCTGGAAAACGTAGCCGAACTCGTTCAGGCGGATGAGCGTCTTACGTTGCAGAGTGAGCGGTCCCGTCTCGACGTCGTCGAGGAAAATTTTCCCGGACGTCGGTTCGTCGAGGAGCGAAATCTGGTACAGGAGCGTCGATTTTCCGGCGCCCGACGGTCCGACGATCGCGACGAACTCCCCCGACTGGATCTCCAGGTCGAGGCTCTTGAGCACGGTCAGCGCGAGCTCGCCTTCGCCGTAGGTCTTCACGAGTTTTTGGGTCTTGATCATACGGTCAGCGGCCCAGGATGGAGTCGAGCGTGTTCTTGCGCACGATGATCGCCGCGGGGATGTAGCCGGCGAGGAGCGTCACGACGAGAAGTATGCAGATGCGCACGGCGGCGCCTTCCGGGGTCGCCACGAGGATGCCGTCGGAGAACGGGAAGTTGATCGGGTGGGCGTCGAAATACGGTTTCAGCAGCCCGAAGGTGATGACGAGGCCGATGACCGAACCGCTGATGCCGTAGAACATCGCCTGGAACACGTACGAGAAGCGGAGCGCCATCGGGCTCACGCCGATACCCTTCATGATGCCGATGAACTTCCGTTTCGTGACGGCGTTGATGAAGATGACGATGAAGATGGTGATGGTCGCGACGATGAGCGCGAAGGATGACAGCGCGTTGCCGAGCACGCCCATCGCCGTCTCGATGTTGCGGAGGAACGACGGGACGGCCTCTCCCGAGGTCTGCACGCGCGCGGCGTAGCCGTCCATGAAGCGCTTGATTTCGGCGATGACGGCGTCGGTCCGTCCGGGAAGGACGCGGACGGAAATTTCCTGGAGTTGCTCGCGGTTGGACGGGAGCATGCGCTTCAGCTCGGAATCGAGCAGGAACACGCGCGTCGAAAGCTCGTCCACCTTGCTTTTCACGATGCCCTTGATGACGAAATCCTTCGTCGTCGGTTCGCCGTCCTTGCGCGCGACGGAAACGCGCACCTTGCTTCCGACGTCGACGTCGTTCAACAGGTCGAGTCCGGGGATGTTGGCGTCGGCGAACGACGAGTACTTCTTGATGAGGTTCGAGCCGACGAGGACGAAGCCTTCCTCGCCGTCGCGGAGCATTTCGCCGCTCACGACGAATCGGGGGAAACCGGTAACCGCGATTTCCTTCGCGGGATCCATGCCGACCAGCCGGGCGCCGGTCTGGTTCCTGCGCTGGTCCTTTTTCGGAAGGTCGGTGAGCGTCCCGAGCACCGTCCCGCTCGCGCTGTGCCGCGGCGAGAACGCGGTGACCGACGGGTGCGTTTCGAGGAAATCGACGAGCGCGGGGGAGTTTTCGATGTAATCGCGGTTGGGCGCCGGCGTGACGAGGATATCGCCGGTGTAGCTGTCCTTGAATTGCACGAATGAGCCGCTGATGAGGCCGAGCAGGAGGCCGGACACCACGACGAGGTTCAGGAACGTGAGGACCATGATGAAGACAATCAGCCCCGTGGTCCATTTGTTGGAGCGACGGAGTTGGCGCACGGCCAAGAACCAGCCCACGCGGATGGCGTTCGTGAGTTCGTGCAGGAATTCACTCAGTCTCTTCATAAATAAGGCGTCTTCAGGTCTCATGACCTATAACAAAGAATCCGCCCGTTGCATAGGATGGCAGGGCGGAGGGGTGGACGAAAACGAGGCAGCGTGTTAGTTTTCCCACGCGTAAATGATGGAGAGGTGGCTGAGTGGTCTAAAGCGACGGTCTCGAAAACCGTTGTACCCGCAAGGGTACCGTGAGTTCGAATCTCACCCTCTCCGCCACGTAAAAACCGCAGCAAGTCTGCGGTTTTTACGTGCTCCCAGACGCGACTGACCTTGACCGGCCGAACTGTCATGCCTACGATCCCCACGCCTGCAACCGTCATCCGAAAGGGGCGACATGGCAACCACGAGGCATTTTCCGCTCATTTACGTCTCTGGCGGACCGCGTGAGCGCGGCCGCTCCCACGGCCGCCAATGCGCAGACCGCGTCGCGGCGACCATCAGGTACTACCGCGGCCGCATCGCCCTGCCTGGCCGTGAACTCGACCGCATCGCCCTCGCGTACCTCGCCGCGCTCGCGCGGGCCGCGCCCGACCTCCGCGAGGAGATTCGCGGCATCAGCGAGGGTTCCGGCGCGTCCGAGACCGATGTCGGCCTGCTGAACGCGCGAAGCGAAATCATCAGCGGGAGCGAGTGCACGTCGGTCTCTTTCCCGTCGTCGCGCGTCTTGGGTCAGACCTGGGATTGGTCGTCGCGGCTCGCGGACCTCGCGATGCTGCTGCACGTCACCCGGCCCGACGGGCTGCGGCTGCTCATGCTGGTCGAGCCGGGAATGCTCGGCAAGATCGGCCTGAACTCGGCGGGCGTCGGCGTCTGCCTGAACTTCCTGAAGGGTCCGGAACCGCTCGCCGCCGGCGTGCCGCTCCACGCGCTGTCTCGCCTCGCGCTCGAGGAGACGTCGACGGAGGACGCGGTCGAGGCCGTCCGCGGGAACGCGGGCGGCTGCGCCGGCCACCTGCTCGTCGGCGACGCGAACGGCCATGCCGCGAGCGTCGAGATCGCGGGACCGGCGGTCGATGTCGCGACGAGCGCGATGTACGACCTCTACCACACGAACCACTACCTCCGTCTTCCGGGCATGAGCCGCGGCCTGATCAGGGACATCGACACTCGGCGGCGGTACGCGCGCCTCGAGGGGCATCTCGCGGATTGCGCGCCCGCGGAACCGTCGCTGCAGATCGTCCTGCGCGACCGTGGCGGATTCTTCCCGATCTGTCGCGCCCGCGGATTGCCCTTTGCGAAAGACCCGTCGGTAACGATCGCGGTCCTGACCATGGACCTTCAGAAACGCAAGCTGTCGATTGCGCGCGGTTTTTCCTTCGAGCCGTTCGACACCCACGACGTCTAGGCCGCCGCATCCTCACGATGCGGTTTTTTGTACTTTAGAAAACGCGTTTTTTCCATCCATCGGCCCGCGGGACGGTTTTGTGCTAGCCTTAGGGCATATGGAGCTGCGTCCCGCCGACATCGCGCACATCATCGTCCATCACACCGCGACGGCGCGCGACGTGACGGATTTCGCCGGCGTGAAAAAATATCACGTCGAGGGCCGGGGCTGGGACGACATCGGGTATCATTTTTTCATCGCCGCGGACGGCGTCGTGACCGCGGGCAGGCCGGAGAACGTCACCGGCGCCCACTGCAAGGCGGACGACATGAACCGGAAATCGCTCGGCGTGTGCGTCGCAGGCCATTTCGACCTGGAGGCGCCGACCATCGCGCAGCTCAACGTGCTTGCGGCGACGCTTCGGGCGCTCATGGCGAAATACCGCGTGCCTCCGGAGCGCGTGCTCGGCCACGGCGAAGTGACGGGGGCGACGACGTCCTGCCCGGGTTCGGTGCTGCGAGAATGGGTTCGGATTTTCCGGGTCGAGGAGAAGACGCGCGCCGCGACTCCCGTCCGTTGACGGAAGCCGCCCGGTCGGATACGGTCGGGCATCGCTCATTGCACCAAGGAGGTACGGATGGATTCGTCTTCGGAAATCGTCATCGCGACGTACAACGTCCTCGCGGACGCGTACGTCCGGCCCGAGTTTTTCCCGCGTTGCGATCCGGCACACCTTGCCGCGGCCGCGCGGTATCCTCGCCTCGTCGAACGCGCGGTCGCGCTCGACGCCGACGTCGTGTGCCTGCAGGAAGTCGACGCACGCCTGCACGCGATGCTCGACGCCCGGCTCTCGCCGCTCGGCTATCGTGGCGAGTACGCGCAGAAGGGGGAGGGGAAACCCGACGGCTGCTCGACGTTCGTCCGCTGTCCATGGACCGTCGCCGGCACGCATGTGCTCGCGTACGCCGACGGCGGCGGGAAGAACGGCCGGTCCGGCCATGTCGCGCTCATTCAGGGGCTCGCGTGCGGGAAACGCCGTCTCACGGTGACGAATACGCACATCAAGTGGGACGCGCCCGAAGCGCCGGAACGGAAACGGGTCGGCTACGCGCAGGCGAGGGAACTCGCCGCGCTGCTGGCTTGGTCCTCCGCGCCCCGCATCGTGTGCGGCGACTTCAACGCGGAACTCGGCGGCCCGATCCTGAACGAGTTCACCGCCGTCGGATTCGCGGACGCGCACCGTCCGTTCGCCCGTACGAACAACGCGGGCGACGTCGCGCGCAAAATCGATTTCATCCTGCATGCGGGAGGGCTGAAGGCCCGGCCGCGTCCGACGACGTCGGTCGAAGACCGGACGGCGCTCCCGAACGATGTCGAACCGTCAGACCACGTGCCGCTCGTCACGGGATTCAGGTTCCCGTAGCGACCCGGACCCGACCGCCCCACGGTCGGTTTTTCATTTTTAAAAAAGAACCCCCGTCGGAGGGTTCGCGTCTACGGTTTCGGTTCGGGTGCGGGCGTGAGCGAAGCCGGAAGCTGGTTGCAGAACCATTCGGCCCACTGTTCGCGCCCGACGCCTTCCTGGTCGGCGTGGATCCACATCCCGAACGCGTGTTCGGTGAAGAGCGGGTGTTCGCGGAGCCTGATCGTTCCCGACCAGACGATCTTCGTCCGGTCGGCCTTGTCGTAGACGGTCAGCACGTCGCCGTCCCTGAGGACGTGCAGCCCTTCGTAGGACCAGTCCTCGGGGCTGACGAGTCGGAAGTCGTGGGCGTCGGGTGCGCAGTACGGTTCGCCCCAGCCGCAGCTTTCCCCTTCGGGATGGCTTTCCGCGGTCGGTCCGACCGGGTCGTGACCCTTGTCCCAGTAGGCGCTGCACTTCGCGCAGGAGAACCGCGTCACGTTCGGCGTGATATGCCGCGCGTCCTGGAACGCCCAGTAACCGCCCTCGGTGCCGGTTTCGCTGTAGAAGTGCAGGAATCCCTGCAGCGTCGCGTCTTTCGTCATCAGCGCCTCCTTGCCAAAGAACGTCGGGTACAGGGTGCACCTTCGGGCGGCATCCGGCAACGGCCGTTCGGCAATGAAAAAATCCCCCTCAGGGGATTTTTCGGTCACGCGATGCCCGTGAGCAGCACGACGGCGACGAAAGCGGCGAGGGAGAACAGGAGGAAGTTGACCGGCAGCATGCCGTACTCCTCGCGGCGGATGTGCGTGACCGCGGCGCCGATCATGACGCAGCAGAGGCCGATCGCCGCGATCGGCGTGAGGATCGGCAGCACGCCGACGGCGCGGGGGATGACGACGCCGGCCGCGCCGAGGAATTCGAGCAGGCCGATGGTCCGGACCTGCTTCATCGAGAAGTCGTTGGTCCACGGGAGCTTCTTGCTGAGCGCGATTTCCGAAAGGGCGAATTTCACCCCGCTCGCCATGACGAAGGCGAGGCAGAGCATTCCTTGGGCGATCCAGACGGCGATATTCATGCGTTTGGGGTTATGCGGTTCAGGCGAGCCATTGGGCATCGGGCGGACGGACGACGGCGAGGGGCTTCCTCGCGTCCTCATGGAGGCGTCGCATCACTTCGACCAGGCCCACGAGGACCCAGAACAGGATGGCGAGGTCGTTCTTCATGTACGGGACGTCGACGAGGCCGTGGATCAGCGTCGCGGCCATCGCTGCCGTCGCGGCGCGGGCCAGCCAGCCGACGCGGGCATCATACGCGAGTCCCGCGGCAATCCGGAAGAACCGCCCGCAGAGCCACAGGAATCCCGCGAGGCCGATGAGGCCGGTCTCGACCCAGAAGTTCAGGACGACGTCGTGCGGGTACTGGAAGATCTCGATCCACTTCGCCTCATGATACGGCGCGATGCGTCCGGGATACCCGGCGAGGCCGGCGCCGAACACCGGACCGTCGGCGATGAGCCGCACCGTTTCCTCCCAGATCACGGCGCGGACCGATCCCGAGTCGTCACGCAGGCTGACGGCGAGGGAGAAGTAGTTCGTGACCGGAGGATACAGGGAAATGACGAGCGAGGCGGCGAGGACGAGGCCGAGGGTCCACGGCCGTGTCCTGCGATCGAGCAGGCCGAGCAGGGCGAGTCCGGCCGCCGCGCCGATTGCCGCGCCTTCCGACACGGCAAACGCGATGGCGAGGATCCCGAGCAGCGCGGACGCGGCGACGGGTACGGCGAGCGAGCGGCGCTTCAGTTCCTTCGCGCCAAGAAGCTCCATCGACCATCCGGCCATGAGGACGACGAGCGGCGCGGCGAAGAGCCCGATGGCGTTCGGGAAACCGTAAAACGAGGTGACGCGCCGCGTGGCTTCCGCCTGCCAGACCGGATTCGGGATGCCGTAGCCGGTGATTTTCTGCCAGACGGCCGTCGCGCCGACGACGGCGAGCGCGACGCCGAGCGCGGCGAGCACCGCCCGGCCGTTCCGCTTCCGTCCGATGACGTCGGTGAAAACGACGAAGAACAGGAGCGGCTCGACGAAGTACGCGCGCCAAAGGCCGAGCGCTCCGCGCAGGTCGGGGGAGACGGCGACGCCGATCGTCGCGCCGACGAGGAGGAGCGCGATCGGTTCGGCCCACGCGCCGAGGCCGCGCCACGCGTCCTTTTTTCCGGCATCCATGAAGAACCAGACGGCGAACAGCTCGAGGACGAGGATTTCGAGGAGCGTCGTCGGGAACGCGCCGAGCATGGGGACGGGCACGGCGATGCGGAGGAGGTAGGCGGGAAGGATGCCGGCGAGCGCGGCGACGGCGAGCGCGCGGTCCTTCACGGCGAGCGCGAGGAAGAGCGGCGCGGCGACGGCGGTGACGAGCAGGGCGGGGGTCATAACGTCAGGCGGCGGAAGGTTTCTTGAGCGAGGTGACGAGGTCTTTCGTGAGGACGCCGAACGCGGCGAGGAGTCCCGCGTAAACGAGCATTCCCGCGCCGACGCGCAAGAGGACGTGGAACGGCGAGAGCGCGGCGACGGCGAGCGCCATGAGCGCGCTCGCGGCGAGCGCCTTGGCGAACGTCGCGAACCGCGGCGCGGCGCGGAGCTTCGCGATGACGGCCCAGGCGGTCACGACCATGATGAACCCTTCGGCGAATACGGTGACCCATGCCGCGCCGATGCCGCCGTAGCGCGGGACGGCCCAGGCGTAGAGCGCGAGGGAGAGCACCGCATCGGCGGCATAGGCGGCGATCATCCGGCGCTGCATTCCGAGCGCGACGATGGCGTGGCCGAACAAGGCGCTCCAGAAGACGGCCGCTCCGGCGAGCATCAGCACGGACAGGTAGTCCCCGGACGGCGCGAACTCGCGGCCGGCGACGAGCGCCATCAGGTCGCGCGCCACGGGAAGAGTTCCCAGGGCGAGCGGCAGCGCGCCGAGCGAAAGCGCGTCGAAAGCCTTGCCGAGCTTGCGGCGGAATTCGTCCTGCCGTCCGTCAGCCCACGCCGCGCTGAGCAGGGGGAGCACCAGCCCCATGAAGATCATCGGAATCACGGTGATGACGTCGAGGACCTTGTAGGCCGCGCCGTACAGGCCGACCTCCGTCTGCGTCCGCGTGAGCGAAAGGATGATGACGTCGCCCTTGAGGTAGACGAGGTTGAAGGCGATGGATACGCCGATCGGCCATGATTCGCGGACGATCTCACGCCAGAGCGCGCGGTCGAACGCGAGACGGATGGCGGCAAAACGGCGTGCGCCGGCAAAGGCGATGGCGAACTGGACGGCGTTCGCGATGACGAACGCGGCGATGAACGTCAGGAGGCCGCGCCCCGATGCCGCGGCAAGCACCGTCCCCGCGAGCAACGTCGCCCGTCCGGCGACGTCGGCGACCGCCGCGCGTCCCGTCGCGAGGTGCTTCTGGAAAATGCCGGTAAGCACCTGCGACGCGGCCATCGCGAAGAAGGAGAGCGCGCCCAGGGCGATGGCGGATTTCACTTCGGGCGCGTACGGGAACGCGAGCGCGATGACGGGCGCGAGGCCGAAGAACACGACGCCCGAAGCGAGGCGCAGCGTGAAGATGTTCGATGCGACGCGGCCCTCGTCGCGTTTCGGATCGGCGATCATCCGCGTCATCGTCAGCGTGAGGCCGAAGTCGACGAGGATGCCGAAGAATTGGAGGAACGAGACGGCGGTCGTGAACGCGCCGTAGCCGTCGGCCCCGAGCGAGCGCGTCATGACGCCGACGGTCACGATGCCGAGGACGTTTCCGACGAATTTTCCGGCCACTTGGATGACGGTGTTGCCCGCGATTTTCCTTGTCAGCGACATGTTGCGGCGAGGTGTAAGAAATCGGCCGGTAAAGCGTAATAAAGTATAGCACGCCCCTCAAGTCGGAGCTTTGACCGACGTCGGTTTTCCTGATAAAATAACCCTACAAAGCGTAAGGGGGAAACCAAAATAAACCGAACAATAATGTGGTACAGGCTCACATCCCTCTTCGGCGACGCGTCCCGTGACGCATCAACGCGGATTTCGCCTGCGGTTCGCGCTACCCGGCTGTTTTTAGCGGGGTTTTTCGTTTTTATGGGGGCGTTTGCCGCTCTTCCCGTCTCCGCCGCCGGTCCTTACGAGGCGCGGGAGCTTCTTCGTTCAAGCAAGAAGATAGAAATGGAATCGGGGACCACGACGGAGTTCTCTATTACCTTCAAGAACGTCGGTACGACCGCCTGGCTGAACGACGGGAAGAACTTCCTTTCCGTCTATACCCATGACCCCAAGTACCGCAATTCCGTCTTCGCGGACGTCTCGTGGGTCGGCAACGTCCAGCCGGCTCGGATGCTCGAGGCCAAGGTGAAACCGGGTCAGACGGGCACGTTCCGCTTCCTGCTTTCCGCACCCATTGAGGAGGGGACTTATAAGGAAACGTTCCAGCTCGCCGCCGAAGGCCTGGCGTGGGTGAACGGCGGCAAGTTTTCGGTCGACATCGTCGTTTCCGGACGCCGTCCCGTCGTCATGGATAACGGGGTCGTGCGGACGTTCGCGCCGGGCTATCGCGCGTCGATGCTGCTCGTGAGCGATCACCAGGTCGCGCTCGACGCGGGAGCGACGAAGGAGTTCCGCGTCGGTTTCAAGAATATCGGCAAGACGTCGTGGACCAAGTCCGGTTCGGCGCCGCTCACGTTGCGTGCAGCGACGCTGCCGCTCTCGTTCAAGCACGCGTCATGGTCGAATGACGTCGTCACGACGCTGCCGTCCGACGAGGTGAAGCCGGGCCAGCTCGCGCTTTTCACGTTCAAGCTCGCCGCGCCGACGTGGGGCGGCGGTCAGTTCAAGCCGCGGTTCACGCTCATGGCCGGCGACAGCCTGGTCGAAGGCGGCGAAATCGAAATTCCGATCGAGGTGCGTCTGGGCCAAGTTCCCGCGCAGGTCACGCCGTCGCAGGGCAATGCCATGGCCGCTTCCGGCGCGCGTGGCCCGAACATCCGCGTCGGCCTGCTCGAGACCCGCGACGTCGTGCGCATCACCGCTCCCGGCGCGTACACGCTCATCGAGGGGAAGAACCATACGCCGGTGAAGGAGCTTTCGGGCCAGACGTCGATACAGTTCGATTTCTCCTCGCGCGTCTACACCGTCAGGAACGGCGATTACGTCTTCAGCGCGCCCGAGCACGTGCATTTCCGTCCCGTCGATCCGACTTCGACCGTTTTCGAGATCACGAGCCACGAGAGCCGTCCGACGTGGGATCCGACGGTCAACTTCAACAAGTTCCGCGGCGAGCTCGAGATCCATTACGTCAGCAAGACCGACCGCATGTGGGTCATCGAGGAGCTGCCCGTCGAGGATTACCTGCGCGGCCTCGCCGAGACGTCGAACGGTTCTCCGCTCGACTTCCAGAAGGCGCTCGTCACCGCGGCGCGGTCGTACGCGCTGTTCGTCGTGTCGATCGGCGGCAAGCACAAGACCGAGTACTTCGATCTGAACACTACGGGCAACGATCAGGTGTACAAGGGATACGCGTCCGAACTCGTGCGTCCGAACGTGGTGCGCGCCGTGGAGGAGACGCGCGGCCAAGTCGTCGCCTACGACGGCGAACTCGTCGTTACGCCGTACTTCTCGCGTTCCGACGGACGCACCCGCTCGTGGAGCGAGGTCTGGTACGGCAGCCACCCGTGGCTCGTGTCCGTCCCCGCGCCGTACGACCAGGGCAAGTCGCTTTGGGGCCACGGCGTCGGCATGTCGGCGTCCGACGCGGTCGGCCGCGCGAACGCCGGGACGAATTGGCAGGACATACTGAAGTATTACTATACGGGGACGACGCTCAAGCAGCTGTATTGAGGAGCATATGGACCGCAGGGGTACGCTCGTCATGCGCGCGGCGGGGGGCGCGGCAGGCATCATCGCCGCCGCCCTTTTCGCGCTTCCGGCGTTCGCGCAGGAGTCCGTGCCGGTCGGCGACGCGGTCGCGGCGCAAGGCCGCCTGCGCGCCATTTACCGCGAGCGTGCCGACCTGCAGAAGGCGTTTTCCCCGAAGGACTGGAAGGCCGTTCCCGCGGCACGCGTCGCGCCCCTCGTCACGCTCGAGGACTGGGCGAGGAAGTACGGCTACAAGGAATACCCCGAGGAGCTCCTCTGGTACGCGCCGGGGACCTCGCACGCGGCGAAGACGCCGAACGCGCTGAGGCCGGTCGCGGGCGTTTCCGCTCCCGTGCTAAAGCAGGGCGCATCATTCGATTTCGATTCGGTCACCGCGTCGTCCGTCTACGTCGTCGACGTCGCTTCGCGAGCCACGCTCGTCGCGCGCAACGGCCGCACGCCGCACCCGCTCGCGTCCATCACCAAGCTCATGACGGCGATGGTGGCGCTGGACCGCAAGGTGCCGATGTCGCGGACGCTGACGCTCAGGGAGGCGGACGAGGTCGGCGGCGCGCGTTTGCGCGTCGCGACGGGAACGAAGATCGCCGTGCGCGACCTTCTGGATTCCATGCTTATCGGATCGGCGAACAACGCCGCGAACGCGCTTGCGCGCTCGACGCAGCTCGAACGCGCGGATTTCGTCGCGGCGATGAACGCGAAGGCGGCCGCCCTCGGCCTCGCGGACACGACGTTCGCCGACCCCTCCGGCATCGAGGTCGCGAACATGTCGACCGCCGAGAACATCGCCGCGCTCGGACTCGAGGCGTTCGGCCGCGACGCGGTCAGGCGCGCGACCACGACCTCAAAGCTCACCCTGAAACTCGCTAAGATCACGCATACGATCACGAACACCAACGACCTGCTTAACGATCCCGACAACGGGCTGTTCGTCATGGGCGGGAAGACCGGCTACCTCGAGGAATCGAAGTGGAATCTCGTCGTGAAGATGAAGGACTCACGCGGCAAGCCGCTCATCGTCGTGGTGCTCGGGACCGACAGCCGCGCGCAGTCGTTCAGGGACGCGGAGAAGGTCGCCCGATGGGTCTGGGCGAATTACGCCTGGCCGAAGGGGTAGGGTAGCCGTCATGCGGCACGCAAAAGCCCGCGCTTTCGCGCGGGCTTTTCGTTTCGGCGTCAGACGTTCGGCCGGGCGAGCAGCTCGCCCTGCTTCCTGCGGTCGTCCTCGACGATCTGCAGGATGGTCTTGCGCACGTCGTGCGGCTTCGGAATCTGCTCGAAGATGAAGCGTTCCGTCTCGCCGGCCGTCTGGATGAACACCTGGCCGTAGTTGAAAATCGACGGGATGACGCCCTTCACCTCGGACGTCACGTCCTGGATCTTCGCGAGGTCGAGTTCGGAGATGGTCCGGGAGAACAGGCCGTGCTGTTCGACGTTCAGGATGCGGTCATCGGTGATGATCCAGGCGTCGAGGTAGTAGTCGACGAACGTCGTGATGAAGAACAGCCAGATGACGAGGTAGTACGCGCTGGTCAGCAGGATGAGCGTCGGGCGGGAGAGCGCGCCGATGAGGAGGGTGTTCCACATCTTGTCGATGAGGAAGTACGCCCCGTAGGGAACGACCGCGAGAACGCCGACCATGAGGATGTCGCCGAAGAACACGAGCCAGTGGCGGCGCAGGTAGAAGATGACCTTTTCGTCCTTCTTCTTGTTGATGAGGAGTTCGAGTTCCATGGCCGTCTGGCTAGAACGCGGGCGCACCGGCGGTCACGAAAGGGATGGCGAGGTGCACCTCGCGTCCCCAGTCGACTCCGGCGGTCGCCTGCCAGGTGAAGAACATGATGAACACCGCGCCGGCCAGGAACAGGAACGTCACGACGAAGCTCACGCCCGTCGTCGCGCCGTAGTGCACGAGGTGGTAGACGTTGATGACGGCGAAGAGCGCGAAGAACAGGATGACGAGGCCGTAGGGGATGAGGACGAAGGCGAACGGGAATCCGAGCATAGTGCTTACGAGAGTAGGGCGTCTTGCCTGACGGGGTAGGGGATGCCGAGGTGGCGGTAGGCGTGCTCGGTCGCGACGCGGCCGCGGGGCGTGCGGTCGATGAAGCCGAGCTGGAGGAGGTACGGCTCGTGCACGAGCTCGAGCGTGTCGATTTCCTCGGAGGTCGCGGCGGCGAGCGTCTGGATGCCGACGGGGCCGCCCGAGAACTTCACGATGATGGTCTCGAGGATGCGGCGGTCGGTGACGTCGAGGCCGTGGCCGTCTATCTCCAGCATACCAAGAGCGGCCTCGGTGGTCGAGACGTCGATGCGGCCGCCTGCGCGGACATCGGCGTAGTCCCGCACGCGTTTCAAGAGGCGGTTGGCGATGCGCGGCGTGCCGCGCGAGCGCGAGGCGATGAGCCTTGCGGCATCTTCGGGCAGGTCCGCGCCGAGGATGGCGGCGCTGCGACTCACGATCGAGGTGAGCTCGCCAACGTCGTAGAATTCGAGATGGTAGGTCGCGCCGAACCGGTCGCGAAGCGGGGAGGAGATTAGCGAGAGCCTCGTCGTCGCGCCGATCATCGTGAATCGCGGCAGGTCGAGCCGGACGGTACGCGCGGAGGGCCCCTTGCCGATGACGATGTCGAGCGCGAACTCTTCCATCGCGGGGTAGAGTACTTCTTCGATGACCTTGTTCATCCGGTGGATCTCGTCGATGAAGAGGATGTCGCCCTTTTCGAGGTTCGTCAGGATGGAAGCGATGTCGCCCACGCGCTCGAGCGCGGGGCCCGAGGTAGTGCGGACGCGCACGCCGAGCTCTTCGCCGATGATGTGCGCGAGCGTCGTCTTGCCGAGGCCGGGGGAGCCGTAGAACAGCACGTGTTCGACCGGTTCGCCGCGCAGCTTCGCCGCTTGGAGGAGTATGTCGAGGTTGGCGCGCATCCTGGCCTGGCCGACGAACTCGGCAAGGCGCTTCGGACGGAGGGTCATGTCGAAGGCCTGCTCGGCCTCGCCGACGCGCGGTTCGAGCAGCATTTCGACGTCTTGGGCGTTTTCGCGGGCGACTTCCATATGCCCTGATGGTAGCGCAAACCCCGCGTTGTTGCACCCCCGCCTTCGGGACGGTATCGTTCCCA
>CAYOXM010000006.1:48934-62418 GCA_964407925.1 uncultured Gammaproteobacteria bacterium
CCGCAAGCTGGCGGCTGGTCCGTCCGGCCGGTCGGTGTCGCTCCGCATGCGCGACTTTTTCGGCGCGGCGATCGGCGATGCGGACGTGGTGTTCGTGTTCCTGTTCCGCGAGAGCTATCCGCGCGTGATGGCCAAGCTTGCCGCCGACCTGCGCGACGACGCTCTCGTCGTCGTCGAGGCGTGGCCGTTCCCGAACGTCGCGGCCGACCGCGTCATCCCGCGCGAGGATCAGATCCTGCCGATGTATTTTTATTCCGGCGCCGCAGTGAAGGCCGCTGTCCGAAATTAACCGGGGACGTCATGTCGACCCATGAGGAGAAAATCGCGAGGATCGCGGACCAGCTGAAGCGGCACGTCGGCACGAAGCCGGTATCGCTCAAGAAGAAAGCCGTTTCGCACGAGGTGCCGAAGCTCGGCGACAAGAGGAAATTCGACGAGAAGATCGACATCAGCGATCTGAACGAGATTCTCTCGATCGACGCGGAGAAGCGGACGTGCATCGCGGAGCCGGGCGTGACGTTCGTCGACCTGGTGACGGCGACGCTGAAGCACGGGCTCGTCCCGACGGTCGTGCCGGAGCTGAAGACGATCACCATCGGCGGTGCGGTCGCGGGGTGTTCCATCGAGTCGATGTCGTACAAGCTCGGCGGCTTCCACGATTCGTGCCTCGAGTATGAGGCGCTGACGGCGAAGGGCGACGTGCTCGTCTGCACGCCGGACAACGAGAACCGGCTCGTCTTTCAGATGCTCCACGGCACGTTCGGCACGCTCGGCATCATCACGAAGCTGACGTTCCGCCTTGTTCCCGCGAAGAAATTCGTGCACGTGACGTACGAGAAGCATCCCGACCTCGAGGCGTACAAGGCGTCGATTTGGCGGCATTTCAAGGAGAAGGACGTCGACTTCATGGACGGCATCATCCATTCGCCGTCGGAACTCGTGCTCTCCGTCGCGAATTTCACCGACAGCGCGCCGTACCTGCACCGGTACGATTGGATGCGCGTGTACTATTTGAGCACGAAAGAACGCAAGGAAGACTACTTGCGCACGGCGGACTACTTCTTCCGCTACGACAAGGGCGTAACCAACGTGACGCCGAAGTCGTTCCTCGGTCGTTTGTTCCTCGGCAAGTTCGTCGATTCGAACGCCGTGCTGCGCATTGCGGACCGGTTCAGCAAGTACCTGAAGCCGAACATGATTCCGGTGACGCTCGACACGTTCATCCCGTTCTCGAAGATGCCCGAGTTTTTCGGATGGTACCGCAAGGAGGTCGATTTCTTCCCGTTGTGGTGCGTGCCGTACAAGAAGGTGCGCGAGTACGAATGGATCGACGACGAGTTCGCGAAGAAGGCGGCACAGGACGAATTGTTCCTCGACATCGCGATTTACGGCCTTCGCCGCAACGACGGGAAGAACTACTACAAGATCATCGAGGGCGAGCTCGCGGAGATCGGCGCGATCAAGACGCTCATCACGCCGAATTACTATTCCGAGGAGCAGTTTTGGAAGATTTGGAACAAGAAGAATTTTGACACGGTGAAGCGAGTGACCGATCCCGACAACATCTTCCGCGGCCTGTACGAGAAGATGTGCCGGGCGACGATGGGGCTTTAGGGCGGAATGCAAAAGGCGCAGGACGATGTCCTGCGCCTTGGCGTTTGGCGTGCCGTCAGTCGGCGGGAGTTTCCGTCGTGATGACGGAGAGCATCCAGCCGGCGACGGCAATCTTGTCCTCGAAGGACAGGTCGAAGGAGCCGATGATGGCCCTGAAGCAGTCCCACTGCCGGTTGCGTTCGGCTTCGTCGTTCGAGACCCACTTGAGCGCGGGCTTCTTTTCGCCGGAGACGAACAGTCCGGCGAGGTGGGTCCAGCGGTTGCCCTTCTTGAAATCCTCGGGACAAGCGATGACGAGATCCTTCTCGTTAGAGAGGCCGCCGAAGCCGAGAACGGAGCCGGAAAACAGAACGGTGGAAGCGATCATTGAAAACCTCGTGGGGTGGTGTATTTTGGTCGAGAAAATGAACGATTAACGGCTTACTATAGCATAAAAAAGGCCTTTTGTCAAGGATTCTCCCCGTACGAAAGAAACGCTCGATGTCGAGACGTTTCTGTGGTGTCCGGGGTGGGACTCCCCTCGCTCCGACTCGGGCCGGGGCGCTGCGCACCGGCCTGCGCCGGCTCGGCCCTCTCGCGCCCTTCGACCCCCCACCCCGGGCAAACAATCAAAGAAGCAGCCGATCCCTTTGGAATCAGACTGCTTCTTTTGGTGCCCGGGGTGGGGGTCGAACCCACAAGCCCTTGCGGGCGGAGGATTTTAAGTCCCCTGCGTATGCCGTTCCGCCACCCGGGCGAGGGAGCGTGCTTCGCTCTCCCCAACTGTACCATTTCTTCACTCCAATAACCTGCCTTGCCAGGTCGCGACGTCAGTCTCGGTTTTCACGATCTTGAGGAGGCCGCGGCCGGCGCGTTCGTTGAACGCGGCGCTGCCGAGAATCTCGGCGACCGCCGCGTCGATGTTCGTCCTCGCCGTCTCTGTCTTGGCGGCATCGGCGTACCGCGGGTAATCCACGTGGATGACGACGGGTTTCGTCGAAAGGTCGACGGCGCTGTGATGCTCCATGACCGTGAGGGCGATTGCGGCGTTTCCCGCGATCGACGGGTTGGCGGCGGAGAGGTTGAAGTAGGCGTTACGCTTCGGCACCCACGCGCGATAGGCGTCGCCGACGTAGATGCCGTGGCCCGCGTGCTGAACGTCTTCGGCGACGTGGACGTGGGTCGCATTGTGTTCGAGCGCGGAGCGGAGGGCCTCGTCAGCGGCGTCGGTGTCGATCTCGCGGAGTTTGTGCGTCGTCGTGCAGAGGGCCGCCACGTGGACGGCGGCAGAGGGAAATCGGTCCTTCAACGCGGCCTTGAACGCGGTGAAGAACGCCTTCTGCGCCTCGGTGTCGTTCGCGAACGCCGCGCAGCCGAGCCCGGCGTCGTGGCTGCACTCGTGCGGGACGAGGAAGACTGAAACCGGCAGGCCCTGCGACGCCGCGGCGTCGATGCGCGCGCCGAAAGCGGCCTCGAACGTGGCGAGGTCGATCTTGCCGCCGCCCGAGGCGTACGTCTGCGCTTCGCCTGGCGCGAAACCGAGCGCCTCATCGAGGTGCGTGTTGCGTTCGTCCATGCAGGTGACGACGATTTTTTCGCCGGTCGCGGCGTCGGATTCGGCGCGCCGCGCGGCGCAGACGCGGTTGCGGTCCTCGAAGCCGGCCGCTTCCTGCTGCCAGAAAGCCGCGATCGCGTCGAGATTCACCGTCTTTTCCGTGGGATTGGCTGCGTGCATACGAAAAAAATAAAAACGCCGGATGACGTCTCAAGCTACATCGGCGTTTCGCTATTGTCCAGACCGCCTTAACGTCGCTTATGTTTCGGGAGGCTGAACCAGGCGAGCAGTTCCTTGAGCGGCCGGGCGTTCAGCACGTCTTTGGCCGTCGCCCAGCCGCGTCGGGCGATGGCGACGCCGAGATCGAGGTAAGCGAGATGCGACGGGTGATGCGCGTCGGTGTCGATGACGAGCTTCACGCCGAGGCCGACGGCCATGCGCACGTGGGCGTCGCGCAGGTCGCTCCGCTCGGGGAACGCGTCGATTTCGACGGCCGTACCCGTGCGTCTCGCCTCCTTCAGCACCGCTTCCATGTCGATGTCGTACGGTTCGCGCTCATGGATGATGCGGCCCGTCGGATGGAAAAGGACGTCCGCATGCGGATTACGGAGCGCGGCAATGACACGTTTCGTCTGTTCTGCGCGGGACAGGCGGAAATGCGAGTGCACCGCGACGCCTACGACGTCGAGTTTCGCGAGCGCCTCGTCGGCAATGTCGAGCGAACCGTCCTTCAGGACGTTCACTTCCGAGCCCTTGAGGACGCGGAACGGATTTTTCGCGGCGGCGAATTTCGCGTTGAGCGCATCGATTTCCTTCCCTTGGCGCGCGAGCCCCTTCTCGTCGAGTCCGCCCGTCATCGCGAGCGACCGCGTGTGGTCGGTGACGGCCATGTATTCGCGGCCGAGGCGTTGCGCCTCTTCCGCCATCACCGCGATTGACGCGTCACCATCGGTCCACGAGGTCTGCGTCTGCAAGTCGCCGCGTACGGCGCCGTACGGGATGAGTTTCGGCAGTTTTCCCGCGCGGGCGGCCTCGATTTCCCCTGTATCCGTGCGGAGTTCGGGTTCCATGTACGCGAGACCGAGCGCCTTGTAGACGTCCGCTTCCGTGCGCGACGCGACGCGTTTTTTGCCGCGCCAGATGCCGTATTCGTTCAGTTTCAGTTTTTTCGCGATCGCCAACTTGCGCACGACGACATTGTGTTCCTTCGATCCGGTGAAGTACTGCAGTGCCGCGCCGAAACTCTCGTCGGCGACGACGCGGACGTCGGCGTGCATGCCGTTCGTCAGGCGGACGACGGTCTTGGTCGGCCCGTGCTCGAGCACTTCTTTCACGTCGGGGAAACCGGTGAACACCGCCATCACGCGTTCGGGATCGGACGCTGTCACGAGGATGTCGAGATCGCCGACCGTTTCCTGACGGCGGCGGATCGAGCCGGCCGCCTCGGCATGGCGAACTCCGGGCACCGCACGGATTTCCGCGACCATCCGCTCGGCGAGGGGAAGGATTCGGCCGAGCACGACGCGCCCGCCCGCCTTCTTGCGGAGGGCGATCCCTCGGAGGATGTTCTCCTCCGTCTTTTTTCCAAAACCGGGGATGCGGCTGATTTTTCCTGCCACCGCCGCCTTTTCCAAGTCGGCCACTGTTTTCACGCGGAGTTTCTTCCAAAGCGTCTTCACGGATTTCGGGCCGACGCCCTCGATGGCGACAAGCGCCAGCAGGTCGACCGGATATTTTTTCTTGAACGCGCGGTACTCGGGGAATGCCCCTTTCTTGAGGAGCAGCTCGATGTGGTAGCTGATGCCTTCGCCCACGCCGGAGATACGCTTCAGCGCCGCGCGTCCTCCCTCGGCGAAGAGCCGCGCGGCATCGAGTTCAGATGACGCGACGGCGTCGGCGGCGCGTTCGTAGGCGGCCGGCTTGAATGCCACGTCATCCATTTCGTAGAAAAGGGAGGTCTCGCGCAGGATGTCGGCGATCTCGGCATTCGTCATACGCCGAAAGTGTAGCAGAATCGGCCTTTTTTCCTATCGCCCGCGACTTGCCCGAGGCGGTCCCTCACGCTACGGTTAGGATGTTCCGCGGTTTTTCCCCGCGGCGGAGGCCGACGATGGCAAGACGTTTTTCGAGAGCCGCGTTCACGTTCATTTTCGTCCTTGCGGCGTTCGTCACCGCGGTTCCGGCCGCTTCGGCAGACGACGCGTCAACGGTGATCGCCCGCGACGGCATCGCCGTCGACAGCCTCGCCCTCCCGAAGGGGAGGCTGCTGCATGTCGCCGCGCTCGTCGGCGGCAAACTGGCGAACGAGCCGGCGACATGGTCGTCGGTGCCGGAGGGCGTCGTCGACGTCCGCGATCTCGGCGGCGGCCGTGCCGAGGTGAAGGCGCTGCGCGACATCTTCGACGCCGGCGGCAAGGAGCCGCGAGCTTCGTTGCGCGTCTGCGTCGGCGAGTCCTGCGCCATGGTCGGCGTGGTCTGTCTCGTCGACGTCGCCGGGCGATGGTACGCGCGGGCGTCGATTCCCGGAGTGCCGGGGACGCTGAAGGACGACTTCGCGCTCCGACAGGACGGGCGCAGGATCCTGTACAAGGACGTGGTCATCAGGCTCGAGGGCACGTCGATGCGGCTCGTGAGCGGCGGCGACACGCTCTCCCGTTTCAACGGTTCGCTCTCGAGCGGAACGTCCGCGAGCGGCTCGTGGATCAGTACGCGCGGCTTCGGCGGCACATGGACGGCGACGAAATAGGCGCCTCACGGCATCGTGGGGCGTTTTTTTGCCGCAAAAAGAAAACCCCTCGCGTGAGGGGTCAGCGGTCGCGGCCGTAACCGCCATTCGTCTCTTCCGGCCACAGGCGGAACGCCATCGCCGCGAAATAGAGCGGGCCGACGAGCGCCTGTTTCAGGTTCGTGAGGAAGGCGGGGGAACGTTTCTCCCAGACGGCGTGCCCGATGAGCTGGACGGTCCATCCGACGACGCCGGCGCCGATGATGACGGACCAGGGCGCGTACCAGCCGAGCGGGATGCACAGCCCGTACCAGACGGCCATCACCGCGGCGAGCCGCTTGTCGAGCGTCAGGTACCAGCCGATGACGGCGAGGAAAAGCGGATGCGCGAGCGTGACCTCGTGCCCGCCGACGCGGCCGAGCAGCACCCAGTCGAGCAGCGCGATCGCGTTGAACACGATGAGCGGGATGCCGACGTAATGGCACCGTTTGTTCATCGGATGCCGGTGGTAAGCGTCGTACGTGCCGAAAAGGACGGCGAGTCTCGGTTTGAGCATTGTTCCTCCGTGCGTGCCGAAAGCGATGTCGAAACTATTCACGACCCGCCGGTTTCGGTCAACCGTGAAAGAAAAAGCCCGCCACGGCGGTGGCGGGCCCTTGTCGCGTGAGACGCGGCGGTTCAGCCCTTCTTGTGGTGCTTCGCGCCGTGATGCTTGGCGTGATGCTTCTTCCCGTGGTGCTTCTTGTGCGGCTTCGCCTTGCGGTGCTTGTTCTTGCCGTGCTTGGCTTTCGCCTGATGCGCCGCTGCCGGCTTCCCGTCGTTGGCCGAAGCCGCGGCGGGGGCGAAAACGAAGGACGAGATGACGAGCGCCGCGAGGGCGTTGCGGACGAAACGGAGCATGACCTGCCTCACTTTCTCTTTTTTTTCGGTCCACTGCGGACGAAACGTTCCCAAGGAACGGATTCCATTAAAGCACGCGGTCGCGCCGCGGTCTAACGGTACAAAAAACGCCCCTTTGCGAGGGGCGGATGTCGTTCAGTCCGCGGGACAGCGGCCGAGCGCGTCGCCGTGGGCGAGGTGCGCGGCGACCGCGGGCGCGCCGACGCAGATGTCGTGGCGTTTGTCGGGCTTGCCCGGGGGGTAGTGGCAGACGAGCGCCTTGCCGTCACTGCAGGTTTTTTCGCCTGACGAACCGCCGCCGTCATCGTGTCCGCCGCACTGCGGGACGCAGGCGCGGTCTTCGCAGACGTATCCCGACGGACACTGGCTGTCGCGGCAGCATCCGCCGCCGGAACTGCCGCCGTCATCGTCGGGACGGCAGAAGTGGTTCTCGCATTCGTAGCCGGTCGGGCACTGCGAATCGTCCTCGCAGGAACCGGGTCCGCCGCCGGAACCGGAGTCTGAACCTCCGCCTCCCGCGCCGCCGGAATCCGAGAGGCTTCCCGAGCCGGAATCGGAGCCGCCGGAGGAACCGCCCGTGCCGCCGTCGGCGACGTGGCCGTCTCCGGCATCACCGTCGTCTCCGACGCCCCCCGTTCCGTCCCCGGCGTCGCCACTTGGATCGTTTTCCGCGGTTCCCGCGGCGCTACCGCAACCGTAGGGGGCGGTCAACGCGACCGCAATGAGCGCTCCCGCGTACAGGAAAGGATTTTTTCGTTTTAACTTGAACATCGTGACGCCTCCGTGTGAAGGAACATGCCGCAAAGACTTGTGCCGACATTTCCATCTTCCCGATGAGCTGTCAACGGGTGGCGGACACGAAAAAACCGGGTTCACCGGTTTCTTTGGCCTCGTACCGTCCCGTCACCTCAGTACGTAAAAAATGTCATCGCAGTCGTACGCGTTCGCGCCGACGCCGTTCGGTCCGAACGAGACGATCGCGGGCGTCTCCGCGCCGGTACTCTGTCCGACGCAGTTTTCGTACGGACGGTAATCGGGGTCGAAGTAATAGTCCTGACCCCACGGATCCGTGAGCGAGACCGACTGCATGTACGGTCCCGACCACTTGTCGATGTCCGCCTGCTGCCACGTGCAGCCGCCGCCTTGGTCGCCGACCGCGGGCGCGGCCCCGAGTCCGGCTTGCGCGCCGTTGAGATACGTTTCGGGATTCGAAACCGCCTCGACGGGGCAGCCGTTCGGCCATTTGCCGGTGTCGTTCGCGAGGAGCCCGACCGCCGTGCCGATCTGCTTCGCGGTCGCCTTCGCCTTCCCTTCGAACGCCTTTTCCCTGGCGCGCGCCGTCGCGATCATCGCGAACGTCGAAAGGACGCCGATGATGGCGATGGCCACCAGGATTTCGACGAGGGTGAAGCCGTGAGATTTTCCCTCTGTCGGACGCGGCATACATGCGCAGTATAGCGCGATTTTTGCGCCGGCGACATCCTTGACTTTTACGGTCAAATACGCTATTTTTCCGGGTCGTTCGGAACCGTTCCGCACGATGACGGAGGAGCCATGGACCTTTCAGACGTTCATCACCGGATCCAGAAGCTGCACGAATCTCCATACAAGGCGGTCATCGCCTGTACCGGCGCGGGCGCGGGCATCCAGCGCGCGCTCTGGGAAGTCCCGGGGTCGTCCCATACGATCATCGACGCGCTGTTTCCGTACCACCGCCTCGCGCTTTCCGATTTCATCGGCCGCGAGCCGGCGAAGTACTGCTCCCGCGACACCGCGCTTTGGATGGCGACCGCCGCGCATCGACGCGCGACCGAGGTCGTCCTCCGTGACGGCGGCAATCCCGCGACCGCCATCGGCCTCGCGCTGACCGCCGCGGTCGCGACCGACCGACCGAAGAAGGGCGATCACCAGTGTTTCGTCGCGATCCGCACCACGAAGGGCGCGTGGACGGTCAGCGCGGTCTTCGAGAAGGGCGCGCGTTCGCGCGAAGAGGAGGGGGCGCTCTGCGACCTCCTCGCGATCAACGCCCTTCTTGCGACTGCGGGCCTCGAGCAGCTGCCCTGCGAACGATCCGGCATCCGATGTGACGAGATTCGCACGGTCGACGACGACGGTGACAACCTGTACCGTCCCGAAATCGTGCCGTCGCGTCTCTCGCCGCTCGCGGAATCGGTCCGCGGGGTCTTCGATCGTCCGCTGTTCCAGCCGGACGGCGCGCGGCAGGCGGCGGACGTCATCGATCCGGAGCGTCACGTCCTCTTCCACGGCTCGTTCGACCCGCTGCACTTCGGCCACGAGCTGATGGCCATGCAGGCAGAGCGGATGACGGGAAAGGAGGTGGTCTGCGCCATCACCGCGACGCATCCGGACAAGGGGCGTCTCGGCGAGGGCGAGCTCCTGCGCCGCGCGGAGCAGTTCCGGTTCCGCCGGCCGGTGCTCTTCATGGAGTCCGGCGCGCTCTACGTCGACAAGGCGCGGATGTTCCCCGGCGTCGGGATGCTCATCGGCGCGGACGTCGCGCTCGGCATCCTGAACGCGAAGTACTACGGCGGCAGCCCGTCGAAGTGCATGGAAGCGCTCGACGAGCTGCGTCGGACCGGATCGCGCTTCTACGTCGTCGGACGCGAAATCGAAGGGAAGTTCGTCACCCTCGACGACCTGCCCATCCCGTCGCTCGCGCGCGGGCTTTTCCTTCCCGTCTCCGGACGGTGGGACGTGCGGTCTCGGGACCTGCGATGACGTTCGGCGGTCCGCATCATGCGGGCCGCTTTTTCATTTCAGCCGAAGACCGCGCCGGACAGCATCGACGGGTAGTGGGCGTGGTACAGGGCGATTTGGCCGATTTGCCAGGCGAGATACGCGGCAAAGGCGACATCCGCCGTGCGGCGCAGGCCGCGTTCACGGAGTTTCGCGTAACCGAGCGCCATGAGCACGTGCGCGAGCGGGATGAGCGAGACGAAGTAATAAATGGGGAGCTGGTTGATCCTGCCGAACGGAATCAGGAGCAGGACCGTCGGCATCGCGAACCACAGCGCGAGGAGCGCGCGGCGGTGCGGCGCGACGAGCGTCCGTTCTTCCGCGCGGCCCCGATGCCGTCGGTCGTACCAGTACGTCGCGCCGATGACGGCGACGGTGCCGTACATGAGCGCGAGGACGCGCATGCCGAGAAGGTACGAGACGCTGAACATGTGATGGACGTTGAACCAGAGCGACGTCCAGAATGCCGCGGTCTCCGCAAGGCGGCTGCCCCAGCCGCCGAACTGCCGAGTCCCCGTGGCGAGCGAGAAGAGGCCTCGCGCGTTCTCGAAACCGTGCAGCACCTCGTACGTCAGGTAGCCGGCGTAGGGCGCGAGCGCGCAGGCCGTGGCGAGCGCGGCCTCGCGCGCCGTGAGACGCAGGCGGCCGGTCGCGAACGCGGCGACGGCGACGAGCGCGAGGCCGATGCCGGCGACGGGGTGGAGCTGCGCGGCGACGGCGAGCGAGAATCCGAGTCCGCAGGCGTGATACCAGCGCGCCCCGCGGCGCAGGAAGGGTTCGAGGCAGAGGAAGAACGCGAGTACGAACGGCGGGGCGAAGTTCGGGCTCGATCCGTATTTCGCGAATTGGACGTCGATGCTGGAAAAGACCGCGATGATCGCGTACGCGACGGTCACCGTGCGGTTCTTGAACCAGCGTTCGCAGGCGAAGACGCCGAGCGCGATGGCGGCGAGCGAGGAAACGAGGCTCGTGAGCGAGAGCGACCAGCTCCGGAAGCCGGTCAGCCAGGCGAGCGGCAGCATCAGGTAGTTGCACGCCGGTCCGAAATGGTAGCGTGCGTCGAGGAATTGCGAAGGACCGACGAGCGACGCGCGTCCGTCGGCTATGTCCCTGACGGCGGCCAAGTCGCGGTAGAGTTCGGGCTCATAATAGTTCGCGAAGCCGGAGTCGCCGGGCAGGCGCAGCAGTGCCGCGACCGTCATGAGGCCGGCAAAAAGCAGGAGAGAGATGCGAACGGGAAGTCTTTTCATAGGGGGAGTATATCGGAGCGTGTTCTTGGCGGGGAGGGGTGATTTCGTTTGCGGGCATGTCGTGGAGCGGGTAGGCCGCGGCCATGCGGCCTTCGGCGAGATAACGCTTTAATGGAGCGGGTAAGCCGCCCGCGCCACGGGCGCGGATTCTGCGGCTTGCGGCGATATGAGTCGGCCTTAGCCGAACCTCCCTATTCGCATCTGCACGAGCAGATGCGCCGCACCGTAGGGTGAGTCGAATTGCCTTTGGCATCGACTCCTCACTACCGCGCAACAAAAAGTCCGGTCACTGGGTGACCGGACTTTTTGTGGAGCGGGTAGGGGGAGTCGAACCCCCATCTTCACCATGGCAAGGTGACATAATAGCCGCTATACGATACCCGCCTGCTCCTTCAAGTTGTGGACCCATTGTAAAAAGTTGGACGACAACTGTCAACGGTCAGGCGAACCTCCGACGCTTCCAGAGAGCATATCCGGCAATCGATCCGCCGAGCGAAATGACGGCAACGACCGTCCAAGTCGTCGTCATCGGTGACGCGTTCGCGGCAGAGAGGACGATGGTTTCTTGGCCTTCTGTCGGCAATGCCGTGCTCGTCGTCGGGTGTTCATGTTCAGCCGTAGCGGTTCTTTTCTTAGCTAAGAATGCGTCTTTTTCAAAGACGACTATCTCCATTTTTCCAGACCGAAGACGCGCGACGCCCGTCATAGTCGCTGTGTCGCCAACTTCGACCGTGCCGACGGCGACGCCCTTCGCGATTGTTCCGCGAATTTCCGTTCCGTCCCCTTCGGCGCCAAGCCTGACCCAACCGGCTCCCTTCGCCGTGACGGTTCCGGCAATCGAGACGACGAGGCCGACGTCGTCCTCGCTGACGGATGCCGGGTCACGCTGCGATTTTACGTCACGCCCGTCATATCCGGTTTTCCTGACGTCCTTTGCGTTAACGGCGAGCAAAGATCCGGCTTCGCGGCGTATCCGGCCGCGGAGCGCGACGATGTCGCCGGGCATGAGCGTCGGGACCGCAGTTTTTCCGCGGATGCGGACGAACGCGCCGTGCGTTCCGTCCGCGTCGCGAATCGCGAGAATCGTCTTTCCGATGACGCCGGGCGGCAACGTCACGATTCCGGACAGGGCGACCATGGTGCCGTCGTCGAGAGCGGCGGCCTCCTCGACCGTCGTCGCGGTATCGGGTTCTTCTTCGGCAGGCGCTGTCACCGAAGCTTCCGCGCCGGCAACAATGTCCGTCAGCACGTCGTCGAAACGATTGGCTTCGCCCGACGTCATCGTCGTCCATCGCCATTGCGCGCCGTCGTAGGCGAATGATTTTCCGGTTGGCGCATTTTCGTAGCGGATGCTCTGGCGCACGCTTGCGTCCGGAGCGATCAAACGTACTTCGTCGGCGTCGTTATTGAGGGCGAGACGCGACGTCGCGCTCGGCACGATCAGAAATCCGCCGGCCGGCACGCGTTCCGCAGTAAACGCGTACGGCGCGCTGCCGCCCGGCGCGTCGTCCAGCAACCAGCCGGCGAGCGCGGCATCATCCGCGCCGTCGTTGCGAAGTTCCACCCATTCCGTACCGTCGTCGCCGTCGGGGTCGGGGAGTATTTCATTGATGGTTACGGCAATCGGTCGGGTGACCGGCGTGGGGGTCGGATCAGGTTCGGGAAGCGTCGGTTCAGGCATCGGCGCAGGAGACGGCTCGTTCGGCGGCGCGGGTTCCGGCATCGCCGGCGCCGCTGCCGTTTCGGAAAGAACGTTCGTCGCTCCGGCTGTCGGCGTTTCAGTCCACCGCCACCCGCCATCGAATCGCGCATAGGATTTTCCTTCAGGGACGGGCGACGGATATGACGCGGTGTCGACGATTACGCCGCTCGCGTCTTGGAGCGCGTACCATGCCGCCGCGTTGACGAGGGAAATTTTCGTTTCCGCGTAAACGAATGCCCGACTGCCATGGGCGGCGATGCGCATCGCCGGAATGACGTACGTTTTCCCCTTTGCATCAGCGATACGCCAGCCCTCGATTTCCGCATCAACATCGGCAACATTCTCGATTTCGATGAACTCGCCATCCGCGTCTTTTCCCGCGGGGTCGGGGAGAAGTTCACTGATGCGAAAGGGCGGTGAAACAGTCGCATTCGTACCGGATCCCGTACTCGTTTCGGGGGCGACGTTTGCGGCGGCCTCGACTGGTGCCGTGCACGGAAGAACTTCATCGGCCGCGACCGCAGCCGTTCCGCGCGACCCAAGAGTGATGAGGACGCCGACAAGGAATGCGGAAGCGGCAGAAACGGGTCGCGATGGGTGGCGCATGGGTGTGGGTTTAGGTGAGCGCCAACGTTGTATTCGAGAGCTAAAAAAGTGTCAAATACGTGACAAATTTTGGAAAAATGAGCTTATCTACGAATACTTTTGTGATTTTTTGGAGCACGCTACCGACTTATCCACAGTTATTAAATTATGCACAGTTTTTTCATAAAAAAGTGATCAAACTCGTTTTTTGTAGAAAAGGGTAAAATTAGTGAAATTTAATGCTTAGATCAGCCATTATTGAGCATTGCCGGAAAGGCATAAAAATGCTATAATAAAGAAGTAAAATAAAAGGCGAAAACGGACAAAATTGTGAGGGGGAACGGGGTTAAAAAATCGCTTTCGTCGTTCGCGCGCGCCAGGCGGGGCATCCTCCCCGTCGTTGGCGCGTTTTTGTTC
>CAYOXM010000007.1:0-58956 GCA_964407925.1 uncultured Gammaproteobacteria bacterium
GTCCGTCTCGAGGTGCGCCGCTCGGCTCAGCTCAAGCAGAACGAGAAGGTCATCGGCAACCAAGTGAAGGTGAAGGTCGTGAAGAACAAGGTCGCTCCCCCGTTCCGCACTTGTCAGTTCGACATCATGTACAACGAGGGCATCTCCATCGCGGGAGACCTCTTGGACCTTGGCACTGAAATGGGCGTGCTTGCGAAAAGCGGCAACAGCTACGCCTTTGGCGACGTGAAGCTCGGCGTGGGACGCGAGAACGCCAAGGCGTTCATCAAGGCCGACCAGAAGCTGCTCAAGGAAATCCGCGCCGCCATCTGGAAAAAGACGCAGGAGGCGCCACTTGAAGCCGCGAACGAGGAAGACAAAGAGGAGGAAGAGGAGAAGGAACCCGCCATCGCATAGCGGAATCCGAAATGAAAAAGGCCCTCCGACGTCCGTCGGGGGGCTTTTCGCGTCAATCGGACCAAACGGCCAGAAGCCAGGCGATGAGGACGATGACGAGAATGAGCTGTATGCCGCCGAGCACGTAGAGCCCGAGGCCGAAGACGACAAGCTTCTGCCAGAAGCCTTCGGGACTGAGCATGCTGCTCGCGGCGAGATAGAACCACGTGGGAATGCCTGCGACGGCGATGCCGGCGGCGGTAAGAACGAGCTTGAAACCGAGATCTTTCATGGTGCGCCTCTCCCTGCGGACGGACGGTGCAAGCGTCGTGATGATAACGCGGCGGCACGGCTTTTCAAAGGATAAAGAAAAGCCCCGGGTTGCCGGGGCCGTACTTCACGTGAACCAATCTTCGTCGTTGCAGACCTCGTCATCGGGAATCGCCGCAATTGCGGCAGGCAGGCCGATGACGGTCGGCACGCTTTCCTCGACGAAATGACTTTGCGGCTCCGTCGCGCGCGCTATCTCCTCCTCCAGCGCACGTATCTCTTCGAGGTTGACCTCGGCGGGCGGTCCGAGCTCGATGATGGGATCTGGCACGAGCGGGGGCGCGGACCATTGCTGCGGTGGCGGCGTGACGAGCGGCCGCGCGGCCGGCCAGAAGTGCCCCGGGACGGCGGTTTCACTGCCGTCCCGCCACGCGACGCCGTCGAAGGGAAACGTCGGATCTTGCCAGCGGGCGGCGTACGGTGACGGTTCGGGCTCGGCCGCTTGCTGCAGCGGGCGGCGGCGCCACACTGCCGGAGCGACGAAGACGCCGTATCCGAGGGCGACAACGCAGGCGTAAGCCAACGCGCCGATGAAGGCATCGTCGTCGACGTACGGGTTGCCCGATGCCGATTCGGCGAACAGATACAGGCAGGCGATGCCGGATGCCGGAACGACGAGCGAGCCAAGGGCGACGAGGGCGACGCCGATCGCCGTACTCGCGCCCCTCACCAGAAAAGGACGGTTATCCATGACTCCTCCGCGTTTTCGTTCATGGTGCGCAACATCCAACCACGACGAGGGCTTCCTGTCAATGCCAAAAGCCGGCCTCATGGCCGGCTTTTTCACCCTAACGGAAACGAGGTCAGGCGCGCTCGACGTACTCGCCGGTTTCCGTATTGACCACCACCATGTCGCCCTCCTTCACGAACACCGGCACCTGAATCTTCATGCCGGTCTCGAGGGTGACTTCCTTCGTGACGCGGCCCTGGGCGGAGTCGCCCTTTTCGGCGGGCATCGCCTCGGTGACCCTGAAGGTGAGCTTCTTCGGCAAATCGATGGAGAGCGGGGTCTCGCCGTGCAGGAGCACCGCGACCTCCTGACCTTCCTTCAGGTACTGACCCTTGTCACCGACCAGTTCGTTCGACATGCCGTGCTGTTCGAAGCTCGCATTGTCCATGAACTGGTAGCTGTTCTCGTCCCTGTACAGGTACTGCATGTTCGCCCGCTCGAGCTCGACGAGGTCAATCGCCTCGCCCGCCTTGAAGGTGTGCTCGAGGACCTTGCCGGTCTGCACGTTCTTGAGACGGGTGCGCACGAACGCGCTCCCCTTGCCGGGATTGACGTGCTGGAAGTCGACGACGGCGCAAATGCCGTCCTTGAACATGATGAACGCGTCGCGCTTGAGATCGGTCGTGTCGGCCATATCGAGAGGTTAGAGGTGCAAAGGTTAGAGGTTAAAGTGCTGTATCGCTTTAACCTTGGAGCTCAGAGCTCTAACCTTCGTTTTTGAATAGGTCCCCTGCAGGAAAAAATAAAACATCCCGTATCGTAGGGGCGTCCGTGAGCAACATTACCAGACGGTCGACGCCTAAGGCAATACCGGCGGACGGTGGCATCTGGGCCACCGCCTCGAGAAACGCCTCGTCGATTCCGTACCCGTGACGGCCGAGTTTTTCCCTCAGATCACGCTCTTCCTCCAGGCGGCGGCGCTGCTCCGCGGCGTCGTTCAGCTCGGAAAAGGCGTTTGCCAGCTCGAGACCGCCGCAGTACGCCTCGAAGCGTTCGGCATAGCGGTAATCGCCGGGCTTCAGTCGGGCAAGCGCCGCCATCGAGCGCGGATACTCGTGGAGGATGAGGGGCCTGATGCTCGCACTCCCGTCCCTCGGGCTTGTCCCGAGCTTAGGCTCCACGTCGCGCAGGAAAATCTTGAAGAACACGTCGTCCCAAGTGTCGTCAGCCGACACCACGCATCCTTTCGCCTCCGCTTCGCGCCGAAACCATTCGGGATCGTCGATCGCCCTATCGAGGTCGATACCGGCATGCTCCGCCATCGCGTCCTTCACCGTAAGGCGCGGCCACGGCGGCGTGAGGTCGACTACCCTGCCGCCGAACCTGATGCGCGGGGAACCGGTGACTGCGGTCGCAACGGCGGCGCACATCTCCTCGGTGTCCGCCATCATCGCGCCGTAGTCGGCATTCGCGCGGTACCACTCGATCATCGTGAATTCCGGATTGTGCGATCCGTCCCACGGCTCGCCGTTCCGGAAGCACTTGGCGATTTCAAAGACGCGCTCGACGCCGCCGCCAAGGAGCTTCTTCATCGCGTATTCCGGCGAAGTGATCAGGTAGCCCTCGAACGAAGCGCCGTCGTGACGCGCGAGACGGGTGACGAACGGATCGAGATGCGGTTCCATTCCCGGGAGCGCGACGAGCGTCGGCGTTTCGACCTCGAGGAAACCCCGTGACGAGAAGAACCCGCGGATTTCCGCGAGGATCTTGGCGCGCGTCTCCATCCGGACGCGATAGGCGGCGTCCGTTTTCAGGCGTTTCCAATTGGGTTCGCGGTTCTCCATAGTCGCAAAATCCCGCCGTGCGGGCGGGATTTCTGCTGCGGTTTTCCTTATTTGACGACGTAAGGGAGCAAGGCCATGGTGCGCGCCCGCTTGATGGCCTCGGAAAGCATGCGCTGATGCTTCGCGCAGACGCCGCTCCTGCGGCGCGGGACGATCTTCCCGTACGAGGAGGTGTAGCGGCGCAGGGCGTTCGCGTCCTTGTAATCGACGGCGCGGACGGACTTGATGCAGAAGCCGCAGTGGCGCTGCTCGTCCAATCCGCCGTTTTTCTTCTGATTCCTTCGGTTCATAGTTTAAAAGGGGATGTCCTCTACCCTGATCTCGTCCTCGCCGCCCTGGGCCGCTGCCGCAGGGGCCGCTGAATAGGACGCGGCGGAAGCGGTTGCACGCGCTTCGCCGCCGGCGGGAGCCGCGCCTCCGCGGTCCAGCATGATCATGTTCTCGCAGACGATCTCGGTGCGGGTGCGCTTCTGGCCGTCCTGCCCTTCCCATTCGCGGGTCTGGAGCCGGCCCTCGACGTACACCTTCCTGCCCTTGGCGAGGAACTGTCCGCAAATCTCGGCGAGCTTCCCCCACGCGACGATGTTGTGAAACTCGGCTTTCTCCTGCTTCTGCCCCGAGGCGTCCTTCCAGGCATGGTTGGTCGCCACGCCGAACGACGCGACGTTTTGGCCGGTCGTCGTCGTGCGGACTTCCGGATCGCGGGTGAGGTTGCCGATGATCATCGCGCGGTTGAGGTTCATACGATCCCCGTTACGTTAGATAATCTAGTTATTTTCAGAGTACCTCTTCGGTGAGAATCTCGTCCAACTTCTTGTCGAGTTCCTCCATGGTGAGGGGATCCTTGACGGCGGCGGGCGCCTGCTGGACGGGCGGAGCCATCGGGCGCGGGCGCGGAGCCTCGTCGCCTTCGGCGCGCTGCTCGACCTCGACGAGCGAAGGGATGTTGGTGAGGTACGGGTCGCGGGCGACGATCATGTGGCGGAGAATCTCGGCCGAGAGGCGGAGAGTCTCGTTCAGCTTGGCGACGGCGGCTGCGTCGGCTTCGAAGTAGGCCAGAACGTAATTGCCGTGACGAACGTGCTGGATGGGGTACGCGAGCTTGCGCTTCCCAAGGTCGTGCATTTCGGAGACGTTCGCGCCCGCCGAAACGACGACGCCCTTCACCCGCTCCATGAGCTGGGCGATCTCGGCCTCGGTGTACTTGGCCGGGATGATGTAGAGGAGTTCGTATCGCTCCATAGACATGCCTTATTCGTGCTCTTCGCACGACCCCGCGGCTGCGGAGTGCGGAAATAAGGCTAAATGACGCTTAATTGCATCAACAGGCCGAACCTTAACACGAGGCCTGATGCATGGCAAGGGATGCGGGGCAGGGCGTTCTTCCATATATATAGGCCTGGAGGCTCGCCAAACCGCGCCGCATCGGCTATGGTGAATCGCGTATGCGCCATTTCTTCATACTCGGAACGAATCCGGTCCTCTCGACCGCGGAAATCATCGCCCTCCTCGACGGGCGACATTTTACCGTGACCGAGATGCACAAGCAGGCGCTCATCGTCGACGGCGCGAACGGAGCCGCCCTCGACGCGAAAGAGCTGATGGGTCGGCTCGGAGGCACCATCAAAATCGGCACAATCGTCGAGGAGGACCTCGCGATCAGCGCTGACGTCCTCATCGAAAAAATGCTCGCGGGACTCTCCCACCGCGTCGCTGACGTCGGCAATGCGACGTTCGGCATGTCCGTATATTCACTCGACGGCGACAGTCCCGCGAACAAGGCCGCCGCGGTCGCCGGAAAGTTCAAGCGCGTCGGCATGGAGGTAAAGCGCCGCCTTAAGGAGGCCGGCTGCGCGGCCCGGTTCGTGATGCCGCAAGTCGGAACGGCGCTCACGTCGGTCGCCGTCGGCAAGAACAAAATGCTCGAGGACGGCGCGGAATTCGTCGCCCTCGTGAAGGGCGACCGGCTCCTTCTCGGAAAGACGGACGTCATCCAGCCGTTCGAGGAGTTCTCGGCGGTCGACTACGGCCGTCCGGAACGCGACACGGTGCAAGGGATGCTCCCACCGAAGCTGGCGCGCATCATGATAAACCTCATCCACGTGTCTCGCGAGGTAAAGGACGTGACGCTCATGGATCCGTTCTGCGGATCAGGGACGATTCTCACCGAAGCGCTGCAGATGGGCTTTCGCGAGCTCTACGGAAGCGACAAAAATCCCGATGCGGTCGTCGCGACGCAGAAAAACATCGAATGGCTCCAATCGAAGGGGTTGGCGCCGAACGACGGGTCGTCGCACGTCGCGACGTTCGCTTCGGACGCGCGAGAGGTCCATGCGAAAGTAAAACCGACAAGCATAGACGCCATCGTCTCCGAACCGTACCTCGGTCCGCCGCGTACCGGCCGGGAGAAGCGGGGCGAGATTCAGAAAACCCTGTCCGACCTTTCCAACCTGTATCTCGAATGCCTCTCGGGCTGGAAGAAGATACTGAAACCGGGAGCGCCGGTCGTCCTCGCCCTTCCGGTCTACATCATGGGCATCGAGAAGCACGGCATCAACGTGAACGAGTTCGCGGGACTCGGCTTCCGCACGGAACCGCTGCTTCCGAACCTCATCCTGTCGCGCCTCGGCGTACGGGAAACCAAGAACCATGGCCTGCTGTACGGACGCAACGACCAACATGTTTGGAGGGAAATCGTAAGATTGAGAGTTTCGGAGTGAAGAGAGGAGCGTGAAAAGTACATAAAAAGCGGGCAAAGCCCGCTTTTTTCTGTTCACTCTGGACTTTTCTCTTTCCACTCCTCCCATGCCCTATGCCCCGACGCGGAAGTGCACCACGTCGCCGTCGCGCATCACGTAATCCTTGCCTTCGACGCGCAACTTCCCCTTATCCCGGGCGCCAGACTCCCCAAGTTCCACGAAGTCCTTCCAATCGACGATTTCCGCGCGGATGAACGACTTCTCGAAGTCGGTATGGATGACGCCCGCGGCTTGCGGCGCCTTCGTCCCCTTCACGATGGTCCAAGCCTTGGTTTCGATTTCGCCCGACGTGAGGAACGTCATGAGGCCGAGCAGGTCGTATGCGGCGGTGATGAGCTGATCGAGACCGGTCATCTTCAGGCCAAGCGCGTCGAGATAGTCCTTGACCTCTTCGGGAGGGAGGGACGCAAGTTCCTCCTCGAGACGGATGCAGAGCGGCAGCTGGAGGTTTGCGGGAAGCGACGGTACGCGATAGCCGGCTTTCAACTGCTCCTCGTCGACGTTCACGACGTAAAGAAGCGGCTTCGCGGTGATGAGCTGCATCTCGCGCATGGCGTGCGTCTCGTCTTCGGTGAGATCGGCCTCGCGCGCGGCCTTCCCCTCAACGAGAAGGGCGTTCACCTTCTCGAGCGCCTCGAGCAGCGTCTTAAGGTCGCGGTCGGCTCCGGACTTCGCCTGTTTCCTGACCGAATCGAGACGCTTTTCGACCGTGGCGAGGTCGGCGTAAATCAGCTCGAGGTTGATGATTTCGATGTCCGATGCGGGATCGATCTTTCCGGACACATGGACGATGTCCTTGTTCTCGAACGCTCGCACGACTTCGATGATGGCGTCGGCCTCGCGGATATGCGCGAGAAACTTGTTGCCGAGCCCCTCGCCCTTCGATGCGCCGGCGACGATTCCGGCGATGTCGACGAACTCGACCGTCGCCGGGACGACCTTGGCAGATTTCGAGGCTTTCGCGAGCGCATCGAGACGGGGGTCCGGCACGGCGACGACCCCGACGTTCGGCTCGATGGTGCAGAACGGGTAGTTCGCGCAGTCGACCTGCTTCTTGGTGATGGCCTTGAACAGCGTGGACTTGCCGACGTTCGGGAGCCCGACGATTCCTACTTTGAGGGACATAACGAAAATTCTTTTACCAAACAAATGGCCCCACTCCGTGAGTGAGGCCCTTTGCTTGGTGGACCGCAAGGGAATCGAACCCTTCACCTCTTCCATGCCATGGAAGCGCTCTACCAAATGAGCTAGCGGCCCACGAGACTACGGGTTGCATGCTACCAACGGTCCCGCGGCCTGTCAACGCCCGCGTTGCCGTTGACAAAACGGCGAAAATGGCTCAGTGTGGCTTGAATCAAGGGGGTGCGCCCATGGTCATCGGTTTCGCCGGTTCCCTGCTTTTGCTCCTTGCCGTCTGCCTCGCGGCGGCGACGGTCGTCACTTGGCTCGTGCCGCACGTGACTTTCGCCGCGCGACGCCTTTTCCGTCGCGTGCGGCGCAAATGACGAAAGTCCGACCCTTCCGGGTCGGACTTTTTTCCTATCGCTTCACCTCGGGCTGGTTCTGGTTGGTCACCGGAGCGTCGACCGGGGGCGGGAGCGGGACTTCGGCTTCTTTCGGGGCCTCTTTCTTCTTCTTGAGGTCGTCGAGCTTCTGCTTCACGAGGTCGTTGTCGGGATTGAGCTTGCGCACCTCCTCGATCTGGGCGATGGCCTTGTCGAGCTCGCCCTTTTCCTCATACATGGCGGCGAGGTACCAGCGGGCGTTCGAGTAGTTCGGCGACATCTTCACGACCTGCTCGAGGAGCTTGGCGGCATCGTCCTTCCTGCCGTCGCGGAAGTACAGGAGGGAGAGCTGGAATCCGACGCCGACATCCTTCGGATTGTACGCGACCACGGACTCCATCTTGCCGATCGCCTCCTTGAGCTTGCCCTGACGGTCGAGCGCGAGCGCGAGGTTGTAATGCCCGGGCGCGTAGTCGGACTTGAGGGCGATGGACTTGTTGAACTCCTCGACGGCCTTGCCGAGCCGTTCGTTCATCTTCGTCTCCGCCTCCTTTTTCTGCTTCTCGTCCTTCGTGTCCGTCGCCTGACGCGCCATGTCGCTCTGATAGACGTACACCTTGCCGAGTTCGACGTGGAGCGACGGGTTGCCCGGCTCGAGCTCGATCGCCTTCTCGTAGGATTTCTCCGCCCAGCCGTCAGCGCCTTCCGAGACGCCCATCAGGCTCTGATAGACGGATGCGAGCACGGACCAGTTAGCGACGTTCTTCGCGTTGATTTCCGTCGCCCCCTTGGCGGTGTTGACCGCCGCGGCGGTGAGCTGCGCGACGGCGTTCACCTGCTCCTGCCGCGCGGCAGTGACGCGTGCTTCGTATTCCTCTTTCTTCTCGCCCTCCTTCTTGTCCACCTTCGGCGGCGTGGAAAGGTCGCGATCGGCCTTCACGAGTACGGCAAGCGCGAGATTACGCATGTACACGTCGTTTTTCGCATTGAGCCCGACCGCCCGGTCGAGCTGCTTCACCGTATCCTCTACGGGGCCGCCGGACTTGTCGTTGCGGATGGCGTTCGCATAGGCGATTTCCGCGGCGTAACGTTGGCCCTCGACGAACAATCCGGAGAGCGTGAACACGAGGCCGAGGATGAAGACGAACGAGACCGACATCGCGGCACGCGGCGAATTCTCGAACTTGACCGAGAGGAAGTCCTTGCGGTGGGTCACGACGAGCACCGCCATCATCACCCAGAAGACGAACTCAAGCGTGATCGTCGAGGAGTACAGGAACTTCGAGACGAGCAGCAGCGCCCAGGCGGAGAAGACGCCGATGAGCAGGTGCCACGTCTCCTCGTCTGCCTTGAAGAGCTTCCGTCCGGCCGAAACCAGCAGGAACAGCGCGACGAGCAGCCAGGAAAGCGTGCCGATGAGGCCGGTCGTGGCGAGCGACGTCAGGAAGCGAGATGAGGCGCGGTCGAAGCGGATGTTCCAGAACGGGGTCCCGTTCACGACCTCCGCGCGGTGCTTCGCGTAGTCGAAGATGAAGGTGCCAGGACCGGAGCCGAGGAACGGGCTCTCGCGGAGGGTCTTCATGGTGATTTCCGCGCTCGCCTTCATCGACGGCATCACTTCCGAAGGGTAGCCGAGGCTCACCGGGAAGCGGAAGACGAGGAGCAGCAAGCCGACGACGAGCGCCGCGATCGGCATGAGCACGCCGCCGATGCTCTTCACGTTCCGCGCATGGACGAACGAGAAGGCGATGAGCAGCGCCGACGCGACGACGAGGGAGACCGTGAGCGGCCAAAAATCGATCACGGCGATGAGGAAGAGCGAGATGACCGACGTGGCGACGAGGAAGCCCTTCGAGAGGAAGGCCGTCAGCCTGCCCGTGCCGCCGTGGCCGGAAAGCAGGAGGCCGCCCGAGAGCGTGACGATGAACGCGAGGTAGACGCCGAGCGAGGCGACGGTGCCGACGGTGTTGAAGGAATTCGACTTCGCGAATTCGAAGGGGAGGAAAAACGCGCCGAGCCCTTGGCAGAGGGCGAATACCGCGGCAATGAAGCCGCCGAGGACGATGCTCGAGAGCAGCTTGTTGAGCTGCTGCATCGTCCGGACGTTATTGATGATGACGAAGTAGAGGATGACGAACGCGAGCACGGTGACGAAACCCGCCTTTTCCTGCCCGAAGTCGCCGACGATGCTCATGTATCGGCTTTGCGAGAACCACGCGCTCGCGCCATACGCTGCGGTGAAGAGCACCACCATGACGTTCACGATGGAGCGTCGGTACTCGAACCTGCGCTCGACGAGCATCTTGCCCATCCATGCCATGCCGGCGATCGCGGCGCCGACGAGGAGCAACAGCTGCTTGTTGAGTTCGGACACCTCGATCGTCCATGGCAGGAAGAACAGCGGGACGAGGACGACGAGTCCGTAGAGCGTCCATCGGATGATGGCATCGCACGTCCGGACGAGCCTCGAGGATGAGGCGGTAGACTCCGCCTGGCTCCCGAAGCCGGAATGCATCATGTCTTGCATAGCACCGTAAAATGAAGCGTTGGCCGCGCTTCGATAAATGACGAATGAATTGCTTACAGTATAGCAAAAAGCGGTTGGCCTTAGTTATGCACATGTTGTGCACTATTTCTGTAAAAGGAAGTTCTGCGCCAGTTATAATCGTAGATATGAAAAAACGGCTCAATCGAGCCGTTTTTTACTATGACAGAGGTTCGGGTTCCGAGGCCTGCGGCGTCTGAGGTTCAGGCAGGACCTCCACATCCCCCGCCCCTCCGTCATCCGGAGCGGCTTCAGGTGGCGGCAATGGCGGAGCGACGGGGGCCGGCGGCGTCCGGTTATCCAGGACATCCACGATGAAGTATTCGAACTTGAGGTCGGTCGGAGCGATCGCACTCAAACTGATGTCGAACGCGCCATCGACCTTTCGCGACACCCACCACGAACCTTCGACGTTGCCGTAGAAGGTGACGAAAAGCCTGCTGTTCGCCCTGATGGCGGGATTCTCGACCGTGACCGTCGAGTTGCCGGTGAGAATCGTCCCCTCACCGATGGTCTGCGTCTCATCGTCCGCTTCCACGGCGAATTCCTTGGCGCGGACCTTTTCGGCGACAAGTTCCTTGACGGTCACGCGACCGTCGCCGTCAACGCCGAGCTTTCCCTTGAGGGCCTCAATGCGCGCCTCGTGATCCTTAATGGCATTTACCAAGTAGGCGGTGAGAAGCTTGTACTCGATACCGTCGATTTGGCCGTCCTTATACGTGATGACCTCCGGGATGAACTGGGCGACCTCCTCGGCGATGAAACCGACGGAACGCTCATCGCGATCCTTCCATTTAAAGTCGACGGGGCGGAGGGCGAGGAGCTTACCCATGTCGAACGTGAGGTCATGGACGTCTTCCTTGTATTTGAGCGACGAGGAGCAGGTCGCGAAGGTGTTGAACCCGCTGATGGCGGACGTGTTGTAGCAGAGGGAGTTCGCCGTGGCCGACGCCAGAACGTTTACGCCAACGCCCGACGTCGTGACGCGCATGATTTCTGAATTGTTGGCGAGGAGCGCGAGGCTCTTGCTGGTATAACCGCCAACGCTCATGAGGTTGGATCCGAATGCGCCGATGGAGCCGAGCGTTGCGGTGGACGTCGAGAAAATCATGAGCGACGGTGTCGCAGTTTCGGCGGCGTTTTGCATGACGTGCATCGGGGTCGTTCCGGACGGGGCGCCGAAGTTGACCATCGTCGTGAATCCGGATGGCTCGGGCGCGCCGCCGCTCACGACGGAGAACGTCGTGTCCGGCGTTGTCGTACCGATGCCAACGCGGTTGTTCGTGGCATCGAGAATGAACGTATCAGTGTCGACCGTCATCGCGCCGCTATTCGCGACGACGAAGTTGGTGCTGGTGATGTAATTCGTGCCGAACGTGCCGGAGAAGTTGAGGCCGTTCGTCACGTTCGTCGAGCCGTTGGCGTTGCCGATGATGCGGAGCGCGTCGGTGACTTGGATGACGTTCCCAGACACTGAACTGTTGTCCATGTTCCGGAGAACGAGCATCGCGTCGACCGTGGCGTCGGTCGGCGTACTGTTGTTCTGCGCGACCTGAAGACGCATAAGCGTCTCAGTGCTCCCCGCGACGGTTGGCGTCTGGGTCCAATTGAGGTCAAATCCGGTACTGTCCGTATTCGCGAGCGTACCCTGGGAGTTCGTCGGGCTGAACTTCACCGCGGTCCAACCCGTGGATGAGCCCGAATTGTGCGTAGTCACGAAGTTAACGAGCGAGCCCGTGGTGAGGGCGGTGTCGGAGAAGGTGAGGACGTCCCCCGTCGCGATGGACGAGCTGAAGGTGTGCGCGTTCGGGAAAGACGAGGTCGCGGCGTTGAAGGTGATGGAGTCGCCCGAGGCGTCGCCGACCGTCACGTTGCCGGTGGCCGAGAGCGTGGCGTTGTTGAGGATGGAGGTGTTGCCGCTGTTCGCGACCGTGAAGTTGGTGCTGGTGATGTAGTTCGTGCCGAAGGTGCCGGAGAAGTTTATGCCGTTCGTGACGTTCGTCGAGCCGTTGGCGTTGCCGATGATCTTCACGCCGTCCGCGGCAGTGATGACCTGGCCGCTCACGCCGTTGTTGTCCTCGTTCCGGACCTCGACGATGGCGTTGATGTCCGCATCCGTCACCGTCCCGTTGTTCTGCTCGATCGAGAACCGTGCGACGGACTCGGTGTTGCCGGCGACGGCCGTCGAGTTCGCCATCAGCACGTCGAGGCCGATGACCGTCGCCGCGAGCGTCCCCTGCGCGTTCGTCGGGCGGAACTTCACGGCGGACCAGCCGGTGCTCGAGGCGGAGTTGTTGGTGGTCGTGAAGCTGGCGAGGCTGCCGGTGGTGAGCGACGTGTCCGTGAACGTGAGGACGTTGCCGGTGGCGATGGACGACGTAAACGTATGGGCGTTCGGATAGTTCGAGGTCGCCGCGTTGTATGTCATCGAATCGCCGCTCGCGTCGCCGAGCGTCGCGTTGCCGGTGACGGAGAGGGTGGCGTTGTTGAGGATGGAGGTGTTGCCGCTGTTCGCGACCGTGAAGTTGGTGCTGGTGATGTAGTTCGTGCCGAAGGTGCCGGAGAAGTTTATGCCGTTCGTGACGTTCGTCGAGCCGTTGGCGTTGCCGATGATCTTCACGCCGTCCGCGGCAGTGATGACCTGGCCGCTCACGCCGTTGTTGTCCTCGTTCCGGACCTCGACGATGGCGTTGATGTCCGCATCCGTCACCGTCCCGTTGTTCTGCTCGATCGAGAACCGTGCGACGGACTCGGTGTTGCCGGCGACGGCCGTCGAGTTCGCCATCAGCACGTCGAGGCCGATGACCGTCGCCGCGAGCGTCCCCTGCGCGTTCGTCGGGCGGAACTTCACGGCGGACCAGCCGGTGCTCGAGGCGGAGTTGTTGGTGGTCGTGAAGCTGGCGAGGCTGCCGGTGGTGAGCGACGTGTCCGTGAACGTGAGGACGTTGCCGGTGGCGATGGACGACGTAAACGTATGGGCGTTCGGGTAGTTCGAGGTCGCCGCGTTGTATGTCAGCGAATCGCCGCTCGCGTCGCCGAGCGTCGCGTTGCCGGTGACCGACAGCGTCGCGTTGTTGAGGATGGAGGTGTTGCCGCTGTTCGCGACCGTGAAGTTGGTGCTGGTGATGTAGTTCGTGCCGAAGGTGCCGGAGAAGTTGATGCCGTTCGTGACGTTGGTGTTTCCGCCGGCGTTGCCGATGACCTTCACGCCGTCGGTCGCCGTGATGACGTTGCCGCTGACCGAATTGTTGTCCTCGTTGCGTACCTCGACGATGGCGCTGATGATGTCGTCGGTCGGCGTTCCCGTGTTGCTGGCGATGGAGAAGCGGGCGACCGATTCCGTGTTTCCCGCAACCGCAGTCGAGTTCGTCATCAGCACGTCGAGGCCGATGACCGTCGCCGCGAGCGTCGCCTGCGCGTTCGTCGGGCGGAACTTCACGGCGGACCAGCCGGTGCTCGAGCCGGAATTGTTGGTGGAGGTGAAATTGGCGAGCGTGCCCGTCGTGAGCGAGGCGTCAGTGAACGTGAGGACGTCACCGGACGCGATCGTCGAGCTGAAGGTATGGACGTTGGGGAACGTGCTCGTGCCCGCGTTCATGGTGACGGTATCCCCGCTCGCGTCGCCGAGGACCGTCGTTCCCGTGACGGACAACTGGGCCCCGTTGCCGATCGTCGTGTTGCCGCTCTGCGTGACGGTGAAGTTGCCGGTCGAGGTGCTGATGAGGTTGGTGCCGAAGGTTCCGTTGAAGGTGAGGCCGTTCGTGATGTTCGAGGCCGTCGTCGGCGTGATGCGGATGCCGTCGGTCACGACGATGGTCTGTCCCGAAACGCTGTTGTTATCGTCGTTCGCGACGGTGAGGAGCGTGTCCACCGTTCCGTCGGTCGAGGTTCCGGTGTTCGACTGAAGCGAGATGCGCGCGACGGTCTCGGTGTTCCCCGCGACGGCAGTGTTTTGGAACATCGCGACGTCGAGGCCGATCGAGGCGTTCGCGAGCGTCCCCTGCGCGTTCGTCGGCCGGAACTTCACGGCGGACCAGCCGGTGCTCGAGCCGGAGTTGTTGGTGGTCGTGAAGCTCGCGAGGCTGCCGGTGGTGAGCGCGGTGTCCGAGAAGGTCAAGACGTCGCCGGTCGCGAGCGCCGAGCTGAAAGTGTGCGCGTTGGGGAAACTCGACGTCGCGGCGTTGAACGTGATGGAATCGCCGGACGCGTCGCCGATCGTCGTGTTGCCGGTGACCGACAGCGTCGCGTTGTTGAGGATGGAGGTGTTGCCGCTGTTCGCGACGGTGAAGTTGGTCGACGTGATGTAGTTGGTCGCGAACGTGCCGTTGAAGTTGATGCCGTTCGTGATGTTCGAGGCCGTCGTCGGCGTGATGCGGATGCCGTCGGTCGCGATGATGGTCTGGCCGGAGACGCTGCCGTTGTCGTCGTTCGCGACGGTGACGATCGCGTCCACGGTACCGTCGGTCGAGGTGCCGGTGAAGTTCTGCAAGGAGAACCGCGCGACAGTCTCGGCATTGCCGGCAACCGCCGTGTTTTGCAGGAGTGCGACGTCGAGGCCGATCGAGGCGTTCGCGAGCGTCCCCTGCGCGTTCGTCGGCGCGAACCTGATCGCGCTCCAGCCGGTGCTCGAGCCGGTGTTCACGCTGGACGAAACGGTGAACGGCGACGTCGCGGTCGCGGGAGCGGTAAAACTGAACGTGCCGGTCGTCTGCGCGTATCCCGTAATTGCGGTTATGGCTCCCGTCGAATTCACTTGGAAATCGTCGCCGAGACCGACGGTGAAGAGGGATGCCGGCGTCGGCTCACCGACGCCGACGTTGCCGGCGGTCGTAATGGTCACGAGATCGGTGCCGCCCGGGGTGAATGCGCCGCTCTGGAAGTGGAAGGCGTTCGTCGACAGCGTGTAAAGGTTGTTGAAGTAGGAGTCCCCGACGCTGCTGTCATAGGTGATTTTCGTCCCCTCGCCGGCAGCATTGTTGTTGTCCGTGAGGAGCAGCGCGGCGTCGAGGGTCGTTGACGTGTTGTCGACGCGCAACTGCGTCTCGGTAGCGCCGCTCTGGACATGCAACGACTGCTGGGGCGAGGTCGTGCCGATGCCGACGCGGTTGTTGGTCGCGTCGGTGACGAACGTGCTCGTGTCAATCACGACCGTGTTGCCGGTGGTCGCGTTGCTCGTGATGGTGCTCGTCGTGGTGATCGTTCCCGACGTGCTCACGTTGCCCGAAGAATTGATCTGGAAGATGTCGCCGTTCGCGACCGAAAGCAGCGCGGCGGGCGACGTGTCGCCGATGCCCACGTTCCCCGTCGAGTCGGCAATCGTGAACACGTTCGTGCCGGGCGACGCCTCCGAGGCGTGGTCGGTCCAAAACCGGAAATCGCCGCCGGAGAAGTAGTTCGTCGCGTTGATGCTGATGCCGAAGCCCGCCTTGAAGCCGACGCCGTCGTCGTAGAGCTGGATCTTGTTCGTCGTCGAATTGCCGGAATTGTCGAATTGGTTGTCGAACTTGAGGATGCCGTTCGCGGGCGAGGCCGTGCCCGTGTTCGTCGTCGACAGGACGGTGGTATTCCCGGTCGAATCAATCTTCATCCGCGGGGTCGGCGTGAATGACCCACCGATGGTCAGCCCCGAATTGGTATAGAAGTCGAGCTGGCCGGTGCCCGCCACCTGGCCCGAGCCGAGCATCGCCGCGGCCGTATCCTTCGCGATCCATGCGGAACCGCTCCAGGACGCGCCTCCCGAAAGCAGCGCCTGCTGGGCGTTCGTGCTCACGAGGAAACCGCCGCTGTCGGCAGTACTCGAACCGAAACGCATCTGCGTGCCGGACGATGCCGTCGCGACGTCCAACTTGTAGTTCGGCGTCGTCGTACCGATACCGTGATTGCCAGCCGTGGTGTTCATCGTGATGTTCCCGCCGGAAAGCAGACGCATCCTCTCGGTTTCCGCGCTTCCGGACCATGACGTGAAGATGAGGTCGGTCGCGCCGTTGGCGCCATTCATGTTGATGGCCCGAATTTCCGCATTGCTCACGTTGTTTCCCGATCCGTCAAACGCCGTCGAGTTATCGACGTTAAAGGCGAGCGCGGATGCGCTGCTTGTGGTCGAGGACTGGTTTGCGATGGTCAACGTGCCGCCCAACGCGCCAGCGCTCGTACGGTTCACGAACAAGTTTCCGTACGTGCTCAACGCCGGCGCCTCGATGTGAAACGTACCGAGCGCCGACGTCGTGTAGACGCCGATGTTGCCCGTCGCGTTGTTCTGGAGGTACATGCTGCCGGTCCCCTTGGCCGTGAACTTGATGTCGCCGTTGGCGTTCGAGCCGGTCTTGCGGATTTCGTCCCAACCGATGGCGATGCCCTGTGTCAGGTTGAGCGCCTGGAAATTGGCGATGTTCGTCGCGGCAGTATTGTCCGCGCTCACGACGTAGAGCCGCTCAGCGGGCGTCGCGCTCACGCCGACTCCGAGACTGCCCGTATGGTAGGCGTTGCCGGTGCTGAGCACGCGCATTTTCTCGTTGTAAGCTGAGCCGTCGTAGATCTTGAACGACAGGTCGCTCGTGAGCGTCGAAGCGTTCGTGACGATGTCCTCGATGCCCGCATTCGGCGTCGCGTCCGTCGTCGCGTCGGGACCGAAGGCCAGGCGCGAATAGGCTCCGACCGCAACGGTCGCGGAATTCGTAATCCAGATGTCACCGCCGAGGCCTGCGGATGTCGACCGGTTCACGTGCAGGTTGCCGGAAAACGGGTTCGTCGTGCCGATGCCGACGAGGCCCCCTGAAGAGATGCGCATGTTCTCCGCGTAGGTCGTGCCGTCCGTGGTGCTCACCTGGCCGAACGACAGCACGGAGGATGAATCGGTGAAGTTCCTGTAGACGCCGGACACGACGCCGACGCCGCTCTTGGTGTTACCAGATTGATAGACGTACAGTTTCTGGCCATTTGCTGGTATGGTGCTGCCGAGACTCAAAACCTTGTTGGTGTTGTCCCAGGTGAAGGCGGCGTCGCCGCCGAACGCGCCGGAGTTGTTGAACTGGACCTGGCCGTTCGAGCCGCCCGGAGAACCGCTGCTCGAACCGATGCAGTTGGTCCATGCACCGCCCTGATAGCAACGGAACAAGTTCGACGTCGTGTTGTAGTAGGTCATGCCGTTAGTACCCGAGGGATCCGAAGAGAGCGAGCCGACTTTCATGACGCCGGAGGAATCGACGGTGAAGAGGTCGCCGCTCCCGACGGTGAAGAGCGCTGTCGGCGAAGAGTCGGCGATGCCGACGCGGCCCGACGCGTCGATAATGAACCGCGACGTTGCCGCCCCGACCGCGCCGTTGCTGAGGATCTGGAACCGGTCGTCCGAAGCGGTGTTGTCCGTGTCGATATAAATATCGAAGAAATCCCAGGCGCCGGAGAAGGCGATGTCGCCGCGAGCGCCGTTCGGATACGTGAACTGCCACGTCGAACCGCCGACGCTGGAGTTCGTCATGTCGAAGACGCTGCCCGCACCGGCGATTGCCGAAGACAGCCTGGAGGTCGGCGTGGCCGTGCCGACGCCGAGGCGGTTGTTCGTGTCGTCCCAGAAGAAGTTGGCGTTGTCCTGCGCGAGCGCGGAGGATGCGCCGACGAACAGCGCGGAACCGGTCGTACCCGAGGTGACCGTGCCGCCGATCGCCATCGCGCCGCTGCCCGTGCCGATGCAGTCGACCCATGCCGAATTCTGGAAGCAGCGGAACTTGTTGCTCGTCGTGTTGTAGTACGTCATGCCGTTCGCGCCGGTCGGATCAGCCGCCTTCGAACCGAGCGTGAGCGTGCCGCCGCCGTTCAGCGAGACGTCACCGGCGCTCGAGACTTGGAACAGGTCGCCGCTGCCGACGGTGAAAAGGGCGGTCGGCGACAAATCACCGACGCCGACGTTGCCCGTCGAAGTGATGAGCATGCGTTGGACGTTGTTCGTGAACAATGCGAGCGGCGCCGCCTCATAAATGCCGATGGCGAACTTGGACATGTTCGCACCCTGACCGAGCAGGATACCGACACCGTTGTCGTTTACGCTGTCACTCAAGTAGAAGTCCGAGGCGTACGTCGAGCCGTGCGTAAAAAGCGAAAAGAAATTGTTCGGATACGTGCCGCTCGAGACGATGAGCTGCGTGCGGCCGGACTCGTTGATGTTCTCGAACTCTCCCTGAATCGCGCTGAAGCCGCTCACGTTCGACCGCGCATGCAGCAAGGCGGCCGGACTCGTCGTTCCGATACCGAACCGATTGTTCGTATCATCGAAGAAGAGATTCGCGTTGTCCTGCGCAAGCGCCGACGACGCCCCGACGAAGAGCAGCGAACCTGTCGTGCCCGACGTCACCGTGCCGCCAATCGCCATCGCGCCGCTGCCCGTGCCGATGCAGTCGACCCACGCCGAGTTCTGGAAGCAGCGGAACTTGTTATCCGTCGTGTTGTAGTACGTCATTCCGTTCGCACCCGTCGGGTCCGTGGTCTTCGAACCGAGCGTCAGCGTGCCGCCGCCGTTGAACGACGCGTTGCCGGACGAATCGACTCGGAAGAGGTCGCCGCTGCCGACGCTGAGGAGCGCGGCGGGAGACGTGTCGCCGATACCGACATTGCCGTTCATCTGCACCGTAAAGAGCTTCGTCCCTGCCGTGCGGGCAACGTGGAACTTGTTCGCCGTATCATCGCCCGTATCGACGAGCTCGGAAATCAGGAACATCTTCGTCAGGCCGCCGAAGCTGAAACGCTGCCGAACCTCCTGGCCGTTCGTCAGCGTCGGATTGTTCAAACGGAACATGTCGTTGTTCGTCGAGCTGACGTGCAACGGGTTCGAGGGCGCAGTGCCGATGCCGACGCTGTCAATCGAGGAATCGACGTAAAGCGTCGTGCCATCGACGGTGAGGTTCTTCGTGAGCGTCAGGTTACCGGACGAGTCGGTGACGGGGACGAAAGCAACCGTGCCGCCGACGGCGGACGTGTCGAGGTCGTCAAGGAAGTCGGCGTTCGCGGCGAAGCCGGCGGAGACGAGGCGCTTGCGCGGCGTCATCTCGGTGTCGCTCTCGACCGTGATGCCCATGTACAGCGTCGCATTGCTGAACAGGCTCGCCGGGACGGCGTTCGGCTGGGACGCGTCAGTGCAGTTCTCGGTAATCGAGGCGGCCGTGTCACCGATCAGCACGGTGCCGACGCCGTTCGTGAAAGCGACGCGACGGCCGACGGGCGTGACGGTCGTACCGCAATCCGTGTGCACGCGCGTCCCTCCGCTTGCGGCGTCGTAAAAGCTGATTTTGATGTTCTTCGTCCCGTTGAGTGGGATGCCGTTCGTGTCGGTAAGGCGAAGCTGGTAATTCAGGACGCGGTTGGACGAGGGGCCGGATGCGCGCGTCGGACGGACGAAGTATGCAAGCGCGAAAACAAAGGCGACAATCCCGGAAAGCGCGAAAATCGCGGCTCCGTAGCGGAACCCATGCTTACCGAGGTGTTCAAAAATGCCAATTTTTTGCTTCGTTGACATCTTTTTCTCTTTGTTTTTGACGAGTCGGCTTCTGTTAAAGAAACCTTTTTCACCCGCCTAAAAGTATTTTAGCACAAAATTAGTCATTTTTCAACCATAAATGTGGCTTAAATTAGCAAAAAATTGCTCAATTTTACCTTTTTTTCCTGTGGACTATTAGCGTGTTTCCAAAGGCATATATTTCGCTGCCAGACAAGGCATGATCAGCCATATTATCAACAAATTATCCACAGCTAATTAAGCTTAAAATTGCATAAAAAAAGCCCGCGTCAGGTTGCGCGGGCCATTTCGTTCATTGTCCCCTTTGCCAAATCGATTTCCTTCCTCGCGTGTCAAGGCGTAGTGGGCGGCGGTTCCGACGGTTGGTCACCGGTGGGAGCGGGCGCTTCAGGTTCGCTCGGGGCGGGCTCATTTGCACCGGCGGTCGGAGTGCCTCCCTGCGCGTCTTCCTGCGTCACCGGCACGGGAACCTCCTCCGGAGCCGGCTCAGGTGTCTGCGACGGCGGGGGCGGCGTCGTCTCGTCGACCACGTCGACGATCCAATACGTGAAAGCGACGTCCTCGCTGACTGGCTGGGCGGTCTTCAGGATGAACGAGCCGTTATGCGTCTCGTCGATCCACCACGCGCTCCCCGGATTCTTTTTGAAGGTGACGAAGATTTCCGAATTCTCTTTCACTGCGAGATTCGATACGACCGCCGCCGATGATCCGGAGAGGATCGTCCCCTTGCTGATGGTCTTCAACGCGTCCGTCTGGCGGACCGCGACGCTGTCCACGACGAGGTTCGCGACGCGCATCGCGCCGTCGTCGCCGAGCTCCACGGCACCCTTCAGCGCCTGTATCCTCGCCTCGTGATCCTTGATTGCACCGACGAGGTACGCGGTCAGAAGTTTATACTCGATGCCTTCGATCTGGCCGTCCTTGTAAGTGATGACCTCGGGAATGAGATTTGCGACCTCCTCCGCGATGAAACCCACGGACCGCTCGTCGCGGTTCTTCCACTTGAAGTCCACGGGACGGAGCTGCAGAAGCTTGCCCATGTCGAAGGCGAGGTCGTGCACGTCCTCCTTGTAGCGGAGGGAGGAGGAGCAGGTCGAGAGCGTATTGAAGCCGCTGATGGTCGTCGTGTCGTAGCACACCGACGACGCCGTCGCGGACGCGAGTGTCTGGACGGAGAGGTGGCCGGCGCTGTCCATGATGACCCGGTTCGCATTGCCGTTCGTTCGGAACCGCAGTTCATCGCCTGTCGTATAGATGATCGCACCGTCCACTGCTGTCGTATTCTGACCGAACACGAGACCGCTTTCGTTCGCGGAAGGGACGAGGAAATTCACGTAGGCGTTCGCGTCGTCTTCAATGACGACACGGGCTGCGGCGTCGGCAGTCACCGTACCAGCCGAACCGCCGTAGACGTGCAGCAGGTCGTCCGCAGTGGTCGTCTGTCCGATGATGAATTCGCCTGCGCTCGTGAACCTGAACCTTTCATTGCCGCCCGGACGGAGCGCGAGATCGGCGACGCCCGAACCGCCGGCGTTATACATTTGGAATCCGATATCGTCTGCGGCGTTATTGAACTGGAGGATCTTGCCCGTGCCGACGATGACATCGCCCGCGCCAGACGCGTTCGTACCGAGCCGGACTTGGCCGTCAGAATCAACCATGATGCGCGTCGTACCCGCGACCTGAAGGTTCAGCGTGCCATTGGTGCCGGTGCCGGTTTTCGTTCCGGTATTGACGGTGACGGACCCGCCATTGGCGTTGCCGCCGGTACCGGCATTCGCCCCCGCAATCGTCACGGCGCCTCCGGCGCCGCCAGTCGTGGTACCGTTGCCTCCCACGCCAGCCGCAAGCGACAGCGCTCCCCCCGCCCCGCCGGTTCCGGACGTGGCGCCCGACGCGCCTCCGGCCGCACCGAGGAGCGTAAAGGTCCCACCCGCGCCACCGTTGCCAGTCGGGCTACCGGTACCGCCCGTGCCGAGCTGCAAAGTCATCGCTCCGGACGCGCCTCCGACGCCAGTCTGTGAACTGCTGCCTGCTGCGCCGCCGTTGCCGGTGTTAATGGTAAACGCGCCGCCCGCGCCGCCGGCTCCAGATCCTGCGGCAGTACCCGTATTTGCACCTCCCTGTCCGGTAGTGAACGAGAACGCGCTCCCCACGCCGCCAGCCGCAGTCGACGCGGAAGACGCCCCGCCGGTACCGCCGGTAATCGTAAACGCGCCGCCGTTTCCGCCGGTCGCGGGCGAACCTCCGCTGTTGGCGCCGCCGGCACCAAGCGTGACGAAGAATCCGCTGCCCGTGCCCGTCGTCGTGGCCGAGCTGCTGCCGCTGCCGCCCGCTTGGCCGCTGAAGGTGAAATTGCCACCATTACCCGCGGACGAACCTGCACCGCCCCCGCCATTCGCCGCGCCCGTGCCGGGCGTGAACGTGAAGCCTCCGCCCGCACCGCTCGACACGCTCGAACCGGCGCTATTCGCGCCGTTGCCGGCCGTGAAGGTGATAGAGCCGCCGGCACCGCCCGCGCCCGACGTCGCTGCCGCAGTACCGTTCGTGGCCGAAATCGCGACGGCACCGCCCGTGGCTCCCGCGCCCGACGTCGCTGCGGTCGAGGCTCCTGCGTTCAACGTCAACGTGCCGCCTGCGAGTCCCGCACCGGTCGTCGTTCCCGCGGCACCGGCCGTAAGGATGAGCCCGTCACCGGCGTTATTCGCGGTCTCGGTGAGAATCTTCAAGTTACGCGCGGTCTGGCTCGACTGGAACTGGATGTCGCCGTCAATGATCGCGCTCTGGGCGAACAGGCCGCGCTGCGTCGTCGTGAGCGCGGTGCCGACCGTGCGCGCGTACGTGCCCGGATAAGAGTTGGTGGAGGTCGTCGTCTGTTTTTCTAACTGCGCTCCCCACAGCACGACGTTCGTTTCGACGCCGGTTTCGATACGGAAGGTCGCCGTGCCGGTTGATCCGCTCGTGAACGCCTGCGTCACGTTGAAGCGCTTCCACGTCGTGCTCGGCACGTACGTGACGGCCGTGCCGGTCTCGTTGCCCGAACTTATGCGCAAACCGACGGGATGCGTACCAGAAGTCACTTTCATCCATACCGTCGCGGTCCAGGTCGTCGACGCCGTCGCCGGCGCGCCGGACGCGGCCTGCGTGATGCCGTCCGTCGACCCTGCGCCACCTGTCGATACCCGCTCCGCCGTCGCCGTACCGTCCGGTCCGGGATCGGCATTCGTCGTGACAGCGATGGTGCTTTCCTTCGTCCATGCGGCGTTATTGAACTGCTCGGAATAGGTGACGTAGTTCTCAAAGCGACCGAAACCGGCGAAGGCCGTCGTCAGGTGTCCGGCGTTGATGATGGCGCTGTTGCCGGCCGCGACCGTGAGCATTTCCCCCGGGGTCGAAAGGCCGAGGCCGAGGTATCCTGCGCCGGTCATCACCATGTTCGGCGTCGACCCCTGGCCGTTGACGACCGAGGTCAGCAGGTTGTTGACCGTCGTACCGCTCGCGTGCGCGACGGCAATGGTGTTCAGGCGTGCCCTGGTCACGCCGGTGAACGTCGTCGCCGTCGTGCCGGTGTAGTACATCAACTCATTGTCGATGATGAGCGTGCCGGCCTGCGGGTAGTTCGTGGTGCTCGCGACGGTAATCGTCGTGTCGGTGTCGGTGATGGCGCCGTTCAGCGTCGTGAGCGTCGTGGGCGCGAGCCCGAAACGCGCGCCGCCGGCGACGTCAAGGATTTCCTTCGGCGAAGATGTCGAAAGACCGAGCATGCCCGTCGAGTTCAGCGTCAGATATTCGACGCCGGCATTGCGGAGATTGAGGATTTTGCCCGTCGAGCCGCCGCTCGCGGTGGAATCGATGAAAATGCCTTGGGCGGCCGTCCCAACACCCTGGCGGTCGAGCGAAAGCACGGCGGCGTTCGCGTCGCTCGTGCCGTCATAGACGTGCGACGCCTTGATCGTGCCGTGGGCGAGCTCGTGTCCCGTCACCTGGAACGCGGTGAAGTTCGGATTCGTGCTCACGAAACTGCCCGCGCCGATGGACGCGGTGGTGCCGCTGTAGCTCGCGCTGATGGTGTGATCGGTGGTCCCTGCCGCGCTCACCGAGATTCCGCCACCCGTGCCGCCGGTGCTGTTGATTGAAAGGGCGAGGCCGGTACCGTCGTTTGAAATCGCCATCACGTTCTTGTCGAACGTGGCGTTATCCGCGCGGATGGCGAGGAGGTTGGCACCCGAGGCGGGCGTCGCCTGGTTGGAGTAAATGACCATGCCCGATCCGGTGTTGCCGGTGTTCTCGAGCAGCAATGCGCCGCCGACCGACGTCGAGGTCGAGGTGTTGCCGTTCGGGTCGATGAACAGCGTCGCCGCGGTTCCCGCGTTGACGAGCGAGACGCCGCGCGGATTGTTCGTCGTGTCGTTCTGCGTGACGGTCAGGCCGACCGCGTTGGCCGCGTCGGCGATTGTCGTCGAAATCGCGCCGATGGACGAAACTTGGAAATCGTCACCGTTGCCGACAGTGAAAAGCGCTGCGGGGGACGCGTCTCCGATGCCGACGTTGCCGGAGCTGAGCAGGCGCATCGTCTCGACCTCGGCGCTTCCGGTCCAATTCGTGAATATCAGGTCGGTGGCGTCATTCGTGCCGTTATTGATGACCGCGCGGATTTCGGCGTTCGAATCCGCCGCGCCCGTTCCCGTATTGAACGCCGCGGTGCCGTCGAGCTCGAACGCGATCGCCGCCGCGGTACTCGTCGTGCTCCCCGTGTTCCTGATCGTCAGCTGGCCGCCGAGACCGCCGGCGTTGGTACGAGAGACGATGAGATGGCCGACGGATTCGGTCGCCGTCCCCGTGAAAGTGAACGGGGTCACGAGGCCGCCCGAAAGGGTGAGCATACCAGCGCTCGTGAGCCGCATCTTCTCGTTATACGCGCTGCCGTCGTAAATCTTAAAGACGAGGTCGCTCGTGAGCGTTCCCGCATTCGTGATGATGTTCTCTATGCCGGCATTGGCGACGGAGTCGGTCGTCGCGTCGGCCCCGAAGGCGAGGCGCGCGGCCGAACCCACGCCGACGGTTCCGGAATTCGTGATCCACATGTCGCCGCCGAGGCCGCTGCCGTTCGAGGCGTTGACATGGAGCTGGCCGTTGAACGGATTGCTCGTACCGATGCCCATCTTGCCGCCGTCCACGACCGTCACCACGTTCGTCGCGCCGTCATACAGGTTGAAGATGTCCGCCGCGGCGTCCTGGCGGATCGAGAATTGCCCGTCGGTAGTGAGCGTTCCGTCGTGGACGGAAATGTCACCGTTCGCGTCGACGCGCATGTTTTCGTCGTACGTCGAACCGTCCGACGTGCTCACTTGGCCGAAGGAAAGCGACGAGGTGGAGTCAGTGAAAAGCCGCTGGACGAACGAGACGATGCCGATGCCGCTCTTGGTATTGCCCGATTCGTACATCAGTAATTTCTGACCGTTAGCGGGGATAGTGCTGCCCATCGTCAGGTACATGTCGCCCGTCGTCGCAGCGTTCTTGAGACGGAGCTTCTCGTTGTAGCCGACGCCGTCGTAGACCTTGAAGACGAGTTCGCCTTTGAGCGGCGAAGTGCTCGTAAGATAGCCCTCGATGCCTGCGCCGGGGATGGAATCGGTGTCCGCGCTTGCCGCGAACGCGAGGCGCGAATAGGAGCCGACGGTGTTCGTGGCGTTGTTCGAGATCCAGATGTCGCCGCCGAGGCCGCCCGCGACATTCTTCTCGACCATGAGGTCGCCGAAAAACGGCGCCGCCGTGCCTATGCCGACGCGGTTGTTCGTCGCGTCGATGGAGAGCGTGTTCGCGTCGAAATTGATGCCGTTCACGCCGCCGGAAAGCGTCACTGCCGTGTCGTTCACGAACGTCCAGGCGGCAGCATTCGACGTCACGGTGTCGCCTGACGCGTCGCCGACCGTCGAATTGCCTTGAACTGCAAACGTGCCGCCGACGTCGAGGAGCGCGGAGGGCGTATTGTCGCCTATGCCGACGTTACCGCTCGCGTCGATGATGACGCCGGTCGTCGGGTCTGCGACGAGGCTGTTGGTGAGGGCCAGCCTGTCTCCCGCGATGTTGTAATTGATTCCGTGTTGCACGGTCCCGGCGACGGCAAAGGCGATCGCGGAGTTGGTGCCGCCGGAGCCGCTCGTCTTCATGTTAACGTACAGGTTCGTCGCGTTGCCGCTGCTGTCGAACAGCGCGACCATGTTCGGGTCGCTCGGGTCTCCGCCCGGACTTCCGTTTCGCACGTGGAGCTTCGCGAGTGCCGTCGTGACGCCGACGCCAAGATTGCCGGTGATGTCCGTGTTACCCGAGACCGTCAACTGGTTCGACGGACTCGTAGTGCCGATTCCCACCTGCCGGCTGTCATTGATGGTGAATGCGCCCTCGGAGCCCGGTTTGTCGATATAGAACTTCGAGTCGTTGCCGCTCGAATACATGAGCCACGTCCGTCCCGTCGTCACGGTCGTGTTCTCGAGAGTCACGCTGATGTCCGAAAAGGCGTTGCCCGTGCCGGTCAGGCGAATTTCGCTGAAACCGTTATTCACGTGGATGCCCGAGTTCGAGTTGATCGATGCGCCAGTTCCGAGACCGAGACGCCCGGACGGATCGAGACGCATACGTTCCGACAATGAATTGCTGTCCATGGTGAAAAAGCCGAGGTACCCATCACGCTCCGTAGTGTCGTTCGTCTGCGCCTTGTCCCATGCGCCCCGGATTTTCGCAGCAATTACGTCGCTGTTGTCCGTCGCGCTTTCGAGTCGCCACGTGAGGTCGCCCCCGAAGTCTGCCGCGCCCGGCGCGGTCGAGTCCGCGCGAGAACGATGCAAGCTCGCCAATTCGAGAGCGGAATTCGAATTGGCCGCGTCCTCGACTTCAAGCCAGGCGGCCGGCGAGGCGGTGCCCAAGCCAAGACGATTGTTCGTGTCGTCCCAATAGAAGTTGGCGTTGTCCTGCGCGAGGACGGGGCCCGCGTTGGCGAAAAGGACCGAACCCGCGGTCGCCGACGTCACCGTCCCGCCGATGGACATGCCGCTGCCGCCCGTCCCGATGCAGTCAGTCCACGCGCCGTTCTGATAGCAGCGGAACTTGTTCGAGGTGGTGTTGTAGTACGTCAGGCCGTTCGTGCCCGTCGGGTCGGAGCCGGAGATGTTCGCGAGCGCGAGCGGGCCGTTCAGCACGCTGTTCGAGGTGCTGTTCGAGGTGATGGTGCCCGTCACCACGAGGTTGCCGCCGGCGGTCACCGCGCCCGTGCCGAACGTCACCGGCCGGTTGTTCGTGGTGTTGAAGTTGAGCGTGTTCGCAGTGGTGTCGATGAGGTTGTCCGTGAACCTGGTCGAACCGTTCCCGGTCACGACGCCGTCGATGAAGTAGCCGCGGCCGTAGCGGTTCGCGAGCGTGCTCGCGGTGTCCGTGCCGCCGACTTCGGGGACGTGGTACTCGTCGACCGTCGCGTTGTCCGCCCAAGTGAGGGCGGGGCTGATCGTGAGGTTCGTCGCCGAATCGACCGAGACGATTTTGGCGTAGGTGGAGTTCACGAGCACGTAATTGCCCGCGTTGAACCCCGTCGTGTCATCGAGGACGAGGGTCGTCGCGTTCGTACCCGCGCCGTTCGCGAGGTCCGTCCCGTCGAGGGCGGCGAAGGTCGACGTGACGTCGCCGAGGGAGTTCACGTTGAAGCGGTCGCCGGAGCCGACGGTGAGGAGGGATGCGGGGCTCGCGTCGCCGATGCCAACGTTCCCCGCGCTCGAGATGCGCATCGCCTCAGCGAGCGAGTTATTCGCCATCGTCGCGAACGAAAGGTACGAGTCGCGGTCGGTCGTGTCGTTCGTCTGGGCCGCTTCCCATGCGCCGCGGACGCGGCCGGCGAGGACGCTCGAGTTGTTGGTAAAGCCTTCGAGGCGGTAGGTGAGGTCGCCGCCGAAGTCGGCCGCGCCCGGGGCGGTCGCGTCGGCGCGGGAACGCCGAAGCGTCATCTCTTCGATGGCAGCATTGCTATTCGTGCTGTCCTCGACATGCAACCTCGCCTCCGGAGACGAGGTGTTTATGCCCGCATACGACGTGCTGGACTGGATGGCGAGAAGCGGCGTGCCCGACTGGTTGACGTTCCAGACGCTGAAGTAGTCGCCGGACGAGGCGGCGTTGTCGCTATTGATGATGAACTCGTGCGACCCGACGGTCGAGAACCGAAGCGCGTTGCTCGACGGTGCCGCGATCGTGTTCACGTTGCCCGTGTTCGTCGTGTCGTTCAGCCTGATCGTTCCTCCGCCGGAAGTCTGGATGTGCAGCGACGTCTGCGGGCTGGCGGTACCGATGCCGAGCCTTCCCTGATCGATCACCGTATTGCCGAACGTGCTGCCGTTCCAGTAGCCAAGCCGCAGGTAGTCGGTCGTGGAATCAGGGTCGATGAATCCGTATTCCGATGTCGCACCCGTCGTGGAAGAGAGGCGGATCCCGTTCGTGCTGTGCGCGTCGTTACCGCCGACGATATGGACCTTCGTACCTGAAGGGCTAGTCATGCCGATGCCCACCCGGTCGTTCGTCGCGTCGACGAAGAAGGTGTCCGTGTCCACCGTCACGTTTTTCGTGAGCGTGAAGTTCCCCGAAGAGTCCGTGACCGGCACGAAGGCGTTCGAGCCTCCCGCGGCCGAGGTGTCGAGGTCGTCGAGCCTGTCGGCGTTCAGCGCGTAGCCGGTCGCGACGATGCGCTTCCTCGGGGTCATCTCGGCGTCGGCGTTGACCGTCACGCCGAGGTACATCGCGACGTTGTCGAAGAGGGTCGCGGGGATGGCGACGGCGGTGCCCGACGCGCAGGTGATTCCCGTGTCGCCGATGAGGACGGAGGCCGCGCCGTTCGTAAAGGTGACGGTGACGGCCGTCGGGGTCCCCGTGGCCGAGCCGTCGGCGGAGCAGGCGGTGTACAGCTGGGTCCCGCCCGAGGAAGCGGTGAAGAAGGTGAGCTTCACGGACTTCGTCCCGTCGGCGACCGGGATCCCCGAGGCGTCGGTGAGGCGGAGCTGGTAGTTGAGGACGCGGTTGGAGGAGGGTCCGGAGGCTTGGGCTCCGGTAACGGCAAACAACGCGACGAGGACGGACAGCAAAAGCGCACCCGAGAGCATCGGGGCGTATTTCAGCCAGTTCAGGATGTTTTTATTTTGCTGCGACATCGTTTCACTGCCGACTCGCCTTCATTTATATATAGAAGGCGCGTCAGTCTTTTCGTCCCATGATAGGGACCGGGGTCCCCCCGTCTTCGGACAGGGGGATGGCCGGTCACGACCATTACGTCTTCGCCGACGGAGGCGGCGCGGTTCCGGCATCAGGCGCGGCGGGCGGCGGTTCCGACTTTTTTTCTTCCGGGTGGGCGCTCGCCGCGTCTTGCACGAGTTTCGTCTCGGGATGCGCGCGCTCGGTGTCTTGGATGAGAAGCTGTTTCTTTTTCTGCTCGTCTTCCTTAGACATTTCGGACGGACGGACGATCCCCTGGTATGGCGTCGGTATCGCCGGTCCGCCTCCGGGCGGCGACGGCGGCATCACTGGCGCGGGTGCGGGCTTGGCGACTTCTGCGGACGAAGTCTGCACGGTCGCCGCGGAAGTCCTTGCCTCATCCGGCTTTGGCGCGCTCGGCTGCGGCGACGCGCCGCCTTCCGGCTTCTTCATCCTCGCGAGCATCTGCAGCTCCCATGGAATCTTCGGCACGGACGGCGGTGCGGGCGGGGGCGTGACGGGCGCGGACGGAGGAGCCGCGACGGGCGGCTTCGGCGTCTCCTGAGGCGGGGCGGGCGGCTTCGGCGGAACCGACGCGCCGCCTGCGGCCGGCGCGAGCTTCACGTCGACGGCGACAACTTGCGTCCCCTCCTTTTCCTTCTTCTTCTTGTCGAGATTGACGAGGTCGACCGGTCCCTTCTGCTGCTTCTGATACCCCGGCTTTTCGAACGTGACGTAGTAGACGTTCGTACCGACGAGGAACGCGTACCGGCCCCTCGTGTCCGTGACCTGCGTCTCGAGCAGCTTGTTGTACTTCGCCTCGAAGATGCGCGCCACGGCGTTCTGCAGCGGCTTGCCCGTCTTCTCGTCGTAGACGATGCCCCAGCTCCTCGGTTTCGCGGGAATCGCAAGGCGGCGGAACACGCCGTACATCAGCATGTTGCCAAAAAGCAGCGTGAACATGATCGGCGTCGGCGTGATGACGGTGGCGACGGTCATCGCGATGATGCTGATGACGCCGAGGCTCTTCTGGAAGCGGCGGCCGATGCCTTCGAGCATGATCTTCCTCGGCGTCTTGTCGCCGCCGGTCGGATCGAGAGGTACGTTCGCGGTTATGACGGCTTCCGCCTTCACTTCGAGAGCCTCGCCGTGATAGAGGTCGACGAAATTCACGTCCTCCTTCACGCCCTTCAGGAAGACCGTCGGGAAGACGAACCCGTTCTTCACCGCGGTCATCTTGTACTCGCCGGGCTGGACGATGAAGAAGTAGCGACCGTCCTTGTCCGTAACTGCGGAACGCAGGATGCGTCCCGTCCTGGCGTCGAGCAAGCGCACGATGGCGAGGTCGATAGGGAGCTTCGTGAGCGCGTTGTAGACGACACCCCACTTCTTACGGCGGCGGCGTGCAATGAGCAGCGTCGGATGCGCGAGGAAGCTGTATATATAGAGGAGGTACGGAATCGCCGTGGCGGTGGCGGCGCCGGCGGACGCCACGTTGACCGCGGCGACGGCGACGGCCGCGGGCGCGGCGACAGTCTGCGCCCGTTCCTCGATGATCGGGTTCTGGATGACCTCCTTGACCTGCTCCGTCGCGACCTTGGTCGCGAACTGCGCCTGGTCGACGATGGCCTGCGTAGTTTCGGCAGGCTTCGAGAAGATCTCCTTGAGCTTTACCTCCTCCGGCTTCTTGATGAGCAGGAGTTCGGTGGTGATGACGTTGTCGGTCGTGACGGGGAAGGCAAGCGTGCTCTTCGTGTTGTAACCGTCCTTCTCCGCGACGAGCTTGTACGTGCCCGAAGGGACGATGAAGCCATACCGGCCTTCGTCGTCGGTCGTCTGCGGGTTCTGCTGCCCGGACGGCGCGCCGTTCCACAGGCCGTAGTTCCCGCTGCCCGTATCGACGTAGAGCGACACGCGCGCGCCGGTGAGGGCGGGGTTGCCCGGGGCGTCCTCCTTCACGATGCCGCGGCGGACGGTATCCACCACGAGGTCGATGACGTCGCTCGAGCTGTCGGCGTAATTCACGACGACGCTCATCGGGTTCGGTCCCGGTGTCGCCGGCGTGCTGACGGTCGCCTCGAAGCTCGCGGTCTGACGCATGGCGTACGCCGAACCGGCGAAGTTGACGAAGGCGCTCTTGATCTCCTTCCTGATGGACGGGTCGGGGATCATCACGGTGAACGCGGTGCGCGTATACACGCGCAGCCTGTCGCCGTTCAGCCGGAGCTGGATGTGCGCGTTCGTGGCGAGGAAACGGAGGTCGCCGACGCCGAGGCGCTCGATCTTCGGCACCGTCGGTTCGGTCGGGACGACGGGTGGCTGCGTCGGGGCGACGGGACAGTCAACCGGGCAGTTAAGGCTGTTTTCCGCGCCGGCGCATGAACCGTTGCCGCAGACCTCGAGGGTCGGGGTGAACGTGTCAGGGACGCAGCGGCCGCCGGAACACTTGAAGCCCGTCCCGCACGCGCGCAGCTCCACGGATTGCGTGCCGGCCTGGCAGAAGTTTTCCGAGACGGTTGCGGCGTCCGCGCAGGTATCGGCGAACGTTTGCGTCCCGTTGACCGTGACCGTGCCCTGAACGTCGTAAATCTTGCCGCCGTCGGTATCCGAACAGGAGAGGGGCGGCGGCGGCGGAGCGCCGACGGTCGGCGTCGCGTTCGCGAACGTCCCGACGGAATAATTCAGCGTCGCATCATAGGCGTACGCCCCGTAGTAGTAGGTCGTGCCGTTCGTGAGGCCGGTATCGAGCTTGTTGTCGCCGACGCCGTCAAAGATGATGATGCCGTCGTTCGGGCCCGTGGGATTGCCGCCGGTCTTGCGGAGCAGGCGGGTGCCGAGGTAGTCGGGATCGGTCGGATTGGTCCACGTGAGCTGGACCTGAGCGTCGCTCGCGGTCGCCGAAAGCGCGGTCACCGCGGCGGGGGCCGTGGTGTCGGCCGGCGCGACGGGAGTCGCGGAAACTTCGGCACCGGCAGAGAGGTTCGGTACCGCGTCGTACGTGAACGCCTTGTAATAATAGAGCGTGCCGTTCGTGAGACCGGTATCGAGCTTCGACGTCGCGATGCCGTCATAGATGACGGTGCCGTCCGCCGGTCCGGTCGGATAACCGGTGATTTTGCGCAATATCTTCACGCCCTGAAAATCGGGGTCGGTCGGGTTGGTCCACGTGAGGGTGATCTGCGCATTGCCCGGATTCGCGGCGAGGCCGCCGACCTCTCCCGGTGGCGTCGTGTCTGCGGGACCGGCAGGCGTCGCGCCGGCAACGGCACCGGAAGCGTAATTCGGCACGTCGTCGAAGGCGAACGCCGCGTAGTAGTACGCGATGCCGTTCGTGAGCGCGATGTCGGTATGCGAAGTGCCGGTACCGCTGTACACCTGTATGCCGTCGGCGGGACCGGTCGGATATCCGGTCGTCTTGCGCATCACTTTGACGCCGGCGAAGTCGGCATCGGCCGGGTTGGTCCACGAGAGGCCGATCTGCGCGTTGCCGGGGCTGGCGGTGAAATTCGTCACGTTCGCGGGCGCCGTCGTGTCGGCGAGCGTCGCGAACGTGCCGTCGCCGGAAACCGATTCTTGGGAATACGCGTCAGTCGAACGGACCCGGAAATGGTACGTCGTCCCCTTCGTCAGCCCCGTGAGGTTGATGATGTGGCTCGTGAGCAGCGAACCGTTCGAACCGTTCAAACCGTAGGCGACCGTGAGCCCGTAGTTCACCGTCGTATTCGACGCCGTCGTGGTATCCCACTGCACGCGGACGGACGTCTGGGTGATGTTCGTGACTTGGATGTTCGAGATGACCGGTGCCGCCGGAAGCGCCGTCGTGAAGGTGAAGTCGCCCGACGTCGCCTGGTTGTTCGAAGGGTCTTTGGATTTCACCCGGTAGTGGTACAGGGTGTTCGGCGCGAGGCCAGTGAGGTCTATCTGGTGGGCGGTGACCGCGGAGGCGTTAGATTGGTTCGCCCCGTAAGAAACGGCCGTTCCATACTCGACTACCGAATCCGAATTCTCGTTGGTCGTCCACGTGACGCGCGCTCCCGTCGCAGTGATGTTCGACGTGGCGACGGCCGAAATCAGCGGCGCGGTCGCGTCGGCGGTCGTGAACGTCGCATCGGCGGTCGTCGCCTCGTTGGCCGAGGCGTCCGCCGACCGGACGCGGTAGTGGTAGACGGTCGCCTCCGTGAGGCCCGTGACCGTCACCGAGTGGCTCGTCGCGAGGGGCGAGGAGGTCCCCGCGGTGCTCGAGTACGGCGGGCCGGCGGCGAGCCCGTAGTCGACGAAGTTCGTCGCGTTCTCGTTCGTGGTCCACGTGACGGTCGCGGACGTGGCGGTGACGCCGGTCACGGCGACCGCCGAGATCACGGGCGGCGTGCCGTCGATGGTCGAGAAGGTCGCGTTCGCGGTGAACGATTCGTTGGCCGACGCGTCGCCGGAACGGACGCGGTAGTGATAGGTCGTCGCGGGAGTGAGCCCGGTAATCGTCACCGAGTGGCTCGTCGCGAGGGGCGAGGAGGTCCCCGCGGTGCTCGAGTACGGCGGGCCGGCGGCGAGCCCGTAGTCGACGAAGTTCGTCGCGTTCTCGTTCGTGGTCCACGTGACGGTCGCGGACGTGGCGGTGACGCCGGTCACGGCGACCGCCGAGATCACGGGCGGCGTGCCGTCTTGCGTCGTGAACGTCTGGTCGGTCGAGCATGCCGTATTCGAAGCGCTGTCGGTCGAACAGACCTGATAGTGGTACAGCGTTCCTTCGGAAAGGCTCGACAGCCCGCGCGAATGGCTCGTGACGAACGCGGCATCGCTTGACGTGCTGCCGTACGACGCGGTCGTGCCGTAATTGACGGTAGTGTTCGATGCCTCGTTGGTCGTCCAGCTTACCGTCGCAGCATTGTTCGTGATGCCGGTGACAGTGATGCCGCTGATGACCGGCGGCGTCGTGTCCGGCGGCGGACCTCCGCCCCCGCCCCCTTCGGTGGCGCAGGACGAGGAGCAGCCGTCGCCGGAGACGACGTTCCCGTCGTCGCACGACTCGCCCGACTCGACGATGCTGTTGCCGCATACCGCGCTGGACGTGACGGTCGCGGTGACGCTCACGTTGGGATTCGTGACGACGGCGACGGCAACCTGGCAGGCCTCGCCGCCGCCCGAGCAGTCGCCGCCGGCGTTGAGGATGGAAATCTTGTAGGAACCGGTAGAGGACGGATTGGTCAACGTGCCGTTCGGCGCAAGGCCGTCGATGGTGAAGTTGACGGTCGCACCGGTGGCGCTCGCGACGAATGACGCGCCGCACGGGATGACGCGGAACGCGAGTGCAGTGGTGTCGACGGCAACGCCGACGTTGTTCGCCCCGTTCGTGCAGGCGACGGTCGTGATGCCCGCCCCGGCGTTCACGGCGTCGACGGTCCTCGCGGTACCGTCATTGAAGACGAAATCGGCGGTCGTCCACGTGCCGCCCTGCGAAAAGGCGCTCGATTCCGGGAAGTCGATCGCCACCTGTTCGCCCGACGCGAACGTGTTTCCGGCGGAAAGCGCGAAGGCGACGGCGTGCGACGACGTGCCGCTCGCCGCCTGGTTGCTCATCGTGTCCTTCATGCTCGAAACGAGCGCCGCGTTGATGCGGATGACCGCGGCGGTGGCCGCAACCACGAAAAACAGCGCCAAGCCCATTATGGCGTTGAGGCGGCGGAGTTCGTCCGACCAGACCGGAGTGTTGTCCGTTCCGTTCCCTCCTTGCATGGTTTCGGGGTTCGTCCCCGGGACCGCTCCCGACCTTTTGCGGTCGGACCCGGTCCCGGGCCGCGGAGAAACGCTCCGCGAGCCCTTCTATATATTATGTCTTCTTCCCCTTCTGGATTTCGTACTTCCGGATGACCGCCTTGTTGTACGTCCGCATGAGCCCGACGAACATCAGGACGACGAGGACGGCGGCGATCCCGAATGCCGTCATGAGCCGCCACGGCCAGACGGTGAACTCGCGCTCCTCGCTCAACACCTGGTTCGACTTGCCGTAATTGACCACGAGCAACGCCTTGTACTTACCGATGGCGAAATTGCTCCATTCCCGCTTCATCTCGGCCATGAACCCGCTGCCTTCGGGAGCGTTGCCCCGACGCCAGCCGAAGTCGAACTTGCGGATGCTGCGCGGCAGGACGTTGCGCGCGTCCTCGTTGACCATGAGGACCGCGGCCTGACGGCCGGTCCAGTCGGTGATGAAGACGTTACCGACCGGCGTGAGGTGCGTGTTGCCGTCGTTCTCGAAACGCAGCGAGAAGTCGACCGGCAGGTAGTTGTACCAGAGCTTCTTCTCCTTGAAGCCGAATTCCGCGATGGCGCCGAGCTCGCGCACGTCACCCGTGACGTTCGCGATGATCAGGACGCCGAGCTGCGAGGCGATGCCGATCTTGCCGCCCTCCTCCGGCGGCGTCGTGGAGAGCAGGATGGCGCCGTAGTGGCCGCCCGGCTGCACCCCGTCCTTCGGCACGTTCACCGTGAACGGCAGGTTCGCCTTCTGCTTCGGCTCGAGCGTGATCGGCTTGAGGTCGATGCTGATCCATTTCGCGAGCGCAGTGCCGTCGGGATTCTCATTGGCGTCGTAGAACTGCGGCTCCCCTCCCTCGGCCTTGTCGGCAGTGAAGTTCCTGAGGACGGGATATACCGTGATGGGTTCGGGGCTTTCGTTTTCGATGCGCAGCACCTGAATCGAGGTGTCGCCGGGATTCAGGTCGTTGAGGCCGTCACGGAAAATCGGCGGCGAGACGGTGAGGGCGTGCGCGGGCAGGGCCGCGAGCACGGCGAATACGGCGCTGAAGGCCGCCGTGCCGAGCGTGGTGCGTGTCGTTTTTTTCATACCTCCTGATGATGTGCCGGTGAGTAATCCTGTCACCCACGCTCCGAGCCCCCTCGCAAGGAGAGGGATCGGGAGCGCAGAGACCAGGTCAGAACGTTCCTGTCGCCACGAACGTGAGCGTGTCGGTGTAGTCGTTGTGCGCCGGTACGGTGGCCGAGATGGCGGCCTTCACGTACATGCGGAAGAACGCGTTTTGCGAGGGGCCCGAGAGGGTCCACGCGTTCTGCGCCGACGTGGTGAGCGCGCCGACGTCGTGACCAGACGACGTGCACGTCGTGCCGTTGAACGGCGAGACGCGCGCCGGCGTCGCGCCGGTCGGCGTCGTCGAGTCCTTGCCCGAGTCGGCGCCGGCGGAACCGGCGCAGAGCCCGTAACCGGACGTGCCCGCGACGAGCGTCGCCGTCGCGGAGTTGATGACGTCCGCCGGAGTGCTCGTCGACTTGAGCGCGGCGTTCGTCGACTTCACCGTGACGACGGCTCCGCTGCCGGCGTTCGTCGAGACGCGCGAACAGATGTGATTCACGCTCGACGCGTCTGACGACGCCACCGCGCCGGTCGTGAGCGTGCCGAGGGCGACCGTTCCGCCGTTTCCGGCGAACGTGCCCGCGCACGCCGTGGCCGACGCTTCCGCGCCGACGTTGAACGTCAGCGACGGATCGACGGACGCGGTCACGGAGACCTGGTCGTCAGTCACGATCGCCACGGCGAACGTGCCCGAGTCGGCTCCGGCCGCGACGGTGACCGTCTTGCTGCCGGCCGTCGTCGCGTTGGTGATCTGCTGGTCGCCGGTCGCGCCGGTGACCGCGTTCGTGCCGATGCGCACGCGGACGCACCGCCCTGCGGTGATGGTCCCCGTGCCGCTCGTGAACGTGTACACGAGCGCGCTCGTCCTCACGGCTCCCCACGTGGTGCCGGAAGGCGCCGCGGCGAGCGTGGCTTCGGAGAAGGTCGCGGACGAGCAGTTGCCCGTGCTCCCTTCCGCCAAGTCCGCATCAGTGAAGTCGAGCGACGCCGCAATTGAGAAGTCGCTCGGCAGGGTGATGACGATCGTCTGGCCGGCCGTCACGCCCGTCGGCGTAACGAACTTGAACTCATGGTCGGCCAGCGTGCTTACCTTGAGCCGGGTCAGCACGTCGCTCATCGAGGTAAGCGTCGCCGCCCTGGCCGGGGCGATTGACGCGAACATCGACAACACGGTGACGAACGCCGTCGCTTTCGCGATGAGCTTGAGATATTTGGTTTTCATGAACGAATCCTCCCTTCCGTTTCCCTTCCGCAGGCGCGCGCGGTCGTCCTCCACTCTCGAGTAATGGATGATCGATTTTGGAAGAGGCCTCTGCTGCTTCCGGAAAACGGACTATTGGATGAATATGCGACCGAACTTTTTTTCATTCCCGCTTCGGACGACGGGAGTTTCGACCTTTTTATTTTTGTTTCATATACCGCGGAGATCCAGTCTCCGCGCTTCGGACGCCCTTCCGCGGAAGAACGGCCGGAGCGCGCAGGCTCGTTTCCGTCACTTGGCCGCGTTACGCTTGCATTTTGTTTTTGTCGCGTTTTTCATTTTTTTCTTCACTTGGTCGGTTTTCAATAGGTTCCGGTCGCGATGAACGTCACGGTGTCGGCGTAGTCGCTCCCCGCAGGCGTGGACGTGCTGATTGCGGCCTTCACGAGGATTTCCGCGCTACCGCCCTTGAGCGCTCCCGTCGACTGCAAAATTGGCTGGGTCGCCGTCGTAAGGGCGCCCACCCCGTGTCCCGTCGTCTTCGTGCAGGTCCCGTCAAAAGGCGAAACTTTCGCGAGCGCCGTGGGGCTTTCGGAATGCTGCGCGACCGAAAACACGCAGATGCCGTATCCCGCGGTCCCCGCGACGAGCGTGACCGAAGCGGAGGAGATGGTATCGGCGGTTGATATGCGCTTCAGGCCGGCGTTCGCGTCCTTGACGCGGACGATGGTGCCGCCCGCGGCGTTGCTTTCCGAAGTGATGAAAATCGAGTTAATGCCGGTTCCGTCAGACGTCTTCACCGAACCGGTCGAGAGCGTGCCGAGGGCGACTCCCGTACCCGCCGTTCCCGGGGCCGAAGTTCCCTGGGTCACTGAAAACGTCATGTAGGGCGCACCTTGAAAGCACTGGTAGCCGGTGCAGGCCCTGAAGTTTGTGCTGACCAAGCTTTCTCCCGTCGCGAGATCGCCCAGAGTGTCCTCGGCGACAAAATTCGTGGACGTGCTCCGATTTCCACCAATGCTGAGCGTATCGGCCTGAACCTTGTAGTTCGCCGAACTCATGGTGTCCGCTGACGCGAACCTCCCCACGAAAACAAAAGCGGCGACCGCCAATATGGCCGCGGAAAATATTTTTTGCATTTTGTTCGTCGAAAGCATGGGTTTCTTCTTAATCCCCGCGGGATGATGCTGCCTCGTCTTACATGTATTATTCTACCATTTTTTTGCCTCTTGGTCAAAACTGTTATTTAGCTAATTTAAGCAATAAAATCAGATTTTTTTATGCAATTTTGGTGATTTATTAAGTAAGGTGGTGTTTGCATAAAAAACTTGTGCACTATTTTGGCAATATATCCCCAGAATTATCCACACAATCAAAATTTGATGATATTAAGTTTAATTTTTATCCACAGGGTATGTGGATTGCTGTTGATTTCTAGGGATAAGTCCCGTATGTGTCGTAAAATTCATTTTTTATATTCCATTTTTCTGCAAGTGAGCGCGCTTCGGAAAGTAAAATATTGTTTCATATGAAACAATCACTGATTCATTACGACAGTGTGGAGTCCTGGGCGTCGATTGCACTGTTTGATCAGAATTTTATTGAGGTAGAGCCAATGTAAGCTTCGATGTTATTAACGTATTATCCACAAAAAACAGCTTAGAAATCATTTCATACACAGGAAAAGCGTATCGAGAAATGAAAATAAATAGTTGCTTGTGACTCTCCCCACTTTATGCGACATGGGGTTAAAACTTGAACAAAACTTTTGGGCAGTTACCGGCAATGCAATTCAATGAAAGTTTCATTTGGTACTCCGTTACTCGTTTCACGTGGAACAACCATCCCCTTCCCAAGGACATCGCCTCCTGTTATCATCTACGACACCACTGGCCCCTATAGCTCAATGGATAGAGCGGATCCGTCCTAAGGATACGATGGAGGTTCGATTCCTTCTGGGGGCACCACAAAAAATGGCAGACTGTCTGGCGTTTTCACATACCAGGTGGACTGACCGAGGTTAGACTTTACGTGGCACTACCATTGGTGGATAATCTGTGGAACCTCGTGCCTCGACAAGTTTTTTTAAATCCTGTAGCATTCGTTTGTTACCTGGGCCCGTAGCTCATCTGGTAGAGCGCTGCATTCGCATTGCAGAGGCGAGGAGTTCGAGTCTCCTCGGGTCCACCATAAAAAATCTCATCATGTCGATGGGATTTTTTATTTTATTTTTCTGCTAATCCAATCATTTTTTATGTGTCGCACAATTATATTTCGCGATGGTTCCTGAATGCGCTATACTGTCGTCACCTATGTCGAACACCATCATTCTCATCGCGCTTCTAGCGGCCATCGTCGTTCCGGCGTACGCGTTCGTTTCGCTTACGCGAAAACTCAAAGAGATGCAGGACGCCCAAACCAATGACAAGGGCCTCATCATGCTGAACCAGAACCTCAACAGCATGAACGAGAAAATCGACAAGACATCCGAAACCATCAATGAACGCCTGACGAACGCCGCAAGAGTGATTTCAGCCGTGCAAAAGGAGCTTGGTACGGTGCAGGAGCGGTTCAAGGGGTTCGAGGAGTTCAACGAGCTGCTGCATCCGAAGATGCGCGGCAACATCGGCGAGCAGATTCTCGCCGACATGCTCGGACAGGTGTTCCCGGCGGAGCAGTACGGACTCCAGCACAAGTTCAAGGGAGGGGAGACGGTCGATGCCATCGTGAAAACGCAGGCCGGCATCATCCCCGTGGACTCGAAGTTTCCGCTCGAGAACTTCAAACAGCTGACCCGAGCCCAGACCGACGACGAACGGAAGATGGCGACTCGGGACTTCGTGAAGGCGGTCAAAAAGCACATCGACGACATCAGCAAGAAATACCTCTTGCCGGAGGAGGGGACGGTGAACTTCGCCGTCATGTACGTCCCTTCCGAGAACGTCTACTACCAGATCCTGACCGATGACGAGAACGCGCTGCTCGACTACGCCAAAAGCAAGAACGTGCTCATCGCCTCGCCGCACTCGTTCTTCAGCCTCCTTCGGGTGGTGCTCATGAGCCTCGAGCGGAACAAGCTGCAGGAGCAGGCGCAAAAGATCTGGGACATCCTGAAGGGCGTCCAACAGGAATCGGTGCGGTTCGGTGAGACAATCGGGGTACTGTCGCGGCACGTCACGAACGCCAAGAACGCCATGGACAACGTCCATTCCGGCTACGACAAGATCAACGGCAAGCTTGAACAGGTGAAGCTCTTGGAATAGCTCCCGTCCTTGACGGCAGCCGGAAACTCCGCTATTCTGCCCGTATTCTCATTATTGTTAGGCTCGGGATACACCAGCTATGCCAATCAAGAAAGCTGCGATGAAGGCGTTGCGCCAGGCCAAGAAACGGACCCTGCGCAACACCAAGGTGAAGGAGGGGATTTCCTTCCTCCGCCGCTCGGTCCGCAAGGCGATGGAGTCCAAGGACGTGAAGAACGCCGAGGCCCTCGCCAAGTCGGCCATCAAGGCCATCGACAAGGCGGTGCAGAAGAAGGTGCTCAAGATGAACACCGGCTCGCGCATCAAGTCGAGGCTCATGAAGAAACTCAACGCCCTGAAGAAGAAGTAGGGGGCCGAATGAAAAAAGACCCGGCAATCAGCCGGGTCTTTCGTTTGCGTCACCGCTGCACTTTCCCCGCGAGCGCGAGGAAGTCGCCGGTGAAGGCGAGGATGATAAGCCCGAGGAAAAGCGCGAGGCTTACGACCAGGAACGCCTTGCGCAGCGCGGCGGCGTACCGACCGCCGACCTTCTCGATGAGCAAGTCGACGACCTTGCCGCCGTCGAGCGGCTGAAGCGGCAGGAGGTTGAACCCCGCAAGGCCGACGTTGATGAGCGCGAAGAACATCAGCGCGTTCAAGAGGATTACTCCCGCGGTGGGTGCGGACGATACCATCCCGTTGCCCATCGTAATGATGCCGACGGGGCCGGAGACGTTGGACATGAGCCCCTTGATGCCCGAGGCGAAGAGTCCGGCGAACAGTACCGGCGTCGCGAGCCAGAGCCCGTAGGACGCGATGAACGCCCCGAGGAGCGGCACGAGCGCCTGCGGCGGGTGGATGGCGCGCAAGACGGGGACGGTGAATCCCATCACGGTACCGGTGGCGTACCCCACGACGGTCAGGACGACGAACGCGGCGGTCGCGTTATAGAACATCCCGGCCATGTAGATCTTGAACTTCGCCCATGCGGACGCGTCCTCGATCGCGCCTTCGACCTTCGCCGCCTCCTCTTCGGAAAGCCCGGCTTTCGAGACCGGACGCGCGTACCCGCCGAGCAGGATGGGCTTCAGGCGGAACACGGTGCCGGACTTGAGCTGGCGTTCCCAGAGCGTCGGACCGAACCCGACGGTGAACTCGACCACGCGGACGCCGTTGCGCCGCATTGTCGCGTAATGGCCGTACTCGTGGACGAGTACGACGAGCGTCAGGACGAGCAGTGTCAGCAGGATGCCCACGCGGCACCTCCTCGATTGTGAAACGGACGAAAAAAGGTCCTATGAGGACCTTAGCCTGCGTCTCCCGCGCCGTCAAAGACTCACGCCATCGTGGCGAGGAACACGCCGAGCAGCGCGCGCACTTTGGTGCCGGTCTTGAACCCGCGCTCGATCTCGACGAGGGCCTCGTACTGCTTCTTGAGCGCATGCGCGGTCATGCCGCGGACCGCGTTCATGGCCTTGCCCGCAGGAAACGGGTGGATGCCGAGCCTCCGCGCGACGGCGTTTTTGTCGCGCTCGCCGCGCTCGACGAGGTCCCGCACCGCGACGAGCGTGCGGTAGTGCTTCGCGAGCATCGAGACGACTTGGAGCTCCGCGACGCCGGCCTCGAGCAGGCCCTCAAGGATCTTGGCCGCGTCGGCGCAACGGCCGTCGGTGCACGCGTCGAGGAAGGAAAAAATCGATTCCTCGCGCGCCGTCGGGACCATGTCTCGCACCATCGCCTCGGTGATTTCCTTCGCGCCGTTCGCCGCCGCGAACGCGGAAAGCTTGGCAACCTCCTGATGCAGCAGCCACGCGTCAGCACCGACCGACGTGACGAGCGCGCGCGAAGCGGCCGGACGGATGCCGACGCCGGCCGCCGCGCATTCCTCCGCGACGAACCGCTCGGCGGCCATCGGCGTGAGCGCGGCGAACTCCTCGGTGAACTTCTGCTTGGCGAGCAGGGGAAGCAGCGGGGACTTGGCGAGCGCCTCGGCCCCCTCGTCCTCGTAAAAGATGGCGACCGTCGACTCGGGCTTCCTCCCCAGCAGTTCGGCCATTTTTTCCTGCTCGTCCTTCGCGGCGGTAAGGAATCCCTCGAGGATGACGAGCTTGCGGTCGGCGAGGAAAGGGGAGGCGAAGAGCGCCTCCGCGACCTGCTCAGGTTCCGCGTCAGCGGCGCGCAGCGTCATGGCGTTCATGCCGCTCGCGTCGCGCGTCGTCGAAAAACGCTCGCGTAGGGCCGCGAGCTTCCTCCTCGAACGGAAGGTGTCCTCTCCGTACACCAGGAAAAACATCTCTCTAGCGGATGAAGGCCATGACGATCTCGAAGACGATGAGGCCGATGATGGTGAGTTCCAGGAACTCCGCGCGGCGATGCTGGAGGGTGTCGAGCATCAGTTCCGAGCTGTCCTGAATGAAGGTCAATTTGAAACGGATGGTGCTGAAACGGTCCTCGAGCTCGAACATCTTGCGGAGGTTGATGAACAGGTTCTCCGCATCCTTGTCTTCCCACGCGATGTCCGGTTTGTCGAGAAGCGACAGCTGGCCGACGATGAAATTCACGATGTTGCCGCTCGTGCCGATGGTCTTCATGACCTCGCGCGCGGTCGCGATGAGCAAGCCCTTCTTCGCCAGGTTCAGGTGAATCTTCTCGAACCGCTGGAGGGTCTCCTCGACTTGCTGCTCGAGGAAGTCGAACGCCACCGACTGGGCGACGACGTGGAAGACGAGGAGCAGCTTCTCGATGGAAAGGTGCTTCAGCCGGACGACGTTGAACTCGACGCTCTCGGGCTGGGTGGAGTCGATGACGACGGGGTATTCCTCGGTCGGCAGGCCGTCCATGGCGACTCCCGGCTCCTCCTCGCCGAGGCGGGCGATGCGCTTAAGGAACTTGTCCCTCTCCTTCCGGTCGTCGACCCCGAAGACGGTCACGACACCGAAGGAATACACGCAGAGGTACTGGGTTTCGGAGATCTTGTAGACCAGCAAATTGCGCTCTTTCCGCCACAGGGTGAGGTCGGCATTTTTAACCTCACATTTCGCTAGGTTAAGCGAATGTTTGATATAGTGGGCGGTGAGCGAATAACGCTGTTCCATAGCACCCCAAGGATACCCTTTCGGGGATGCCGCGTCCATCCTCACCGGAGGGTAGAAATCACCGCTTTTCCATGTCGCCCCAGCGCTTGCCGATCGACACGTTGACCGCCACGGGAACCGACAATTCGCACACCCCGACCATGATTTTCACGGCCACGTCCGCGAATGCGTCGACAACCCCCTCAGCCACCTCAAACAACAACTCGTCGTGGACTTGGGAAATCATGCGGACCTCCGCCTTCGCTCCGATGCCGTACGTCTCGCCGATGTGCCGGTCGAGCCGGATCATGGCGATCTTGATCATGTCGGCTTGGCTGCCCTGAATCGGCATGTTGATGGCCTGTCGTTCGGCCTCGGCCCGGTCGCGCGGATTCATGAGACGGACGTTCCGGAAGAACCGCTTGCGGCCGAAGAGCGTTTCAACGTACCCGTCATCGACGATCTTCTCCTTGATGTCCTCCATGTACTTGCCGATGCCCTTATGGATGGCGAAGTACTTGTCGATGTACTCACGCGCCTCCATGAACGAGATGTCCGCGCTCTCCGCGAGGCGCTGCGGACCCATGCCGTAAAGGATGCCGAAATTGATGACCTTGGCGATACGACGCTTCGACGCCGCGTCCTTCTCGCCGAACATCTCCGCCGCCGTGCGCCAATGGATGTCCTCGCCGTTCTTGAACGCGCCGATCATCGTCTTCTCCTTGGCGATGTGCGCGGCGATGCGGAGTTCGATCTGGGAATAGTCCGCCGCCACGAGCACGCGGCCCTTCGGCGCGACGAAGCCGTTCCTGACGCGCTTGCCGTAGTCGGTCTCGGACGTCGGTATGTTCTGGAGGTTCGGGTTCGACGACGACAAGCGTCCAGTCGCCGCGACCGTCTGGTTGAACTCGGCGTGAATGCGTCCGGTCTTCGGATGCACGAGCGCGGGGAGCGTATCGACGTAGGTCGATTTCAGTTTCGCGAGTTCGCGGTAGTCGAGGATGTCGCCGACGATCGGGTGGCTGTCGCGCAGTTTTTCGAGTTCTGCAGCGGCGGTCGAGAGCGTCTTGCCCTTCGCCGTCTTCTTGAGACCGAGCGGCGAGATGCCGAGCTTGTCGAACAGCACGACTTTCATCTGCGCCGGAGAGTTGATGTTGAACGCCTCGCCCGCGGCTTCGTGAATGCGCGCGACGAGCGTGTCGATTTCCTTGCCGAGCGTGGCCGACAATTTCTCCAGGTAGGGGACGTCGACCGCGATACCGGCGACTTCCATGCGCGCGAGCACGGCGGCGAGCGGAAGCTCGACGTCCTCGTTCAGTTTCACGAGGCCGTTGTCGGCGAGGTCCTTGGCGAACGATTCCGCGAGCGGAACGAGGTGCGGCATCTCCGCGGCGAGACGCGCGACGACCGCTTCGGCGTCCGTTCCCGGTGCCTCGTCGTCGAGCGGCACGCCGCGCGAGTAGGCGAGAAGCGAGTCGATGCCGTGCCGCCGTTCGCCTGAGTGCATCAGGTACGACGCGAGCATCAAGTCGAAGAACGGCGCTTCGAGCGCGATGCCGAGGCCAGCGAAACGCTGATGTTCGCGCTTCAAGTTGTGACAAATTTTTTGCCTTGTTTTAGCAAAAAAAGAAGCTATCAAAGGGCGGCCCGCGGAAAGCGCATCCTTCGTCGCGACGAACGACGTTTTCCCATCAGAAAAACCGAGCGCTGCGACTTTCGGTGCGATTACGTCCTCCGTGACGACCGCCGTCCGAAACGCGAACGCCGACGCCTTCGCGATTTTCGCGAGCATGGCGTCGAGCGCGGCTACGTCGGTGATGACCTTCGCGCCGTCCTCGTTCTTCTTCGGGGCCGGAGCGAAAAGGCTTGCGGTCGCGGACTGTTCCGGCTCTTTCGCGGCCGGCATCTGCTGGAGCAGGCGCATGAATCCGAGCTTCGTGAAGACCGAAGCGACGCGCTCGCGTGTCGGCGGCGTGAAGACGCAAGCCTCGAGGGCGAACTCGAGCGGCACGTCGCGACGGATGCGGCAGAGGTCGAGCGCGGTCATGGCCGCTTCCTTCGACGCGACGAGGAGGGCTGCGGTCTTTTCCGATATTTCCTTCGCCTTCTTCGATTTCTTCTCGAGCGCCTCGTAAATGGCGCCGAGCGATCCGAAATCCTGGATCAGTTTCGTCGCGCCGACCTCCCCGATGCCTTTCACGCCGGGGATGTTGTCCGACGCGTCGCCGCGAATCGCCTTGTAATCGATGATCTGAATCGGGCTGAAGCCGAATTCCTCGCGGAACTCGGTCTCGCTCATGCGCAGCATCACCGTCTTGCCGTCGCGTCGGCGCGGCAGGTACACCGTCGTCCGCTTGTCGATGAGCTGGAACGAATCCTGGTCGCCCGTGAGGATGACCGACTCGACCGAGGAATCTTCTTCCGCGGCGCGTTTCGTGAGCGTGCCGATGACGTCATCGGCCTCGAAACCCTTTGCCTCGAAGACGGGCACGTTCATCGCCGCGAGAATTTCGCGCACCGTGTCTATCTGCGCGTACAGCTCGTCCGGCTTCTTCTCGCGCGTCGCCTTGTATTCCTTATAGAGTTCGTTACGGAACGTCCCGCCCTCGAGGTCGACGGCGACGGCGACGTACGCCGGCGAGAACTCCTTGATGGCGCCGAGCAGCATCGTCGTGAACCCGTACGCGCCGCGGACCTCGATGCCGTCCGGAGTCGTCATCGACGGCAAGGCATGCCATGCCCGATGGAGAAGCGCGTGACCGTCGACGATGACGAAGATTTTTTTGCTCTTGCTCGCCATAAATTCCCATCAAGAGTAGCACTTCTCCGGCGGTCAAAAAATAGCTCAAATCCTCCTTAACCATCAAAATCCACCCCTGCGGATGGATTTTGATGGAGGCCCGAGTGGGAATTGCACCCACGCATAAGAGTTTTGCAGACTCCTGCCTTACTACTTGGCTACCGGGCCGCGAAATGTCGGCGTATTTTTAACACTTCCGGGGGAATGGCGCAACCGGAATAAGGTAATATCCGACGGGCTTGGCCGTCAACAATGGCAGACCCGAGCTTATTGGAGCGAATTTTGCTATACTGCCCGCGTATGAAAGCATCGCCCATCATCGGCGTAGACGTCGGCGGCACGAAAATCCGTGCCGGACTCGTCCATGGCGGCAAAGTCGTCTCGAGCATCAGGGTCGAAACGCAGGCAAAAAGGGGGAAGGCGACGGTCCTCAAGAACATCTTCGACGCCATCGGCAAGGTCATTGTTCCCGAGGCGAAGGCCATCGGCCTCGGCATGGCAGGCATCGTCGATCATGGGAAGGGCACGTATTTGCGGGGTCCGAACTTCCCGAAATCGTTCCGCAACGTCCCCATTTCATCGATGGTTGAGAAGAAATTCGGGCGTCCTGCGATGGTTGACAATGACGTCCATTGCTTTACACTGGCCGAGGCAAAAGTCGGTGCGGGCAAGGGGTACGAGAACGTCGTCGGTATCACCTTCGGAACCGGCATCGGCGGCGGTATCGTCATTGGCGGCAAGGTGTACCGCGGACGCGACAACGCCGCGGGCGAAATCGGACACACGGTGATTGCCTACGGCTCCGACGTCGTTTGCGGCTGCGGACGGAACGCGCACTTCGAAGCCTATGCTTCCGGATCGGCGATGTCGCGCCTGTACCGCCGTACTGCGGGGAAAAGCGTCGATGCGCTCGAGGTCGAACGTGCGGCCATGAGCGGCGACCGGAAGGCGAAGGAGGTCCTCGACGTGATGGCCGACGCGCTCGCCGTAGGGCTCGCGAACGTGATCCACGCCTTCAACCCCGACGTCATCGTGACTGGCGGCGGCCTTTCCGCAGTGAAAGTGCTTTGGAAGCCGGTCCTCGGAAAACTGAAGGGTATGCTCGTTTTCCCGCAGCTCGCGGGTACGCCCATCGTCCGCTCGACGCTCGGGGGCGATGCCAACGTCATAGGCGCGACGCTCCTCTTCGACGGAAAGGCAAAGCGACGGACTTAACCGCGTAGTAAGAATAATCGCCGTGACGAACCCGCCAGGAAAAATCGACATCGGTCACCACGTCCGCCGTTCCGGCCGGGCCGGTTTTTTTTCTCGGCATCCGCGACGCGGAGGTCGGCCAAACGTGAAACGGCTGCTGTCCACCGTCGGCATCGTCGCCGGTGCGCTCGCGCTCGGCGGAACCATCGCGGTCATCGGCCTCTTCGTCTGGGTCGCGAGCGACCTTCCCGATCCGAACAACATCAACCAGCGCAACGTCTCGCAGACGACGAAAATCTACGACCGCAAGGGCGAAACCGTGCTCTACGCCGTGCACGGCGCGCAGAAACGCACCCTCGTCGAGCTGGAAAGCATCTCCGAATACGCGAAGAAGGCGACCATCGCCGCCGAAGACAGGAAATTCTACACGCATAAGGGCTTCGACGTCCGTGGCATCCTGCGCGGCCTCTTCCGCAACGTTTTCAGGAGCGGCGGCAAGCTGCAGAGCGGATCGACCATCACCCAGCAGTTCATCAAGAAGTCGGTCCTGAACGACGAGCAGACCTACACGCGCAAGGTGAAGGAGCTCGTGCTCTCCATCGAGATGGAGCGGCGCTTCAGCAAGGACCAGATCCTGAAACTGTACCTCAACGAGATTCCGTACGGCGGCGTCGCGTACGGCATCGAGTCCGCTTCGCAGACGTTTTTCGGCAAGTCCGCGAAAGACCTGACCATCGCCGAGGCAGCGATGCTCGCCGCGCTTCCGAAGGGGCCGACCTATTACTCCCCGTACGGCAACCATCGCGACGCGCTCGTCGTGCGCCAGCAGTACATCATCGACGCGATGGCGGAAGAAAATTACATCACGAAGGAGGAAGCCGAGGAGGCGAAGAAGATCGACATCCTCGCGGCCGTGCAGCCGAACCGCGAACCGATCATCGCGCCGCATTTCGTCTTCTACGTCAGGGAGCTCCTCGCCGACGAGTTCGGCGAGCAGGTCGTCGAACGCGGCGGACTCAAGGTCATTACGACGCTCGATGTCGACAAGCAAAAATACGCGGAAGAGGCGATTGCCGCGAATCGCGAACAGATAAAGAAATGGAAGGCCGATACCGCCGCGATGACGGCGATCGACGCGAAGACCGGCGAAGTGCTCGCCATGGTCGGCTCCGCGGATTACTTCGACGACGAGATCAAGGGCAAGTACAACAGCATGCTCGGTCACCTTCAGCCGGGTTCGTCCATTAAGCCCATCGTCTACGCGGCGGCGTTCGAGAAGGGATTCACGCCGTCGACCGTCGTCGAGGACGTGAAGACCAACTTCGGTACCGGAGGAAGCCCCTACGAGCCGAACAATTACGACGGCAAGGAGCGCGGTCCGGTCACGCTCAAGGAGGCGCTTGCCGGTTCGCTCAACATCCCCGCCGTGAAGACGCTGTATCTCGTCGGTTTTGACGCGTTCAAGGACTTCTCAAAACGGCTCGGCTACACCACGTTCGAAAACGAGGGGACGTACGGCCTCTCGCTCGTGCTCGGCGGTGCCGGCGTCCGACCCATCGAACACGTCGCCGCGTTCGCCGCGTTCGCGCAGGACGGCGTCATCCGCCCGACGAAGGCCGTCCTCAAGGTCGAGGACGGGCAGGGCAAGACGATGCTCGATGCGGCAGAAACGGCGACGGGGAAACGCGTTTTCGACAAGGAAATCGCGCGACAGATCAACGACATCCTTTCCGACAATGCCGCGCGCGCCTACATCTTCGGCGAGCAGAACTACCTGACGCTGTCCGGCCGGCCGGTCGCGGCGAAGACCGGAACCACGAACGGCTACAAGGACGCTTGGACCATCGGCTACACGCCGTCGCTCGTCGCAGGCGTCTGGGTCGGCCACTCGAGCGGGTCCCTCATGAAGGCCGGCGCCGACGGCAGCAAGATCGCCGCTCCCATCTGGAACGAGTTCATGCGCAAATCGCTCGCGGGAACCGTCGTCGAGTCATTCGATCCACCGGAACCGGTCGTCACGGGAAAACCCGTGCTCGACGGCGCGAAGAACGCCCAAGTGATGCTGAAGGTCGATCGCATATCGGGAAAACTGGCTACCGAATACACGCCTCAGGAGTACGTCGAGGAGAGGGGATACGGCGTGCCGCATACGATCCTGTTCTTCGTCGACAAGGACGATCCGCGCGGACCTGTTCCGGAGCATCCGGAAAACGATCCGCAGTACGATGGTTGGGAAAAGGCCTACGCCGAATGGGTCAAAAAACAGACGGGTGGCGTGGCGCCGTCGACCGAAGCGGCACCGACGGAATACGACGACGTGCACGTTCCGGAAAACAAGCCGCAAATTTCCCTCCTGTGGCCCTATGACGGCGGCGCGATCGCCGACAGGAACTTCCTTCCTTCGGTAAGCGTTACCGCTAAACGGGGGGTGGCCAAGGTCGATTTCCTCATGGACGGCGAAATCATCGGTACGTCAGTCTACCAACCATTTGCCTCGCCGGTCACCGTACCAAACCGCTTCCCGAAGGGTTTTCACACCTTCACGGCGAAGGCATATGATGACGTCGGTAATGCCGCTGACACGTCGGTGACGGTGAACCTGACCGCCGATCCCGGACCTCTCGGCGTTCAATGGACTTCGCCCTGGGCTGGTCAGACGATTTACGCGTCCCAGTTCCCTTTCACGGTAAAGTTCGCCATTGACGACGTGAAGAGCATCAAGGAGCTTCATCTTACGGCGAAAAGCCAGATGGACAACCTCGAGGAAATCATCGGCAACATCCAGAATCCGGCGCTGCCAAGCATGGCCGTACAATGGAAAAACGTCCCGTCACCGGGAAAATACCACGTGACCGTCGAAGCGGTCCTGAACTCAGGCGACACGAGATCGGAAAGCGTGACAGTAACCGTCCAGTGAGGGGAACGAAAAAACGGGGTCATCGGCCCCGTTTTTTCGACTCCGGCAAGGACTTACTGCCTGATCGGCATCACGATGTAGAGGTAGTCACCGTCCTCCGTCGCCGGACGGAGAAGGCAGGGACTCACTCCGTCAATGAGCTGGAGACGCACTTCCTCGGTCTCGACGTTGTTAACTCCATCGAGAAAATACTTGAAATTTACGGTCACGGAATTTTCCTTTCCGGTCACCGCGCCGTCCAAGTCGACCGCATGTTCGCCAGTCTGGGAATTAACGGCACGAAGGGACACCTTTCCCGACGACGCGAAGGTAAAATGGATGTCGTTAAGCCCCGTGCGAGAGAAGAGGCTGGTCGTCTTAACGGCTCGGGAAAGCTCGATCTTCGAGAGGATAACCTCAGTTTCGAACCGGTCGGGGATAAGTTGTCGATAATCCGGATACTTACCCTCAATAGTCCGCGAAACGATCTCAACGCTGTTGTAGGAGAAAAGAATCTGGTTCTCCCCGATGTGGATTTCAATCTCCTCGGGATTCTCAGCACCCTCCTTGAACACCCCTAAGATGCGTATAAGCTCAGCAACCGTTCGGGATGGAACGATGACATGGACGGGGTCTTTGACCGACGAGCTTCGGCCGGAATCCGCCTTGACGGTCTTTTCCGCGAGCCTGTAGCTGTCGGTAGCGGCAAGGACAAGGTCGATGCCGTCATTCGTCGCCACGAACTTGAACAACACGCCACTGATTTCCGGACGTGATTCGTTCGGGGCTACCGCGAATAACACCTGACCGATGGCTCGGCGCAATTCATTCACCTTAAGGGTGAATTTTTGCTGTCCTTCAAGGGATGGAATCAGGGGGAATTCAGAGGCGACTATCCCGTTCAGTTTCGTCTGGTATGAACCGCATGCAACGACGAAGGCATTCCCGTCCTGACTCACGTCGACGCGCTCCTTGGGGAGCAGGGAGACGTAATCCGCAAAAAGCTTGGACGGGACCGTGAACTCTCCCTGTTCCTCGATCTTGCCGCGCACGACGCAACTGATGGCAATTTCGAGGTTCGTGGACATGAACCGTAATACCTTGTCGTCAGCCTTGATGAGCACGTTTCCGAGAATAGGCAGGTTGATGTTCTTGCTCGCGATATGGCTCACGACAGAGAGGCCTTGATGAAGGTTTTCCTGCGTACATGAGAACTTCATCCCCTTGTTCGGTTACAACAATTAAATCGATAGAGAAAAATAGTCGGTAGTAACGGTAGGGAGGTGGATGGCGGGGACAAATCGTTTGCCGCCGCTCAGTAGAGCGATGGATCTGCCACCGCGACTGTGAAGAAGTGTGGGGAAAGAGGTGTGCAGAACGGTGGAGGAAAAAGATTTTATCGGTTCCATCCCCATCGGAGCGATGTCACTCCACTTCTTTTCCCTCAGTACTCCCGCGGCTGTCCCCCGAGAGTCCACACCTTTTACGCGTTGTAGAGGCGCTGCTTGATGAGATCGAGGTCTTGGCGGAGCTTCGGACTGCTCTCGAGCTCGCGGCCGATCTTTTCATACGCGTGCATCGCCGTCGTATGATCCCTGCCGCCAAGTTCGTGGCCGATGGACGGGTAAGAAGCGCTCATTTCCTCCCGCATAAGATACATGATGATCTGGCGGGGGAATGCCAGCCGCTTCTCCCGGCATTTTCCGGCCATGTCAGGGGCAGTGACGTCGAAATAGCCGCAGACCGTGTTGATAATCTGCTTGGCAGTGACGTTTTTTTTGCTATGTGCAGGCCCAAAACTCGATAACAAGCTTTTCGCCCCCTCAAGATTCGGCTTGGTGTTCTTGAACTGGTGATAGGCGATGATTTTGTTGAGCGCGCCCTCGAGTTCGCGGACGTTCGACTGCACGACCGTCGCGATATAGCGGACAATTTCAGATTCAAGATCGTAGTTTCGCTCCTTGCACTTGGTTTCGAGGATGGCAATCCTCGTTTCGAAGTCAGGACTCGAGATATCCGCAGTCATTCCCCATTCAAAACGCGAGATGAGCCGGTGCTCGAGGGCGGGAATCTGCTTCGGCGGGCGGTCGGAAGTAAGGACGACCTGCTTGTTCGCCTGGTGGAGCGCATTGAAGGTGTGGAAGAACTCCTCCTGCGTCCCGTCCTTGCCGGTCAGGAACTGGATGTCATCGATAAGGAGCACGTCGACGGTGCGGTATGTGTCCTTGAAGTCTTTGCCCCGACCGCTCTTCACGGCATGGATGAACTCGTTGGTGAATTTTTCGCACGTGACGTAAAGAATCTTCGCTTCAGGATTCTTACGCAGAACCTCGTTGCCAATCGCCTGGACGATGTGGGTCTTGCCGAGACCGACCCCGCCGTAGATGAAGAGCGGATTGTACTTCGTCCCGGGGTTCTGGGCAACGGCCTGGGCAGCAGCATGCGCGAGCTCGTTGCCTTTGCCGACGATGAAGGTTTCAAAGGTATATTTCGGGTTCAAGCGCGCCTCACCAGACTGCTCTTTTTTTGCTAAGGTAAGCGTTTCTTCACGAACAATCGGCTGCGCTTCGACGGCCGTAGGAGCCATGACCGGAAATGCTTCCGGAGTCATCATTTTCATCTGCGGACGGACGTCCACCTTGTACATGATCTGCCGGATGTTCGTGTTGCTCACGTTCTGGAGCGACTTCAGGATGGCGGCATTGTACTTCTTCTCGAGCCACGCCTTCGTGAACGTGTTCGGAACGCTGATGATTACCCGATCACTTTCGCAGGAGGAGATGAAGGTGTTCTTAAACCACGTCGTGAAGTTCGCCTTGCTCAACGTGAGTTCAAGTTCACCGAGAACCGCCTGCCAAAGTTCATGGGTATTCATAGCGACAGTTAGTTGAAGGACTGATGACAGTCTATTCAACCAAAGGACATTTGAAAAGCAGAAAAAGTGTAGATAACGTGTGCATGAATTGTGTATATTTTCTGTGGAAAACGCAAGTTACCCCCAGCATTGGTTTTTGTGGAGTTTTTAAAAAATCAGAGAAATCTACATGCTGTGGTCAATCGTTCAGTATGACCACCATTCATGGTGTTTGGCGTCTAAGAGCTCTTGACCAATCCGGTATCATGTGGAAGAATTAACACCATTATGGCTACCAAGAGGACATACCAACCGAAGAAGCGGAAGAGGAACCGGTCGCATGGCTTCCTTGCGCGCATGCGCAAGACGCCCGGCCAGGTCGTTTTGAAGCGCCGGAGGGCAAAGGGTCGCAAGCGCCTGACGGTCTCCACAAAACGTCGAAAATAAGCTAAAAAGGCCCGCCGAAGACAGTATCTGGACGGGCCTTTTTGCTGGATTCGCGAACACTATGCTCACTCGAACAAACCGACTTACCGCAGAAAAGGACTACGCCAGGATCTTTTCAAAGGGTCGCCCGTTTCACGGTAAGGGCATCGGCATGAAGGCCGTCTTGAACGGTCTCCCGGTAACTAGGGTAGGCTTCGTGGTGAGTACGAAGGTTTCTAAACGTGCTGTCGTGCGGAACACGTTGAAACGACGCATGAGAGAGGCCGTGCGCGCGGTCATCGGCGAAATGCAACCGGGCATAGACATCGCATTCATGGCGCGTTCAGAAGCGGTAAAAATGACTTTTGCCGAGATTCGTACGGTCGTGCTCGACCTGTTGGTAAAGTCGAAAATTCTCAACAAGAAATCCACATGAGGCGTTTCATGAGGAAAATCCCCGTGTATGGACATATCGCACTGGCCATACCGAAGATGGTCACCAAGTGGTGTATACGTCTGTATCAAAGGACCTTTTCTCCCGATCACGGGCCGCTACGGCGGTATTTCTCCCACGGCTACTGCAAGTTCCATCCGACCTGTTCCGCCTACATGTATCAGGCTGTGGATGAATTGGGGGTAATTCGCGGACTTATCCTCGGTACGTCGCGCATATTCCGGTGCAACCCGTGGAGTCAGGGAGGTTTCGATCCCGTCCCGAAACGAAAATAACGGCTCTATTGAGCCGTTATTTTGAATGTCTTCTTCTTCGCCGTCGCTCCCCTGATGAGTTCGACGTGCGACTTGGGAACGCCGAAGTGCTCGGCAAGGATTTCCACAACGTCATCGTTCGCCTTGCCGCGTTCCGGTGCGACGGGCGTGCGGATGACGACGGTTTCGTCGTCATTGACGACGATTTCGCGCCGCCGCGCGCCAGCTTTCACTTGTACCGTGACGGTGAAGATGCGCATGGTTCACGTGCGGAGTTTCTTGAGCGCCGCGAGGTCGCCACTCACGCCTTCGGGAGGCGTTTCGAGAATCAGGTTCACGTCCGCGAACGCCGTTGACGCGACGATGGCGGCAAAACCGTCAATGCCGATTTTCCCTTTTCCGAGATGTTCGTGACGGTCCTTGCGTTCGCCGATGTCGACCTTCGAATCATTGCAGTGCGACAACTCCAGCCGGTCGAGTCCGATGACGCGGTCGAAGTCCTTCATCGTCTTCGTCACGGCGGCGACGTCGCGCAGGTCGTAGCCCGACGCGAACGCGTGCGCCGTATCGAAACAGACGCCGACACGCTCGTCATCGACGCCGTCGAGGATCGCGCGGACCTCCTCGAAGCTGTCGCCGATGACCATGCCGGCACCGGCTGAAATCTCGACGAGCAGGCGTGTCGTGCCCGCGTATCCCTTGAGGATTTTTTTCATCCCCTCGACGACCAGCTTCACGCCGTTTTCCTCGCCGACGCCGCTTGCGCTGCCGGGGTGGAACATCACCGACGTGGCGCCGAGCGCGGTACCGCGGTCCAGTTCGCCGCGGACGATCTCGACGGACGAGGCGCGGATGCGCTCCTCCTTTGAAGCGAAGTTGATGACGTACGGAGCGTGGATGTAGCATTTTTCGAAACCGTGCTTCTCGCAGGCGTCGCGGAACTTCTTGGCGTCGTCCTTGCCGATCGCGCCGACGCGTCCTCCCTGCGGCGGACGGCTGAAGAACTGGAAACACTCGACGCCGAGCGCGGCGGCGTTCACGGGGGCGTTCCAGAGGCCGCCGGCGGCGGAGACGTGAGCACCGAATTTCATGGGGGATGTTCGAAAGTTGAGAAAAGCGGCCCTGCGGCCGCTTTCCATCGTACTTCGCGCCTTATTTTTGGACAATGGCCGTGCGGAGGAGGTCGATGACCTTGCGGTTCCTGATGGTCGTCCGCAGGTAGTCTTGGTACTCCTCTCCGCGGATGCGTTCCTGCATCTCGGCATCGTTTTTGTGTTCGTTGATGAGGTTTTGCACCTCCGTGAGCAGCTCTTCGTCCGTGGCTTCGATATGCTCGCGCTCCGCGACTTCGCGGATGAGGATCGCCGTCTTCACGCGCTTGATCGCCTGGGACGCGAATTCGAGCTTCAGCTCGTCGACGGTCTTTCCGATGTTCTGCAGGTAGTCAGCGAACTCGATGCCGCGGTGGCTCACGCCGTGCTTGAGCTCCTCGAGCATCCGTTCGACCTCGTGGTTCACGGCGATGTCCGGAATCTCCCCGAACTTCGATTTTTCGACGAGCGTCTCGAGCACCTCGAGTTCCGCGCGCTGGAGTTCCTTCTCCTTCGTCTCCTTCTCGATATTTCCTCGCAGGAGCTCGCGGAGCTTGGCGACGCTCTCCTGGCCGACGGACTTCGCAAACTCGTCGGTCAGCTCGGGATGCTGGAGCTCGTATACCTCGTTCACGGTGACCGCGAACTCGATGTCCTTGCCGGCGATGTTCTTCTGGAAATGCGATTCGGGGAACTTCAGCGTGAAATTTTTCTTGTCGCCGGCTTTGACGCCCGTGACCTGCTCCTTCACGCCGGGGATGTAGTAGTCCTCGTCGAGGTAGATGCCGTGATTCCTCGCCTGCCCGCCTTCGAGGGGCACGTTGGCCTGCGAGAGGTCCATGTCGACGACGACCTTGTCGCCGGCGCGGGACTCGCGTTCAACACGGACTTCCTTCGTCTGCATCCGCTGGATTTCCTTCACCGTGTCGTCGATCTGCTTCTCCTCGACCTTCGTCGCTTTCGCCTCGACTTTCAGCGCGCGGAAGTCGGCGAGCGACTCGACATGCGGGATGACGGCGACCGTCGCGACGTACTCGACCGGGTTTCCTGGGACGAGCTTCGTCACGTTGATTTGCGGCTCGCCGTACGTGTGGACGTGCGCCTCGGTCACCACCTTCACGTAGGAGCGGCGGACGAGCGCGGGAAGTGCGGCTTCATATATGGCCATCTCGCCGAAGCGGGACTTCACGGCGTCGAACGGCGCCTTGCCCGGGCGGAAGCCGTCGATGGGGCGCTGGGAAGAGAGTTCCTGGGCCGCGCGCTCGAGCGCATCCTTGGCTTCGTCGACGGGGATATGGACGGAGATTTCGACCATGCCCTTAGGCAGGTTTTTCACGGTATGTTGCATAGGTAGGACATTCAATTGAATTCGAACGTTAGCGGAGAAACGACCTCCTGTCAAACCGTCGAGGTACTGAAAAACCGCCACTTAAGGCGGTTTCTTCTTTGACTACCCTTTGAGCGCTGCCGACAGGCGATTGAAGGTCTCGGCGTCGGTCGCGCAGATGAGCGGCTCAGCCCGCCGCGACGAGCGGTCGAAGACGGGGTCGTTCCACGCACCGCCTGACTGGCCGACGATGAAGGCGAACGCGCCCGCGTCGATGAGCTGGGCTTTGCCGAAGGCCATGCCGGCGATCTCTCCCGTGAGCAGGCGCAGGCTCGTCTTGTACCAGTCGGCGCTGCCGTCGTAGTCGGCGGACGGGTTCGCGGTCTCGAAGCCGAGCGCTTCGATGGCCGGACGGCGGTCCTTGAAGCTCATGCCGACGAGCACGACCTTGCCGCCGCTCGGGACGCGGTAGGCCGCGGGGGCGTTTCCCGCGGTAACGTCCTCCGCGGTCGTGGTCCACGCGCCCTGCCCGCGGACGGCCCAGTAGAATTTCCCTTCGCGCGGGACGTAGACGACCGCCGCCTCGATGGCATCGTCCTTGCAGATCGTAAGGATGGTGCAGAAGAGCGGCAGGCCGTCCTTGAAGTACAGCGTCCCGTCGACGGGATCGAGCGTCACGAGGTAGGGCGCCTCCTGCGGGAAGTAGGCGGAGATGCGGTCGCGCTCGTACTCCTCGCCGTAGAACGCGACGTCCTCGTAGGTCGTGAGGAGAACCGTGCCCAGGTACGTCTCGATGGCGATGTCGGCGTCGGTCACGACGTCGACGAACCGCTCACCGCCCTTCGATTCGCCGTTCCGCTGCCCGTTCTTCCTGATGTCGTCCTGGATGCGGCAGGCGAGACGGCCCGCGGCGACGAGGTGCGGAAGAAGTGCGCGGATGGCGGCGTCGAGTCCTTTGTCGGCGACCTTCATAAGGAAAATTTTTGATGCGGGAGTCCCGCCGAATGGCGGGGCGATTTTCATACGCCAACATCGTCGCACATTTGCGGCGCGCGGTGAAGGCGCGGAAAAAGAAAACCCCACGCCTTTTTGCAAAGGCGTGGGGGCCGGACCTCGGTCCGTCCTAGGCCATCAGCGCGACCACGAGGAGCGCGACGATGTTCAGGATCTTGATCATCGGGTTGATGGCGGGGCCGGCAGTGTCCTTGTACGGGTCGCCGACGGTGTCGCCGGTGACCGCCGCCTGGTGGGCGAAGGACTTCTTGCCGCCGTAGACGCCGGACTCGATGTACTTCTTGGCGTTGTCCCAGGCCGCGCCGCCGGTGGTCATGGAGACCGCGACGAAGATGCCGGTGACGATGGCGCCGACGAGCATGCCGCCGAGCGCCTCGAAGCCGAGGAGTTCCTTGAAGACGAGCGCTACGACGATCGGGGAGACGACCGGCAGGAGCGCCGGGATCGTCATCTCGCTGATGGCGGATTTCGTCACGATGTCGACGCAAGCGGCGTAGTCGGGCTTGCCGGTACCTTCCATGATGCCCGGGATTTCCTTGAACTGGCGGCGAACCTCGTCGACGACCTTGGTCGCCGCGCGGCCGACCGCCTCCATCGCGATCGCCGCGAAGAGGTAGGTCACGATGCCGCCGAGGAAGAGGCCAATGAGCACCTTCGGATCGGAGAGCGAGAACACCGCGTCGATGCCTGCCTTGTCGAGTTCCTGCGTGTAGGCGGCGAAGAGCACGACGGAAGCGAGGCCGGCCGAGCCGATGGCGTAGCCCTTGGTGACGGCCTTGGTCGTGTTGCCGACCGCGTCGAGCGGGTCGGTGACGGCGCGCACCTCGTCGGGGAGGCCGGCCATTTCGGCGATGCCGCCGGCGTTATCGGTGATCGGGCCGTAGGCGTCGATGGCCACGATGATGCCGGTCAGCGAGAGCATCGCCATCGATGCGACGGCGACGCCGTAGATGCCGGCGAGGCCGTACGCCGCGAGGATGCCGCCGCAGATGACGAGCACCGGGAGCGCGGTCGCGCGCATCGAGACCGCGAGGCCCGCGATGATGTTCGTGCCGTGGCCGGACTGAGAGGCTTCGGCGATGCGGCGGACCGGCGAGTACTGCGTGCCGGTGTAGAACTCGGTGATGACGAAGATGAGCGCCGTCACCGCGATGCCGATGAGCGAGGCGAGGTAGAGTTTGCCCGGGGCGAAGAGACCGTTGTCCTTCATGAGCCAGTTCGTCACCGGCCAGAAGAGGACCGCGGCGACGACGCTCGAGACGATGAGGCCCTTGTAGAGCGCCCACATGATGTTCTTGTCCGGACCGATCTTCACCGCGAACGAGCCGGCGATGGAAGCCACGATGGACACCGCGCCGAGCACAAGCGGGAAGAGGAGAGCGTTCTCGTTGCCGCTGCCGAAGACGAGAGAACCGAGGAGCATCGCCGCGACCGCCGTGACCGCGTAGGTCTCGAAGAGGTCGGCGGCCATGCCGGCGCAGTCGCCGACGTTGTCGCCGACGTTGTCGGCGA
>CAYOXM010000008.1:0-16312 GCA_964407925.1 uncultured Gammaproteobacteria bacterium
AATCCGCGGGCATCGGCGCACCTACGTCGGCGCGCTCCCGGGCCGCGTCATCCAGGGCATCGCGACCGCGAAGACGCGCAATCCCGTGTTCATGCTCGACGAGATCGACAAGGTCGGCTCCGACGCGTTCCGCGGCGACCCGTCGGCGGCGCTCCTCGAGGCGCTCGATCCCGAACAGAACAACACATTTTCCGACCACTACCTCGAATTGCCGTTCGACCTCTCGGACGTGATGTTCATCACGACGGCGAACCTGCTCGACACCGTGCCGCCCGCGCTTCGCGACCGCATGGAAGTCATCGAATTCCCCGGTTACACCGAGGAGGAAAAGCTCCGCATCGCGACCGGCTACCTCGTGCCGAAGGCGCAGAAGGACAACGGCGTCGACGGCAAGCAGTGCACGTTCGAGGACGACGCGCTCCGCGGCATCATCCGTTCGTACACGCGCGAGGCCGGCGTCCGCAACCTGGAACGCCAGATCGCGTCGGTCTGCCGCAAGGTCGGCCGCGCCGTAGCCGAAGGCAAGAAAGGCGTCCGCCGCATCCGTAAGGAAGACCTTGCGGAATTTCTCGGACCCGCGCGATTCCTCGACGCGGCAAAAGAAGAGCGCGACGAGGTCGGCGCGGCGATGGGCCTCGCGTGGACCGAAGCCGGCGGAGAGACGCTGCAGATCGAGGCGACCAAGATGCCCGGCCGCGGCAACCTGATCCTCACCGGTCACCTCGGCGAAGTGATGCAGGAGTCCGCGCGCGCGGCGTTTTCGTATGCGCGCTCCGTCGCGAAGGGCCTCGGCGTGAAGGACGCTTTCTACAAGGATTCCGACGTCCACGTGCACGTCCCGTCCGGCGCCATTCCGAAGGACGGCCCGTCGGCCGGCGTCGCGATGGCGACGGCGCTCATCTCGATGCTCACCGGCCGTCCCGTCCGGCACGCCGTCGCGATGACCGGCGAAGTCACGCTCCGCGGCAAGGCGCTCGAGATCGGCGGCGTGAAGGAGAAAGTGCTGGCGGCGCATCGTGCCGGCATGACGACCGTCATCCTCCCGGCGGAGAACGAGAAGGATCTCGTCGACGTTCCCGCGGAGGTGCGCAAGGAACTGAAATTCGTCTTCGCGAAACACATGGATGACGTCCTCGCCGCGGCGCTCGCGCCCAAGGGCGGAAGGGCAAAAGGGGGAAAGGAGAAGAGGGGGAAAGGCCATGCGTGAACGCAAGCCCGACTACGTCTTTCTCGGCATGCTCGGCGCCATCATCGCGCTCGGCTTCGTCATGCTCACCTCGGCGTCCGGTCCGTACGCCTTCAACAAGTTCCAGGACGGCTGGTGGTTCGTGAAGCACCAGGCGCTCTACGGCCTCCTGCCCGGATCCCTCCTGTTCCTCTTCCTTTCGCGTACCGACTATCGTCACTGGCGCAACGTGGCTCCGCGTCTCCTGCATGTCTCGCTCGCGCTGCTCGTGCTCGTCTTCGTGCCCGGACTCGGCGCTGACTGGGGAACCTCGCACAGCTGGATCCGCATCGGCGGGTTTTCGATGCAGCCGGCCGAGCTCGTGAAGCTCACGTTCCTCGTGTACCTCGCGGCATGGCTCGAGAACCGCGGCGAGGACGGCGTCGGCGACGTGCATACGGGCCTGATGCCGTTCCTGATGTCGCTCGGCGCGGTGGCCTTCCTCATCATGCTGCAGCCGGACCTCGGCAGCCTCCTCGTCATCGGTGCCATCGCCTTCACGGTGTACTTCGTCGCCGGCGCGCGCTGGCATCATCTCGCGGCGATCGCCGCCGCCGCGGCTGCGGGCGTCGCCGTCCTCATCAAGAGCGCGCCGTATCGCGCGGCGCGGTTCACGACGTTCCTCCGTCCCGAGCTCGATCCGCAGGGCGTCGGCTACCACATCAACCAGGCGTTCCTCGCCATCGGCTCCGGCGGGTTGTTCGGCCTCGGCCTCGGGCATTCCCGCCAGAAGTTCCTGTACCTTCCCGAAGTGGCGGGTGATTCCATTTTTGCGATCCTCGCCGAGGAGCTCGGTTTCGTTTTCGCGCTCGCCGTGCTTGCGCTCATCACGGCGTTCATTTTCCGCGGCATCCGCATCGCGCGCCGCGCGCCCGACGCGTTCGGCAAATACCTCGCCGTCGGCATCGTCGGATGGGTGTTTTTCCAGACGCTGTTCAACGTCGGCTCGATGGTCGGCCTGCTTCCCATCACCGGCCTGCCGATGCCGTTCGTGAGCTACGGCGGCACCGCGCTCATGGTGCTTCTCGCCGCGATGGGCGTGCTTACGAACATTTCGACGCACACGACCGAGACCGCCCGCAGGTGATTGTCGTCCGGGCGTCTTCCTGCTAAAGAAGAGGAACGGCCATGAACGAACAACGCACAATCAGCGCTGTCTTCTGCGGTGGCGGGACGCTCGGTCCCGTGACGCCGCTCCTCGCCGTGGCGAAGGAGATCGGCGTCCGCGCGCCGGGCAGCCGTCTCGCCTGGATCGGCACCGCCGACGGTCCCGAGGAGCGCCTCGTGTCCGCCTCCGGCATCCCGTTCCGTGCGGTGAGCGCGGGGAAACTTCGGAGGTATTTCTCCTGGAGCAATTTCACCGACCCGTTCCGCATCGTGCGGGGGTTCTTTCAGTCGCTCGCGCTGCTTCGCCGCCTCCGCGCAGACGTCGTCGTGAGCGCGGGAGGCTTCGTCGCCGTACCCGTGACCTGGGCCGCCGGGTTCCTGCGGATACCGGTGCACGTGCATCAGCAGGACGTCCTGCCCGGGCTCGCGAACAAGCTCTCGCTCCCGTTCGCCTCGTCGCTTTCGGTCGCGCTCGAAGGCTCGGTCGCCGATTTCGCCGGCCGCAATCCGGTATGGACGGGCAACCCCGTCCGGCCCGAAATCCTTGCCGGTTCGCGCGACGAAGCCGCGCGGATATTCGGGCTCGATGCCTCGGTCCCCACGCTGCTCGTGCTCGGCGGCGGTACTGGCGCTGCGGGGCTGAACGCGCTGACGCACGGCGCGCTCCCGGCGCTCGCCGCGGCCGCCAACGTCATTCACGTCGTCGGCAAGGGAAAGGGCGACGATCGCAAGGGCGCGCCTGCGCGTTACCGTCAGTACGAATTGCTCGTCGCGGAAATGCCGCACGCGTTCGCCGCGGCCGACCTCGTCGTTACGCGCGCCGGCATGGGCGTGCTGACCGAACTCGCGTCGCTCGGCAAACCCGCAGTCATCGTGCCGATGCCCGCGTCGCATCAGGCGGCCAATGCCCGCGCCTTCGCGGACGCCGGCGCCGGCATGCTCCTCGACGAGCGCACGACGACTCCGGAACGGTTCGCGGGGACGGTCCTCGGCCTGTTGCGGGATACGGATCGGCGGAACGCGATGGCCGCTGCCGCCCGTCGCATGAACCGGCCGGATGCCGCGGCCAAGGTCGCCGACCTCGTTCTCGCCGCGGCGCGGAAGCGTGGCGGGCACCATTGACAAGGAGGCGATCTTCTGCTAAGTTCAGCCGTTCCTGGCTATGCCGTCCGGCAAGCCGAGAAGGCAGGGTAGATCCTATGGAACAAGCGAACCAAGCAGCGGCAACGTCGCCCTTGCGACCGGAAACGGAGAAGAGACTCCGCGTCCTCGCGTACCATCCGCGGCACGCGTCCGATCCGGACGCCGTCCTCCGCCTTGCGCGCGAGACGCTCGGACGGCCCGACCTCACGCACCGCACGCTCACTGCCGTCTGCGAAGGCGACGCGCTCCGGCTCATCGCCGCAATCGAAGCCGCGTTTCCCGACAAGCGTTCAGCCGCCGCCGCAAAAGTGAAACGAGAACTGCTGAACCGCCCCGATTGAGGCGGTTTTTGTTTTTCGGCGGTTTTGACGAAATTTCCTCGGACGGCGATACTGTACCGCGTATGTCCGCAGAAATTTTTCCGAAAAAAGAGGCATCTGAAGAAAGCGTTCCGCCGAGCGGCGAACGGGAACGGAAGTCCGAACCCGGCCGCAGGGGCGACTTCGGCGTATCGGCCGCGGAACAGCTCGACGCGCTCGAGGACGCGCTCCAGGCGCTCCGCGAGGCGGGCGACGAGACGCCCGAGAAGCGCAAGGCGATCGCCATCGCCGAGAAGAAACGGGACTTGTTCCTGAACGAGCATGACAACGCCGGCGCGTTCAAGTTCAAGAAGTTCGGCCGCGAGGCGGTCGGTTTTTTCGAGGGCTCGCCCGACAGGCCGAAGGTCGTCGAAACGGACGGGGAGACCGGCAGGCTGGAACTCGCCGAGGGCGAGAAGAACCGGCGGATGATGTTCGTGAACATGGGCGAACTCGACCGCATCAACAAGGAGGGCGGCGGGCACGCCGCGGGAGACGACGCGCTCAAGGAAACCGTCCGTACGATCGAGCGCGTGGTGCGTGAGAAACTGGCGGACAAGAAGGGCAAGCAGGCCGCCTACAGCATGCTGCGCTACCGAGGCAACGAGTTCATGGTCAGCTTCGAGGACATTTCCGAGGATGAACTCAAGGGGGTAATCGCCGCAGTCGAGGCGGAACGGCCGTCCGCCGAGGGCGTGGCGGAAGGCGCGCCGCTCGTCGCGCAGGGCCTCGAGCTCCAAGAGGCCCTCGACGTGGTGAACGAGATTCAGGCTGCGTTGCCGCCCGAGCATCGCATCGACCTCGCGGACCCCGCGACCGCGGCGCGCGAGATGATTTCGGTGATGAACAAGCGGGCCGACTACCGGCTTGATCTGAAGAAATTCCGTTCGCGAGTCGACCGCGTGCAGCAGAAACTCGCCGCCGAGGGTCCGGACAAGACCCGCGCCTTCTTCGACAATTACATGAAGAAGATGTTTCAGGGGACCGGCCTCGAGGACCTGTCAAAGCTGGAAAACCTGACGAAGGACGAGGCTGACCGCATGGCGCGCGAGCATGCCGGCAAGGGGCTCGGCGCGGCGACGGACGAGGAAAAGGCGCAGAGGGCCATCATAGAGGCGCGCGTCAACGAAATCACGAAACGGGCGCCGGAAAAGGCGGAAGGCGTGATTGAGGAGGCGTTGCGGGGCGGCCTGAACAAGGAAGTAAAACTCGCGACGGTGCCGAAGCGCACGCGGGGTCAGGGCGAAATCGACAAGATGGACGAGCGCGTGCGGACGGCGGAAAAACTCGGCGACGCGCAGGACATGGAACTGGCGCGGCTCGACAGGCAGATCGAGTCGGCGCGGCGCGACGGCGGTACCGGACTCCTCGAACGCGCGGTGCATTATGAAAATCTTGAGCAGGCCTTCAAGGAAGGGAAGGAGGTCCAGATGGTGTTCGTCGACATGGGCTTCTTGCGCTACTTCGACAACAAGGGCGGCGCGGACGTCGGTAACGACGCGCTCAAGGTCGCTGCCGACCTCATGGAAGCGGCGATCGAGAAGTCGGGCGTGAACGGCAAGGCGTTTCGTTACGGCGGCGACGAATTCACCGTGCAGGTCGAGGGCGGCGCCGACGAAGTGGCGAAGTTCCAGCAGAAGCTCGCGGAACTCCGCGCGGAAGCGGGCGCGATTCCCGCGGGAAAGCGCGGTACCGAGGACGGCTATTACCCGACCGAACTCGTCTTTAATTACGGCGGTTCGGACATGGAAACCGCCGAGGCGGTGTTCGCCGACCTCAAGGCCGCGGGCAAGTACGGCGAGGCCGACCTCGCGAATCCCGACTGGGTCGCGAACAAGAAGGCGGAAATCATGACGATGATCGCGGACAAGTCGATCGAGAAGGAAAAGGCGGTCGGCCGTTTCAAGATGCTGGTCGATGCCAAGAACGACCCGGCGTATGACGCCGATCCTTCGCGGAAGATTCAGGTCGATAATCTCGTCGCGTTCTCAAACAAGGCGTTGTTCGCGGAATTGGGCGGCGGCCGTGAACTCGAGGAGGTCGCGGCCGAACAGAAGGCGGCATTGGCGGTAGCGGCGAAGATGCCCGACGAGGCCGAGCGCGCGAAGGCGGTCGCCGCCGCGATGGAACGGTCGCGGCAACGCATCGAGGCATTCGTCGCCGGATGCATCGAAAGGACGCGCGAACAGGAAGACCGGAAGGCGGACCTCGTGTCGGAACTCATCGAGCTGCATGAGACCATCCGTGACCTCGAAGATTCGCTCGCGGAGGCACGGCAGGAAACCGAGGAGGAGAAACGAAACCTGCTGAAGATGGCGGAGGAACTCAAGAAAGTCCGCGAAGAACGGCAACAACTGCTCGAGGTTCGCAAGACGCTCTCGTCGGAATAAGGCCGAAAACGGCTGAAAACGCTCCCTCGGGTTGACAGGGGGCGTTTTTAGTGCTAAGGTTGGCCTCAACCTGAATCGGGTTCACCGACAACCATCGGAACCCGTGAGGGGCCGGAGAGGAGAAATCCATGTGCGCGATGCCCGCGATCGATTTGTCGGGGGCGTCGCTGCCTCCGGAAACGTACCTTCACGCAGTCGAACGGCGCTTTCCCGCACTCGGTCCCGTCGTGGACGCGGTGCGTGGCAACTGGCGGCTTATGGCGGTCATCGCCGACGTCGTCATGCACCTGCCGCACTTTCCCGTGACGGACCGCGCGGCAGCGGCCGCCGCGCTCGAGGAAAACAGCCGCGAGGTCATCGAGACCGAGCTCGGCTGGCTGGCCCGAGAGATGGGATGGCTCCGTTCCGAGTTCGAGTCCGCCGTCTTCCGTCGGTTGCCCGGCGCGGGACGGCGCGAGGAGCGCGACGAGGCCAGGTTCTACCTTGCCGTCATCGCCAGGCTCTTCCGCCTCGAGCGCGCGGACGCCTGCCTCGCGTGACCAAAAGGGCCCGTACTTCGGTACGGGCCTTCTTTTTTATTCTTTCTCCCACGGTCGCTTGCGCTTCCTCTTGAGCGCCGCCGGGTCGCCCGTGTCCCGCAGCAGTCCTTCGATGACGCGCTTCACGGCATCGGGCCCCGCTTGGCCGCCGCCCTTCAGGCCCGGCCTCGTCTTGACGATCTCGAGTCGCAGTTCTTCCGCCGTCGCGTCCGTCAGGAGGTCGCGCCACGCCTGCCGCTCCTCCGGGCTGCCGCCGCGCTCGACGAGGTCTTTCACGCCTTTCTGCAGCGCGACGTTCAGTTCGTGGACGTTTTCGTCGTACGCGTTTTCGGGAATCATGTCCTCGACGAGCTCGCGCACGAATTCCCTTCGCGCGTGCTGGGACTCGTCGATGCCGTGACCGAGCGTCTGCCCTCGCGTCTGCCGGTATCGTTCGAGCACGTAGTCGTTGTTCGCGAGGAACTCGACCGCTTTCGCGACGCGCTCCTTCCTTTCGCGTTCGATTCCCGCGCCCGGCGCCTCCGGCGCGCGCAGTTTCGCGAGCGAGGGCTTTTGCGAAAGGGGGACGCCCGAGAGCGCCTCGAGGTCTTTCGCGATGAGGCGTTTCAGGTCGGCAAACGCGGTCGCGCCGGCGAACTTGATCTGACGCCGCTCGTCGAGGGCCCGCGCGCGCTTTTCGGCGAGGTGGTCCGCGGCGACGTCGGCAAGCGTCTTGATGGGACTGGCCGGATCGTTCAGTTCCGCGCGGTATTCCTTCGCCATCGCTTTGCCCGCCTTGGCGAGCGCCTCGCCGACGCCGTTCGGGTCCTCCATCTCCATGAGGCGGATCAGTTCCGAGACGGTTTCTTCGGCCTTCGCGAGGCATTCCTTGGGGTCGAACGGCTGCCCCATGAGTTCGGCGCGCGTCGCGCATGCCGCCCATTCGTCGAACTTCGAAGCGGCACGAGCCTCCAGGTCGCGGACGAGTTCGCGCTTCGCCTCGCCGTGGACCATCGCCGTCGGCGGGACCCTTTCTTTCGACGGCTCCGCAGGCTCCCGCGGTTCGGGGGAGGGCATGCCCTCGCCGGTTTTTCGTTCGATACCCATGGAGCGAGATTGATGTATGCTTATTTTAGCGGAAAAAACGGTTTTTGTCAACGAGGAATCGCTGTGTTATCATCCCGCGTGAACGGTAATTTTTTTTATGGAAAACATCACGCTCAATCTCGAGGAGGTATACGAGGAAATCAAGGAACGCGCGTTCGGCGAAGGCGCGTTTTCGCGCGAACAGTGGCGCGACATCGTCGACGAGATACTCGATGCCAAACGGGATTTCGGCGAGACGCATGACGACGTCGATTGGGAAGAGATGCGCGAGGCGCTCGTCGCCAGATACGACGAGTTCGCCGAGGAAGTGCCGGAGATGTAGCGAAAAAGGTCAGGAGGTTGAAAGGTTATGAGGTTGAAAGTTGCGGAAGTGTCTTTCAACCTTTCGACCTTTCAACCTCAGTGACAAGCCGTCGCAGCCTTGAAAGCGAGTCATGTTTCTGTTACGTTCATCGGACGGCGATGCCGTTCATCATGGGTCGGTAGCTCAGCGGTAGAGCAACGGCCTTTTAAGCCGATGGTCCTGGGTTCGATCCCCAGCCGACCCACCAGAGAAATCGCCCAATCCTTACGGGATGGGGCGATTTCTTTTGTGCGGGGAGCCTCCTACGGCCTCATGCTGGCGTTCGCGTGGCGCGGCCGAAGTACGGTCGTTCCCGACGGGTTTTGACTTTGTCGCGTTGGTGCTATGCTTCGCCCGTATGCATGACGTTTCACGCGCGTTGGCCATCGCCGCAGTCCTCGTCTTTCTCGGCGTCGGTTGCACGACGCAAGTTCCGCAGCAACAGGATGAACCGTCGCCGAGCGTGGATGACGCCGCGCTCACGGTCGCGGGGAAACGCTTGGACCTCAGCCGTTCCGGCCTGACGAGCCTGCCGCCGTACGTTTTCGAAAGGAGCGGTCTCGAAATGCTCGACGTTTCGAACAACGCCTTGACCGGCGCATTGCCGTCGGAGATCGGCAAGCTCACGGGCCTGCGCGTCCTCGACGCGAGCGGCAACAGGATGACCGGCGTTCCCGCGGAAATCGGCAGGCTGCGCGAGCTTCGCGTCCTCGATTTGTCGAACAACCGGTTGACCGGCCTGCCTCTGGAATTGGGGCAGCTGTCGAATCTCGAGACGCTTGACCTGTCGGGCAATGACGTCTCGAAGCAGGATTTGGACGCGATCAGGAAGAACATCCCGCAGGCGAACATCGTCGAGTGACCGTCGGGCAAAAAGAAACCCCCGACCGAGGTCAGGGGAAGAGATTGGCGTAGACCGCGCGGAAGATGACGACGTATTTCACCGTCTGGTCGAACAGGCCGTTGCCGGCCTTCTCCCAGTTGGCGGGGTCCTTCAAGTACGCCTGCGCCGCCTTGTCTTCGCCGCCGTTGTACGCGGCCGCGAGGAACGCGCCGAGGTCCTCTTGCCGCGGCGACGCGGAAAGTTTCGCGAGCGTGCGCGCGGGGAGCTTGGTCATCGACCAGTCCGCGAGGCAGTACTGCGCGACGACCGCGTGCTCGTGGTCGGTCATGCCCGCGACGAAGTCCTTGGGCATGCCCGCCTTGGGATAGCGGTCGCGGGTGATGGCGTAGGTGGAGGGAATGAACTGCGCGAGCCCGCGCGCGTTGGCGTAGGATACCGCGTAGCGGTACGAATCCTCGCCGTTCGTCGCGAGCGTCGCGAGCGCCTTTTCGACGACTGCCTGCGTGCCGTCGCGGTCGAACTCGTCGGGATCGACGTGCTCGACGACGAGGAGCGTCATCAGCACCTTTGCCGGCACCGTTTCCGAGACCTTGCGGTCTGTGTCGACGAGCGACATGACGCCGCGGCGGTCGAGGCGGTCGCTCGCCTTGTCGGCGAGGGCGATGAGGTACTCCCGTCCGGCGGCGACGTTTTCCTTCGTCCGGAGTTCCGGCGAGTAGGGGACGTAGACCGCGGGGACCGCGAGGCGCTTGTTCGCATGGTGGCGGACGTTCGTCTTGAGCGCGAGCACCATGAACGCGTCGTCGTGTCCGGTCACCTTGTAGCGGGAGTTCACGCCGTTCCGCTGCAGCACCGTGACGGCGAAGCCGCTTGATCGCGACGTGCCGTTCAGCACCGTCACGAGGCGGATCGGCCCCTTCGTCTTCGGGTTCCAGACCGCGAGCACGGCGTTGTCGCCCCCGACGCGGTTCGTGGGGAGCGGCGCGGGACGGAGCATCCGTTTCGCCTCGACGATGCGGCGAAGGAGCTCGTTGTTCGCCTCCCTTCTCGCCGATTCGATTTCGACGTCGAGCGGGTCGGGCGCGGTTTGCGCCGGCGTCGTCTCGACGGTCGGTTGCGCCGGTGGAACGGCGGTGGTCGCGTCGCGGTCCTTCGAACAGGATGACGTGAGCGACGCGCTCGCGACGACGCCGGTCAGGATGAGAAGAGCTGCCCTTCGTGCCATTACGTCCTCTTTTTCGTGCGGGATCGGAAAGGGTTCCCACATCGTTTCAAGCCGACGGGCTAAGGTCAACACCCCTGCGCGGCAAGGGGATCCCGCGGGCCGGTCGCCCGTCCGTGTGCTACACTTTTTTCGACTATGGTCAAACGACCGCTGAAAATAATAATGATAGGGCAGAAGGGCCTGCCCGTAGGCGCCGACGCCGGCGGCATCGAGCGTCACGTCGAGGAGCTCGGCACGCGCCTCGTCGGGCGCGGCCATGACGTGCTCGCGTACGTGCGGCCGCGGTTCACCAAGACGCGCGCGTCGTCGTACCGCGGCATACGCCTTCGGCGGATGCCGTCGATTCCGACAAAGCACCTCGACGCCTTCACGCACGCGCTGCTGTCTTCGCTCTCGGCGCTTTTCAAGAAGGCCGACGTCATCCACTATCACGGCGTCGGTCCGGCGACGGTCGCATGGATTCCGCGTCTTTTCGCGCCGCGGAAAAAAATCGTCGTCACCTTCCACAGCATCGACCGCCTGCACCAGAAGTGGGGATTCTTCGCCCGCGCGTATCTCCGTTTCGGCGAATGGGCGGCGGTGCGCTTCCCGCACGCGACGATAGCGGTCTCGCAGACCATCCGCGACTATTGCAGGAAAACGTACCGCGCGTCGGTCGACTACGTGCCGAACGGCGCCGACGTCCCCGCGCCCGCGGGGAACGACCTGCTTGCGCAATGGGGGCTCGAGCCGGGAAGCTACGTGCTCACCGTGGCGCGCCTCGTGCGTCAGAAGGGGATCCATCACCTCATCGCGGCTTACGACGGCTTCGAAGCCGAGAAAAAACTCGTCATCGTCGGCGCGGCGGCGTTCGGTTCGGATTACGCCGCGGAGGTCCGTCGCCTCTCGGAAGGAAATTCTTCCATCGTCTTCACCGGATTCCAGCAGGGACGGGCGCTCGCCCAGCTCTACCAGAACGCCTATCTCTACGTGCATCCGTCCGAAGCCGAGGGCCTGTCCGTGTCCATCCTCGAAGCGATGGCATCGGGCCGTTGCGTGCTCGTTTCCGACATCCCCGAGAACGTCGAGTCAATCGACCACAGCGGGCTCACGTTCGTGAACGCCGATGCCGCCGATCTGCGCGCGAAGATCCGCATGCTCCTCAATCATCCCGAAATCGTCGCCGAACGCGGTGAGCGCGCGAAGGCGTGGATTCGCGGCGAATACGACTGGGACGCCATTGCCGCGCGCACCGAAACCCTTTATCGGCGGCTCCTCGGCGGCAAACGGTCCGGTTGACATCGGGCCGTTTTTTTGGTCAGCTGACATGAAGTTCTTTCCATCAGCAGCAAGGCAAGAATACGGAGGAACGTCATGGATAAGCCGGAGAACGCCGATCTCGTCCCTCCCGGCGTCCATGCCGGAGAGGGGAAACACCCGTTCGAGGAAGTGAATGTCGTCGTGAGCGACTTGCATCTTTCCGCCGGAAAGACGCTGACCGTCCGCGCGCGGCACACCTTTCTCTACAAGGTCGTCCGCCTGAAGCGAAAGCTTTGCGGACACGACGAGCCGCCCGACGTCGTCGAGGTGCCGAACCCGCTCGAGGATTTCCTGTACGACGACGTCTTCGCGTCGTTCGTCAGCCACCTCGTCCGGCGGTTCGGCGGCGCCGACATCTTGCGCTTGCGGCTCATGGGCGACGTGTTCGACCCGCTCGCCGTCACGTGGAAGGGCCGTCTCGTCGATCCGCCGTTCGAGACGGTGGCGGCGCGCAAGATGCGCGCCATCATGGCGGGGCATCGCGGGTTCTTCGACGCCCTCGCGTCGTTCGTCCGCCTGCCGTCCTCCCGCCTCGACCTGTTCGTGGGGAACCACGACCAGTTCCTGGCATGGCCGCGGGTCCAGCGCGAGATCGTCCGGCGCATCGCCGGCGACGACGCCGACGCCGCGTCGCGCATCCGGTTCGTCGACCAGGCGATGGACTTCGAGGAGACGTGCCGCGAGGTGCTGTACTACCACGGCATGAACGCCGATCCGCACAACCGCATGGACCCGAAGGCCACGCTCCTCACGGAGATCTTCGGCAAGCGGATGAAGCGCCCGGTGCTCAACCAGCCGCTCGGTTCGCACATGACCGTCGAGCTCGCGAGCAGGATCAAGCTCTACAACGAGCTGGTCGGCCGGACGCATTCCGAGAAGGACGTCTGGATCGACGCGGTGAAGCGCCGCTGGAGCTGGGGGGTCTACGCCGGGCTGATGCTCGCGTGGTTCCTCTACAACCAGCTGTTCTCCACCTTCGATCACCGCCGCCGCACCAAGCTCTCGACGATTCTCGAGGTGATCCTGTCGATGTTCCGCAAGAACCCCGTCGACGGGTACGCCGCGAAGCTGCTCAAGCAGCGCGAGGGCCTGCGCGTCGTCGTCCTCGGGCATTCGCACGTCGCGCGACGCGTCACCGGTCCCGAGGGCACGTACCTCAACACCGGCACGTGGGCGCACACGGTGAAGCTCGTCTGGCCGACGTTCGACCTCCGGTGGAGGCGTTTCCGCTGGCTCGAGCTCGCCTGGCGCACGCTCCTGCACTTCCTTCGCACCGGCGAATTGCGGTTCGCGCGCCAGATGACGAAGCTTCTCGGCTTCGTCGCCGGCATCGCTGCCGCGAGCGCGTACCTCATGATGTCGTTCACCAAGAACGGCTACGGCGACCTTTCGCCGACGCTCACGGACTTGAAGCTCCCCGTGGGCATCCTGCTCGTCTTTTTCGTCATCAAGGGCCTGTTCGGCATTTTCGCCGTGAAGCCCGAAGTGGTCGAAGCGACGCGGTTCACCTTCGCCCTCGTCACCCACGGGCGCGACGGCGGGCTCACCGCGGATCTCATGGAGTACGTTCCGGCGGACGACGCCGTGAGGGAATGCGTCTGAGGTCTTCCGGCCCGACATTTGTCGGGCCGTTTTTTATTTTTTTATCGCGGCGGGGAGCAATAAGGCGATGCGTCCCGCCCGCGTTTCGGACTCGCTTTGCGGACCGGGGTAATTGGTCCGCAAAGCGGTCGCTCACGCGGGCGGGACGCATCGGCCCGCGAGGGCCATGGACGTAAACACGCGGCGGCGGAGCCGGGTCTCTTTCGCGGACCGTCGCGGAGTCGCGAGAGCCGCCGACCCTTCAGGGGTCGAGCGGTCTCGCGATGAGCGTGAGGCAAGGCCGCCAGAAGCGGCCTATGCCGTGTCCGCCGAAGGAGACCCGGCTCCGCCGCCGCGGACGAGGCGCGTTGCGTCCACCTTGATTAAAGGCCATAACTCGGCGATACTCACGGGGTTATGCTCGATACCGCCTACCTCTCGTCAATCCGCGAACGTCATGCCGCGTACGCCGCCGCGCGGCGCAAGCTTATCGGCCTCGCCGGCGACGCGCAGGCCGCCGCCAAACGCGCGATTTTCGCGCTCCATCGCGACGACGTCGCCGGCGCCGACGCGCTGCTCGCAGCCGCCGCAAAGGCCATCGGCGAAGCGAACGACATGGCGGCGACCCAGCGCGGCCTCGGCGACGAAGGGTCGCTTCGGGCCGCGCTCGAGGAATACGTCGAAGCCGCGCTCTACCGCGGTTGGATGAAGGACGGCCACGTCGGCCCGATCGACGTCGCCGGCGCCGACGACGAGACGTACCTCGGCGGCCTCTCCGACCTCACGGGCGAACTCCAGCGCCGCCAAGTGCGGCTCGCGACCGAAGGGAAAGTCGAGGAAGTGCGCGCCATCAAGGACCTCATTGCCGCCATCGTCGAGGCAATGCTCGAAATGGACCTCGGCGGCTACCTGCGCAACAAGTTCGACCAGGCGAAGAACAGCCTGCGTCGCGCGGAAGACGTCCACTACGACGTCACGCTCAGGCGCGGCTGACTCCCTCCGCCTATGACAGGGCCGCGCATCGCGGCGGTCGTCCCCGCCCGAAACGAAGCGAAGACCGTCGGCGACGTGGTGCGCACGCTCGCGGCGTCTGGGGCGTTCGCGGAGATCATCGTCGTGAGCGACGGTTCGACGGACGGCACGGCCGCCGAGGCGCGCGCCGCCGGCGCCACGCTCGTCCACGAGTTCGCGACGCCGCGCGGAAAGGGGGGTGCGCTCGGCCACGGCGTGATGCATACCGACGCGCCGGTCGTCTGCTTTTTCGACGCCGACCTCGTCGGCCTGACGGCCGAACACGTCCGTCTTGTCCTCGGGCCCGTCGTCGAGGGGAAACGGTACATGAACGTCGGACTGCGAGACCGCGGTCCGCTGCTCACCGCCGTCGCCAAACGCCTGCCGCTCGTCGGCGGCGAGCGCGCGTTGCGTCGCGAGATTTTCGACGCGATTCCCGGCCGCTACCTCGCCGGCTACGGCGTCGAAGTGACGCTCAACTGGACCTGCCGCGTGAACGGCCTGCCGTACGGCTGGACCGTCCTGCCCGGGCTCGGCATCGTGACGAAGCTCCGCAAGGTCGGCATCGTCGCGGGCCTCGCCGGCTACGCGACGATGTGGGCGCAGGTCGCGATGACGATGCTGAACGTGCGTCTCGCGAGGCGGGAGTTCGCCGAACGGGGGACGCACATGAGTCACCGGCATTAGAGGCGCGTCCGCGCTTCCTATAAAATAAAAGTATCGCGAGGAGCGCGCGAGATAAGAGAGGATGCAAATAATGCTCAACGTCGATTGGTTCAAGGGAAAACGCGTCACCGTCATGGGCCTCGGCGTCCACGGCGGCGGTTTGGGTTCGGCGAAGTGGCTGATGCGCCACGGCGCGAAGGTCACCGTGACCGACCTGCGTGACCAGCACTCGCTCGCGGACTCCATCGCCGCGCTCGAACGGACGTGGCTCATCGAGTCGCATCGCGCCGGCCGCGGCGTGATGCATCGGCCTCGCTACGTCCTCGGCCGCCATGATGATGCCGATTTCGCCGGCGCTGACATGGTCATCCGCAATCCCGCGGTTCCCCGCGAGCACCCGCTGCTCGCGCTCGCGGAAAAGCGCGGCGTGCCCGTCGAGTCCGACGTGAGCCTGTTCTTTCAGCTCTGCCCGTTCCCCATCGCGGCGATCACGGGAACGAAGGGCAAGACGACCACGACGACGCTGCTCGCCGCGATGTGCAGGGCGCATGACCGGCGCACCGTCGTCGGCGGCAACATCCGCATCTCGCCGCTCGACGGGCTCGACCGCCTGCTTCGCATCGCGCGCTCGCGCGGAGCCGTCGCCCCGCCCATCGTCCTCGAACTGTCATCGTGGCAGCTTGAGAGCCTGGAGCGGCACACGCTGAGTCCCCGCGTCGGCGTGCTCACGAACGTGCTTGAGGACCATCTTAACCGGTACGAGGGGATGGACGACTACGCCCGTGCGAAGGAACTCGTTCTCGCGTTCCAGAAGGAGGGCGACGTTGCCGTCGTGAACGCCGATAACGAACGAACGGCGGCCATGGGCCGCCGCGAATCAGCAGTTCGCGGCTCGACGCACGGCGGGCGGCGCCTGTGGTTCTCGCTCAAGAAACGACCCGGTCTCGACGGCTGCTTCGTCGACGGGCGCGACGTCCTGCTCCGCGACGCCGGCACGAAGACCGTCGTGATGCCCGTCTCCGCCATCAAGCTCCAGGGCGTCCATAATCGCGCGAACGTGCTCGCCGCGGTCGCAGCGGCATACGCCATGGGCATCCCGCTCGAGGCTATCCGGCAGGGCATCGCGGACACGGCATCCGTACCCGGGCGTCTCGAGGAAGTCCGCACGTGGCGCGGCATCAGATTTGTCAACGACACGACGGCCACCGCGCCTGATGCGTCGGTCGCCGCTCTCGAAACGCTCGGCAAGCGGAGGAAGCGCATCATCCTCATCGCCGGCGGCGCGGACAAGGACTTGACGTTCGACGCCTGGGCCGCGAAAGTGCCTGCCGCCGTGCGGCATCTCGTCCTCTTCGACGGGAGCGCGACGCCGAAAATGGAGGCAGCGCTCGCGAACGCGGGCGCGAACGTGCCAATCGCCGGCGCGCGCTCGATGCGCGAGGCGATCGGCGAGGCCGTGCGGCACGCCAAGAAAGGGGACATCGTCCTCCTCTC
>CAYOXM010000008.1:16412-54777 GCA_964407925.1 uncultured Gammaproteobacteria bacterium
AAAGAAACCCCTCGGCGATGCCGAGGGGCTTTTTCGTTTAGCGGCGAGACGGGCGGAAGAACCGCTGCTTCTTCTGCCGTCGGTGCGGGCGCTTCTTCCGGTCCTGCGGGAAGAGCTCCTGCATCCAGCGCGAGGGGACCGCGTGCAGGTTGCGCGCGTAGAGCCGCGTCGTTTCAACGAGCTCCGCGGCGACCGCGTGGCGCGGCGGTTCGACGTACACGCTCGAACCGGGATGGATGGCGATGCCGTCGCGCTTGCGCGAGCGGTAGCTCTTCCCGTCGACGTTGGTCAGCAGGTTTGCCGCGAGTCCCGCCGCGATCGAGCGTCCGACCTCCTCGGGATGCGAACCCGTCGAGATGACGAATCCGCGCTCCTTGAGGATGGCGGCGATCTGCGCCGATACCGCCTCGATTTCCTCGAGCGCGCGCAGGTGGAGGAAATTCTCCGCCGCGAACGCCGCGCCGTTCTCGCCCTGCTTGCGCCAGGCGCGCACGACGTTGAGGAGCGTGAGGAAGTCCGAGCGACGGTCGCGGAACCGCCTGTGGCGGTCGTCGGCCTTCTCCTCCTCGCCGGGCGGGCGGATGAACACCGGCCGCGTCGAGAACGACGCAGCGACGGTGATGACCGGCGCGATGCAGCCGTAGCGCTTCGCCTCGACCACCATCTTCGTGACGGTGGGCGGGAGCGGGATGTCGCTCATCAGCCGGCCGAGCTCGGTCAGCTCGCCCTTGTCGTCGAGCGCGCCGAGCACCTCGAGGGTGTCCTTGGCGTTCTCCCAGAACGCGGGCTCCGGGGGGTCGAGGAAGCCGAATCCGAGGATGCGGTCTTCGTCGAATCCCATCGCGCGCATCTGGAGGTACGACTGGTCGAGGTTCGAGCGGCGGATCTCCGGCTCGGTGAACGCGCGCCGGCGCCGGTAGTCGCGTTCGCGATAGAGGCGGACGCAGATGCCGGGCGCCGTGCGTCCGGCCCGACCGGCGCGCTGGTCGCAGCCCGCGCGCGAATGGTCGACGACCTTGAGGGCCGAGACCGACGTGCCGGGGCGGAAGCGCATCTCCTTGATCTTGCCGGTGTCGACGACGCCCGTGACGCCGTCGAGCGTGATCGAGGTCTCGGCGACGTTCGTCGCGACGATGACGCTCCGACCGGTGCGCGTGAACACCGCCATCTGCTCCTCCGGCGACTGGTTGCCATAGAGGGGGAGGATGGCGGCGTCCGTCTCCTTGCGGCCGAACAGTTCGATCATGTCGCGGATGGACGCGTAGTCGGGGACGAACACGAGGACGTCGCCATCGGTGCGGCCGAGCAGGTCGCGCGAGGCGTCGACCGCGGCCATGACGAAATCGTCGGGCTCGCGGTCGAGGTACTCGATTGTCACCGGATGCACGCGCCCTTCGGCGCGGACGATCGGGGCGTCGAAGTACGCGGCGACCCTGCCGTCGTCCATCGTCGCCGACATCACGACCACCTTCAGGTCGGGACGCCGCGGCATCAGCTCGCGCACGAGCGCGAGCAGCAGGTCCTGGTTGACGTTGCGTTCGTGAATCTCGTCGAGGATGACTGCCGAGTACCGCCTGAGCAGCGGGTCCGCGAGCAGTTCGCGGAGCAGGATGCCCTCGGTCATGTACTTGAGCCGCGTTTCCGGTCCGGTGCGGTTCTCGTGGCGGATCTGGTAGCCGACGAGGCCGCCGAGGTCCGACGCGAGTTCGCGGCTGACGTAATCGGCGACGCTCACCGCGGCGATGCGCCGCGGTTCGGTGATGCCGATCATGCCGAGCTCGCCGTAGCCGGCCTCGAGCAGGAAGCGGGGGACGAGCGTCGTCTTTCCGCTGCCGGTCTCGCCGACGATGACGACCGACTGATGGTGCCGCAGGACGCCCAGGACGTCCTCGCGTTTCGCATGGACGGGGAGCTTTTCGTTCACGGCAGGCCTCCGTTGCATGTGCGGTGGAAAGGGCATTCCCGGGACGCGCAGAAGGCGCGCGAGGGAACGTGGAAGCGTAGCGGATAAACGCGCCATCGTCAATCGTTCGTTCCGCGAAACGGCGAAACCGCCCCGCAGTACTGCGGGGCGGTCGAGCCGGCTTGCCGTGGCCGTTTTCAGTTTTCGATCTTGATTTCGTCGAAGGACACCTTGTCGCTCGCCGAGCCCCAGAACGACTGGTCGGTGAGGTCGACGCGCTGGATGTTGACGAGTCCGGTCGCGTTCAGCTTCGCCCACTGGTCATAGTAGGCGTTCTGATTCACCGTCCTCGTCGCATACGAGACGTTGTCGTACTTGATCGAATAATCGACCGTCGCCGTGGCGTTGCGGCTGGGAATGAACGCGCTCGCGAATTCGGGGTAATAGACGGGAGCCGGATTCGTCCATGACCCGTAGTTCATCGCGCCGAAATTCCTGTAGACGTACGTCCACTGCGCCATCTTCGGTGCCGTGCAAGCCGTCCAGATCTTGCCGCAGTAGCCCTGTCCCCAGTCGTAGTGCCAGTATGCGGAAGGGCCGCCAGACGAGAAGTATGCGCCGCCGTTCGCCATGACGTACGTTCCGGCGGCCGACGTGGGGAACGCAGCCGCGAGCGCGGCGACGGCGAGCGCGGCGGAGAGGATATTCCTGATGCGCATAGCCGTCAGCGGGTCAGCGTGTTCGTGTAGCTCGCGAGCGATCCGTCGGCGTTCAGTGCCACTTGGACGAACGGCGGCAGGCCCGATTCCTTCATCGGGGTCGAGAAGTCGTCCCAGCGGAAGAAATACGTCTGCTTGCCCTTGTTGTCCTCGAGCGGATGGAGCGACGGCCGCCGCTCGGCGAAATCAGGCATTTCCGCGAGCACGTACGCCTCCGCCTTCGCGCGCAGTTCGGCGACGGTCAGGCGTTCCGTTCCAGCCTTCGGTGCCGTCGGATGCCAATCCGGACCCGGACCAGCTTGGACAAGAACGTCGTTCGCGGGGTCGATCCAGTACTCGAAATCATGGTCGTCGACATAGGTTTCAATGCGTCGTCCGTCGTCGTCGGCGTACGGATTCGGGCCCGTCGAGCGGTAGTCGACGCGGAGTCCGCGATTCTTGCGGAAGGACCGGATGTGGCTCAGTGCGTTGTCCCGCTTCTCCTTCGGCCGAGCGCCGAAAGCGTCGATCACGTTCACGACGTCGTCGTGCATGGCCTTTGCCTTTTCCGCAGAGGCGCCGCACAGGCGTTTGCCGCCGCGCCCGTCCTCTTCGACGCAGCCGCCCTCGGCTTCTCGTCGTGATGCGGCATCGAGACTCGAAAGCATTTCTTTCGCGGAAGTCGAAACGGGAACCATACGGCGTTCGGCCGACACGGCGGTCGCGGTGGCGCCAGCGGCGACAAGTCCGGCGAGGACGAGCAGGGTCTTCGTTGACCGCATAAGTCAGTGATGAGTTATGAATGAGCCCCGGCCGGGTCACAGGCGAGAGTAGGGAAGGAGCAAAAAAGTGTCAAGCGATTGACACTTTTTATGAAAAACGTGCTTTTTAAGGCAAAAAAAGACACCGCCGGAGCGATGTCTCGGCGGTGTGGATAACTACTCGGCGGCGATCGGCTCACCGCGGCGTCGAAGGCCCTTGCGGACCGTGAGGAGGAACGGGGTCTCCTCGTCGTTGTTGGCGATGAGCCTGTACTCCGTACCGCCGTCGGCCCTGGCCCGCGGGCGCGGGTCGAGCGTGAACGGGACGCGCGGTGCGGGTTTCCGCGCCTGGCGCTCGCGCATCTGTCGCGCGAACGGCGTGTCGCCGAGCGCGGTGAACAGGTCCGCGATCGTGAGGCAGCGGTCCGTATCACGCCGCTGCATCGGCGGTTTGGCCGGGGGAACGTCGCCTGCCGCCTTTGCGGCGATTTCGGCGCACTCGTCCCAGCCCCTGTCGATGTCGTTCATGTACGCCTCGTCCATCCCTGCTTGACGGCGTCGTGCTGCATGGTCCATGGTGTCTCCTCCTCGTGCTTTCGGCGTTCGCCTGCGCTTTCGCAGTGCGAAAAAAGTAGCAGGTTTTTGCCGTTTTGTCAATCGTGACGGACATGTCTCGAAACGTGAAAGCCCCCACCGACAAGCGTCGGTGGGGGCTTCGTGTCAGGCCGCTCGGGCCTGGCTCCTGCGGAACGTCGGCTGAATCCGACCGGCGTGACGCATGAACTGCGTCGGCGACTTGGTCGTGTCCTTCCAGCAGGCGTACCCGCCAGTGCCGTTGTCGGGCCGCGGGTCGACCGCGGGGTCGTTGTGCGACCAATGCCAGCCGCTGATCGCCGTCGGTCCGACATCCTCCTCGGTGGTCTCGTCGACGTCGGTCGGCTGGACCGTGCTTCGGACGTGAGAGGCGGGCTCGGCGTCGTCCGTGAACGAAACGTAGTCGTCACCGAACGGGTCGTAGAGCGAATCGCTCTCCTCGTCCTCCTCGGCCTGGATGGCGATCTCCTCGGGGGTGAGGGGGCCGCGGTCGACGAGCCGGGGGAGCGGGGCGCGGTAGGCGCCGTTGCCGAGCCGGATCATGACCTCGGTGAGGTCCGCGCCCTCGTCCTCGAGGCGGACGAAATCCTCGCCTTCCTGGCTCTTGAACCAGGAGTAAGCCTCGCTGAGCTGCGCGTACGACAGGTTACGGTTTCCGGACATTTCAGACCTCCGTCGATGCGGTTGATGGTGGGTTGAACGAGCGGTTTTTTCGGTGTCGGGCACGATTCATCATCGTGTCACGAACATGACTATAGCATAATTTTTGCTTTTTGTCAAGGCTTTTTGACAGATTTCGTTCCGCCTTATTTCACCTTGCCCGACCCCCGGCCATGCGGTATCGTTCGGCCTGTATGAAGAAACCGCAGGCGCTTTTCGAGACCCGCGCCGTCCCCACGGGACGCCCGCCCGCCATCGGCAATCAGCGCGTCCGTGACTTCCTCCAGCGGGCGGTCACGGCAGACCGTCTCGCGCACGCGCTCCTCTTCGTGGGTCCCGACGGCGTCGGCAAGATGACCGCCGCGCGCGAATTCGCCGCCGCGCTCCTCGGCGTCGATACGCCGGAAAACCATCCGGATTTTTTCCTCATCGAGCGCGAACGCGACAGGAAGACCGGCAAGCTCCACGGATCCATCGTCATCGAACAGGTGCAGGCGCTCACCGGACGTCTCGCGCTCGGATCGTTCATGGGCGGTTGGAAGGTCTGCGTCCTCGACGGTGCCGACCTCCTGAAGGACGCCGCCGCGAACGCCCTCCTCAAGACCCTCGAAGAGCCGCGCCCGAAGACCGTGCTCGTGCTGCTCGCGAATTCAGCCGAGGACGTCCTGCCCACCGTCCGTTCCCGCTGCCAAGTGCTCCGTTTCGGCCGCGTCCCGACCGCGCTCATCGCCGGCTCCCTCGCGAGCCGCGGCGCCACGCCGGCGAAGGCGGAACTCTACGCCCGCCTGTCTGACGGCCGTCCCGGCGTCGCGTACGCGTTCGCCGAGGATCCCGCGGCGCTCGACGGGATGTTCGCCATGCGCGACGCGATTCTCGGATTCGTCGGCGCGCCCGTCGCCGACCGTTGGGCGGCGATCGAACGGTTCATCCCCGCGAAACTCCCGTTCCAGGAATCGGCAGACCGCGCCCGCGCCTTTCTCGACGTCGCCGCGGAAATTCTCCGCGACGTGCTCCTCCTTGCGACCGGGCGGCGCGACGGCATCGTCCATGTCGACGTCCGCGACCGTCTCGAGTCGCTCGCTTCAGCGCTCGGACCGAAGAAGGCCGCCGCGGCGGCCGAGGCGCTTGCCGCCAGCCGGCGTCTCATCGACGACAACGTGAATCCCCGCACGGTCCTCGAACGTTTCGCGCTTTCCCTCTGACTATGGTACGATTTTTACCGTATTCGTGGGCTATTTAAGCAGGCGTTTTGCATCCGCGCCGCCTTCAGTTATGACCATCAAGAACACGACCCGCATCTCGTTCGCCGCAGTCGCCGCCAGCCTGCTCCTCGTCGGTGCTGGTTGCATCTCTTTCGGTTCATCCACGTCGACGAACACCGGCGCGGACGGCGGCATTTACAAGACCGCGACCAAGGGCGACGCGTGGATCCAGAAGATCGCCGTCCCGACGACGACGGGCGAGAAGCGCACCATCGGCGGCGCGAACGTCACGACCATCGTCCAGGACCCGAGCGATCCGAACGCGATCTACGTCGGCACGACCGACAACGGGATGTACTACTCCTACGACGGCGGCGAATCCTGGCTCCAGCCGTCGCAGCTTTCTCGCGGCCGCATTCCTTCGCTCGCGGTGCATCCGAAGGAGAAGTGCACGGTCTACGTCGCCATCGAGAACAAGCTGCTCAAGACAGAGGACTGCTCGCGCACGTGGAACGTGACGTACCTCGACGCGCGTCTCGACAAGCAGACGACCGCCGTCGCCGTCGACGCGTACAACCCGCAGATCGTCTGGGTCGCGAACAACTCCGGCGACGTGCTCCGCTCGTCCGACGGCGGCGCCTCATGGACGAACGTCCGTTCGTTCGAGAATCCAGTGATCCGTCTCGCGCTCAATCCCGGCGACAGCCGCCGCGTGTACGTCGGACTCAAGACGCAGGGGCTCTGGCGGACCGATGACGGCGGACAGAACTGGATCGACCTCGGGGAGAAGTACAAGGAGTTCGCCGGCAGCCTCGATTTCTTCGACATCGCCCTCGGCGTCTCCGACCCGAACACCGTCATCATCGCGACGAAGTACGGACTCCTTCGTTCGACCGACGGCGGAAATTCTTGGGACGACATCGAGCTCCTGACGCCGCCGGGCACGACGCTCATTTACTCCGTCGCCATCGACCCGAAGGACACCGCCGTCGTCTACTACGGCACCTCGACGACCTTCTACCGCTCGCCGAACGGCGGCGTGAACTGGGTACCGAAGAAACTCCCGAGCACCCGCACCGCGACCTCGCTCCTCGTCGACCGGACCAATCCGAGCGTCCTGTACCTCGGCGTGACCCGTTTCAAGAATTAGCTTCCGGGGAGGCTGGACTCCTTTTGCCGTTCCGCTAGACTGCGAACCGTTATGCCTACAGACATTCTCGCCAATTACCACGACGAATTTCAGAAGACGATCGACTTCCTGAAGACCGACATCGCCTCTTTGCGCACGGGTCGCGCGACGCCCGCCCTCGTCGACAGCGTCATGGTCGAGGCATACGACGCCCGCCAGCCGCTGCAGGGCCTCGCGTCCATCTCCGCGCCCGACGCGCGCACGCTGCTCATCGAGCCGTGGGACAAGAGCATCCTCAAGAACATCGAGAAGGGGATTCAGGAGGCGAAGCTCAACGTCAATCCGATCGTCACCGGTCAGCAGATTCGCATCTCGCTCCCGGCGCTCACGGAAGAGGGCAGGAAGAGCCTCGTGAAGATCCTCGGCGAGAAGCTCGAGCATGCGAGGAAGAGCGTGCGAAACGTCCGCGACGAAGTGAAGGTCGCCATCACCAAGGCCGAGAAGGACAAGACCGTGAGCGAGGACGAGAAGTACCGCTTGCTCGACCAGCTCGACAAGGTCGCCGCGGGATTCAACGATCGCATCAAGAACGTCGGCGACGAGAAGGAGAAGGAAATCATGACGATGTAGGGGAAAACCTCCCGTCTTGCGGGGGAACGACTTTCGGCGGCTCGGCCTGCGGCCGAGCCCTCGCTCCGACTCGGGTTTACCCGCCGAAAGCCGCATCCCCCGCGACGGGAGGTTTTCGGAAAAAAAGGGGGGAAGAACAGGCTGGCATTGAGTGCCGGCCTTTTTTGTCTATCTTTAATGCCATTTTAATTGAGATGAAAGATGATTCAGGAATTTTTAAGGCTATTTTTGAGAAATAAGGCTAAGAAAATACTGTCAAAGAGTATTGACAATACTGTGGATATGTGCTATAGTCTCGAGTTCCTTACAAAGCATTCCCGTGTTCCACGGGAGCGAAATGGAGGGGGACCCCCCTGTTGGCGGCTTCGGCCTGTCCGATAGGGGCGGCGCGGAGGTCGGTCTTCGCCGGTTTCGACTGGCGAGTACCTTCCGAAACGTCATTGCCTGGGAATCCTGCTTGCAGGATCACCCCGGGTGCCATCTCCAGTTCGCTCCCACGGAGCGCCACGTTCAACCGAATGCGGCACGGCGCCGCACGACCACTCCGGAGAATCCGACATGCACTTCGTTACCAAGGATGCTTCCCGCAAGACGTTCGTCGTGACCCTCAACACGGTCAGGGGCGAGACCCAGCAGCGGTTCCTGCGCGCCATCGTCAAGAGCGCGTACCAGCTGGAGAACCCTTTCGCCGCCATCGGTACCGAGGACGACAGCCTCACCGATGAACAGGCCGCGCGCTTCGTGGCCATGGGCGTCGACGTCGACATCCCCGAGGAGGTGAACGGGCGTTTCTGCCCGACGGTCGTCGAGACGCTCGACGTCTCCCAGGACGGCGCATTCGCGCGGCTGACCGTTCAGGTCAAACGCTACGACCGCGACGTCCATGACCTGTTGCTCCGCGCGGCGATGATCGTCGATCGGTACTATGAACAGGACGAGATCGAGCGGCTTTTCGCCGAAATCTGGCTCTTGGGCAACGCCGTAGTCGTGCCTTCCCAGCCCCCGTTCAACCCGCTCGCCTGAAACGCTTCGCCCCCGGCCATGCTCATGGTCCGGGGGCGCTGCATTTAGGAGAAATAAGGCGGGAATGCCAGTTTTTGTAAGTTATCCCCACCTTGGCCGTCATAAGCTGCAGGTGCAGTCAAACCGTACCTTCCAAAGAACGGAGTACCCCATGCAATACGCGGAAAAGCCCCTCTTCCACGTCGTTCTCGACGCGCAGCGGGGGGAAACCCTCGAACACCTCCTCATCGCGCTCGCGATGGCGAGCTACGAGGCTACCGAACCCTTCTTCTCGGATGGCGTGAGCCCCGACGGAGCGCACGCCACCGAGATGCTCAACCCCGACGATGCGGCGAAGTACGTCCGCGGCGACGAGCTGCTGATGTGCTACGTGAAGGGCAAGTTCTGCATGACGCACGTGCGCCGCGTCCGCCGGCACCTGTCGCAGATCGACCTCGGCGGCAGCATCGCGCTCGAAGTCGTGTGCTACGACGGCGACCCTGCGGCGCTCTTCGCCCGCGCGGACCGCATCCTCGACTGGATCGTCGACGGCCCCGTCGTCGAGACGCATGCCCAACCGGACGTGCCGTTCCCGTTCGACATCGAGTTCGTGATCACGTCGATCGCGAACGACCGGAGCGCCGTCGCCTGAGGCGGCATCCGTCATGGAGGAACCGAACTGACCACCAACGCTTCAGCGAAGGTGGTCTTTTTTATCTCAAGAATTTGGGACCGGGTCCCGTTAAGGAGGCGTGGGGACAGGTTAGGGTGGATCCTTTATTAAGGAGACAAGCCCCGGAATCCCGTCCGGGTTGCTTTAAGGCGGTCGGTGCGGTATCGTTCCTTCGTTATTTTGGCCACTTTTCTGGGTATGTCCTCCCCGCAGAACAACGACAAAATGGAGAAAATCGTCGCCTTGTCCAAGCGTCGCGGTTTCCTTTTCCCCGGTTCCGACATCTACGGTGGCATCGGCTCGACCTACGACTACGGTCCGCTCGGGACGCTGCTCAAGAACAACGTCCGTGCTGCCTGGTGGCGCGCGATGGTGCAGGAACGCGATGACATGGTCGGCCTCGACGCCGCCATCATCATGCATCCCAAGGTCTGGGAGGCGTCCGGTCACGTCGCGGGGTTCTCCGACCCGATGGTCGACTGCAAGAAGTGCAAGAAGCGGTTCCGCGCCGATCACCTCGTCGAGGCCGAAGAGGCCAAGGGCGCCGAGATGGGCGGGCTCCGCGAGAAACCGGTCGATATCGCCGACCTGCGCTGTCCGAACTGCGGCGGCGAGTTTACCGACGTGCGGCAGTTCAACATGATGTTCAAGACGTCGATGGGTCCCGTCGAGGACGAGTCGTCGAAGGTTTACCTCCGTCCCGAAACCGCGCAGGGCATCTTCGTGAACTTCGGCAACGTCCGCGACACCGCGCGCAAGAAGATGCCGTTCGGCATCGCGCAGACCGGCAAGTCGTTCCGCAACGAAATCACCCCGGGCAATTTCATCTTCCGCACGCGCGAGTTCGAGCAGATGGAAATGGAGTACTTCGTGAAGCCGGGGACCGACGAGGAATGGTTCGAGTACTGGAAGGATTTCATGCTCGGCTGGTTCACGAGCTACGGGATGAAAGCCGACAACCTCCGTTTTTACGAGCATCCGAAAGAGAAGCTGTCGCACTACTCCAAGCGCACTGTCGACCTCGAGTACGCCTTTCCGTGGGGCTGGGGCGAGCTGTGGGGCTGCGCCAACCGCACCGATTTCGACCTCACCCAGCACGCCAAGCACAGCGGGCAGGACCTGTCGTACCGCGATGAGGTGACGAACGAGAAATACGTCCCGTACGTCATCGAACCCGCGCTCGGCCTCGACCGCGCGGTGCTGACGTTCATGCTCGACGCGTACGAGGAGATCGACGGCGGCCGCACCACGACGACCGAGGCCGCGGCCGAAGTCGAGACCGTGCTGCGCTTCCATCCCGCCATCGCGCCGATCAAAGCCGCGATTTTCCCGCTGTCCAAGAAGGAACCGCTCGTCGGCATCGCGAAGGACATCCGCGCGAAACTCGCAAAGCGCTGGATGGTACAGTACGACGAGACCGGTTCGGTCGGCCGCCGCTACCGCCGCCAGGACGAGATCGGCACGCCGTTCTGCGTCACGGTCGACTTCGACACGCCGAACGACAACAAGGTCACCGTCCGCGATCGTGACAGCATGGCGCAAGAACGCGTCGCCATCGATGATCTCGAACCGTGGCTCGCCACAAAGCTCGGCTGTTAAACGCAAGGTTCAAAGCTGAAAGATTCAGAGGTTAGAGTGCTCTAACCTCTGCACCTCTAACCTCTGCCGCTCCCAATGCCTACCTACCGCAAGGCCACGCTCAAGAACGGCACGCGCGTCGTCTTCGTGCCGCATCGCGACACCGCCGCCGCGACCGTGCTCGCGCTGTACGAAGTCGGTTCGCGCCACGAGGCGCTCTCGACGAACGGCGCGGCGCACTACATCGAGCACATGATGTTCAAGGGCACGTCGCGCCGCAAGGACACGATGTCGATTTCGCGCGACCTCGACTCCGTCGGCGCGGACTACAACGCCTATACTTACAAGGATCACACCGGCTACTACATCCGACTGACCGCGGACCGTTTGCCGCTCGCCGTCGACATGCTCGACGACATGCTGCACCGCTCGCTGTTCCGCCCGAAGGACCTGAAGTCGGAGTTGAACGTCATCCTCGAGGAAATCCGGATGTACGAGGACAACCCGATGTCGCTCGCCGAGGATTTGATGGAAGAGGTGCTATTCGACGGTTCTCCCCTCGGTTGGAAGATCAGCGGCACGGTCGAGACGATGAAGGGGATGAAGCGCAACGCGCTCCTCGCGTTCAGGAACGCGCACTACGTCCCCGCGCGCTGCGTCGTCGCCGTCGCGGGAAAATTCGACGAGACCGAGACGCTCGCGCTTCTCGAAAAGACGTTCGGCCGTGCGCCGAAAAAGAAAGAACCGAAACCGTACGCACATTTCGCGCATGCCGTGCAGAAGCGGCCGCGCGTAGCCATCCATCACAAGGACACCGAGCAGGTGCAGATCGTGATGGGTTTCCCCGGCTACTCCTACGCCGACCCGCGCCTTCCGGCGCTGAACGTCCTCGGCATCATCCTCGGCGGCACGATGAGCTCGCGACTCTTTCTCTCCGTCCGTGAGAAGGAGGGCCTCGCGTATTTCGTCCGTTCGTCGGCGAGCCCGTTCCAGGACACCGGCGCGTTCGTCGTGCAGGCCGGCCTCGCCCGCGAGCGCGTGCACAAGGCGATGGCGATTATCATGAAGGAACTCGCCAAGATCGCCACGAAGGACGTCACGAGCGAGGAGCTGAACCGCGCCAAGGAATACGTGAAGGGCAAGACGCTTCTCAACCTCGAGGATTCGAGCCATCTCGCGGAATGGTACGCACGGCAGGAGCTGCTCCAGCGCCGCGTGATGTCGCCGGAGGAGCGCGTCGCCCGCGTTTTCGCGGTCACGAAGGAAGACGTCCGCCGCGCCGCGAAGGACGTATTCGTCGCGAACCGCATGGCGCTCGCCGTCGTCGGACCGTATTCGCAGGCGGACGCGCCCGCGTTCCTGAAGCACGCTTCACTTTTGAAAGGTTAAAGCGTCAAAGCTTCAAAGGTTAGAGCGCTCTAACCTTTGCACCCCTAACCTCTGAACCTCCGCGTATGAAAAAGACCACGTATCTCGTCGGCAACTGGAAAATGCAGCTGAGTCAGGCGGAGAGCGAGTCGCTCGCCAAGGAGGTCGTCCGCCTTTGGGCCGCGCAGGGAGCGACCGCGTCCGGCGTCGCCGTCGTCGCCTGCCCGTCGCACATGGCGATCGAGGAGGTCGCGAAGGTCACGCGCGGCACGCCCGTCGCGCTCGGCGCCCAGGACGCGTTCTGGGAGGACAAGGGCGCGTTCACGGGCGAAGTCTCCCCGAAGGCGCTGAGGGAACTCGGCGTCGACTACTGCATCGTCGGTCACTCCGAACGCCGGCAGCATCTCGGCGAGACCGACGCGATGGTGAACAAGAAGGCCGTCGCGCTCCTCAGGAACGGCATCACGCCGATCGTGTGCGTCGGTGAGACCAAGGAGGAGCGGCAGGCGGGCAAGCGCGACGCCGTCGTCATCGGCCAGGTCCGCGCCGCGCTCGAAGGCGTCGCGCTCGTGGGAACGCAGCGTGTCATCGTCGCGTACGAACCGCGTTGGGTCATCGGCACGGGTCAGGCGGTGTCGCCGCAGGACGCGGCCGAGCTCCACCATCTCATTCGCGAGACGTTGTACGAGCTGTTCGGCCAGGATGCCGCGCTGCGCCAGACCGCCGTCATCTACGGCGGCGCGGTCGACGCGAAGAACCTCGCGAGTTTCATCGCGGTCGACGTCATCGACGGCGTGCTTGTGGGCGGCGCGTCGCTTAAGCCGCAGGATTTTACGGCCATGGCGCAAATCGCCGCCGACGCTTCCTGAAGACGCCGTATGTGGTTCTACCTCCCGTTTATCGTCGTGATCGTCGCGTGCATCGCCATGCTCGCGGGCATCGTCGTGCGAAAATTCCCCCAGCTCACGCTCATCGACGCCGAGTCGTTGCCGAAGGAGCGTGATGCGAAGCGGAAACGGGAAATCATCCGCCAGCGCGTGAGCCGGCTCGCCGGCGCGTGGGGGAGGCGCGTCGCGAACGACGCGCTGAAGAGCATGGATTCCGCACGCGAGCGGTTCCGCGAGCAGTACCGCAAGGTGCTCGCGCTCGAGCGGCAGTACCGCAAGGAGCGCAAGCTGACGCCGGCCGCCGCGCGCGAGAAGTCCGCCGCGTTGCTCGCCGAGGCGGCCGTCCTCGTGAATGACGGCAAGGCCGCCGAGGCCGAGAAGAAATACATCGAAGTGGTCAGTCTGGATTCGCGGAACGCCGACGCCTACCGCGGACTCGCCAAGCTCTTCCTCGACGACAAGCGCTACGAGCAGGCGCGCGAGACGTTCGCGTACCTCGTCCGCATGGCCGTGAAGGAGAACCGCTGCCTCCACGGCAAGGGCCGTCGGTCGTTTACGGGCGCACAGCCTAACAAGGACGCCTGTCCCGCATCGAGCGTCACCCATGCGGAGATCGCCAAGCACTGCGTCGACCTCGCGACCGCCTGCCAGGCCCTCGGGGACATCCCCGGTACGGTCGAGGCGTTTGAGCGGGCCGTGGCCATGGAACCTTCGAACCCCCGCCTCCTTGATTTACTTCTGGACGCGTGTATACTGGGAGGCGACAAAGAACGGGCGGTTGAGGTCTTTGGGCGCCTCGCGGAGGTGAATCCGGAGAACAATAAGCTGTCCGCGCTTCAGGAAAAGATCTCTTCACTGCCGGACGCGCCTGACCAGAAAAAGGCGCGAAAGTTCGTGCTCCGCTTCCCCACGCGGTGAACGCCCACCCCAAAAATCATCACGCCGACGTAGCTCAGTTGGTAGAGCACGTCCTTGGTAAGGACGAGGTCACCGGTTCAATCCCGGTCGTCGGCTCCACGGGTAGGTACCGAAGCGGTCAAACGGGGCAGACTGTAAATCTGCTGGCTTACGCCTTCCTAGGTTCGAATCCTAGCCTACCCACCACCAAGAGAAAGACACAGAAAATCGCAGGCCGCGGAGAGCGGACCACGCCGACGTAGCTCAGAGGTAGAGCAACACTTTTGTAAAGTGTGGGTCGTGGGTTCGAATCCCTCCGTCGGCTCCATGAAATATGGAAAAGAAGGCAAAGGGGAGCGAGGCCGAGCTTGCCGTGGCTGCGCGTCTGGTTGCGGACGGCTGGCACGTCCTGTTCCCGTTTGGCGACTATTCCCGATACGATTTGTGGCTGAACGCGGAGGCATTTTCTGCAGGGTACAGGTGAAATATGTCACGCCCAAGAACGGCGCGTTGGCAGTAAATTGCAGGAGTAGCAATAACTGGTCGGTCAAGCCGTATACGAAAGACGAGATTGATTTTATTGCTGCATACGATCCAAAAGCGAAAAATACGTATTTTATACCGGTTTCCGAAATAGGTGCGGGGACCATTACGCTTCGCCTGAAACAGACTCGCAATAGTCAGGAAGCAAAGGTCCGCCATGCCGAGGATTACGTTCAAATAAAGGTGTCCGTTCGGGGTCCGGCATCGGCTCTGGACAAGATCGGCACATTAGGCTAGCATCCCCACATTGCGTTTTGACGCCATTCACGTATGTCACAAGACAATCTCATTAAGCTCGAGTGCACCGACTGCCACCGGGTGAATTACTTCTCCCACAAGAACAAGAAGACGCTCAAGGCCCGCCTTGAGATGAAGAAGTTCTGCAAGTGGTGCGACAAGCACGCTTCGCACAAGGAGACGAAGTAGGGAACGCCGACGGCTCCCTCGGTCTGAACGCACGCGCCCGGCATCGCCGACGCGTGCGTTCGCGTTAAGGCGGGGAGTGTGCGAAATAGATAGACAAGTCCCGCCTCCTGCGTTACCGTATTTCCACGACGAGCACGGCAAATAAAAAAGCCCGCGACATGGGGGTGTGGTGAAATGGTATCACAAGGGTCTCCAAAACCCTTGTCGTAGGTTCGATTCCTGCCACCCCTGCCAGAAAAAACCGGACGGCTTTTGCTTCCGGTTTTTTCTGTTCGGCGCGAAGCGCAGGACCGCGCCCTACAACCCCTTCCAGAAAAACTGCATCCCGAAGAGGGGTGTAGTTTTTACGTGCTGATGACGGCGCGGCGGCGATCAAAATGAACGCATGAAATAAGTTTGACGGCCGTGCGGTGCTGCGGTCATCAGCGCATGTTGCATAATTCCCAAGGTAAAATTATAGTCGAGTGCATAGGGCCGCCCGTCAGGGAGGCAAAAGTCACTACCTATGATGAATAATCGCACCCTCATCGGCGTCATCGCCGCCGCCGCTTTTATCGGCGGCATCTCCTTCATCACCCTAAGCGGCCGTCCGGTGGCGAAAATGGCCAAGCAAGACGGTGCGGATGACGTCGCGCCAGTTTCCACCCTCACTCCGGAACCCGAGGAAGCCGCGGTTTCACTGCCGGCGGATGACGATGACGAAGAACGGGAAGACGAAGCGGATGACGATGATGGCAAGGCTCCTGCGACGGCCGAAGCGCCGAAACCGCCCGCCCTTGCGCCGGCGAAGTCCGGCAGCTATGCGATGGCCGACGTGCAGGCGCACGCGACCAAGGAGGACTGCTGGTCGGCGGTCGACGGCGGCGTCTACGACCTTACGACGTGGGTATCGCGTCATCCGGGCGGTCCCGATCGCATCATTAAGCTGTGCGGCACCGACGGCACGGCAGCATTCACGCGCAAGCATGGCGGTTCGAGCAAGGCCAAGGCCGCGCTCATCCTCTTGAAAATCGGTACGTTGCAATGACATGTCCAGGCTTTCGACGCTCGTCATCCGCTTCGCCCTCTGCGCGCTGTTCGCGTGGTTCGGTGTCCAGCAGCTGCTCCACCCCGAGGCGTGGGTGTCCTTCCTTCCCGAATGGCTAGGTTATCTGCCGATTCCCGCTGAGATGATCGTGCAGTGGAACGGATGGTTTGAAGTGGTCGCCGTGGCGCTGTTCGCCGTCGGCTACATGACTCGCGTCGTCGCCTTCGTTCTCGGCGCCCACCTGATGGCCATCGCCGTCACCGTCGGCGGCGCCATCGGCGTTCGCGACGCGGCGCTCGCAGCAGCCACGCTCGCGTTCGTCGTTTCCCGTCCCGACGACTGGACGTTCGACGCGCGCGAAGCTCGGAAAAAGGCGTCCTCGGCGCCTATAATGCGCTAAGTGCGCTATGCAAAAACGCCGTCATTAGACGGCGTTTTTTTGGCGTTTGGACTACGTCCCGCTTTCTTTCCGGTCGCAGTAGACCGCGATGGCGTCGCGGACGAACTGCGCCAGTCCGGGACGGACCTTGTCGTAGTAGGCGGTGAAGCGCGGATCGTCGACGTACATCTGGCCGAGGCTCCGGTACGTCGCGGGCGGGCAGGCGTAGAAGAACTCGATGCCCTGATGATGCTGGCTGATGAGCGCCTGTACCTCGTCGCTCGCGACGTCCTTGCCCATCGCGTCGGCGAGCGTCTGTGTGAACTTCTTCCCATCCTCCTTCAACTTTTCCATTTCCGCCTTGGTCATCTTGCCGACCTTCGCCGCGGATTGCTTGTAGGCGTCGGTCGTGCCCCAGCGCGCGCGGACCTCGTCCTGGTATTGCCGCACGTCGTCATCCTTGAACGCGTCGTACATCTCTTCGCCGTCCATTTTCTTGTCGTTGCTCATATGGTGAATCGTGTTATCGAGTGAGTCGAGCAGGCGATCGATGCGCTCGCGTTTGAGCCGCATCAGCCGTTTTTGGTCGCGGAGCGCCGCGACCGTGTCGAAGTCCGGCCGCGCCATCATGCGCCTGATGTCGTCGAGCGGGAATTCGAGTTCGCGGAAGAAGAGGATCTGCTGCAGGCGGACCATCTCCTTCTCGCCGTAGTACCGGTAGCCGTTTTTCCCGTAATCGGCAGGGGACAGCAAGCCGACCTTGTCGTAGTACCGCAAGGTGCGCGGCGTAATTCCTGCGATTTTGGCTAACTGATGCACTGTGTAAGGCATACGTCTATGCTTACGACTTCAGCATAAAGTATGACGCAACGTCAATGTCAAGAGTGACGCTTTTGGGCCCGTTTTTTATAAAAAATCGTGTTCGATAAAGTCCGTTTTACTGCTATACTGAGGTTATCTTTAAATAAATTATCCACAGCCACCATCCTTCAATGTGAAGGCGAAGGAGGAAAAAAAGAAACAGGATGAGGCGGACGAGAAACGGCGCGAAGCCGAAAAGAAAGCGGATGACGAGAAACGCCAGTCCGAGGAGGCCGAGAAGAAGGCCGCCGAGGAGAAGAAGCAGCAGGAGGAGGCCGAGAAGAAGGCCAAGGAGGAGAAAGATCGCGCCGACGAGAAGAAGAAGGCCGCCGAGGAGCAGGAGAAGAAGGCCAAGGAGGAGAAGGAGAAGGCGGACAAGGAGAAGAAGGAGGCCGAGGAGGCGAAGAAGAAATCGGACGAGGCCGAGAAGAAGGCGAAGGAGGAGGCCGACAAGAAGGCCAAGGAGGAGAAGGACAAGGCCGACAAGGAGAAGAAGGAGGCCGAGGAAGCCGAGAAGAAGGCCAAGGAGGAGAAGGAGAAGGCGAAGAAGGACGAGGCGGATGCGGCGAACAAGGCCTGTGCCGATCAGGGCAAGGTCGCGGTTTGCCACATTCCTGACGGCAACGAGTGCGGCATGCATACGCTCTGCGTCGCGGAAAGCGCGGCCGGAGCGCACGTGAAGCATGGCGACGTGCTTGGCGCGTGCGGCAACGATTACTCCGCGCAGCTCGCCAGCCTGCGAAAGCAGAAGGACGATCTGCAGGCGAAGTGGCGAAAATGCTTCTCGACCGCCGACCCGGGGGTTCTCTATGGCGCCGTCGGCTCGCGCAAGAACGACGTCGCGCTCCTCAAGTCGCGCGTGGCCGCGATAAAGGCGGAAATCGACTATCGCAAGGTTTCCGCGCCAGACGACAAGAAGGCGATTGCCGACTTGCAGGCGGCAATGGACGCCGATAACGCGACGATTGCCGCGTATCAGTCGGCGAACGAGAAGGACCAGCCTGGCGTCGAAGCGTATCGTTCCAAGGAGTGCCTTGATTTCCTGCCGACCTACAGTTCGTCGGCGTCGAAGCTGAATCTCGCCATCGCCAAACTCGAAGTGCTTGCTGCCGTGGCCGGCGCCAACGGCCAGACGCCCGAGGAGCTGTCCCCTTCGCGGATTTCGGTGCGTTCCGCGAACGCCAAGGCGGTCCTGCAGTCGCTCGCCAAAGTCGCGAAGGACGACAGTGCCGCATTGCAGGCCGCGTATGCCGAGGCGGTAACGAAGGTTGGCGATCGGTATCTGAAGCCCGACGCCACGCTGAAGAGCGCCTGTTCGAAGCCAAACGTCTCCGTCTGTCACATTCCGCAAATCGGCGATCTTCGCGACGTGAACGTTCCGCCCGTCAAAGCCGATGACGGTTTGGAGATGCTCTGCGTCCCCGAAGCCGAGGCGAACGCACGGTTTGGGCGCGGCGACGTGGCCGCGACGTGCGCTGACACGGTGTCAGCGAAGACGTCGGCGTTCTCCAATGACATCAGCCAACTCCTTGCGGCAAAAGCCAGGGCGGCCAGGGGTTCCGCCGATGAGGCACGGCTGCTGCGCGAGATCGCCTGGAAGAGTTACGAGAATGCCCTGTGGTCTCCTTATCTCGTCGGTAAGCGGACGCTCGTTTCCGAAGTCGGATACTTCGCGCGTTATACGCGGTACGCGGAGTTGGAATTCGCCAATCGTAATAAGGCGAGCAAGGACGTCATGCTGAACGACATGGCGGCGAAGTGCGCGAAGCTTGCTGGTACGGCGAAATCATCTTGCGGCAACAACGCCTGCGACATCGACGAGACTGCGATGACTTGTCCGGCGGACTGTAAGACGCCCCCGACCCCGCCGGCGCCCCCGACCCCGCCGGCGCCCCCGACCCCGCCGGCGCCGCCCACGCCGCCGACGCCCCCGACCCCGCCGGCGCCCCAGCCCGTTCCATCGCCGACACCGGAGCCGTCGCCGACCCCGTCACCGGAACCTCCTCTCCCGCCGACGCCGCAACCGAAGACGGACCAACCGCTTCCGCCGCCTGAGGACATCGGCCTCAAGCCGCCGAAGGATCCGCTGCCGCCCGAGGATCTCGGTCCGGGATCGCGCGGCAAGGGCGTCGACGACCTCTGCACGTTCCTCTCGGGGAACGGGTTCCCGATCAACCAGTCGTGCGAGACGTTCGACAAGAATCTCGAGGACGCGCTCGCGAAGTTCCAGGACAAGTTTTCGGATGACGGAGACCTCGGACCCGGAACGATCCGGTTCCTGAATGACCTCCTCCGCAACCCGCCGGTCGGCGAATGCAACGTGAGCCACTTCACGCTCATTCCGCCGGAAAAGCCGTTCACCCGCCTGCTCAAGGTCGGCGACGTCGGCGAGGACGTGCGCGTGCTCCAGAAGTTCCTTAACGCCAACGGGTTCCTGCTCGGGACGTCCGGTCCCGGCGCGCCCGGTTCGGAAACGCCGAACTTCCTCGAGCGCACGCAGACCGCGCTGCGCTACTTCCAGAACGCGTACGGCCTCAAATCGGAGCGCGGCAGGGTCGGACCGAAGAACCGGCTGTTCATCAACAACTTGCTCCCGAATCCGCCGGTGCTCCGCTGCCCCAAGCTGATTCCGACCTGCAGCGTGCTCGGTCGCGACCTCCAGTACGGCCAGCGCGACCCGGACGTCCTGTCGCTGCAGAAGTTCTTGAACGAGAACGGCTTCCTCCTCGCCGTCGAAAGCTACGGCTCGAAGACGCAGGAGACCACGTTCTTCGGCCCGTACACGCGCGCGGCCGTCACCCGGTTCCAGATCGCCTTCGGCCTCCTGTCGGAGAAGGGGAGGCTCGGGCCGCTCACCAGGAAGTTCATCAACGACCTGCGGAACGGCAAGGTGATGAAGTGCGCGGTCGCGTGCAACTGGCAGTGCGACAAGTTCACGCCGGAACTGCAACTCACGAATCCCGACGGCACGGTGCGCGCGCAGAACTCGCGGTACGCGAAAGTGCGCAAGCTCGCCGACGGCAGGACGGAGGTGGCCTTCGAGGACAAGGGCAACGACTTCGACTACAACGACGTCGTCGCGACCTACGGCATCCAAGGCTGCAACTTGGTCGACATCCGCATCGACAGCATCGACGCGCGATGGCATCACCGCCTCGGGGTGAAGATCGCCTACCGCGGCCGGCCGGCCGGAGAGTCGCTGGTGCTCGGCGACACGCATGACAAGGGTTCCGTGACCCTCGACATGCGCACGACGCCGACCCAGTGTCTCGAGCCGGCGCAGTAAGGCCGAGAAAGCCGTCCCGCCCGTGCGGGACGGCTTTCGGTTGTCCTCGCGGACTGGACCGTACAGCGCCGGTCGCGTATCATGGATAGACAAACACTTAACCCCTTACGTATCGTAACCGCTATGCCGAACATCGTGATTTACGGACCTCGCATGGGCTCGTCGTTCCGCCCGCACTGGATGCTCGCCGAACTCGGCCTTCCTTATGAGACGAAAACGCTCGACATGCGGGCCGGCGAACACCGGAATCCCGAGTACCTCGCCATCAACCCGTTCGGCCAGGTGCCCGCGATGACGTACGACGGCTTCGCGTTGTCCGAGTCCGCCGCAATCGTCCACTTCCTCGCCGAGAAGCATGACCCGTCGTTCTTCGGGCCGATGACGCCGGAATCGCACGCGACGCTCCTCCGCTGGGAATTCTTCACGTTGCTGAACGTCGACAAGCATTTCGCCACCCTCGCTTCGAAGACGTGGGGGATGCCGGCGACGCCGGAAGCCGAGGCGAAAGCGACGGAAGCGCTCGCCAAGGCCCTTCCCGTCCTCGAGGGCTGGTTCAACGCGCGGAAGTTCATCGTCGACGACACCTTCACCGTCGCGGACGTCGTCTGTCGTTCGTCTTTCAACTACGCCGAAGCCGCGGAATTCGACCTCTCCGCCTATCCGGCGATCACCGCCTGGATGAAGCGCTGTGCCGACCGTCCCGCGTACGCCAAGGCCAAGCAAGGCTGAGCTATGGATGCGCTCCGCATCACCGGTCTCCGCAAGACTTACGCCGGCGGCGTCGAGGCGCTGAAGGGCGTCGACCTCGCCGTCGCCGAGGGCGACTTCTTCGCTCTCCTCGGCGCGAACGGCGCGGGCAAGACGACGCTCATCAACATCACGGTCCGACTGGTGAACAAGACCGGCGGAACGGTGTCGGTATTCGGCATCGATTCGGAAAAGGATCCCGACGCGGCCAAGGCGATGATCGGCATCGTGCCGCAGGAATTCAACTTCAACATTTTCGAGAACGTGAACGACATCCTCGTGACGCAGGCGGGCTTCTACGGCATGCCGCGCCGCGCCGCGATCGCGCGGGCGAACGAGCTCACCGAGGCGCTCGGTCTCGCGGACAAGCGCGCCGTCCCGTCCCGCGCGCTCTCCGGCGGGATGAAGCGCCGCCTGATGATCGCCCGCGCGCTCATGCACAAGCCGAAGCTTCTCATCCTTGACGAGCCGACGGCGGGCGTCGACGTAGAGCTGCGCCGCGGGATGTGGGACTACCTCCGCGCGCTCAACGCGTCAGGGACGACCATCCTGCTCACGACGCATTACCTCGAGGAGGTGGAACAGCTGTGCCGCAACATGACCATCATCCAGCGGGGGACCGTCGTGAAGGCCGGCGCGGTCAAGACCTTGCTTGCCGAAGCCGAAGGACGACGGTATCGGTTGACGTTGTCCGGCGCTCCGACCCCCGCGCAGACGGCGGCGATCGGCGCGGAATCGTCCGACGGGACCGAGGTCGTCATTCCGCTCGCGGCCGGCGAGTCGCTCGAAAGCCTCGTCACCCGCGTGAGCGAGGCGGGTCTCTCGGTCCTCGACGCGGCCCACGCGCACAACCGTCTCGAGGAGCTGTACCTGTCCACCATCACTTCCTGATATGCCTCGAGACGTCATCGTCAATTCCTATCTTACCTTCGTCCGCAAGGAAGCCGTGCGCATCTTCCGCATCTGGCCCCAGACGCTGCTCCCGCCGCTCATCACCCAGTCGCTGTATTTTCTGATTTTCGGCGGGTTCATCGGTTCGCGCGTCGGCCTCGTCGGCGGGTATCCCTACATGGCGTTCATCGTTCCCGGGCTCGTCATGATGGCCGTCATCCAGAACAGTTTCATGAACGTCGTGAGCTCGTTCTTCAGCGCGCGGTTCATGCGCAGCATCGACGAGGTGCTCGTTTCGCCGACGCCGGACTGGGTGTTGCTCGCGGGCTACGTCACCGGCGGCATCGTACGCGGCGTGACGACGGGCGCGCTGGTGTTCGCCGTTTCCGCGACGTTCACCCGCCTGCCCGTCCTGCACCCGTGGGCGATCGTCCTGTTCCTGCTCCTCACGAGCTCGCTCTTCTCGCTCGCCGGATTCCTGAACGGCGTCTTCGCCAAGAAGTTCGACGACATCGGCATTTTCTCGACGTTCGTGCTCGTGCCGCTGACGTATCTCGGCGGCGTGTTCTACTCGCTCGATCAGCTGCCGCCGTTCTGGCGCAACCTCTCGAAGGCGAACCCGATCCTGTACATGGTCGACGGGTTCCGGTACGGATTCTTCGGCAAGGCGGCGATTCCCGTCTGGGAGAGCGCCGTCGTGCTCGCGGCCGTGGTCGCGGCGCTCGTCACGTGCAACCTTTACCTCCTGCGGAAGGGGATCGGCATGCGGCAATGACCGCTTCGAATTCGAAAAAAGGCCCGTACGGGCCTTTTTTCATTTCTTCCACGGTTTCTGCTTTCCCGGCCACTGCTGCAGTTTTCCGGCGCGGATTTCCACCTCGTCCGCGGGCCGCAGCCGCGCGATTTGCGCGCGCGTGAGCAGCGGCACGTGGCGCACGTCGTACAGGTGCCGCTCGACGAACCAGACGTCGTCCTCGGACGTCATCCAGCCATGACGGTCGAAGCGCGACAGGTCGACGGGCGGGGAGTACGAGCGCAGCGTCTTCGTTCCGTCGTCGAGGAAGTATTCGTTGAAATAGGACATCGCGAGCTCGCGGACCGTCCGGTACACGGGATCGCGGTAGCGGAGCACGGGGTGGTTGGTTTTCGACAGCGCGCCCCAGCCGGTCGGCATGCGGTAGACCGCGATGACGTGATCGTAGTCGTCCGTCGTCGCTTCGAGGTCGACGACGAGCGGCCGGCGTCCGTTGAGGCGCAATGCCGCAGCGGCGAGCATCGCTCCCTCGATGCAGTGCGCGCGGCGTTCTCGCAGCACGCGCCGCGGCGAGAGGCAGGTGATGCCGCCGGGCTCGAAATTCTGCGGGATGGCGTCGAGGAAGTCCTGGATTTTCCGCGGGGAGTCGAGGCGGCGCAGGATTCGCGTTTCTTCGCCGGTCAGGCCGAAATCCTTCATACCCCGTCATCATAGCATGCGCCGCGGCATTGTCGGGATTTACATGGCAGGCTTGACGAAGGGCGTCATATTTGATATCATCATATGTTGGTTCATTTGTTCACCCGTACCATGGAAAAAATACAAGAAAACATCTTCGGGCACGTTGCCATTCTCCTCTTTATCGGAGCGATCTGGGCCGCCTACGCGGTCGTGTTCTGAAAAGAGGGTGCTTCGGGCCCCATAACGTGGACGCCGTCCTTCCGGACGGCGTTTTGCGTTGCGCATGATTGCCGGCGGTCAGGATAAGAAAAAGAGGGAAACCGTCGGGTTTCCCTCTCGTCATGTCGATGCTGCCGTTCAGCCGGTGAAGCCGCGGCGTTGGGCGGCGGATGGCATCCGCGGGCCGGCGCCGTCGGTGACGCGGCCGCCGCGGAGCGAGTCCCAGGGGACGTTCGTGCCGAGCTCCTTGAGCGCGACGATGTACATCGGCAGCTGGGTCGTCGGGCACTCCGGCAGCTTGAGCACGCCGAGCACGTACTGCGTCACGCTCTTCTCCGAGCGGACCGTGTCGGCGGTGACGGCGAGGCCGAGCTTCTTGATCATCTCCTCGCGCGTGGTCGCGCCGGTCGCGGCGACGATCTCGGGCTTCTCGAAGAGCTGGCGGAGCTGGACCGCATCGGCCGCGAGCGCACGGGCGACGGGGATGCCGGCGCCGGCGAACATGCGGTTGAGGCTGTCGATGACCGACGTCGCCGCGTCGAGGACGGGCGCGGTGTCGGGCGCGTCGACGAGCCCGCTCGCCGCGCCTGCCGCGGCCCCGCCGCTCATCATCGCGGCGATGCCGGAGAAGAGGACGCCGGGGTTCGACATCTTCACCTGCCAGGCGCTCTGCCAGGCGTCGATGCGCGTCTGGAAGTCCGCGAGGACGTCCCAGATGCCGGCGAGCCGGCCGAGGAACGCCTTCTTGTTGCGCTCCGAGACGATGGTGCCGGGGATGTCGAGCGCTTGGAGCACTTCGGCGTGCGCCTTGCGGGCGAGCGACTTCCGGATCTGGTAGTAGACGTCCGGGAAGGGCTCCTCCATCTCCACCTCGGCGCGCTGTTCCATGGCGGCGACGAGCTTGTCGTCGATGTCGAACAGGCCGTAGCGCTGCGCGAACGTGACGCGGACCGCCGCGATGACGTCGGCGGGTTGCATCTTGAGCGTACCGCCCACCTGCAGGGATGCAAGGAACTGGCCGTCGTCGGGAACCGTCGGAAGCACCGAGGTCATCGCGAACGGCGAGACGGCGGGAGTCGCGGGCGCGGGCTGGGCGGCCGGCTTGTTGAGGTCGGCGACCAGCTTGCGCGCGGCGACCTTCGTCGCGCCGTAGCCGATCCATTCGGCTTCGTTGATGAGGGCGGCGCCGGCGAGATCGGTGACGCCGTCGGCCTTTGCCTTTTCGGCGACTTCTTTCGCCTTGGCCTCGTCGAGTCCGAGCGCGGTGAGCTTGCTGATGAGGTCGTCCATTTTTCTTTCCTCCGTCTGAAACTGCGGGCAGTGCGGCGCGCGGGGGCGTGCCGTGGCGCAGACGTTCCTGCGCTCATCCCGGCCTGCCACGGGGACAGGACGAGCGCGGGAACGTTCCGACGGGGGAGCGGGGAATGGAGCGACGCAACAGTACACGTTTTTTCGCGCGTTCTGTCAAGACTTTTCTCCGCACTTGACGGCAACGCCCGCGCGTCGTATCTTTTTGTTAGTGTTCGATATACACAAACTATCGAATCGTAGCGGCAGCGTCAAGCGTCGTTCCCGCAAGGCTGAAATAGCCGCTCAACTGAGCGGCAGAACGGGCGTTCGTCCGCTTGACGGTTGCCGTCCGCGATGCTAGCGTCGTTCATTGTTTCCCTCACTCCCCGGCACCGTCTTTGAGATGAGGCGTCGCCGGGGAGGGAGAGAAACGCGCCGTCGGAAACGGCGGCGCGCGCCCTCAAAAGGCTCACTGACAATCCCAGCACATCGCACATACGGAGGAACCATGGCCGCTCACGGTCACACCGACATCGATGCCGTCCCCCTGCCGGACGCGCTGCACCGAGGCCTCGGGCTGCTCATCGCGAGCGCGCTCGAGCCGACCGGGCCGAAGGTCGACGCGAAAGCGGCGGCCGACGCGGTCCTCGCGACGCTGTTCGGCAGCGATCCCGTCACGTTCGGCCGCGTCCGCCGCCTCACGGCGAAGGACGTCGCCGACGCCGTCGGGCGTCAGCTCGGCGCGGACGCGCTGTCGATCGCCGGCCTGTACGAGCTCTCTGAGCTCGTCCGCCGCGTCTCGCCGGAAATTCCGGCGTGTCCCGCGTGCGGCCGGATCGCGTTCTCGAACACCGGAGGCAAGACGAACGTCCTGCCTGCGGGGGCGAACTGCCCGTTCTGCGCCAAGGCGTCCGTCGCGCTCGTCCCCGTCACGCTGAAGAAGCTGGCGTGGACGGACGGGCGGCACGTCGAACCGCAGACCGAGTACGACCTGCGTTTCAGTCCGGGCGAGCGCATTCCGCTGTCCGATCCGCTCATCGTCGCGTGGATCGGCGGCTGGATGCATCTCGGCCTCGAGCGCGCACTCCGAGACGTCGAGGTTCCGGCGTACGCGTTCCTCGCGTACATGAACCTCGTCCGCAAGTCGTTGCGTTTCCCGCGCGACGCCGCGGCGCTCCTGCAGGAACCCGACGAGTTCGGCCTGAAGGATCAGGGCGACATCGACCGCGCCGTCCGCGAGGCCGCCGCGTTTCGCGAGGAGCGCGAGCTCACGAACGTCCCGGCGCGCCACGCGGTGCTCATCAGGCGCGGCGTCGACCAGCACGCGTGTCCGCGCATCGTCGTCGCCGGCCGTCCGTACCTCATCGAGGGGCGCATCGGCAGCGGCGACAAGTCCGACGTCTACCGCGGCCTCCTCGACGGCCCGCTCACCGAGATCGTCGTCGTGAAGGTCTGCCTCGACGCCGCGACCGCCGCGGTCACCGCGCGCGAAGCGGCGAACCTGCGATTGCTCCATGCGAGCAGCGCGCAAGGCTCGTACCACTTCACCCGACTCGTGCCGCAGATCGTCGCTTCGGGCGACGCCGTCCTCCCGGATGGCGATTCCCGCAAGGCCGTGGTCTACCGGTACAAGAACGGGCACGACTGGACGCTCGCCGACGTCATTCGGGACTTCCCGGAGGGCGTCGACCCGCAGACGATGGTCTGGATGTGGAACAGGATGCTGATGCTCCTCGAATGGGTCCATCGTAACGGGCTCGTTCACGGTGCGCTCGTCCCCGAACACGTCCTCATTCATCCGATGTACCACGCGGCGACGTTTCTCGACTGGGCCTACGCGGTCCGGGAAGGGGGAACGCTCGCCGTTCCCGCGAGCCACGCGGCGTACCATCCGGACGAGGTCCGGAGCGGGGCGGCCGTTACGTTCGAAACGGACGTCGCCATGTCCGCACGCTGCATGCTCGCCGTCCTCGGGGGCGACCCCGCGACCGGCGACCTGCCGCCGTCCGTGCCGCAACCGATCGCGGAGTGCATCCGCCTTCATGCGCGGTGCGGCAAGGAGAAGAAGGGCGCCGTCCGATACGCGAACGCGCTCCAGCTGCACGAGGCTTTCGGGAAGGTCGCCGAAGGGGTCTACGGTCCCCGGAAGTACCACCCGTTCGTGATGCCACGAAACAAGCGGTCGCGCTGACCGACACCACCCCGCAACAGCAGAGACAGAAAGAAGGATAAGATAATGGGTTACGGTTCATACGACGCAGACGCGCACAAGGCACTCACCACGTCCCGAGCGGCGCTTCCCAAGGAGGAAGTGTTCAAGCAGACGGACTGCCATCCGGACATGAACCCGTACGGGCTCACGTTCCGCGAGAGCCGCGACAGCGCGGCGCACCCCGACTCGGTCGGCATCATCTTCGCCCTCGACGAGACCGGCTCTATGGGCGGCATCCCCGTCGACCTTGCGACGAAGACGCTGCCGCACTTCATGGAGGTCGTCATCGAAGGCGGCTTCGTGAAGGACCCGCAGCTGCTCCTCATGGGCATCGGCGACGTGTACAACGGCGAGAAGTCGCCGGTCCAGGTCGGGCAGTTCGAATCCGAGGCGCACCTGATGGACAAGTGGCTTACCACCATCCATCTGGAAGGGCTCGGCGGCGGCAACAGCGGCGAATCCTACGAGTTCGCCTTCTACGTCGCCGCGCGGCACACGAAGATGGACTGCTGGGAGAAGCGGGGCCGCAAGGGCTACCTCTTCGTCACCGGCGACGAGGAGCACTTCGGCCGCGTCAACGCGGCGCAGGTCCGGGCCGTCATCGGCACCGACCTGAAGGCGGATGTCCCGATGCGGGACATCGTGGAGGAGGCGTCGCGGACCTTCCATTGCTTCTTCCTCATCCCGGACCTCCAGCGGCGGCACGCGCACGGCTGCGAGGCCGCCTGGCGTCCGGTGCTCGGCGACCGCGTCATCTGCATGGAGTCCCCCGAGGACACCTGCGAGGTCGCGGCCGTGCTCATCGGGCTCACCGAGGGCACGCTCGAGGACCTCGAGGCGGTCAACGCCAAGCTGAAGGCGCTCGGTCGGAAGAGCGGGCAGATCAACCGCATCATGCGGGCGATCGAGCCCTACGCGGCGGCCATCGGCCGCGGCGGACCGACGCGCGAGGCCGAGCCCGTCGGTACTCGCGCCAAGCGTACGACCAAGCGCTGATCGTCGGCGTTCATTCCATCCGCAACCGGCCCCGCAGCATTGCGGGGCCTTTCTCTACCCGCTCCTCTGGCGACAGGGGGTCGGATACCGGAAAGCATCGGAGGCGTTCAATGAAAACGAAAAATGATCGCGAGGCCGTCATCGTCGTCGACCTCGGGTTCGGCGACGCCGGCAAGGGCACGATGATCGACTACCTCGCGCGTTCGCGCGGGGCGCACACGGTCGTCCGTTTCAACGGCGGCGCGCAGGCCGGACACAACGTCGTGACGCCCGACGGGAGGCACCACACCTTCTCGCAGTTCGGCGCCGCGACGTTCATGCCCGGCGTCCGCACGTTCCTCTCTCGGCACATGATCCTGAACCCGCTCGCGATGCTCGTCGAAGCGGATCGCCTGCGGGACAAGGGCGTGAACGACGCCTTCGCGCGCACGACGATCAGCGCCGAGGCGCTCGTCATCACGCCGTTCCAGCGTGCCGCCAACCGCTTGCGCGAGATCTCTCGCGGGGACGGACGGCACGGCAGCTGCGGCATGGGCATCGGCGAGACCGCGTCCGACGCGCTCACGCTCGGACGCTCGGTCGTCCGCGCCGGGGACCTCATCGACGCGACGGCGCTCCGACGGAAGCTCCGTTGGCTGCAGTCGCACAAGCGCGGACAGATGCGCGACACGCTCGCGCGCTGCGCCCCGTTCCCCGCGGCCGCGGACGAGATCCGCTGGCTCGAAGACGAGACGCTCGTCGACGACTACGTCCGCAAGCTGGAGCCGTTCCTCGGGACGTCGCGCATCGTCGCGGACGATTGGCTCGGGGACGCGCTCCGCGAACCGGGTTGCGTGCTCTTCGAGGGCGCGCAGGGCGTGCTCCTCGACGAGTGGTACGGGTTCAACCCGTACACGACCTGGAGCACTTGCACCTTCGCGAACGCGCTCGGGCTGATCGCCGAGCACGGCTATGACGGCGAAGTGACGAAGCTTGGCGTCGTCCGTGCCTACCAGACGCGGCACGGTCCCGGACCGTTCGTCACTGAAGATGCCGACCTCACCCGCGCCGTCCCTGACAGGCATAACCGCATGGACGACTGGCAACGGAATTTCCGGGTGGGGTGGTTCGACGCCGTGGCCACGCGGTATGCGATCGCGGCCTGCAAAGGCGTCGACGCGCTCGCCGTCACGGGGCTCGACCGCATCTCCCCGCGGGAGTGGCGCCTGTGCGACGGTTACTGGTTTCCGGAGCGCCCCGTCGGGTTCTGCGCGTTCGACGAGGATTCGTACGGCGACGGGTCCCACGGATATCCGGCCAGCGACATCCTGCTCGGACCAGAACGCGACCTCGCGTACACGACCGCGCTCGGCGTGCTGCTCATGACGGCGAAGCCGCTCTGTACCGTGCCGCCGGAACCCGACATGAACTTGGTCATTCACCGCATCGCGGTCACGACGCGGGTGGCGGTGCGGTACGCCTCGTTCGGCCCGACTGCCGATGACAAGCGGGAGCTCTTCTGATGAGGGGCGGCATCAACGCCGTCCTTTTTCTTATGCTTGCGGATTGCGCCGCGGCGTTTTAGGATGAAAGCGTATGAAGGAAGCCGCCAACAACCGCATCGGCCTTACCCGCGACGAGTTCGAGCTCCTCGTCGAGCTTGCGTATCTCGGCGGTCACTTGCGGCGCGCCGATCGAAACGGGCACGAGCGGGACGCGGTGCACGAGAAGCTGTTGCAGCAGCTGTACCGTCTCGCGGACGAGGCGGGATTCGGCTACATCGTCGAGCAGGACGCGAAGACGGGGGAGTTCCGTCCCGCCGCGTCGTTCCTGAAGCGCGCCGGCACCGATGCCCGTATCGGCGACTACGACGACTGGGTATTCTGGGACGAACTGGCGCTGCGCCTCGGCGAACGTGACGTCCGCGAGGACCTCGGCAAGGGGTTTGATGCCCTGCCGGAGGCCGAGCGCAACCGTCGCATCGACGACGCCGCGCTCCGTTACGACGACGAGTTCGACAGCCGCGGCGTCGACCGCCTGCGCATTGTCGCGCGACACCGCGTGACGAAGAAGGATGAGGTCGCTGAACGTCTGCGTGAAATGTTCCGTGACGGCAGGCAGGACGGCGAAATCGCGGAATAGGGAGAGGCGAAAAAACGGGCCGAGGGCCCGTTTTTTCGCCTGTGCGGACCTTTGACAGCGGCGCGTCCGTCGGGTGAGATGGGCGGCGGGACGAGAGTCCCCGTTCCTTTCCCTCTGCCAGCGAAGAAAGAGGTGTTCCGATGAACGGTGTCCTGCGACGCGCGTTAGCGCCGGTCGTTTTTGTAGCGTTCGCGACCGCATCGTGCGGCGACGAACCCGCCCCTTCCGGGCGCGGCCGTTATGACGGTCCTAGCCCCGTGATCATCGGTTCGTCCGACGTGACGGTCGCCATCGACTTGCGGCAATTCGCCATGACGGTGAAGGCCGCGGACGGAAGGACCGTGCTCAAGACGTTCGCGGGCGACCGAACGGTCGCCGGCGACGACAGGGGCGCGTATGGCGCGATTGGCGCGACAAAACGCGAACGTGAGATCCGACCCTCGCTCGTCGAAGGTTATGACCACGTTTCGCTCACTGACGCGCCATGGCTCCACGGAGCTGCGGTCGCGTCGGTACGCGTCGCGTCGACGACCGCCGACATCGAGCTCTTCGATCCCGCGGAACCAGACGTCACCATGACGTTTTCCGTGAAGGTCGAGGGTGCTGACGTCGCGGTCGAAGCGTCCGTGCGCGGCAAGCGCAAGGACGGTTCGGTTCCCGACGCGATGGGACAGACGTTCCTGCTCGTCGAAGGCGAGCGCGTCGCCGGTCTCGGCGAACGCGAAGGGAGCGTCAGTCATCGCGGCCGGCGCTACCAGTGCTGGGTGGAGGAAGGCGGTCTCGGGGGCGGCGAAAGCGTCGCGCCGAGTCCGACCAACCCCGCGCCGAACGGTCCGGGGATGACGCACGTTCCCGTGCCGTTCTACCATTCCTCGGCCGGTTACGCGCTCTGGGCCGACACGTCGTTCCGCACGTCGTTCTCGTTCGGCAGCGACGACCCGTCGCTCCTGCGCGTCGACACGGACGAACCGCGGCTCAAGTACCGCATGTTCGTCGGAACCCCGGCGGAAACGCTCGGCCGGTTCACCGCCCTCACGGGACGGGCGACGTTGCCCGCGCCGTGGGTGTTCGGTCCGCGCCGCCGCGCGGACATCGGCACGATGGTCGACGGCGTGCCCGAGGTGGAAGCGTTCCGCCTCCGCGGCGTGCCGACGACGATGGCCGACGACACGACGCACTTCCTCCCGAACGGGCGGCAGTCCGGCCGTGACGCGGAAATCGCAGCATGGACCGCGAACCTGCACCGGCTCGGGTACAAGGCGATCGGCTACTTCAACGGCCACGTCTCGACGACATCCGAGGGCGCTGCGGGAATTCTCGCTGACGGTCGTGCGAAGGACCTGTTCCTTCGCACCGAGGGCGGCGACGAGTTCCGCACGTTCATGATCTCGGGCGGCAGCCAGACGGTGGTCACCATCGACTTCACGCGTCCGGGCGCCGTACCATGGTACGAGTCGCGTCTTCAAGAAGCGCTCGACCTCGGCTATGACGGCTGGATGCTGGACTTCGGCGAGTACCTGCCGCCGAACGCACGGCTCGGGAACGGCATGACCGGATGGGAGGCGCATAACCTCTACCCGCTCATGCTGCAGCGCGCGACGACGGACTACCTCCGTCGCGTGCGCGGCAACGACTGGATGTACTTCGCGCGGAGCGGATACACGGGCTCGCAGGCGTTCGCGCCGGTCATCTGGTCGGGCGACCCGTCCGCGAGCTTCGAACAGGGACGCGGACTTCCGGCCCACGTCCGTGCCGGCATCAGCGCCGGCCTCTCGGGCATCCCGTTCTGGGGAAGCGACATCAGCGGCTTCACCTGCCTCAACGATCCTCCGGCGGACAAGGAGGTCTACCTGCGTTGGGCCGAGTTCGGCGCATTGTCGTCCGACATGCACGACGAGAACGCATGCGCCGGCAAGAAAGAGGGAACGAGCAAGTGGACGCTCTGGAGCGACGCGGAAACGGTCGCGGTTTACGGCGCGTACGCGCGCCTGCATACCCGGCTTTTCCCGTACCTCTACGCGGCGGCGAAGGAGGCGGTCGACACGGGGCTCCCGGTCATCCGTCACCCGCTCCTCATGCACCCCGACGTTCCGGAGGCATGGGACACGGGCGAGGAATACTGGTTCGGTCCGTCGCTCTTCGTCGCTCCGGTCACCGCGCGCGGGGCGCGAAGCCGCGAAACGTTGCTGCCGCCCGGCGAATGGTTCGACTGGTGGTCCTTCGCCCACGTGAACGGCGGACGACGCGTCACTCGCGACGCGCCGCTCGACGTCATCCCGCTCTGGCAACGCGCAGGCACGGCGATCCCGCTCCTTGATGCCGACGTGCAGACGCTTGCCGTGACCGACGATCCGTCGGTCGTCGACATGAGCGATCGCGCGAATGTCCTCGACGTCCGCGTCGCGCTTACCGCATCCGCATCGCGAGCGGCAGCGCGTCTCGTCGACGGGACGACACTCGAAGCGTCACGTGCGCCCGGCGGCATCGTCCTGCCGAACGGCATGACGCAAGCCGACGAATCGGCGCTCGCGACGTGCGCGTCCTGCGCCCGCATCGACGCGCTGCACGACGGCACGAGGCGGATTCGCGTCACGGCGAGTTCGCCGGTCGCTGCCGGCGGTCTCTCCCTGTCGCACGCGCGGCCGGGACCGCCGCTCCGCGTCCGTTGGGACGTCCTCGTCAAATGACAAAGCCCGCCGTTCGGCGGGTTTTTCTTACTGCAAAAAACCGTCCCGCAGGGGACGGTCGTCGCGTCAGGGGTGCGCGAGCGGATAGTGACCGCGGAAGTACGCGATGATGTCGCGCGTGCGTTCCGGTGACAGCGGTTTGAGGTCGCGCACCTTGCGTTTGCCGGTCGACCACGGCTTTCCCGTCACCATGACCGTCGCCGCGGGGTCGGCGATCGGCCGGACGTAATGCCAGGCCTCGGGATTCACCATCTCGTAGGATTCTCCTGCACGGACGATCCTGACGGCGCCCTTCTCCGGCGCGGGACCGTCAGGCGGACCGTGGCCGTAGGCGGTCTCGTACGCGCCGTGAAGGATGCGCATCGCCGCGGGCCATGGGTGCGGATGAAAGAGCGGCTCGTCGGGCCTGCACGGGTGGATGAGGTGCAGGTACAGTCGTCCTTCCCCGTACGGCATCCAGACGCGCTCGACGTGCGGCTTCTCGTCGTCGACGAAGAGCGTCTGCCAGTCGTCCCCGTTCAGGAGCAGCGACGGCAATTCGCGTTCGGCTTGCGCGAGGATGGCGAGCATCCCGCCGCCGGGCGTTTCGCCCCAGGCGAAACGGTCCCGGGGGTTCACGCGCGTCGCGAGGAACCGTTTGCAGTTCGGCAGCATAAGCTCCGCGTCCATCGCCGTCGGCGCGGGGAGCTTCTCCGGAAGGAGCTGGTACAGCTTGTCGTCGTCCAGCCAACAGCGATCGTCGCCGCGTTGGTCGCGATGATCGCGGATGCCGGCGCGGAGGCGAAGGGTCTCGGCCATGAGGTCGTCACGCGAGAGGAACAGGAGGTCGTCGTCGATTTCAGCCATGGCACACCTCTTTCGTGCGGACGTATTCCATCGCGTGTCGTGCCCGCTGTCAACGGAGCGAGCCGTCGGCGAAAGGCATTTTTATCCTTATTTTAGGCAAATTCGCGGGAAAAGTGGTATGCTCTGACTATGCATTCGGAAGCCGGTATGACTGAAGGCGTACGCGCTTTCGTCGATGAGCTCGCTGCCCGCCCCGGAACGCTCGGCGTGGCCATTTTCGGCTCTTACGCCCGCGGCGACGCCCGTCCCGACGCGGACATCGACGTGTTCGTGCTGGTCGAGGAAGGGGTTTGGCGCGACGTCGAACGGCGCGACGGTCTCACGTTCGAGCTGCTCTTCGCTTCGGAGCGGGAAGCCCGTGATTTTTACGCGCAGAATCCCGACGACTGCGTTTCCACCTGGGGCGAGGCGCGCATCGTGAGCGACCGGTCGGGCAGGATGGACGCGCTTCGCGAATACGCGGCGACGATAGCCGATACCGGCAGGAAGAAGGCGGCGGTGGGAGACGTCCTGCACCGCAAGTTCGAGGCCGAGGACAAGCTTCGTGCCGCGCGCCACCTCGCGACGGAAGATTTTCCCACGGCATACATGGCGCTCCACGATCTCGCCGCGCGCCTCATCGAGACGCATTTCGCCAAGGAGGGCGCATGGTCGCCGCCGCCCAAACAGCGGCTCACGGCGCTCCGCCGCGGGTGGCCGGAGATCGCCGCGCTGTTCGACGAGTTTTATTCGCAGACGTCCTGGGAAGGGAAGACCGGCACGCTCGAGAAGGTCTTGCGTCGCGTCTTTTCCGAATGACGCTTCATCATCGCGGAGAAAAGCGCTATGCTGACGCGGTGAATAACGTGAACGGAATGCTATGACGAAGGTCGCCATCATCGGCGCGGGACATCTGGGAACGGCGGTCGCGGCGGTCCTCGGCGGTCGCGAGGACGTCGACGTGCGGTTGTGGGACAAGGATGCCGCGAAGGTTCCGGGGCAGGGGACGCTCGAGGAAACGCTCGCCGGAGCCGCCGCGGCATTTCTCTGCATGCCGACGTGGGTGGTGCGCGACGGGCTCGCCGAAGTCGGGCCGCACCTCGACCCGAAAGCCGTCGTTGTCGCGATGTCGAAGGGCATCGACGCGGAAGACCGTCTCACCATGGACGCGCTGTTCCCTTTGCGGCTGCCGGACGGGCAGCCGTGGGCGATCATGAGCGGTCCGATGCTCGCTGCCGAGCTGTCCGAAGGGAAGTTCGGCGCGGCGACGATAGCGGCGGCGGACGAGGCTGCGGCCGCGACCGTCGCGGGGCTGTTCGAGGGGACCGCCATCGTCACGGAACGTTCTGCGGATCCTCGCGCCGTCGCCCTCGCGGGCGTCCTCAAGAACGTCTACGCCACGGGACTCGGCATCGCCGACGGCCTGCACCTGCAGGGGAACGCCAAGGGGTATCTCGTCGCGCTCGCGCTTCGCGAGATGCGGTACGTGATCGCGCGTCTCGGCGGCGATCCTGACGCCGCATTCGGGCCGGCGGGGCTCGCCGACCTCGTCGCGACGGCGTTCAGCCAGCATTCGCGCAATCGCGCCGCCGGACACGAGTTCGTGCTGTCCGGCGCGGCGCCGAAGGACAGCGAGGGTTACGCGTCGCTGCCGTACCTCCTCGCGCTGCTCGAGGACGAGACGTCGGATACGCCCTTCCTCGACGCGCTGCGCGCCGCCATCGTCGACGGCGGCGACGTGCGTCAAGCGTACGCGCGGCTGCTCGGCACAGGAGAATAGAAAAAGCCCCGCGATGCCGCGGGGCGTTTCGTTCATGACGGCTTGATGCCGATTTCCTCGAGCCGTCGCGCGAGGTACTCGCCGGCGGTGACTCGCGGGAGCTCGGACAGGACGACTTCGGAGCGCGGATGGACGAAGAACGGGATGGAGTACCGTTCGCCGTCGCCCGTGCCGTTCGTGACGCGGTGCGTCGTCGACCGGATGCGGCCCCGCGTCAGCAGCTGGAGCATGTCGCCCGCGTTCACGATGATCGCGTCCGGGGGGTTGTCGACCGCGATCCACGCTCCTTCCCGCGTGAGGATTTCCAGTCCCGATGCCGTCGCGCTGACGAGCAGCGTGATGAAGTTGATGTCCTCGTGCGGCGCCGAACGGAGTCCCGGCGTTCCCGGCCTGATCGGCGGGTAGTGCAGGATCCGCAGGAGCGAGTTGCCTTCGCGCGTCATCGCGGAAAGTTCGCCGTCGGGACGGCCGAGATGCCTGCCGACGGCGTCGAGCAGCCGCGTCGAAAGGCGGTCGAGGGCGTCGAACAGCGCCATGTACGTTCCGCCGAAGTCGGACACTTCGATGGGGTAGAGCCGTTCGGCCATCGGCACGTTCTTGCGGACGTGCCAGAACTCCTTGAGGTCGGGCGTCGGGTCGTCTTTGGCATGCTCGATGCCGAACGAGGTGTAGCCGGTCGCTCGGCCGTTCGCGGGCGTCTCGTACTTCTGCTTCACCGCTTCGGGGAGCGCGAACGTGCTGCGCGCGACCTCGTAGGCCCTGCGGAGGTAGGCCGGCGGGATGCCGTGATTCGTCACCGTGACGAAGCCGAACCGTTCGAGCCCCTCCCCGAGGAGCTGCGGAAGCCGGCCGGCGTCGCCGACCATGTCCACGACGGGAACCCGATTGACGTCAGTCATTTTCAACCATCCTTGTGGTGCGCCGGCGCGAAGAGCGCCGTTGCCTACAGGTGACCATTGCGGACGGGGCGCGTCAACCCCTCCGCTGGGCCACGCGAAGGGGTCAAGCGCATTGCCGTCCGGGGGTCGCGGTGTTAAGATGGCGCGGTTCTTTCCCCACCGAGGAAGTATGATGAAAATCGTCGTCGCCCGGCACTGCCAGACCGACCTTAACGCCCAGCATCGCATCCAGGGTCACCTTGACGCGGAACTCAACGCCACGGGGTATGCCCAGGCTGCCCGGCTCGCCGATGGCGTAAGGGGGCTGGGCATCACCGCGATCGTTTCGTCGGACCTGAAGCGTGCCGTGCAGACCGCCAAGGTGGTCGCCGCCGCGCTGACCGTCCACTCCTGGACCGACGTCCGGCTGCGCGAGTGCCACTTCGGTTCGCTCGACGGCGTGTCATACGCCGAATTCGGGCTGAAGTGCGGCTTGCGCAACCTGCCGACTGCGTCATTCGTCCTTGAGGCGGACTTCACCCCGTTCGGCGGCGAACGCGGCATCGACGTGTTCGAGCGGCAAAAGGCCCTTCTGAACGAGCTCGTCGCAGAGCATCCTGACGGATGCATGATGATCGTCGGGCACGGGCGCAGCCTGCGGACGCTCCTTGCGCCGCTCGGCCACCCGACCTCCTGGCTGCGCGATCAGGGTTCGCATCTCGTCATCACGTACTGAATCCGCCTTCCGGCGGATTTTTTAAAGGCGGGTGCGAGCTCCTTGAAAAAAGCGGGCAGCCCGCGAAATACGAGAGGGTTAAAAAAGCGCCCGAGGAATCGGGCGCGCGCGTCACGGGGGAAAAATGGTCGTCGCCCCTGCGACCCAGAAGTAGTTGTCGCGCACGCGCATGAGCGTCTCCGGCGTCACGACGGCGGCATCGCGATATGTCTGCTTGTCTTTCATCAGCGTCTTGTTGCGGTCCGGCCAGATGCGCCACGAGTCGTTGTCGATGACGTCGGCGACGAGCAGCTCGTACGTCCCGAGGTCGACGCCGCATTCGATCTTGCAGTCGACGAGCGTGACGTTCAGCGACGCCCACGCGGCCTCGAGCGCGAGGAACGTCGCCAGCGCGCGCTCCTCGAGCCGTTGGACGTGGATGTGGTCCACGACCCACGAGTCGCCGAACCGGATGCTATGGAACGGACGCCTTGCGATCGGCCCGAGGCTGCTCGGCCGGCGGGGGTCGAAGAGCAGCCACTCGCTCCGGTCGTCGGACATCTTCATGTACGGGTCGTGGCTCGCGTCGTCCTTGAGGTAGAGTTCGATCCGCGGCGCGGCCATGAACGTGATGCCTTCATAGAGGTGCGGTTCGCGCTTGGTGATCGATCCCGACGATATCCGTCGCGTCACGATTTCGATCGGGATCATCGCACAGCGTCGGGCGCGGAACGCCCGCAGGTCCTCGCGCGCGAGGAAGTGGTTCGGGATGCCGCGCCGCGAGAGCAGGGCGAAGCAATTCGTCGCGGTCGTCGTCGCGGCGGCGCCCTTGCCGTGGAACGAGTGCCTCCTGGCGCCGTCGCCCGCGGTGATGTCGTCCTTGCTTTCGATGAGCACCTCGTTCGTTCCCGGAACACCCCGGATGATTTTGGTCTTCCCTTCGGCGATGACCGTCATGGCGACCCCCTTTGGCAATGAACGCGACACGAGCGTACCACGACCGGAAAAAAGAAAAAGCAGCGAGCGGCGTCCGTTCCGCAGGCCGCCTTGTTCCTGCCGCCGCCC